>JAKSLF010000031.1 GCA_024401355.1 Bacteroidales bacterium | reverse complement strand
AGCCGGCTGTTTCGGTATCGGCGGCGGCAGGTGCTGTTGCCCTCGGTGTTGCCGTGATGATTATTTCTGTTTGTATCGGACTCGGATTCAAGCAGCAGGTTCGCGACAAGATTGTCGGTTTCGGCACCCACATTCAGATTGGCTCCTACGACTACAACAGAAGTTACGAGACCAATCCTATTCCCGATGACAGTATTCTTGTATCCAAGATAGAAAAAATAGATGGAGTAAAACACGTCCAGCCATTCATTGTCAAGCCCGGCATCATCAAGACAGAAGACGCAATCCAGGGCATCGCCCTCAAAGGCGTCGACTCAAGTTTCGACTGGTCGTTCATATCTTCTATACTTGAAGAAGGCGAAGTTCTGGAAACCGACACATCCTCAGCCAAGTCCGACGGCATAGTGCTCTCACGCTCACTCGCCAACCTGCTCAACCTCTCGGCTGGCGATGCGGTACGCATGTTCTTCATCCAGAACAATGGCATCCGTGCCCGCAAGTTCACTCTGCAGGGCATTTTCAACTCACATTTCCCTGAATTCGACGAGAAGATGGCTTTTGTCGACATGAAGCACCTGGCAAAGCTCAACGGCTGGAGCAACGGGCACATCACCGGCTACGAAGTGCTGCTCGACGACTTCGACAAAATGGATTACGTAGCTGACGAGATCGGACTTCACACGTCTGCCTATATCGGACCCAACGACAGTTTTCTCCGTGTCCAGTCTATCAAGGACATACAGCCTCAGATATTTGGATGGCTCAACCTTCTGGACACCAATATTATTGTAATACTCGTACTGATTATTGCTGTGGCAAGTCTAAACATGGTTTCCGGACTCCTCATCCTCATCCTCGAAAACACCAACACAATTGGTCTGCTCAAGGCTATGGGAAGCCGCAACCAGCACATCCGCAAAGTCTTTGTCTACATGGCAGTCTACATCATCGGACGAGGCATGATCATTGGCAACGTCATCGGACTCGGACTTTGTCTTCTCCAGCAATACACCGGACTTGTCGGACTCGACCCTGAAAGCTACTACCTCGACACAGTTCCTATGCTCATCAATCCACTAGTGATTCTTGGACTTAACATCGGAACCTTGGCTCTAACCACTCTCGTAATGGTCGCTCCATCCTATGTTGTAGCATCCATTTCACCAGCCAAAGCAATCCGTTTCAACTGATTGTCGAAACACGTACTTTCCCCGTAGGGATACCATAGGGATACCGTAGGGATACCATAGGGATACCGTAGGGATACCATAGGAATAGAACCTGATTTTTCCACCCGAAAAACCACCTTTATTCCACCACTTTTTGAACTTGAAATTTAGTTTGTTGTAAATGAAAAAGACTCTGCTTGTCATCGTCGGACCTACAGCCGTAGGCAAGACCCAATCAGCCATCGAAGTGGCCGAACGTCTTGCTTGTCCCATAATATCAGCAGACAGCAGACAAGTATACAAGGAACTAAAAATCGGCACCGCAGCTCCAACTGGCGAAGAACTGGGCCGAGTCAAGCACTACCTCGTTGGACATCGCTCTATCGACGACTACTATAGTGCCTGGGAATTTGAACAAGACGTGCTTTCGTTGCTCGAGTCACTTTTCCTCAGCCACGATGTTGTTGTCCTGACTGGTGGTTCGATGATGTATGTCGACGCAGTATGCAACGGTATCGACGAGATTCCAACCATCAGCGACGAGATACGCAACAAAGTATGGGGCATTTATGAGTCACAAGGACTCGACACCATACTTGATATGCTTCACGAACTCGACCCTGTCCACTACGACGAAGTCGACCGACAGAATTACAAGCGAGTCATCCATGCCGTCGAAGTTTGCCTCGAGTCAGGACAGACCTACACGTCGCTTCGCACCAACACTCACAAACAGCGACCATTCCACATAGTGAAAATTGGCATCGAACGTGACCGTCAGCAACTTTTCGAACGCATCAACAGACGAGTCGACATCATGATGCAGCAAGGACTCGAAGCCGAGGCACGCGAATTCTACCCTCGTCGAACTCTGAATTCACTCAACACCGTCGGATACAAGGAGATGTTTGCCTATTTTGACGGCTCAATGTCTCTTGACGAAGCTGTAGAAAAAATCAAGACCAACACACGCCGATACGCAAAGAAACAGATGACCTGGTTCAAGCTCAAAGGCGACTACCAGTGGTTCGATGCCGACGACAACTCGCTTGCCGACAACATCATCTCATTATTATATGACAAAGTTCATTAACCCAATTGGATAAGTCAAAGAGAAAATATATCTTTGCAACAATGAATAGCATAACAAAGAAAATACTAAAGGTATCAGGCATTACACTCGCCACAATAGGAGGACTTCTCCTACTGTTGGTGACTATTGCTCTTTATGCTGTTGTAACACCAGAAAAGCTCACCCCAATCGCCAGAGCCTACGCACACAAGTACCTCGATGCCGACGTAAAAATCGGATCTGTCGAAGCAACATTCTTTTCATCCTTCCCACGTTTCGGAATAAAGGTCGACAGCGTCGAGATTGTCAGTCATGCACTACACACCAACCCGACCGACACAATATTCTCACGTCGCGACACAGTTCTCGTCCTAAGTGAACTCACAGCAGGACTCGACCTCATCCACACACTCCGCACCAACGAAATTGTCATCGGACGAACCAATCTCACAAACGCTCAGCTCCGTCTCTACACCGATTCCATCGGACGACACAACTGGGACATAATCAAACCCGACACACTCGAGACTGAAGACGACACAACATCCTTCGACTATATTCTCTCCTTCAAGCACATCGAACTCGACAACGTCAAGCTCCGCTACTCTGACAAGATCAGCCAGACACATGTTAGCCTCGACAGCGTCTACATGCGAACCGAAGGCGATATCAATCTCGACAGCCTGAATGTCGACATCGAGTTTAAGGACAAGTCATCATCTCTCAAGATAGATGGCACACGCTACATCCGCAGACTACCTATAGGCTTCAATGGACACATTTTCTACGACTATAACGACGAACGTTACAAGTTCGACGAAACATGTGTAAATCTTGACAGTCACGATATAGATATTGACGGATGGTTCAAGACCGACTCAACTGGAGTTGACATGGACTTCAAATACGAACTCGAATCACCAAGCATCGAAAAACTTTTCGCTATAATTCCTAAAGATATTGTAGGTCAGGATATCATGGTAGAAAACGGAAGCATTTCTGCCAGTGGCACTCTCAAAGGACGACTCGATGACACCAACTCACCAGTCATCGAATGTGCAGTCTCACTCAACGACATCAAGGGACACTACGAAGGCATGAAAAAAGGAATAGAGGATGTAACAGCCCAATTCAACACCCTCATAGATGCACAGCGTCCCGACTCTTCCTTCATGAACCTCGAAATATTCCACTTCAAGGGAGGCAATTCCGAAGTCACCTCAACCGTCAAGGCAACTGAACTCCTCGACGACCCATACATAGACGCAAAGATCAACGCCCATATCGACCTGGCTTCAATACTCGATGTATTCCCAATGGCCAACACACGAATGAAAGGTCTTGTCAACGCCGACATTGCAACACAGTTCCGCTATAGCGATATAAAGAAATACGACTTCGGACGCATCAAGGCTCGCGGCAAACTCGATGTAGACAGCATATCCATTGTCGACGACTCATTGAAGTTCAGCATGCATAGCGATGCACATATCAAGTTCGAAGGTCGCGACACACTCAAGGCAGGTGTCAAGCTAAGCAAATTCGAACTCGACCATCCTCATGCCAAAATTGTTCTGCGTGACTTCGTTGGTGGAGTAAAGACTGTATTCAACCGCGACACAACACGTCACGTGCCACTCAAGGCTGCGTTTAGCGCCAACCGTCTAGGACTTCAGTCCGACAGCGTAGTCCTCTATTTCAAGAACATCAAGGCATCTGGCTCTACCAGACCAATGGCATGGAACAAAAAGAAACTCCACTTAGAGGCAAAACTCAAGTCTGACACCATATTCTCCAACTTCTGGAGCATACGAGGATTCACAAAGAATCTCGATGCCTATTCTATGCTCGAGCAGACAGGCGACTCAACATGGAACTCTGACATGTATACTCAGTTTGCACAAGTCAAAGTATACATGCCACACTATAAAATTCCTATAATATCTACCAACACACGCATCACACAAGGCGACCGCACAATAAACATCGAAAGGTCACACATCAAGATAGGCAAGTCGGAAATGGATGTCAAAGCCACAATACACAACCTCTTCTACTCGCTCTATTCAAAACAACCTTTCAACGCATCGCTGACACTCAATGCAGACACTATCAACTGCAACGAACTTTTGAATGCCTACATCGACAATGAAGACGAATTCTTAGAGACATCGTCTGTCATTAGCGACACAACAATTGTCAACAGTCATTCAGACGACCTCCAGCAGGAGACACCAGCAAAAGCACCAAGCGCTATCGTAACAATACCGAAGCGCATCCACATGAACATCAACACAAACATTGCAAGCTTCAAATACGATAGCCTTAATGTTCGTGACATAAAAGGCACAGTAGTAATCAACAACCGATGTCTACACGCCACAAACATCCGCTTCAAGCATGGCAACTCCAACGCCATTTCCATCCTAGCATATAAAGGTCACCGCAGAAAACAGTACGCAGACCTCGACGCATTCATCAGATGGGAACGTGCTGACATTGCCGAAATCGTCGAAGACCTCCATCTCGACACAATAATGCCTATGCTTGGTTCAATGAAAGGTCAAGTAGACTGCTACATGACAATCAAGACGAAACTTGACAGTCTCATGAACCCCGACCTCAACACGGCAAGTGCATCAATACACTTCGGTGGCAAGAGCATGACACTCCTCGATGGAGAGACATTCCAGCGAATATCAAAACTGCTCATGTTCAAAAACAAGAAGAAGAACATCATCGACACATTGGCCATGAATGTGCTTGTCGATTCGGGCAAAATCGAAATACTGCCGTTTGCCATGACTATTGACAGATACACAGCAGCCGTCGGAGGTTCGCAAGACTTCGACATGAACCTCAACTATCACATCTCCCTCCTCAAGTCACCTCTGCCATTCAAGGCCGGAGTTACAATCAAGGGAAATATCAACAACCTCAATTGGGATAGCTTCGACCTCACAAAGGCAAAACTCAAACGACAAGTTAGTGCCAAGGACATGATGCGTAACGACTCAATTTCTCTTTCTCGACGCATAGCTGTCATAAGGGAGACATTCAAAATGTCTGGACTTCCTATACCAGAACAGCTACAGACCGACGAAGAGAAACAGAAGGCACAGATGAAGAAGATGATGAAGGAAGCGGAAGAGGCTGATATAAAAGAGCAAGAGGAACAGAGAAGGCTTGAAGTTCAAGACTCCATCAAGGCATTAAGCGACTCCACTATTATTACAACACCACAGTAATCTTGCCGTTCCACACATGATGACATTTAATTTGACTCATCTTAAAATGCTGATAAAACGAAAAAATTCACTATCTTTGCATCGTTATTTTCACGTGGCCATGAATGTCAGATTAATCACCATATTAGGTATTGTCCTTTTTATGATTGCAGCATGCAACGATGACGAAGGCATGTTACTTTCATATCAGCATAGTGTGCAGGTTGGTGTCTACTCCCGCCACACAGGCAATGACACGACACTTACTGAAGTCAAGGTTTACGGCATTGGACGTGAAGACTCTTTGCTCTATGACGAACCAGCTGTCAAAGAGTTCTTCCTCAACCTCAACATGCATCAGGACACTACCCGATTCGCCATACAGACACATTCGATAAGCGATGAACTGACCTTCATCTATTCCCGACACACCAAACCTGCTTCTGGAAGTGCTGGCATCACGATGGAAATGAAGGTCGACTCTGTTTCGTCGGCCTATGTGTTTATCGACTCTGTCGCCATAACATATCCATATATCAAATATAACGAAAGCATTGAGAATGTCCAGATATACATATATTAATATAAAGGCCGCTCTCATCGCTCTCCTGCTGTCGGTTGCCATCGACTCGTCTGCACAGGCTCTTGACGGTGCACTTCGACAGGCTAGTTCAAACAGCAACAAGTCACAGAGTAATGGCGACGATGACGAAGAGGACAAATACACCCCAAAAATCATCGTACTCAAAGATCAGGGACTATCTCTCGGAATTGACCTTTCGCCATTTATCATGCGTATCATCAAGGAAGAGAACACAGGCTTTGCCTTTGTTGGACGAATGGGTTTCAAAACCAGATGGTGGGCCAATGGTGAAGTAGGATTTCAAAACACAAAATATTCAAACCAGAACTTCAAGTATAAGGCCAACGGCGCATTCATTAAGATAGGTGTAGACTACGACATTTTCATGTCAGAATACTTCCCTGTCAACGACAACATCTTTGTAGGAGCACGTTATGGATATTCGTGGCAGAGCCATGAGGCTAAGAACTTCTCAATCGTCGATTCATACTGGGGTAACTATGATGGTTCGGTTGGCAATTCGGCCGTCAACAGCCATATCATCGAGATACTGTTTGGACTACGTTGCGAAGTACTAAAGAACTTCTACATGGGATGGAGCGTCCGCGGACGTTTTCTTCTTGCATCATTCCACGACAGTTCTCTCGACCCATACGCAATTGCTGGATATGGAAACTATGACACCAAAGCAGGCATAGGATTCACATATACGCTCGAGTATCAGATTCCTTTCAACAAACTGAAGAAAAACAAGCAGCTTCATCGTGATGCGACGACTATCGAATTAACTAACAAAAAAGAATAGAAATGACGACTCCACACAATATGATGGCCACAATATTCTGTGCGTCCAGCCCCAAGATCAGGGATGTGTATTTCGAAGACGCCAGACTTCTTGCTAATCGTCTAGTCGACGAAGGCTATGGTATCGTCTATGGTGGAGGGAGTGTTGGGCTCATGGGCTGCATAGCGAATGTTGCACTCGAAAGAAACGCGAAAATCATTGGAGTGATTCCTAAATTCATGGTAGATGTCGAATGGCAGCACACAGGAGTCGATGACATGCGTCAGACCAACACCATGGCAGAAAGGAAGCAGATGCTAATAGAACTTGGCGATGCTATAATAATCCTGCCAGGCAGCACGGGAACCATGGACGAACTCTTCGACGCCATGGCCGACAAGAAACTGGGGCTGCTCCACAAGCCAATCGTAGTACTCAACACAGACCATTTCTACGATAGTCTGAAAGTTCAGTTGCAGTTAATGGTTGACGAGCATTTCATGAAAGAGGAGCATCTCAAGACAGTATTTTTCGCCGACACAGTTGAAGAAGCTATAGAATACTTGAAAAAAGGTGACAACTGCAGCACGACACTTCTCGATGCAGCAGTAAACTAAATAAAACACGATATGGCAGACTACACATACTTGTTCCAGACCGATACAGCACGCATCAGCACCGATCTCGCTGCAGTCAAGTCATTTTCGGGTGTCAGTACAGCACACACCGACTATGTCACCTCCATATCGCCATCTACTGACGGGCAGCTTATCTACAAGCCACTCGGACACACAGCACTTAACGCTGACACAGTATGGCTTTTTGCCATTACAATCGTTGCAGGACTAATAATCGGTATCGTTAGATCTCGCGCCACCCTATTCTTCCAGCAGATGCTGACGCTTACATACAGCGGATTCCACTGGCGTTCGGTAACAGAGTCGATGACACTACAAAACTATTGGCCAAGCCGACTGCTGCATACAGCATTTTACATTCTAACAGCAGTCATCATCTACGATATATATATTGCCACCGGACACACCTCAGTCGATGACCTCTCAGGCATTAAGTTGTATGGTGCAATTCTGGGCGCGACATGTCTATTTTACATCTTCAAGTTTGCACTCCATTCAATCATTGGATTTACATTCGACATACCGGAAGTGTCAAAGTATATCATTACATGCAAAATAATAGCGACAGACATTTTTGCCATAGTCGCCCTTCCTATTGCACTCATATTTCCATTCGTTCGCGAAAGTGATTATTTCATTATGGGAGCAATTGCATGCACGGCTTTCGTGTTGTTATATTTTTGGAAGATATTAAAATCAGTTAAAATTATTTTGAGTGATTATCTTTCATTTCTTTACTCAATTTTGTATCTTTGCACCGTCGAAGCCATACCAGTGGTCTGCATTTACAAGTTGTTGACCATGATGTAAGAACAAAGTATGGTTAAACATTTATTAAGAACAAAAACATAACAAATTGAAAATTAGCAAAATACTGGTTTCACAACCAGAGCCTTCAGATCCAAAATCGCCATACTTTGAAATTGCTCAAAGTAACAATATCGAGATAACATTCCGTCCATTCATACATGTCGAGGGTGTTGATTCTAAGGAGTTCCGCAAGCAGAAAATTGACATTTTGTCACATACAGCTGTGGTATTCACTAGTAAGATTGCTATCGACCATTATTTCCGTCTGGCAGAAGAGTTACGACTCAACATACCAGACACAATGAAATATTTCTGTATTTCAGAAGAGGTCGCAGTATACCTTCAGAAGTACATCGTCTACCGTAAACGTAAGATTTTCTTCTCTAACGTAGGCAAGAAGGTACAGGACATGATTGAAGTGATGAAGAAGCACAAGGAAGAGACATATCTTCTTCCGCTTTCAGGAGTGCATAAGCCAGAGGTTCCGGATGCTATCGAGAAGGCAAAACTTACATACACCAAGGCTATTCTCTACAACACAGTCAGCAGCGACCTCAGCGACGTCAACATCAACGACTATCAGGTTTTGGTGTTCTTTAGTCCTCAGGGCATTGCATCACTCAAGCACAATTTTCCAGAATTCGTTCAAGGCGAAACTGCTATCGGATGTCTCGGACCAACAACAGCTCAGGCTGTAAAGGATGCCGGTCTCCGTCTCGACTTCAACGCTCCATCGCCAGAGTGTCCTTCTATTCCAGTTGCAATTGACAAGTTCGTCAAGAAGGCAAACAAATAAAAGGTCACTCCAGTCATGTAGGATGCTGCAATGGCATGATAGTTGAAGGTCTACATACTACTTTATAAACTGTTAATCGAAAAAGCGAGTAGACATGAGAAATTTATTTTTTATAGCTGCATATTTAATGCTTATCCCTAGCTTATGCCTTGCTCAGGACAAGGGCAAAGACAAGGATAAGGAGAACGTCATTGACGCCAAGGGTGACATGTATTTCAACGGCATGTGCTATACAAAAGCACTTGGCGAATATATGAAGGCGTATACAAAACGCCCAGATGACCCAAAACTCCTCAAGAGAATTGCTGAGACAATCATCAGCGATGAGTCTCCACGAGGTGCCGCATGCATCTATATCGACCGATATCTCAAGATGGTTCCAGACCAGGACATTGAGGCCTACTACATTGCAGCCAAGGCACATTTCCATGCCCACGACTTCTCACAGGCGAAAAAATACCTCGATGAATTTGCCACTATGGCAAAGACACAAGAAGACCAGGCCAAGGCAGATGAACTAGGCGACTGGATCAAGTCGGCTCAGGCGATGGTAAAAGACTCGCTGAACTGTACCTTCATCAACATGGGTGAAATGATCAACACACAGTATTCAGAGATCAACCCATACATCATCAACAACAATAGCACCCTCATATTCTCATCGGATGACAAGTACAATTCAACCATTGTAATGAACTACTTCAATGTCAAGGTGAGTGACACGCAAGGACTTGGATGGTCGAAGAGCAAACCAGCGACTGGTGTAGTGAATACAATCTACGATGAATATGTATGTGGAACCAACGCCAACGGAATGTTCTTCAATTCAAACCGCGAAGGCGAATTTGCTATCTATGAATGTGACAAGTATATGGGCAATGGACGAATGAGCGATGGTCTCAAACTGACAAGCCCTATTGACATGAAGGGACACGAAGTTGCTGCGACATCGAGCCTCAACGGAGATACAATCATATTCTCAGGTACTTGTACCAACGACAAACTTGACCTGTTCTACTCTATCAAATTCAATGGCGTATGGTGTACACCACGTCCACTTCCTGGACTAGTCAACACAGAGGAATTTGACGAGAACTATCCTAATCTGAGTGCCGACGGCAAACGTCTTTATTTCTCATCAGACAGACCAGGTAGCATGGGTGGACTCGACCTCTACTACTCCGACCTCAACACCAAGACAGGTGAATGGGGCAAGCCAGTACACATGAAGTACCCAATCAACGACACATACGACAACATGACTATATCATATACAAGCGACCACAAATATGCCTACATATCTTCCATACGCGAAGGAGGCTTCGGAGGACGCGACATCTATGCTGTAGTCTTTGACAAATACAAGGACCTCAAGAATACAGCACTTCTCAAGTATACTGTAGCAATCAAGGCAAAGCCAAAACCTATGCCTCTCACAGAGCAGCCAACCATCGAGGTTACTGACGAAACAGGCGAAACCGTTGCATCTATCAAGATGAAGATGTCGACATCAACATTCGTACTCACTCTCGACCCAGGTGTATATACACTCACCATTGAGTCGGACCGTACAAAGCCATACACGGAGAAGCTTGTGGTATCTGAGAAATATTACAACCCACAGGTACCTATCGAAAAGATTGTCGTACTTGACCCACAATAAGGGACAAGTATTTTTATAACGCCTATATCGGGCTACAAGGAGGAACCATCAATGAACCTGAATCTCACACGTCCTATCGTCTTCTTCGACCTGGAGACAACTGGTGTCAACGCGTCGAAAGACCGCATTGTCGAAATATCTATCCTTAAAGTCTTCCCTGACACACATGAGGAAGTCTACACGTATAGGATAAATCCTGAAATGCACATTCCAGAACAGGCAACGGAAGTTCATAAGATTACTGACGACGATGTAAAAGACAAGCCGAAGTTCCGTGACATTGCGCCACAACTTGCAAAGATCATGGAGGGGTGTGACATAGGTGGTTACAATTCCAACAAATTTGACATTCCGCTTCTTGCCGAAGAGTTCATCAAGGCAGGCATCGACATTGATTTCAGAAGATACAACTTTGTCGACGTGCAAAACATCTTCTACAAGAAAGAGCAACGTACGCTTGTTGCTGCATACAAATTCTATTGCGACAAAGACCTTACCGGAGCGCACGCAGCCGAAGCAGATATTCGTGCCACATACGAAGTATTGAAAGCACAGCTAGACCGTTATCCAGACCTTAAAAACGACATAGCCTTCCTTTCTGAATACACAACAATGAAGAAGACAGCCGACTATGCCGGACGAATAGGCTATAACGACAAGGGAGAAGAAGTCTTCAACTTCGGCAAGCATTTAGGCAAGAAAGTTGTTGACGTGTTGAAAGTCGAGCCATCATTCTACGACTGGATGATGAAAGCAGACTTTCCTGGCGACACCAAGCGTGTCCTCACACAACTATACATGAAATCACGACAGAAATAAAAATGAAAGAGAGGCTGATATGAAAATAATATGCGTTGGAATGAACTATGCCAAGCATGTCGACGAACTGCATGGCCAAGACTTTAAGCGTCCAGAACACCCTGTTATTTTCATGAAGCCAGACTCGGCAATACTTAGAGTCAACACACCTTTCTATATACCTGATTTTGCATCAGAATTTCACTACGAAACGGAACTAGTCGTAAAGATCAACCGTCTCGGACGAGCAATAAACAAGAAATTTGCCCATCGCTACTATAGCGAAGTTGGCATTGGGATAGACTTCACCGCCCGTGATTTGCAGCGTAAGCTGATGAGTCAGGGTTTACCTTGGGAGATATCCAAAGGATTTGACCAGTCGGCCGCAATATCAGAGTTCATACCTCTTGCTGAGGCAGGTGGGGACATCAACAACATAGACTTCCACCTTGATATTGACGGACAACGACGTCAGACAGGAAACACAGGTGACATGCTATTTTCTGTTGACGAAATAATAGCCTACGTATCACAGTTCTTCACCCTAAAGATGGGCGACCTCATCTATACAGGAACACCAGCAGGTGTCGGTCCGGTAAAAGAGGGAGAGAGACTTGAAGCATACATAGGTGACAAGAAACTGATGGATTTCCTCATCAAATAACACAATCGTAACGAATAATCACTCATGAAGAAATTTTTAGCCCACATTGCTACACTTGCCGCAGGCATAGTAGCTACAACTTCAACAAATGCAGAACTCAAGTTGCCACACATCATTGGTTCAAACATGGTCATCCAGCAGCAGACAGGCGTTCGTCTTTGGGGCGAAGGCAAGGGTGAAGTGACCATCAAGACCTCATGGCAGACTAATTTGACCAACGTCAAAGTAGACAACAATGGTTCATGGGAGGCAGTAATCAACACACCAGCCGCATCATTCGACCCACAGACCATCGAGATAACAGACGCAGACAACAAGACAGTACGTCTTGACAACATACTCATCGGTGAGGTATGGCTTGCATCGGGACAGAGCAATATGGAGATGCCACTCAAAGGCTTCCCGGGATGTTTTGTTGAAGGTGGTGCAGAAGAGATTATGAATTCTTCGACAGAGAAAGGCGTACGTTTCTTCACAGTACCTCTGAAGCACAGCTATACAGAGGAGAGTGATACAGACGCAGAATGGACAATACCTTCAGCATCAACATCGCCTCAGTATAGTGCTGTAGCATGGCACTATGCAAAATTCATCAGCCATGCACTCAACGTGCCTGTTGGCATCGTCTCATGTGCATACGGTGGAACAAAAGTGGAGAGCTGGATGAGCAAGAGCCTTCTTGAAAGCTACGGACTATCGACAAGGAAAGAGGACATTGAGAATACAAGCGAAGTATATCTTCGCAGACTTCTGCCATACAATGCCATGTTCATGCCAGTCCATCGCTTCACATACAAAGGAATCATCTTCTATCAGGGTGAATCCAACGTAGGCGAGCAATATGTCTATGCAAGTCGTCTTGCCGACATGGTCAAGTTGTGGCGTAAGCAGATAGGATGTGGCGACATACCGTTCTATTATGTAGAGATAGCGCCATACTGCTATGACGACCCTATACAGACAGGCAAGGCAGCATATTTCAGAGAGGCACAATACAGAGCCATAGACATGATTCCGAACTCGGGAATGGTAAGTACATGTGACCTAGTCTTGCCAGAGGAATATCACAACATACACCCACGCAAGAAGAAGGAAGTAGGTTTGCGTCTTGCTTCACTTTCATTGAACAAAACCTATGGAATGAAGCAGTTCATTACTGGAGGCCCAATATTCAACAAGGACTTCAAAGTTGAAGGCAGAGAAGCCTTCGTTGGCTTTGACAATCTTCCAATGGGCATCTGCAGTAACTACATGATAGAAGGATTTGAGGTTGCCGGAAGCGACAAGGTATTCTACCCAGCAGACAAAGTATGGTTGCGTTGGCAGACCAATCATGTTGTCGTCAGTTCGTCGAAAGTAAGCAAGCCCGTTGCCGTGCGTTATTGTTTCAAAGACTTCTCACGCGGCACACTCTATGGAGGCTTTATGACACCAGCCTATCCATTCCGTACCGACAACTGGTAATAGAAACATCTAGGTGCATGCTACCTTGAGGCGCAAGATTATACATATAGTTCTTCTGTTTCTGGGGGCCGTTGCAGCAATTTGCATACATACGGCAATCAACCAGTGGCCTACGTCGATGTCATCCAGCATTAACGAGGGCATTCAGTCTGTCATGATACGTCATGGCGAAAAGATGGACGAGAAGCTGACAACCATAGTCGACTCCATCAACGAAGGGAACTACGATAATCTGCAGCAGCTCCTCAATACAGTATGTTCGGACGACGAATATAGTTATTACCTCTTTCAAGAGAACAGCCTTGAAGCATGGAACAATGCTCTTCTGCCGATAAGTGAACTCAAGCCACGAATGCTTGGCAGACCGGTAATTGAGACACATAATGGATGGTACTACATACGTTCCATCAAGATTGGGCAGATGTCGGTCTATGCCCTAATGCTCATCAAGAGCCATTACTCAGTAAACAACGACTATCTCTATGATGCCTTTAACGAATCGTTAGGCATAGCCAACAACTGTCACATACTGCTGAGTACAGACAACGACGGACGGGCGATCTATGACAAGAACGGCAAATTCATCTTCTCGATTGTAGCGAACGGCAACAGGCAGATGACCGACTGGATGATGGCAGCCGACATGATAGCGCTAACCATGTGGCTAGTCTTCATGTTATGGATGCTCAACGTCATAATGCTTCTCATAACAAAACATGGCTACAACAACCGAGCATTGATAATATCAGCAGGTGTACTTGTACTAATCTACGTATGGGCCTTGAATCTGAGTGTAGGCGACCAGATGGCCCGATGGTTCCTCTTCTCGCCACAAGTATTTGCATACGACTGGTGGGCGCCGTCGCTTGTATTCCTGCTTTTATTTGCCACATTCTCGTTTGTGTGGTGCTACTACACCTTCCGATGGTTTGACTTCAGGAAAGTAGACAAGTGGCAGCTTGTTGAGCGCAGACCATGCCTTGTCTTCTTTGGGCTATTGATGCTCATCTATGGTGTATATACATCATTTAATGCGACATTGAACGTCATGGTTGACAACTCGACGGACCTGGCTATATTTGTCGATGGACTTGACGCTTCTGGTGCAACAATAGTCAAGATCATAGCCCTAACACTTATGGCAATCTCATTCATGGTTGTCACCGAAAGGGCCTACGCAGAGATTATACGCAACCTGTCATGGGTAGACTTTGTCAAGACCTTTGCAATATTCTGTCTGCTGATACTGATTCCGTCGGCATTTATAATGGATTGGTTTGAATGGACATTCTTCATCGGTTTTGTCATCATCAATCCTCTCTATTACATCATAAAGAGGCGTTTTGTTGCAGCCAGAGGCGACAATGGCGAAGGGGCTGCCATCGGAATGACATACAGTAGCTACGTATGGATAATGTTTATCATCGCGCTGTTTATTACTCAACGCCTGACATCGCTCAACATCGAAAAGGAGATCCAGAACCGCGACATACTCTGCAACAACCTTGCCTTTAACCTTGTCAGGGAGGACGACCCTGTAGCGGAGACCATGCTGGCAGCCATGGAGCACAACCTTTCGGTAGACACCGTGCTACAGAAATTCTTCAGTTCAGAAGTAACCAATGCAGACGAGGAAGTGAACCTATACACGTACATGCGAGGTCGCTATTTCGATGGTTATTTCACCCGATACGACATACAGATAATACCATGTCGTGGTCCGGAGAGCCAACTTGTCATCAATAGTACCGATGAAGAGTACAACTGCTATGAGTACTTCCAGAACATGGTCAACACATACGGCCAACGCATATCGCCCAACAGCAACTTCTTCGGTCTGAACGACAACGACGGCAAAGCGAGCTATTTTGGACAATTCCGTTTCTACAACAAACATACAAGCACATGGGAGCGTCTGTTCATAGAGATAAACCAGAAGACACAGATGATAGAAGCAGGCTATCCCGAACTGCTCACCAATAGTCGCGACCGCATTGACACACGCCAGTTAAAAGGCTATTCATACGCCAAATATTTCGAAAAGCGGTTGCAGTCGACATACGGCAAATGCAGCTATGCACGTCGTCAGGACTGGACGGGTGACATCGCCACGGGCCAAAAGAAGTATATCAACGACAGCAAGTATTCACACCTGGTATACTCGTTGTCCAACGCCCATACCGTCGTACTGAGCTATCCGGTAATGACAATCGGCCAGTACATAGCCGACTACTCATACCTGTTCCTTGGCATGTTCATCATATCGTCGGTATTGCTATTCCTTGTTGGTCGACGTTACCTACTATACTACAACATGTCCATTCATGAGCGCATACAGTCGGTATTCATCATCTTCGTGATAGTCCTACTCCTCTTCATCTGCGTTCTTTCGGCATGGGAGTCGATGAGAAGTTTTGAATCGCAGAGCAGGGACCGTCTGCAACAGACGTTGACAACCATCAAAAATTCCGTCAGCCAAGAGCTGGAAGAGACAGAGTTCCTAGACCAAGTCATGGCAGACAACATACTGCAGAGAGCGACAGCCAGCACATCAGCCGAAGCACATCTGTATTCTCCGAACGGAATGCTAATAGGCACATCGAAACGTGAACTGTTCGACAACGGCATAGCATCTCCACTTATCAACAGCGTAGCACTTCAAAGGCTCAGAGGCGACATGGTGAACGATGAGTCGGAGACGAACGTGTCACTAAGTTCGGAAATCTTCATGCACGAGAAACTAGGAGGGATGGAGTATTATGCCATATATTCAGACGTGACAGACATCGATGACAACGTCATAGGCTACCTTGAAGTGCCTCACTTCAATGACGTCAACGCCATGAGACTCCAGCTCATGTCGACAATCATGCCAATCACCAACGCCTATATGGTAGTCATGCTTCTTGCCGTGCTATTCTCCTACTTCCTAGCACGAGGCATTACCAAGCCTCTGCTGACCATCAGCAACAGCATACGTGAAGTGCGCCTACAGAAGAAGAACAAGAAGATAGCCTATAGAGGCACCGACGAGATAGCAATCGTCATCAACGAATACAACCGTATGATAGACGAACTCGAGCACAGTGCAGAGCAGCTAGCCCTTACCGAGCGAGAGATGACATGGCGCGAGATGGCCCGTCAGATAGCCCATGAGATAAAGAACCCGCTGACGCCGATGAAACTGAGCGTGCAATACATGATCAAGGCATGGGAGAAAGCGAGTACATCAGATGACGAGGAATCTCAGCAGCGCTTTGACACATTCATCAAGAAGACAGCGAACACCCTGGTAGAGCAGATAGACCAGATGGCATTCATCGCCTCTGAATTCTCTAACGTCGCAAAGATGAAACAGGGCGAGATAACGCGAGTAGACATAGCCGAGAAACTGAGTGGCACAGCCCTACTCTACAGCAAGAGCGAAAACGCCACAGTAACATACACATCAGATACGGACCATGCCTTTGCGATGGTGAATGCCGACCAGATACTGTCAGTATTCAACAACCTTATCAAGAATGCCCTTCAGAGCGTTTCGCAAAGCCAGCATGTTGACATCAACGTATCATTAGAACACGACGGCCAGCACATCATCATAAAAGTGAGCGACAACGGCAATGGCATAGCGCCAGAAGTGCAGGAGAAAATCTTCAAGCCGAACTTTACAACCAAGAGTACAGGAATGGGACTTGGACTAGCCATAGTCAAGACAATCGTCACAAACGCCAAAGGCGACATCTGGTTTGACACCGAAGTGGGCAAGGGAACCACATTCTACGTGAAACTGCCTGAAGCATAATGCACAAGCATCGTTTTCGTTTAAGGCATTTTTAACAGCATTTCGTATAAAACAACATTATATCAATAAGATAAAGAGTATCTTTGCGCTGTCGAATTACAACGATAGACAATAACAATAGACGATAACTAATGTTTTTTATATGGTAAAGAACCTTCTTGAAGGCAAACGAGGTATAATCTTCGGAGCCCTTAATGACAAATCAATAGCCTGGAAAGTAGCCGAAATGGCGAAGGAGCAGGGCGCAATCTTCACACTTTCGAACACAGAGGTAGCATGCCGCATGGGCGAGGTAATCGAGCTCAGCAAGAAATGCGATGCAGCCCTCATCCCAGCCGATGCGACAAGTGTTGAGGACTTGAAGAATGTATTTGAGAAATCGCAGGAGATACTTGGTGGCAAGATAGACTTCGTGCTTCACTCAATAGGTATGTCGCTCAACGTTCGCAAGAAGCGTCCATACAACGACCTTGACTACAACTTCCTCAACAAGACCCTTGACATCTCGGCAATCTCTTTCCACAAGATGCTTCAGGTAGCATATCAGATGGATGCCATCAGCGAGTGGGGTTCGGTAATAGCCCTCTCATATATTGCAGGTCAGCGTACATTCTGCGACTACAACGACATGGCAGATGCTAAAGCACTTCTTGAGTCAATAGCCCGTTCATTCGGATATATCTATGGTCGTGAGCGTCACGTGCGTATCAACACAATATCACAGTCGCCAACAATGACAACAGCCGGCAGTGGTGTAAAGGGCTTCGACGGACTTCTTGACTTTGCCGACCGCCAGTCGCCACTTGGCAATGCCCTTGCCGAGGACTGTGCTAACTTCTGCTGCGCAATGTTCTCTGACTTGACAAAGAAGATCACCATGCAGAACCTCTACCATGATGGAGGCTTCTCAAGCATCGGCATGAGCGAACGTGCAATGCACCAGTACAACCTCAGCTTCCAGCATCACGTAGATCCAAAGGGTCACGAGAAGAACGAATAACAGGGCACCCATTAGGGTTTACCCTACAAAAGAAGGACCAGCAGCGATGCCGGTCCTTTTTTAATGTTTCATAGGGGGCATATAGCCCACCTTGTATATTATCTCGAAGTAGGGATGCCACACATTTGACGGATTCTCGCCTATCTGTACGCCATAGAACGACGTACCCCTCCGCCTGTGTTCCACCAGCTTATCGACCAGTTCCTGCCTTACCATAGGAATGTAGAAATCGCTCAGCAGCACCACGTCGGCGGCCATGTAGTGTTCGTTGCAGTCAATCAAGTCGAACAGCTGTTCGAGCATCTTAGTAGCATCGGTATCACCGGACATGTCATTCTTGAAGAAATCGAGCAACTTGGGTCTCTCGCGCTTAGTGTCGAAAGGACGTGTGGCAACCGAGAAAGCGATGACATAGAGATCTCTGCGCTGTGTTTCGGCCAGGCAGACAAGCTTCATCAGCAGAGAGCGGGCGATGTCGGTTGGCCTACCCTTCATGCTGCCGGAAGTGTCGATGCAAGCGACCATTGGTCCGTGAGGCCTTGCCTTTTGGCTGATGAGGCTTCTCATAGGCTTAGTGGACTCACTCTTGTAGCGGAAATTCTGTAGTGAGCCGGTGATATATTTGTAGACAAAGAGGTCGTCGAGAGAATCGTCGGCCATGAGAGCCTTGTCGACGGGCAACATCGAAGAGACATCGCGTCCGACAGTAATACCTTCGATATCACTGCGTGAAGAATGAACCAAATCCTGCACATTGCCCAGTGCGACCTCGAGCGTATCGGTTCCGTCGGAATCAAGAACATGTCCCATCCTATTGGCCACCTTAACCAGTTCGGGGTGTTCGTCCTGAAGCCTTACAAGCTTCAATAGGCGGCGCATTTCGTGTGGCATGAACAATCCGCCCGTCAGGTTCCATATCTGCTGAAAATCGCCGTCGCTGACGCCATTTTCGCTATTAAACTCGCGAGCCTTCTCTGAGTGGTCTTCAATCTTCTTGAGCGTCATTTCGCCCGACTGGGCAATTTCGCGTCTCTCCACATCGCGGAAATGCTCGCTGAGAGCGACCTGATAATCGCGATTGATGCTAGCCCAGATCTCCTCGTTGGTCTTCTCGCCCTTGTCAAACTCCTTTCTGTAGTATTCGGAGTGGAGACCAAACCGGTCATAATTCTCGCCCAACTGATCGAGCAGCGCCTGTTGTCCGTTAGTGCTATGCGAATCGTCGCGACTGCCCCATCGCGCATCGGGGCTCCAGTCAATAGCCTCAGCGACACCCTTCATCTCGGCCTGTTTCCTGGCAAAATCGAACTTGACACGGTTGAGCACCATATCGACGAAACGAAGCAGATGGTCCTTGAAAATAGTAGCGAAGACCTTGTCGGTCAAGACCTTTAACTGTATATTGGGATTACCGAAAACACCTATAAGATAGTCAGTTATAGGATTGCCCAATAGAGACTCGTCGTAGTAGCCAGTGCGAATGAACTGGTTGACCATATCCTCATAGATGGGGAACTGTGAGTCTCTTTCGTATGACTGGGCGTATATATTCTGCATGGGCGGAAGGCTAGTAGAGTTTCTCTATCTCCTGTCGGGTCAGCGCAATAGTCTTGTTGATATCATTGGCCTGGCTGGTAATCTCTTTCAAGTCATCGGCCGACAACATCATATTACCGTTCTTCATGGCATCGATAGTCGAGCGTATTTCAGCCGTCAGCGCCTCAATCTTGTCGAAGTATGCATCAGCACCGACAGCAACATTTGCGTCGTCGACAGACAACGTATTGCGCTCCCCTACCGGCAAAGTAGAGATACGATACTTCACACCGTTGATGTAGATGTTGGAGGCATCTCTATAGAGTTTGACAGGGATGGACTTCACGCCGTTATCGCTCATGTTGACACGGAGATTGCCCGAAGCCATTCTGACAAGACTTCTTTTAGGCTTGTAGGGATCCTGATAGACAAAGCCGGAAGCCGAAGCATTCATCGGGCTATACTCATCCATGTTCATATAGTCGACAACAAAGATGTAGGTATTGCCAGTTCCGTAGCCCTCGACATGGTAGTAGAGATTGTCAAAAATCTCCTTATTATCGTCTCTGTGGTCGTTGCATTCACGAGCCCTCTCGATGGCCCTTCTGATGTTGATATTGCGCAGTTCGGTGTCGACATCGTCGACGATAGTCTTCAGCCTATTACGGAAACCGTCAATAACCGATGCGACAACAATAGGGCGAACATGCTTCAGCTCGTCGGGTTCGTTCCAGATGCAATGCTCGAGAGGGAGGAGATCGGCCACGCTCACCTTATCGCGTCCGTGCATGTAGGCAGACGCCCTGAGGAGGTGCATCATGTGCTTCCAACGACGGTCGCTGACATAGATATTGTGGAGACGTGAAGCGCCCTCGGTACCTTCGTCGACAATACGCATCTTGGCGATGTTGCGCCTAATGTAAGTGATGCACTCGAAAACGCAGTCGTCGATGCCGATGGCACGAATACCCTTCTGAATAGTCAGATACTCCTTAGGCGTAATCTGGAGTGGCTTAGGGATGTCGAGGATAGTCATGTCTGAATCAGTCGACTCCTCGCGGAGAATGTTGTAGAAATTCTCTTCATTGGTGACACATCCGGAGACGATTCTGACGAGGAAACGGTCCCACAGAGCCTCGAGTCCTTCGCCCGAAGCCGGGAGTTCGTTGCTGGCGCCAACGAGGAGCTTGAGAGGCACGGGTGCTACCCTATCGCCATTTCTGAAAATCTTCTCATTGATAATGGTGAGCAGAGTGTTGAGAATAGCAGGTCCGGCCTTCCATATTTCGTCGAGGAAAGCGATGTCGGCCGTTGGGAGGAAGCCGTCGGTGGCACGTTCGTACTTGTCATTCTCCTTGAGACGCGCGATGCTGACAGGGCCGAAAATCTCATCGGGAGTACTGAAACGAGACATGAGGTATTCGAAAGTCTGTGCGTCGCGGAAGGCACATTTGATGCGTCGTGCGATGAGAGACTTGGCGACACCAGGAGGTCCGAGGAGAATGACACTTTCGCCAGCCAATGCGGCAAGCAGAGACATGCCAATCTCGGTTTCCTTTTCATATATGCCCTTATTCAGTTCGCGAAGAAGAGCCTTGAAGCGGTCCTTGTTATCCATGTGAAGAATCTTTAGGTGATGCAAATATACAGAATTTTGGAGAGAAAAAGTGAGGGATGGAGGGAGAAAACAAAATGGAAGTTGAAGACGGAGGGGTGGTTTCATTTTGTCAATATGGAATGGTTCTTAATAGTCCGTTAAGGGTCCGTTTGTCCTCCGTTGAAATTGGGGTGTTAGCATTATGACAAAATGAAAGGGGAAACGGTTTTAATTTTACAGATTAACAAAACAAGAATATACTACACACATGACATATACACTATATTAGCAATGAGTATTATCTTGTAGTTAATAGACAATTGACATATCAAACAATGATACACATACATATTTAAACAAAGAAATGAACGAGAAATGAACGAGAAATGAACGAGAAATGAACGAGAAATGAACGAGAAGTGAACGAAAAGTGAACGAAAAATGAACAAAAAATGAACGAAAGTGAACGATTACTGAATAAAAAATGAACGAAAAACGTTAAGAGTTACCATATATGATTTCGCTGATAATCAATAACATAAGCAACCATAAGATAAAGATAAATATAAAATATAAATATAATACTAAAACTTCTGCTAAAGCAGAAGCAAAAGGTAAAGCAGCAGGCAGTCAAAAAAAAATCAAATTTACGGTGGAAGGAGTAGTAGAAAAAAAACGGAGTGAAAAACGAAGAAAAATAAGAGCCGAAAAAAGAGGATTGAGTCGAAAAAAAATAATATCTTTGCAGAAAGAAAACGATAATCGCGAAACATGTTATACCACGTTCTAGGTTTGTTGACAGCATGCTTATGGGGCAGTACGTTTGTGGCGAGTAAGATACTGCTCAATGCGGGTCTGACTCCTGCGGAGATAATGTGCCTCAGATTTGTGCTTGCATGGTTGCTGATGCTGCCATGGTGTCACAAGAGCATGATGACAAGCTGGAAAGACGAGTTTCTGTTCATGACGCTTGGCTTGAGTGGTGGGTCGTTATACTTCCTGGCGGAGAATACGGCCGTGAAGCTGACGAGTGCGACAAGTACGGTTGCGCTGCTGGTGTGCACGACGCCGATAATCACAGCGCTGATGAACAGGTGCATACACCGCGACGAGCATTTGTCGTCGAGATTCATCACGGGATCGATGATAGCGCTATGTGGAGTGTCGCTGGTGGTGCTGAACGGTGTATTCGTGCTTGACGACGACCCGATGGTGATAATACTGAGCATTGCGGCATCGGCGTTGTGGGGAGTCTACAGCATCGTGATAAGGCAGATGGAGGGGCGATACTCGTCGGCGACGATTACCAGGAAAGTGTTTTTCTACGGCGTAGTGACGATGTTGCCGATGTGTGTGTATGAATCGATGGCAGGCGAGTCGTCGCTGACAATTGGGACCCTCATGGAACCTGTAGTGGGAGGCACGCTACTGTTTTTGGCGATTGTGGCATCGCTGCTATGCTTCCTGACATGGAACATCGTGATAAGGAGAATCGGGATAGTGGCGGCAGGAAACTACCTGTACTTCAACCCGGTGACATCGTTGTTTGTAGCCTACCTCGTGCTTGACGAGAGGATTACGATATATGCCATTGTGGGCTGCGTGCTGACGATAGCGGGCGTCTACATGTGCAACAAAAAGAGACCCAAAAACGTAGGACAAGAAAAAACAATCTAGTATGGCTAAGATATCAAAAATACTCATGGCAGCCGGTGCAGCGGGCATAATGTCGGCGTGCGGAAATGGCGCAACAGAGACAATAGACCAGCAGGTGAATGCCCTTTACGACAAGATGAGCCAGGAAGAGCGCCTGGCACAGCTTCAGGCATTGTATCTGCCACAGTTCTTCAACGAGGACGGGACACTCAACGAAGAGGCGTGCAAGGAGAAGCTCTCGAACGGCATCGGACAGTTCTCGCAGTTTGCGTTGAACAACTGCAAGACAGCGGACCAGCAGCGTGACCAGGTGGCCGTAATGCAGGAGTGGCTCATGAAGAACACACCGAACAAGATACCAGCGATATTCCACGAAGAAGTGCTTTCGGGCTTTGACGGATATGATGCGACAGTATATCCACAGCAGATAGGTTTGGCATGCTCGTTCAACCCGGAGTTGGCAGAGCAGAAGACCATAGAGACAGCGGACGGGATGCGCAAAGTAGGTGGTTTCATGGCATTGTCGCCAATGGTTGACGTGTGCAGAAACCCATCGTTCAACCGTCTGGAGGAATCGTATGGCGAGGACTCGTATCTGTCGGCAGCCATGGGTGTAGCCTTCGTCAAAGGCTTGCAGCGCGGTGACCTGCGCAAAGGAGTTGCAGCATGCACAAAGCACTTCCTTGGCTATGGCGGTGGTGGTGATGCAGACAAGAAAGAGCTGATGGAAGAGATACTGCTGCCACACGAGGCAATCATCAGGACACAGAACAGCAAAGTGCTGATGCCAGGCTATCATGCCATCGACGGAATAAAGTGCATAGCCAACAAGAACGTGCTTCAGGAGATATTGCGAGACTATCTGAAATACGACGGCATCGTCGTGAGCGACTATGGTGCAATAGAGCAGATAGACGACAACATGAATGACACAGAGCGAGCAGCAGCAGCGATCAATGCCGGCAACGAGATGGACTTCCCAGAAGGCAACAGCTACAAGCACCTGCCAGAAGCCATTGCTCAGGGCCTTGTATCGGAGCAGACATTCGAGACAGCCGTCAAGAGAGTGCTTAAATTCAAAGCCGAATTGGGCCTCCTCGACCCAAAGCCGGTGCTGTATGCCGAAGGACATATCGAATTTGACACACCAGCGGAACGTGAGACAGCCTACAAACTGGCAACCCAGTCGGTTGTATTGCTGAAGAACAACGGCATACTGCCATTGAACAAGCCACAGAAAATAGCCTTGACAGGTCCGAACGCCAACGAGATGTGGGCAATGACAGGTGACTACTCATACCAGGCGATGAGATACTTCTGGAAGACCTCGATAGAGAGTGACCAGCACCCACGCTTTGTGACCCTCAAGGACGGAATGGAAAGCCGCAAGCCAGAAGGCGCTGAGCTGTCATACTCGCGAGGCTGCAACTGGACAGAAGTTGTCGAGACCGTCGTAGAGAAGAGCGGTGACCCACGTGTGGCATACCTGGTAGGCATCCAGAACCGAATGATGGAAGCGAAGGACGAAGCAAACCTTGACGAGGCATTGAAGATAGCCAAGGAGAGCGACGTCATCGTAGCAGCAGTTGGTGAGAACGCAATACTATGCGGCGAGAACCGTGACCGTCAGCACTTGAGACTGCCGGGCAAGCAAGAGGAATTTGTCGAGAAGCTAGCAGCGACAGGCAAGCCAGTTGTACTTGTAGTATTCGGTGGCCGTGCACAGGTGATATCGAAAATAGCAGACAAATGTGCAGCGATAATACAGGCATGGTATCCAGGCGAGGAAGGCGGCAATGCAGTGGCAGACATCCTCTATGGCAACGTCAATCCATCGGGCAAGCTGAGTGTCAGCTATCCTAAGGAAGAGATACACGAAGCAATATGCTACAACTATGGCATAGCAGAAGACGCAAGAATAGCATATCCATTCGGCTATGGATTGAGCTATACGACATACGAATATTCGAACATGAAGATGGACCAGAGTGCTGCAACGAACGGAGGCAGATTCAACGTATCAGTTGACGTAAAGAACACCGGAAGCGTAGCAGGCGATGAGATTGTGGAGCTTTACGTATCACCACTTGACCGTTCGGCAAAACTCAAGCCAATACAGCTTCAGGGCTTCAAGCGAGTAGCACTTGCGGCAGGCGAGACAAAGACCGTGACATTTGCGGTATCGCCTCAGCAGCTGGGCTACTATATCGACGGACATTGGGCAGTTGACGCAGGACGATACATGATAAAGATTGGCGCATCGTCGGCCGACATACGCCAGGAGAGCGAAATAGAACTGACAGGCGAGCAGCACACCATGGCATTGCGCGACTGCTATTTTGCAGAATAAAAGAACAGACATCGGGATATAGAACAGCGATGATAAAGAATCTGATATTTGACTTTGGGAAAGTACTTGTCGACTATGACTTCGAGAAATTCTTCAGGAGCTATATACCAGACGAGGAGAGGTGCAGGAGATTCACACCAGTTCTATATAACATAGAGATACAACAACTGCTGGACAGGGAAGAGAAGCCATTTTTTGAAATACTGGGAGAAGTAAGGGAGAAGAACGCAGAATTTGACTATGAACTAGACTACTTCTGCAAACACTACAGAGAAATAGTGACCAACGAAATAGAGGGGATGAGCGAACTGCTGGCGAAGCTGAAGAGCGAAGGATACAAACTATATGGGCTGACCAACTGGTGCAGCAAAGTGCACGAGACGATGGAAGACTTCGAGATATTCAAAATGCTCGACGGAGTTATAATATCATCGGAAGAGCATGTGATAAAGCCAGAACCAGCAATATACAAGCGACTGTTTGACAAATTTGAGCTAAAGCCAGAAGAGTGCATCTTCACCGACGACAGGGAAGAAAACATCGAAGGAGGACGAAAAATGGGCATGGAAGGCATAGTCTTCGAGAATGCCAAGCAATACGAGAAAGAGTTGCGTGAAATGATCAGCAGCAAAGAATAGTGGCTACAAGCCCAAGAGAGCACGAGCATTTTCGAGAGCGGCATCGGAAATGCGGGCACCGCTAAGCATCTTGGCAATCTCCTCGACACGTTCGTCGGCAGAGAGGAGAGCGATATCGGAAATAGTGCGCTCGTCGGTATCATGCTTATAAACGCGGTAATGAGTGCGGCCCTTGGCAGCGACCTGAGGGAGGTGAGTAATAGCAATCACCTGCATATTATCAGCCATATTGGTCATGATGCCACCCATCTTATCAGCAACCTCACCAGAGACACCGGTATCAATCTCATCGAAAATAATAGTAGGCAAAGCCTTGGAACGGGACAAGAGGCTCTTGATGCCAAGCATCACACGAGACATCTCGCCTCCGGAAGCGACCTTGGAGATGTCGGTCGGTTCGCCATTTTTGTTGGCGGCGAAAAGGAATCGGACAGAATCCTGTCCGGAAGGAGTAAAATCGGCGATGGAATGGGAGACAACAAAACGCGCGTTTTGCATGCCCATATCGTGGAGATTAGACTCGATGCTAGCCGTTATATCACCGAACACAGATATGCGCTTATTGGTCAGAATATCGGCCTTAGCCTTGAGCGATTGACGTGAAGCCTCAATCTGTTTACGAAGTTCGGCAACCTCGGCATCGAAATCGTTGACTACCTTAAGCTTCTCGGCCAAAGAATTCTGCAGAGCGATGAGTCCTTCGACATCGGAGACATGATGCTTCTGCATAAGAGAATATAGGAGGTCGGTGCGTCGGTCGATTTCAGCGATGCGGTCAGGGTCATACTCGACACGTTCGTTGACATCCTGAAGAGTCGATAGGAGATCGGCCAAATCGATGCGAGCGGACTCTACCCTATTGGTTGCGTCGGCATCGGCAGGGAGAAAATTCTGTACCTTGACAAACTTATTGCCCATAGCATTGAGCAAAGCGAGAACCTTATCATCGCCACCGAGAGACTCGATAGCGAAAGAGAGAGCCTCCTTGATTTCCTCGGCGTTGACCAGCACACCATGTTCGGCCTCGAGCTGCTGCAGTTCGCCAGGCTTGAGCTTGGCATCAGCAAGTTCGTTGTACTGAAACGTCATATAATCGGCATCGCGCTTGAGGCGCTCATTATCATCGTGGAGTTGCTGTTCGCGCTGAACAAGGGCACGGAAGTCCTTATAGGCCGCAGAATAGTCGGCCAGTTCATCACGCGTAAGAGCCACAGCATCGATAACACCGAGATGAAAAGAATCGGAAGAGAGCAACAAATTCTGATGCTGAGAATGGATGTCGATAAGATATTGTCCAAGATCCTTAA
This sequence comes from Bacteroidales bacterium, assembly GCA_024401355.1. Classification (GTDB taxonomy): domain Bacteria; phylum Bacteroidota; class Bacteroidia; order Bacteroidales; family Marinilabiliaceae; genus W3P20-009. The sequence goes on along the minus strand of JAKSLF010000031.1, from coordinate 3,401 downwards.
GGAACGAGACATTGACAGGCGAATCGTTGACGAAAGCACGAGACTTACCATTAGGCAGTATTTCGCGGCGGATGATAGTTATTGGATCATAATCGACAGACTCGTCGTTGAACTTCTCCTCAAGATTAAGCTGTGAAATGTCAAAAGTAGCCTCGACCACGCACTTCTTCTCCTTATCGAGCAATACCTGAACATCGGCCCTTTGACCAAGGATAAGGCCAAGAGCACCAAGCATGATAGACTTTCCGGCACCGGTCTCGCCAGTAATGATAGTGAGTCCGTCGGACAGTTCGAGATCGGTCTTGTCGATGAGTGCGTAATTGGATATTGTGAGTTCCTTAAGCATTACTTACTATTCTTAATCTTATTATACTTAGAGATATTGGCAGGGTCGGCCACCTGAAGAGCCTCGAGCGCCTTATCCCTTTCCATCTGAGGTGCGCCACTGAAAATGTTGACAATCTCGTCGCTCTTGGCAGTAAAGAAGAGAGTGAGCAGATAGGCGTTGCGCGTAGAATTCTGCTTCACCTTCTTCAGCTGGTCGATACTATTATAGATAGCCTGTCGGCCACGGTCGACACTCTCGGCCATCTGATCGAGTCCACGACGGTGATAATTGTATAGTTCGCGATGGAAAATCTTGTGATTATCATCGAGAGCATTATTGATGAGCCAATAGCGATTCTTGGTGCCATCGAAAGACTTCCATCCGGCGAACGAAGAAGACTGCGCCTGATTGACAATAGCCTCGGCCTGCTTGAAATATGGCGAGCCGCCATTGAGCGAGAAAGTATCGTAATCGATGCCGAGCATGAAGTAGACATAGAATGCGATGAGAGGCACTAGATTGTCGGAATCGTAAGAGCTCGGATTAAAAGTGAGCGGCTGCCCTTCATTATAGCGGAACTGGATATCATTGTCCTGCATATTGAAAGTAGTCGTCGTATAGGCACTATTATAGACAGGACGACGGAGCTGCACCGTCAGTGTACCCTTGAACTCGTTGGAAGAGATCTGCTCGGTGATATTAAAATTGAGACTGCACTCGATACGTTCCTTAGTATCGAACTTGTCGCTAGTCCAAATCTGGGCCTTCATAAAGTCCTGAAGAGCATTGCGCATATTGTCATAGACCTGCTTGTTGGTACCCTGAACGGAAGCAGACTGGACACTGATGCTGCACTGGAGTTCCTGGGCAACGGCAGAGAGCGACATCAATGCGGCAAATACAAAGGCGAAGAGATATCTCATAGGTATTCCTCCAATTTAGAAACGATATCGGAAGCGACCTCAGTCTTAGGCTTCAAGTCGTAGGCAGTCTTCATGCCATTGCTCTCGATTATAGTAATCTTGTTGGTATCGACACCAAAGCCAGCCCCCTTATCGTTGAGAGAATTGAGAACAATGAAATCGAGGTTCTTCTTAGCCAACTTCTTCTCTGCATTGAACTCCTCATCATTAGTTTCGAGAGCGAAGCCCACGAGACGCTGAGAAGGAGACTTCATCTGTCCCATGCGAGCAGCGATATCCTCGGTAGCCTTAAGGCTTATAGACATATCGCCAATACGCTTAATCTTCTGCTCGGCACGAAATTCGGGAGTATAGTCGGCAACAGCAGCCGTCATAATGGCAGCATCGGCCTTAGGGAAATTATCGACGCAAGCCTCATACATTTCATGAGCACTCTCGACCTTGACAACCTTAATATTCTTATGACGGGCAGAGACCTTGACAGGACCACTGACAAGGATGACATTGGCACCGCGCGAAGCGAGTTCCTCACAAATGGCATATCCCATCTTTCCACTTGAGTAGTTACCGATAAAGCGGACAGGGTCGAGCTTCTCGTAAGTTGGTCCGGCAGTAACCATGACCGTCTTTCCGACCATCTTATCGCTACGCTTGAAGATATCGGCAACAGCATCGGCAATAGTCTCAGGCTCAGCCATACGGCCCTTGCCTTCGAGTCCGCTAGCCAGGAAGCCTGATTCGGCTTCGACAACAGTGACACCACGTGATGCAAGAGTCTGCAAATTCTGCTGAGTGGCAGGATGGCGGTACATATCGAGATCCATAGCCGGTGCGACAACTGTTGGGCACTTAGCCGAAAGGTAAGTCGTAAGAAGGAGGTTATCGGCGACGCCATTGGCCATCTTGGCAAGAGTATTGGCGGTAGCAGGAGCGATGACATAGCAGTCGGCCCAGAGACCAAGACTGACATGACTGTTCCACTGACCGTTTTCTGGATCGAAGAAATCGACAGCAATAGGATTCTGCGAGAGCGTAGCCAACGTGAGTGGCGTAATAAACTGCTTAGCCATTTCGGTCATGACGACACGAACCTCGGCACCCTGTTTTACAAAGTTGCGTATGAGATATGCAGTCTTATAAGCAGCGATGCCACCTGTAACACCTACCAATATGTGCTTACCTTTCATCATAAAGAGAGAAATATTATCTACAAAGATAAATAATAACAATGAAACCACAAAGTCCACAGCCATTCGTGTGAATAGCTGTGGACAAATATACTTGAAATATTTACCTTATAGGCATCTATGAACCAAGACTAAAACGGATTATAGTCAAAGGATTGGTCAAGCTCATTGGCATCTTTTTCTTCTTCTGCACCAGCAGACTTGTTTCCACCCTTCAACCAAGGCAAAACAGGTGGATCAGAAACCATCATGACAGACACATTCTTGTCGAAGGATACTTCCTCCCAAGATGGTGTCTCATAAACTTTCTTTATTGTCTCCATTATAGTGTCCTTTTACAAATTTCTTAGAATATAAATTTTGCATCAGCAACCTCATCACCAGCAACAACCTTGACTACATAAACGCCCTTAGCTGCTGGGAGTGAAACTGAAGAACGTGTTGCCTCAATAGACTGCTGAGAAATCAAGCGTCCTGCAATATCGTAAACAGAAGCAGTAGCCTTGTTGAGAAGATTGTCAGGAAGGGTCACAACAACTTCGTCAGCGCTCTTGAATATCTTGATAGCCTTCTCTATCGCAACATCTACATTAGGTGTACCCAAATTCTTGAGCGTGATAGTGAAACGTGTGTCATCTATCTCACCGGCGTTTGCAGCAAATTCATAACTACCGACTTCAGACAAGTTGATAGACTTATCAAGTTTCTTATCATTGAGATAGATATCTGCATTCGATTCAAATACATCAAGATTAGTAGCCTTGATTGTAGCACTAGTCTGCTTTGAAGACATGCGGAAACCAAGCTTAATTTCCATATCATTACTCTGCTCAGGAAGAAGAGCTACAGAAATCTTCGACTCATCCTTGATAACACAAATCTGACTACATTTCATATCACCATTATTCATTTTGTATGAGTCATCTGACGTAGCCTTCATATCACCTGACTCACGAAACACCA
>JAKSLF010000030.1 GCA_024401355.1 Bacteroidales bacterium | reverse complement strand
ATGAAACAATAACTGTAAACACAGAGATTACACAGTTTATTGATGACTCTGTTGATGTTGACATCAATTATTACTATACCATTGGAGTTGACACAATTAGAGGTACTCTATCCAACAACACTACCCTATGCTCTGGAAATAACAACATCGGATGTATTGAAATACCTGCCCAGAAACACAATAAAGCAGAGAAAATAGAACTTACCATAGAAGTCAGAAGACATGGTGCAAATGGACTTATAGGCCATAACTCATGGAACTTCTGGCTATATCCTGAAATTGAATCACATGATTACAATGATGTATATGTAACAGACACATTGAATAACGAAGCAATAGAGCGACTCAAAACCGGCGGTAAAGTATTGCTACTGGCCAACAAACGACTCACATACGGCCGTGGTATTGAACAGCATTTTCTGCCGATATTCTGGAACACTTCATGGTTTCAGATGCGTCCGCCTCATACAACTGGAATGTACATAGACAAAGACCATAAGATATTTCATGACTTTGTTACTGATTGCCATTCAGACATTCAATGGTGGGAACTTGTCAATGAAGCACCAGTCATACTAATGAGCGATTTTCCTAAGCACATGCAACCGATAGTACAACCTATTGACACCTGGTTCATATCGAGGAAACTAGGAATGCTTGTAGAGGTAAAAGTATATAGCGGTAAAATTATAGTCACATCATTTGATCTTACAACCGACCTTGATCATCGCATAGTAGCACGTCAAATGAAAGAATCTATACTTAACTATATGAAATCGCCATCATTTTCACCACATGAAAAAATTGATATAGATATAATAAGGAATCTATTCATCAAACAAACACCTAACGAAGGTATATATACAAAAGAAAAACCTGACGAATTAATTATGCCATCTCAAAACAAATGACAAAATGTCATAAAATCTAGCCATAGCACTCTATTTTCTATAAAATCCATGTCAATTTGACATAAAATCAAAATTGGCACGTCAATTGAAACAACATAGGCAAAACGATAAAAAATTAAGCTTATGGATTTCAATAATTTTACATTAAAGGCTCAAGAGTCTATCCAGAAGGCTGTTCAAATAGCCGGCGACAAAGGCCAACAAGCCATTGAGCCAATCCACATTCTGAAAGGAGTGATGGAAACCGAACCTAGTATAACACAGTTCATATTCAACAAATGTGGAGTCAACCAGAACGTCACATTTGCTGTGGACAGTGTCATCCAAAGTCTACCACGAGTTCAGGGAGGTGATCCCTATTTGAGTCGTGAAGCCAACAACGTCATAACCAAAGCCGTAGAATATAGCCGAGACAATGGTGATCAATTTGCATCTATAGAATTCCTGCTTCTTGCAATAATCAAGACAAGCAGTCAGGCATCTCAAATACTGAAAGATGCTGGAGCTACTGCCAAGGGCTTTGAAGACGCCATCAATGAAATGCGTAAAGGCACAAAAGTCAATAGCCAAAGTGCAGAAGACACATACAACTCATTGAGCAAATACGCCATAAATCTGAACGAACGTGCGAGGACAGGAAAACTAGATCCTGTAATCGGACGAGACGATGAAATAAGGCGAGTTTTACAGATACTTTCTCGAAGAACCAAGAACAACCCTATACTAATTGGCGAACCAGGTGTTGGTAAAACTGCCATTGCTGAAGGGCTTGCTCATAGAATAGTCAATGGAGATGTTCCTGAAAACCTTAAAGACAAGGAGATATATTCGCTTGACATGGGAGCCTTGATAGCAGGAGCCAAATACAAGGGCGAATTTGAGGAACGTCTTAAAAGTGTTGTAAAGGAAGTCATTGCTGCAGACGGAAAGGTCGTATTATTCATTGATGAAATACATACACTTGTCGGAGCAGGCAAAAGCGACGGTGCAATGGACGCAGCAAACATATTAAAGCCAGCATTGGCACGAGGTGAGTTGCGAGCCATCGGTGCAACAACACTTGACGAGTATCAGAAATACTTCGAAAAGGACAAGGCGCTGGAGAGAAGATTCCAGACCGTGCTTGTTGACGAACCAAACAAAATGGACGCCATAAGCATCCTTCGTGGACTTAAAGAGCGATATGAAAGTCATCATAAAGTCAGAATTAAAGACGAAGCTATCATAGCCGCTGTTGAGCTGTCACAACGATATATATCGCAAAGATTCCTTCCAGACAAGGCGATTGACCTTATTGATGAAGCAGCTGCCCATCTTCGCATGGAAATGAACTCTGTTCCTGAAGATATTGATGAACTTGAAAGACACATCAAACAAGTAGAAATAGAGCGAGAAGCCATCAAACGCGAAGGAGACAAAGAGAAGATTGCCAATCTTGACAAACAGATCAGCGAGCTTCATGCCCAGTGTTCTGCCAAGCGTGCAAAGTGGAAATCAGAAAAGGACGTCATAGACAAGATACAACAAGAGAAATCGTCTATAGAGCAATTCAAATTTGAAGCCACACGATGCGAGCGAGACGGATTGCTTGATAAGGTTGCCGAATTACGCTATGGAAGAATTCCGGAATCGGAAAGGAACATAGAGAAACTGAAGGCAACACTCCAACAGATGCAAGGTGAAGGTGCAATGATCAAAGAGGAAGTAGACTCAGATGACATAGCAGAAGTTGTAAGTCGTTGGACTGGTATTCCTGTCAGCAAAATGCAAAAAAGCGAACGACAGAAATTATTGGCACTTGAAGACGAATTACACAAACGTGTAATAGGTCAGACAGAGGCAATAAACGCCGTTGCAGATGCTGTACGACGTAGTCGTGCCGGATTGCAGGACGGGAAAAGACCAATTGGTTCATTCATCTTCATTGGCACGACAGGAGTCGGAAAGACCGAACTTGCGAAAGCCCTGGCTGAATTCCTGTTTGACGACGAGAGTCAGATGACGCGAATAGACATGTCGGAGTACCAGGAAAAGCATACTGTCAGCAGACTTATTGGAGCCCCTCCGGGATACGTTGGATATGACGAAGGTGGTCAACTTACAGAAGCTGTTCGTCGTAAGCCATATTCAGTAGTCTTGCTGGATGAAATAGAGAAAGCTCATCCTGATGTGTTCAACATACTATTACAAGTACTTGATGATGGCCGATTGACAGACAACAAGGGACGAACCGTCGACTTCAAGAATACGATAATAATAATGACATCGAACCTTGGATCGAACTTGATCCAGGAACACTTCGAAAAGTCGAATGGTAAGGTAACACCTGAGCTCATTGAGGAATCAAAAGCAGACGTAATGCAGTTGCTGAGAAAAACAATACGTCCTGAATTTCTCAACCGTATAGATGAAACTGTGATGTTCACACCGCTTGACAAGGGAGAGATTGAAAAGATTGTAGAACTGCAATTCAACTCTATCAAGAAAATGCTTGCGGAGAATGGCATTACAATCGACATCACTCCATCGGCTATACATTGGCTAAGCGAAGCCGGCTTTGATGCAATGTATGGAGCACGACCTATAAAACGAGCCTTGCAGAAGTATGTCCTAAACGACTTGTCAAAGCAATTGCTTGCGGAGACAGTAACCAAAGACAAACCTCTAATAGTCGACATGGAAGGCGACCAATTGGTCTTCAAGAACTAGCCGGACCTCGATATTGATATATTCCACAATAGACAAGAAACAAAGATCGTTTTGACTAACAAACAACAAGCAGCATTGAGTACCAATGCTGCTTTGTTATTTAAGTCTTATATATAAAGACGAAAAGCGTAAAAACAGGAATTATTTTTCTGTATTATATACCTTATCGTCAATACTCTTATTTAATGTCTTGCTTTGGAGTTCATATAATGTATAACTACCATCAGCCTCAGTCATTTTAATGCTCTGGATAGTGAGGTCGGCACCATAATTAAGTTCTACCTTAGAGAACTTGCTCTGCCCTACCTTGAAGTTATCAACTGTAATAATTACAGTGCTTACACCATTAGCTTCTTTGACACTTTCGAGAGTTCCATCCAACTTGTCGAGATTGCCAGAAACGCAACCAAGAAGTGTATTTACGAGTGGCTCAGCATGCTTGCTTTTAGCCTTCAGGTGACGGACCTTACCTTTTTTACCTATAGCGACTTCATTATTGTTAATTACAACCATTTCGCCATTGGTATAGACCATGCTAAGTTTGTTGTCCTTTGTATAATTGAAATTGCCATCGGCCTTAGCAGACTGATCGAGCATAGACTGCTTGATTGTTCTAGTGAAAGAGCAACTCATCGTAGTCACCTTTTCATTAGCGGTCTTAATCTTAGCAAGAGTTGCATTGCCATTAGAATTCTTGAGCTGTCCACCTGCATAAGTCACAGAAAGAAGCAGAGCGACTGCACTATAAAAAAACTTTTTCATTTTATATCTTTCAAGTCATTAACTATTGTATCAATACCGAGTATTTCTGCACAAGTAAAAACGGAAGTCATAGAAGTGCCGAGAATACCGTGCAAATTAAGACTTTGACCTGTGAGAAGAAGGTTTGGTACAGGAGTTCGAGGAGTCAGGACCGTAAACATCAATTGATTACAATCCTTTCGGATGCCATAGGCAGAACCGTCCTTTGTAGCCGTGTAGTCGCAATAGGTCAGAGGAGTGCTAGTATAGACATCTTCAATAGCCTCTTGCAAGCCGTCGATGTATTTTGAAGCTTCAGCAATACACTTATCGGCAACCGACTTCTTCATCAGTTCGTAGTCATTACCTCTCGATGCAATATTCGTGCCAAACCATGGTTCAACCTCGCTCCAATTCATAGGAGTAAGGATATCTATATTTCGAACGAAATCAGAGTTGTCGTCGGATGGATTGACAGAAATAAGAATCTGCTTGACATCACCAGTGCTAGAAGACTGGCTAATATGCCACAAATCTGACTCGGTATATGCGAATATATTGTTATTGATATACTTAATAGTTTCGGGCTTCAGAATCAGATGAGTAGTGAACATTCCGAAAGTATTCTCGAGACCATTTATTCGTTTTCTATATATATTTCTGATGAGTTTTGTATTCTCCATCAGATTCATTGTAGCGGCTGGATGAATGTCGGAGATAAAGAAATCTGCCTCAACGGATTCAGAATCGTTGACAACAAGAGCTCCAATCTTACCGTCGGCTTCAATGACACCTGTAACCTTAGCATTACGTCGCACTACTCCACCCTTATCCTCTATTTGTCGGCGAAGAGACTCTGCAATCTGCATACCACCACCACGAAGACGATAAGCGCTCTGGATGAAGCTACTATTAATCTGTGCGAAAGTGTAGAGAGGCAACTTCTCGGGATGGAGTTCCATCTTAAGAGAAGGTCCGGAAACGACATCAATAAGAGTATCGTTAGAGAAAGTCTTCTTGAGGAAATCGTAGGCAGACTGTGAGAAGAGTGACTGAGTATAGAAATCCTCAGTATCGCGTGGTTCAAAACTCTTTTCGATATTGTAGCCAACCTTCATAAGAAGATCGACCCATACATCTATTTCGCTAGAATTGTCAGGGAAAGCCTGCTTGAGAGTATTGCTATAAAGTTCGAAGCCCTGAGCTATGTGGAAGTGTTCACCTTTAATTACGACCTCGTCGAAGAAATCGTCCATCTTGACCCAAGGAAGATCCATAAGTCCGAAGAAAGAGAACAACTTATAAAGCATCTGTCCCTTATCGAGACCTCCTACATAGTGGAAACCAGTATCAAGACTTACACCTTTGCGGCGGAACGTCTGCAGGCAACCTCCGATGAGAGCGTCCTTTTCGAGTACACAAACCTTCTTGCCATGCTTAGCAAGCATAAGTCCGCACTCGAGTCCACCTAATCCGGCACCGATGATAGCGACATCAAACTTCTCAGCCATAATCTTAATTCTTAATCCATTTAACGTTCAAGTTCTTCCTTTTAATGAACTTGACAATGTGATGAAAGAGGAAAGGCTGAAGAGTATATGCAAGAATCACAGCAGCACTCATGCCTATAATAGTAGCTATGCCAATAGACTTAAGTGCAGGGTGAGTTGCCAGGAGGAGAGATCCGGTAGTCACCATAAGAACTACAGCCGAGAAGAAAATGGCAGTCTTATGGAACATCAGCAAGCGAGCGTCTGTACCTGGACGGACCTTAGAGAGGAGACCCTCCATGACGAAAATACTGTAATCGACACCAATACCGAAGATGAATGTCGAGATAACAATATTGATAAGATTAAACTGAAGGTCGAAAATACCCATGAAGCCCAAGACAATGAACCAGCTTAGAGCCATAGGCAAGAAAGCCAACAGAGACAAGACAATATTGCGGAAAGAGAGCAACAGCACGATAAAGACGAATGCCATTGAAATATTGAGAGCAATATTGAAATCGTTGTTGATAGTCTTGACCATTTCGTTGGCATAGAACATAGGATCGACGACCACTACATCAGGTATCTTGATGATTTCATTACCAATATCGAACTTATCTTCTGGCTTGAGCTGTACGGAAGTGAATACCATATAAACACTATCAGTACATTCAATCATATTAGCGAGAAGACCATCAGGAATGATGCCAGCCTCGAAAAGAGATTCTGGTTCGTAGTCGTCGGTAACCAAATCATTGAATGACTCGAAGAACTCGTCCTTAAAGCCATATTTAGCTCCAACCTTCTTAACCTTAGCGATAGTAGACTGGACCTTATCGTCGTCCCAGTACTCCTGCCACATATCGATATTCTCCTGTTGTTCGTCAGTAGTGAGGAAAAGGTTGGAAGCCTTAGAGAAACCAAATATCTTGCCATCAGCCTTCATGCTGTCGAGCTTAGCGACCATCTTGCGGCTCGTCATCAGAGCGGAATCAAGATCGTAAGACGAAGCAGCATAATAGACAGTAGTATATCCGCTTTGTGTCTTCTTGGCATATAGATCCATTGACTTGAGCACCTCCTGGCGATAGAAGCTAATGTGTGACAAGTCGGAATCGAACTTAACCAAAGACTGTGTATAGAAGCTGACACCACAAATAATAACAATCAAGACAATGAGCCAAGAGTGTTTTTCGAATGGATGAGCATTAATCTTCTCGAGGAGAGCGAAAGCCTTCCTAGACTTCTTGTTTCTAGATGGGTTGAAGAAATGAGGCAAGAAGATAAGGCTGAAGAAAGTAGTTCCGACCAGAGCGAAAGAAGCGAAAAGGCCGAAATCCTTAAGAAGGTCGGACTGAGTGAAAAGGAGTCCGAGGAAAGATCCTATAGTAGTAAGGCATCCGAGGAACACAGGCTTAGCCTGATCGCGGAGCACCTGTTCTGGTTCACTAACATACTTATAATGAGTAATAACGTGCAGGCAGTAGCTTAGCGCTACTCCAAGGACTATAGCTCCGATGCCAAGTGCAAGGAGAGACATAGTGCCACGTATGAGATACATCATGGATAGTGCGAAGAAAGTGCCGTAGAGGACTGGTGCGAGAAGCATAGGCAAAGTAGACACATTCTTGAAGCACAGAAGAATAATGAAGCAGATAATGACAAGAGAAATAGAAACTGTCATTGTCAGGTCGCTCTTAATCTGTCGAGAATTATACACACTCTGAATAGGAGCACCATGGAAATGGATATCGATATTCTGGTGTTCACTCTCCATCTCTTCAACAACCGTTTCGAGAAGCTCGACAAGCTTGGAACCGCTACGAGAGTCGAAAGACTGGAAGCTAGGAGAGATATATGCAAGAGCAATAGTAGTATCGGGAGTAAAGAGATGGCTATCATAGATAGCATGGCTGCCACCCATACCATCTTTAACCTCCTTAAACTTGTTAAGCAGAATCTTGCGCATACCGATAGGATCGCTCTGAATCATGCCTTTCATAGCCATACCTTCAGAAGAAGTGAGCAACTCGTAGTTGCGCTGCATCACCTCGTTGAGACTTTCGTCGGTACGGAGTGAATCGATAACATCATAAGAATCGGCATCAACGAACATAGGGAAATGTTCGCCGAGGTAGCCGAGAGCATCCATCATAACATCCTCGTCGAGCTGATAGAGGATATCGTCGATGAGATGGGAAGCAGAATCTCTTTCCTGAATAGTAGAGACGAATTCGTCAGTCAGTTCGACAAGTTCGTCGGTATCGAGTTCTTCACCCTCTTTTGGAGCGACAAGGATATAAATTTTATCCTTTACCCTAAGGCTGGAGAATGCAAGTTTCTCGTTACCATTGTCAGTAGAAGGGAGAAGAGAAGAGATGTCCTCTTCATAAGATACCTTAAGACCTAAAAACACAAAGATAACTGTGCTAACAATAAGCGCAGTTATTCTAGTCTTTCTATGCTTTGCAAGAAATCTGTATATATTAATTACAAAATCAGTCATTTCAAGTTCGTTTAGGCGACATACTCACCCTTGTATGTCACAAAAGTTGTGTCAGCTCCATCTGTAATAGAAGCGACGACCTTAATAGAATCGCCAGTAACAGTTGGAGTGATAGTAATGACAGCCTTATCATAAGAGACAGGAGTCAGAACAGTAATAAATCTGCATTGAGATACAGCAGAGATAGTGAGAGGCTTAGAGAAAATCATTTCAGAGCATTCTCTAATCATTTCAATAGAGCAAACGCCAGGCGAAACTGGGTTACCAGGGAAATGTCCGTCATAGACCTTATGGTTGCTGTGGAGACGGATGTCAAAAGAGTATGTGCCATTGTCATTAGAAGTAGACAGGACATCGAAATAGGAACCTTCGAGCATCTTCATAGCTGGTACAGATTAGACAGACAACTTCATTTGGCATGTAGCCACTACCCTATCATTTACCTTAGTTTCAGCAGAAAACATAGTAATATTCATTACAGAAGACTGGATAGAAACCGTAGTAGAGAGGATGTCATTAACAGATGGTAGTTCGCCACAAAGTTTGAACTTCTTAACCTCACCGATAAAGCCAAGCAAGGCGTTATCGGCAGTGCCTTCGGCGATAGCCCTATAACTTACAAAAGCCGACGCTGATTGAGCGATGTGCTCAATCAACCCCGGTTCAGTAAATTTACCATTGTAGCAGAACATGTTGTCTGCGTGTATGGTCAGACCAGCAAGTCCGTTAAGGTCGTCGACTGCAGAGAGCGAATCGACCATAAGAATAGGATTGCGCTGGTTAAGTAGCTTTTTTATATCTTCGTCTTTGTATATCTTCTGGATATCCATTTGATAAAGACGAATTACTTTGACATTCTAGCGCCAATGAAAGCGTAAAGATCAGCGAAAGACTGAATTGTAGGGAGTTCAGAATTCTGAATCTTAACACAGAACTCGTTCTCGATCAAAGCAACCATGTCTACAAGGCTGAGGCTATCGAGCTGAAGAGTTTCCTTAATATTAGCATCTGGAGTGATGTCGCTCACTTCAATTTCGAACTCGTCAGCAAGTACTTCGTTTATGTGGGCAATTAATTCCTGATTTTCCATTTGTTATCCTTATTGAAATTATTATTATAAACTAAATCACAAATTCTTTACAATCAAAGTAGAGTTAGTACCGCCAAATCCGAATGAGTTAGAGAGGAACGTATCGAAATGAGCGGAGATTCTCTCACCAGGGATGTTCAGCTTAGCTGAATCCTCGTCTGGATTTTCGAAGTTGAGGTTAGCGGCGATGAAATCATTCTTCATCATGAGCATAGAGTAGATGATTTCGCTAGCGCCAGCCATCCACATTTCGTGACCAGTCTGTCCCTTAGTAGAAGTAACAGGCACCTTCTGGTCGCCGAATACGTTATAGATAGCCTTAGCCTCGTTAGTATCACCCACGTGAGTAGAAGTAGCGTGAGCATTGATATATCCGATATCCTTAATGTTCATCTTAGCCTGTTCGAGACACATCTTGAGTGAATTAGCAGGTCCGTCGACATTAGGAGAAGAGATATGGTCACCATTAGATGAGAAGCCGTAACCCATAATTTCGCCGAGGATAGGAGCACCACGCTTAACAGCATGTTCATATTCCTCGATGATAACAGTAGCAGCTCCACCACCAGGTACGAGACCATCGCGGTCGCGGTCGAAAGGACGACTAGCCTTAGTAGGTTCGCTTTCGCGAGCAGAGAAGGCTGATATACCATCGAAAGAGCCAATAGAGAATGGATTAACCTCCTGAGCGCCACCACAGACGATGATATCCTGGAGGCCCCACTTAATGAGGAGTGATCCGAGACCGATAGCATGTGAACCAGAAGCGCAGGCAGCAGAGACGGTCATATTGATACCGCGAAGCTTGAAGAGAGTGCCGAGGTTCATAGTTACGGTAGAGTTCATTGACTGGAATATAGCTCCAGAACCAACGAGAGTAGTATCTTTCTTTTCGCGCATAGTGTCGACACTCTTAACAACGGCATCAGCACTACTATCATTACCATAAAGAAGACCAACCGCATGCTTCTCGAGATAGTCGAGATCGAGCTTAGCATAATCGAGTGCATCCTTAGTGGCTGCATAAGCGTACTTACACTCTTCAGCCATATAGACTCTCTGATTTCTAGACAACACACCTTTCAAGTTCGGTTCGTCAAGCTTAGCAGTCAACGCCGAACGGAAACCCATCTCCTTACGAACAGGATCGAAAACAATTCCTGACTTTCCAGTGTAAAGAGAAGTCTTAACTTCGTCAAGTGTCTTACCGAGGCATGAGTAGATGCCCATTCCGGTTATTACAACTCTTCTTTCCATACGGTTTATATATCTTTCTTTCTTATTTCTTTATTAATCAACAAATTATCCTATAATTACATCGTCGAAAGTAAAAAATTCTTCCGAAAGCAGTGCAATTTCGGCATTTTTTGGCAAATAACGTGCATCAATTACAATTTTTTTATTTCAATACACACTATTTCACAAACCAATTTTGTTTCGCAACAACAATAATGATGCTTTAGAGAACATCAAAAAGTATTATCCTATATAGCTTTTGACGATTTCCTTCAGAGCCTTAGCATTGATAGGCTTAGCTACGAAATCGTTGCAGCCGCTCTCGATAGTCTTGGCTTTGTCGCTTTCGAAAGCGAAAGCAGTAAGAGCAATAATAGGTGTTTCCTTATCCTTTTCTCTAATGCGTGAAGTAGCAGTAAGTCCGCCAAGACGAGGCATTCTGACATCCATCAGAATGAGGTCAGGCTTTCTTTCATCATACATTTCAAGAGCCTCGACACCATCATGAGCCCATACGAGTTCATAATCGTTCTTTAATATGTAAGAGACGAGCATATAGTTACTCTCTGTGTCTTCTGCTATGAGAATACACTTTTTACCGGTAACAGGTTTGGCTTCTTCGTTAATAATCTCCATAATATTCTCTATATTTTGTATGCTACTTGCATTTTAATTGATGCGTTGACAACAAAGTTATATCAAAATAATTTAACTGATGCAGTTTTCGAATGTTTTTTTGATTTTTTTTATACTTTACTTGGCTCCTTGACCATCAACAACGAGAGAAGAAGGTACTATTTTATATAGTTTGTCATTTTTCCTAACTCGATCGGGAACCTTCATAGAGAAGACATCTCCCTTGTTGACCTGAGAAGTAGTCTGGAGTTCGAAACGGATGTCATCGGCCTCCATTTCCATGACTCCGGTCGTTGGTCCCATGATTACAATCTTGTCTCCAGGACAGAGCGAACCGGTTTCCATGACGAACTCGCCGACACCAAGTTTGGCGAAATAATTCTGCACTTTACCTATATATACTTTCTTTTCAGTAGCAAGGTTACCATATTGTTCGCTCCACTCGCCCATTTTCTGTCCGAGGTAGTAACCGTCCCAGAAGCCACGATTGAAGACACGGCTAAGTTTTTCGTCCCAATGTCCCTTTTCGATATTCTGGTAAGAGCCGTCGCAAACAGCATTAAGAGCCTCGTTGTAGCATTCGACAACATTCTTGACATAGTCGGCAGAGCGTGCCCTACCCTCAATCTTGAAGACACGGACTCCAGCGTCGACCATGCGGTCGATAAAATCGATAGTCTTAAGATCTTTAGGAGACATTATATATTTGCCATCGACCTCGAGCTGGTTGCCAGTTTCGCGATCGGTCACGAGATAACTGCGTCGGCACACCTGGAGACAAGCACCACGGTTGGCAGATGCTCCGAGAGTGTTGAGGCTGAGATAGCATTTACCGCTGACAGCCATGCAGAGAGCTCCATGTGCGAACATCTCGATCTTGACAAGTTCGCCACGTGGACCAGTAATATTCTCCTTGACAATTGCTTCATGTATCTGCTTAACCTGATCCATATTGCACTCGCGGGCGAGTACCACAACATCGGCCATCTGGCTAAAGAAGCGAACAGCCTCGATGTTGGTAAGATTGCATTGTGTAGAGATATGCACCTCGACACCAATCTGACGAGCGTAAGTGATAGCGGCCAGATCGGAAGCGATGATAGCTGTGACATTATTCTCCTTGGCAGCATCGATGACCTCACGCATGAGAGGAAGTTCGTCATTATATATAACGGTATTGACCGTGAGGTAGGTCTTCACGTCATGCTCGTTGGCAATCTGCACAATCTTGCGGAGGTCGTCCTTAGTAAAATTATTGGACGAACGGGAGCGCATATTGAGCTGTTCGATGCCGAGGTAGACGGAATCGGCTCCGGCCTGTATAGCAGCCATAAGTGACTCATAAGAGCCAACAGGCGCCATAATCTCTATTTCCTTTCTATTTATCATAGATGCACAAATTATCTTTTCTGGTTGTCGTCGGACATGATTTGGAGAATAGCCCGAGCAGTTAGAGTATCGGCCTCGGCGGCAGAAGAATACTTCTTGAGCCAAGTGCGTCCACGATTGTCATATACCTGATAGTTCTCGTCGTCGGCGAAACCGTATCCATCGTTGAAATCGAAGAAGGAATAGCCTTTGACGACAGGATCGAGAAGGTTCTTGCTAAAAGTAAACTCGCGGCAGTCGACATCCATCTGCGAGAGAAGAGTCTTTGCGAGATCGATCTGCGAGCCCTGCTTAGTCACGAGAGTATCCTTAGCGACAGCTCCACCTGTAAGAATGAGAGGAATCTTGAAACGAGACTCATGTTCGATAGGAACATCGTCGGGACCATTATGTCCATGGTCGGCCATGAGAACCACGACAGTATTTTTCCACCAAGACTTTTTTCTGGCAGCGTCGAGGAACTTGCCGAGACACATATCAGTATAGTATACGGAATTGAGATAGTCGTTGTCGAACTTACGCTTCATAGGCACGACAAAAGGCTCGTGGCTAGAGAGAGTGAAGAAGAAATCGAAGAACGGCTGTTTCTGGCTGCTAGCAACCTCGAGAAGGCGGTCGAAAGCATATTCGTCGTGAGCGCCCCATTTAGGTCCGAGCATTGAAGCATCAAAATCGTCTTCGGTGATGACATTATCGAAGCCAGCGATATTGACGAGTGAATTGAAATTATTAAAATTGAGGTCGCCACCATAGATAAAAGTCTGGCTTTCGTATCCTTCATCTCTCAGTTTGCGTGCGATGAAAGGCAACGTCTGAGTCTTTTTAGGATACTGGATAATGCTAATAGTCGGGAGGACAGGATAGCCGCACATAGCAGCCACGAGACCTTTGCCAGAACGATCGCTGGCGGCAAGAACATGGTCGAAGACGATACTTTGTCCGAGCAGACTCTTGATAGTAGGAGTAGCGTTGACGCCACCGAGAAATTCGATAGCATGAGCCGAGAAGCTTTCGAGAAGGATGACTATAACATTAGGACGAGAAGTGGTAAGGAGGTGAGGATATTCTCCGCTTTCGACAGTAAGGTCGCGGAAAATAGTTTCAGCCTTGGAGTCGTCCATAAAATGGTAAGTAGTAGAAGCCTCCTTGAGTCGTTTAGTGGAATAGATAAAATTCCAGAGTGGGCTCATGGCAGTATGGTTAGCGAACTGATATTCGCTGAAATAGGCACGAGAATTGCTAAGAGGTGCGAGATCGAGACCGCCGCGAATAGGAATAATCATAGCAGCAGCAATAACGAGCATAACGACACAATTGGTTATGCGAGCAGGGAAAGTCGGTGCTGGTGGTGCGTCGACATCGATGACACGCGAAGTGAGCGTGCGGAGGAGAACATAGTTGCCGGCGATGAGAGCGAAACTAGCTATAAGATAGAGGACAATAGCCCAAGTCTCGATAGCGTCCCAAGTGGAGCCGGCGATGCAAGTGGCATCGTAGTGGAATCCCCAGTAACTATACATTATACCATCGCCAGGCATGAAAAAGACCACGACAGACGACAGGGCAAGAGTTATATAGTTGCAAATAGAAAGAACCTTCTTGAGATTATACCATTGTCCGACAATAGCGATGATGACGCAATAGAGGAGCGAGAGATAACCGACGATGCTAAGGTCGAACACCATACCATGAAGGAGAGCACTGAAAAGCTGGCCAATAGGAGTATCGATAGCCTTGCTGCTATTGATAGCTATAAAGAGGATGCGATGGAGAGCGAAAGTCACTATCCAGAAAAACGCATGCAGGAAGAGATACCTAACTGCGAGCCAAACATTAATTGCACCTTGTTTCATTTAGATCATCTATTGCCTGGAAACTACAAAAAATAGAATACCAGAAAGTCTGAATGCAAAATTACGAGTATAATATGAATAAAAAAAGTGGTTAGGGAGATAAAAAGAGAAATAATAGAGAAGAAAAGAAACAAAAAGAGGCTGTCCCCCAAAGGGAACAGCCTCACGTATGAACTAAACAAGATTATTTCTTGTACACTCTGATATTATCGAGGTATACAGAACCTGCGAGGTCACCATAGCTCATGATGAAACGCTTAGCTCCATCGCCGTTGCACTTAAGAGTCTCCTTGAAGTGCTGCCAATCAGTTGTGAGATCAACCTTGAACTCACCACAACCTCTGTAGTTGTCTTCAGCATTCTGGAAACCGATAGTATATGTATAAGCTGCAGAAGCCTTACCATCGAACTCGATTACATATTCTACGCCATCTTCGAAAGCATTAGCAACATCGTATGCAGTCTGTGCCTCCCAAGGGTTAACTACAGAAGGGTTAGTGAACTTGTAAGCCTTACCACCATTGTCGTCGACAACCTCAATAGTTGAGCTGTTGCCCCAGCCGCCAATCTTCTTGCCGCCTTCAACGTCGTCGCTAATGATATCACCGGCTGGTGCTGGTTCTGGCTCAGGAGTTGGCTCTGGTTCTGGAGTTGGCTGTGGATCGACAGCAGACTCAGAACCTGTATAAACCTTGAAATTATCGAGGAAGATAGAACCCTCGAGGTCGCCATAGCTCATGATGAAACGCTTAGCTCCATCGCCCTTGCACTTGATAGTTGTCTTGAAATGCTGCCAGTCAGTAGTAAGATCTACAGAAGTGTTACCACAATCTCTGTAGTTGTCCTCAGCATTCTGGAGACCGATAGTATACTTGTATGCTGCAGTAGCCTTAGCATCGAACTCGACAGTATATTCTACGCCATCTTCGAAAGCATTGTCGATATCATAAGCAGTCTGAGCCTCCCATGGATTAACAACAGAAGGGTTAGTGAGCTTGTAAGCCTTACCACCGTTGTCGTCAACGACCTCAATTGTTGAGCTGTTGCCCCAGCCGCCAATCTTCTGACCACCTTCAACGTTATCGTTGATGATATCACCAGCAGGAGTAGGTGTTGGTTCTGGAGTTGGCTCTGGTTCTGGAGTTGGCTCTGGTTCCGGAGTTGGTTCTGGAGTAGCAGACTCCTTGAAAGAAGCCTCAATCTTAGAATCGACAACTATACCTTTAATAGTATACACGCCATTAACAACTGAAGCAGTAACATCCTTACCATTAATAAGGAGTTTATCAAGAACATAGCCGTCGTTAGCTTTAACATTAACAGTAGCATCTGCGCCAAATGCATCAACAGGAGTAACAGTCACCTGACCATTAGTAGCAGGAGTAACAGTTACGACAGGAACTGCTGGAGCTGGTTCGTCCTTGTCATCGTCGCAAGAAGAAAGGACCAAACTGGTGCAGAGGACGCTAGCGAGCATCAACTGACGACCATAGATAAAGAATTTCTTCATGATTAAATTTTTTGTTTTGTGTTAGTTTTGTATTTTTTGCAAATTTAGATACTTTTTTATAGTTATTCAAGTTTTGAAACAAAAAATAGCACTTGCGTAACGCAAAAAAAAGAACTAGTAACGAGGAGTCTTATTCTTCCTCCTCTTTGCGTGAGAGGTGCTACGGAGCCAATCGGCTGAGCGCCAAATATGTACGACATCATCAGAAGACGAAGAAGAGTTTGCGGCCGATACAGGATGTGAATGTGAAGAAATAGTCAGAGGAACACGTCGGGCAGGGACATCATCATGAACAGAATCGGCAGCCAAAGAAGAATTGGCCTTAAGCTGGGCGATAAAAAAAGCGCGGGCGCATCCGATGGCAGTCTTGTAGCCAGTAGAAGCGGCTCGGAGAGTCCAAAAATCGAGTCGTCCAGGTCGGGCCATATCAGCCTTGGCGAGACGAGTAGCCTCGACGAGAAGGTTGCGGCAACGGATCTGTGCAGGAGAATTGGGCTGCTGGCAATGGAACTTGCGGAAAGTATAGAGGCGACCATGTCGGAGCGTCAGACGGAAACTGGAGCCACGACGGGTTAGAATGCGGCGTGCGCCCTTGAGAGTCACGCCATTATGAAGTTCGATTCTTGCCATACCTATAATATAGATAGCACAAAGGTAAGAAAAAAGTAGGTTGAAAGTACGTGTTTCGCGAAAATAATTTTTCAGCATTATGGAAGAAGAGAGAACTGAGAAAAAAGAGAAAAAAAGGTTTTTGCAAAATATTAACTATCTTTTTTCATCTGATATTCTTTCATAATACAAAAAGTTCCTATATTTGGCATCGGAAAGGGATGTGAAGCCAGGAAGGCAGTCATGAGCCAGAGGCGGAGATTCCTTGCCGAAGAGAAAAAGGAAAAAAAAGAACAATATAGAACGATAGAAGAAATGGCAAAACCAAAAAGTAACAAACCACGTGTCATCAAGAACTATGAGAAGCTTGACGAGAAGATGAGAAAACTTCTCGAAGAGACATTTCCAGAGGGATTCCAGAACCAGATAGAGACACTTGACATCGGAGGTGGCAAATTCATGTCGGCGTTAAGAATAGAGACAGAAGATTTTATTTACCTTATTAAATTCCCAGTCAAGGAAGATGTAGACCTTGACAGCGATGGAATAGGTGGTGACGATGAGATGGACCTCACAGGTGGTGAGGATGTAGATGAGGAAGAGGAGCCAGACGAGGTAGAAAAGCCAACTGACAACTTTGAAGACATCGACATAGCAGACGAGTCGGGTCTGGAATAAACAGAAGAAAATACATTTGCCGTGGGCGCATTATGAAATGTGCCTACGGTTTTGCGTTAATAAAAAAGGAAGTAATGAGAATAGTCTTTATGGGTACGCCGGACTTTGCGGTCGAGAGCCTTCGCGCCATCTGTGATGCGGGTTATGACGTAGTGGGCGTGGTGACGATGCCGGACAAACCATCGGGCAGAGGTCAGAAGATATCGAAATCGGCAGTAAAGGAATTTGCCGAAGAGAGAGGGCTGAAGATAATGCAGCCGGAGCGCTTGAAAGACGAAGCATTTGTTGAAGAGTTGCGAGGATTGAAGGCAGACCTTCAGATAGTCGTAGCCTTCAGGATGTTGCCAGAGATAGTATGGAACATGCCACCTCTGGGCACCTACAACCTCCATGCGTCGATATTGCCTCAATACAGAGGAGCAGCGCCGATAAACTGGGCGGTGATGAACGGAGACAAGACAACAGGCGTAACGACATTCAAGCTGAAGCATGAGATAGACACGGGAGACGTATTGCTGCAGAAAGCGATAGACATATTGCCGGAAGACGATGCGGGAAGCGTGCATGACAAGCTGATGACAACAGGTGCGGCAACACTCATTGAGACCTTGAAACTGATAGAAGCAGGCAAGACAGACCTGAAAGCACAGTCGATGCTGGAAGACGGAACGGAACTGCGTCCGGCGCCAAAACTGTTCAAAGAAGACATGAGACTGGACTGGACGAAAGACTCGACGACACTTCACAACAAAGTGAGAGGACTGTCGCCCTACCCTACAGCATGGACAGAGATAGTAGATGCAAAAGGCGTAGCTGTGAGCACCAAGATATACAAGACATCGATCTCGGACAAGAAGTTGGCGGCAGGAGCCATAGAGACAGACGGTAAGAATTATCTGATGGTAGGCACAGCGGACAAAGCGCTCAGCATAGAGAGTCTGCAAGCAGCAGGAAAGAAGAGAATGGACATAAAGTCGTTTCTGCAGGGATTCCATCTTGGTGACGAATCGAAGTGCATATAAAAAAGATGAAGAGACTTGCTATTATATATATAGGTATGCTACTGACGGCAGTTGGTGCTGCGGCACAGGGTTACAGCTACTACGAGAACTCGCAGTTTGACCCTTTCCAGCGCCAGATGTATGTCGTTGGCAACAACAAGCTGCATTCATCAATAAGGATGTATAAACTTGATGAGTTGAGAGAATATTATGACCTCGACTCACTTATATATGATGGTATAGCCAGAAGAGACGAGTATGTGCATCCGCGTGAAGCCGAAAACGGGAAGCCGGTATGTGGGAACATATTCAAGAACCTGATACATGACGACTTTCTGGCGTGGAGATACAAAGAAATATATGTAGCCATAAACCCATTCTGCGACTTTGAGCTGGGAAGAGACGGAGACAGGAATACATATACGAACTCGCGAGGATTCTACGTCAACGGAAACCTGGGCAAGAACTTCTGGTTCTACATGGACTTCAGCGAAGTGCAGGCTAGATACGACACATATCTGGAGAACATCATAGACAAGCAATTCAAGTCGGTTCCGGGACAGTCGAACTATAAGCGAGAGTCATCGTACTATGACTTCCAGAATGCAAATGGATACATAGGTTTCAACGTTGGCAAATACGTGGACTTTCAGCTGGGACGAGGCAAGAACTTCATAGGAGACGGATACAGGTCGCTGCTGTTGTCGGATGCGGCTCCAACATATCCATACTTCCAGTTTAACGTCAGATTCATGAACGTGAGGTACATGATGATGATGTCGCAGTTGGAGACACATGACAACCAGAAAACGAGCAACAACGGATTCAGACAGAAATACAGCTTCACGCACTATCTGGACTGGAACATGTTTGGACGATGGTCGGTAGGATTATTTGAGAACGTAACACAGGCGGCGTGGAGGAAGACCGGCGAAAGCAGGAACATAGACCTTGAATATGTCAATCCGTTTGTAGTGTTCAGACCATGTGAATTCAACTCAGGATCGCCAGACAAGATGATTGTGGGCTTAAACACGAAAGTGATATTGTGCAACTGGCTGACATTGCATGGACAATTGATGCTGAACGAATTCAGACTGAAGGAGATGGTGTCGGACAAAGGATACTGGTCGAACAAATATGCATATCTGATAGGATTGAAATCGACGGACTTTGCGACAGCCAAGGGACTTGACCTTCAGGTGGAATATTCATACGCCCGACCGTTCTGCTATTCGCAGTATGACGGAATGGGAAGCTACACGCACCACAACCAGTCGCTGGCTCATCCGCTTGGAGCGAACTTCAGGGAACTTGTAGCGATAGCAAACTACAGGTACAAGAGACTTCTGGTGAAAGGACAATTTAACTTTGCCCAGTATGGAGACGACATACCAAACGACACATTGTCGTATGGTCACAATCCGGTGATAGCGAGCGTGAAACGTAACGGTCAATATGGAATAAAGATGCTGCAAGGAAACAAGACCACCGTGAAATATGGTGACTTTGCGACCACCTTCCTTATCAATCCACGAACGATGATGAACTTCACCGCAGGCGTGAGATTGCGCAAGATGGACAGCGACTACGACTCGAAAAGCACGAAGAACTTCTACTTCGCACTCAGATGGAGCCTGAAGAACAGATATTACGACTACTAGCCGAAAGAAAAAGCAAAAAATCGAATCCTTCATAAAACAAACAAAACCTTCAAAAAAGAAAAAGCTAGGAAATGGACAGAACGATAATAACCGACATACTGAAGCACGAAGCAGAAGCCGTGATGAACATCCCGGTGACAGACTCGTTTGACAAAGCGGTCGAAATGATACATCACCACGTGCATGAGCTTGGTGGCAAAATAATAATGAGCGGCATGGGCAAAGCTGGTCAGATAGCCATAAACATGTCGACCACCTTCAGCTCGACAGGTTCGCCAGCAATATTTCTGCATCCGGCAGAAGCACAGCATGGTGACTTGGGCGTGATGCAGAAGAATGACATCATGGTGCTGATAAGCAACTCGGGCAAGACGCGAGAGATAGTGGAACTCATAGACTTGGCGAGGAACCTATATGAGAAAGTGCCAATCATCGTCATCACAGGAAATCCGGATAGTTTGCTGGCAGACGAAGCAGACGTAGTGCTGGCCACAGGAAGTCCGAAAGAAGTATGTGCACTTGGTCTGACACCTACGACATCGACAACAGTCATGACCGTCATAGGTGACATACTGGTAGTGATGCTGATGAAGAAGATAGGATTCACGAGTGCGGAATATGCGAAACGTCACCATGGAGGATATCTGGGTAACGTATCGAGGAAGCAAGCGGGGAAGAGCATTGACAATTGATAATGGATAATTGATAATAGACAATTAATTATGTTGGGGGCAGAATGGACACAGCTACAGAATGGAGCGGAGATACGCGGAGTAGCGTCGGACGGAATCATTGGTGAGAAAGTGAACCTGACCAGTGAGAAAGTGTCGGCGCTAGGCAAAGGATTTGTACGCTGGTTATGGGAGTTGCGAGGCAAACATCCTCTGCGCATAGCGGTAGGCATGGACTGCAGACTTACGGGTCCGAAATTCATGGAAGACCTGGAGCAGTCGATAACCGAAATGGGATGTGACGTCATGAACTGCGACCTCACCTCTACCCCATCGTTGCAGATGATCACGAAACCGTCGCTAGAAACGCTTGAGAAATGGCCAGACCTTCAAGCAGACGGAGCAATAATGATAACTGCGACAGGAACACATCTATCGTTCAACGTCAACGGATTAAAATTCTTCACCGGAGGCAGAGACATAGTGCAGGAAGACCTCGTGCAGATAATGGAATTTGCAGCAGAGGGATATTCGGGAAAAGAGACTCCAGGAACAGTACATATAACGAACCTGCCGGCGATATATTCAGCGGAACTGCGCAAGATAGTGTATGAGGCACTACCATGCCAAGACGGTCACAAACCACTGGAAGGACTTAAAATAATAGTAGATGCAGGAAACGGATCGGGGACATTCTTTGTATATAGAGTGTTGAGACATCTTGGAGCAGACGTATCGGACAGCCAATTTTTGAACCCAGACGGAAGATTTCCGAACCATGTATCGAGTCCGGACGACTATGAAGCGATGAGATCGTTATCGTCAGCCGTAACGAGCAAGAAAGCGGACCTTGGAATCATGTTTGACTCGGACGTAGACCGTGTGGGCATAGTAGACTCGGACGGACGATGCATCACAAGAAACGAACTTGTAGCGATGGCGACAGCGATGGTTCTGGAAGAGCATCCGGGGACAACAATCGTGACAGACTCAATAACCTCGACCGGACTTGGAATATTCATCACAGAAGTGATGGGTGGCAAGCACCACAGATACCAGCGAGGCTACAGGAACGTGATAGCGGAAGCCAAGAGACTTAACGCCTCGGGCGAACCATGCTGGCTGGCGATAGAGACATCGGGACATGCGGCATTCAAGGAGAACTCGTTCAGCGATGACGGAGCATATTTCGCGACAAAGATAGTAATAAAGCTGGCCCAGCTGAAGCAGCAGAACAAGAGCATATCGACATTGATAGAAAAACTGCCTCTGCCTCAGGAAAGCATAGAATACAGACTAGACATAATGGACAGCGACTTCAGCCGAGTGGCAAACGAGACAATCGTGGCGTTGCGCCAATTTGTGCTTCAGATACCAGGATGGGAAGAAGAAACCCGAAACTATGAAGGACTGAGAATACGATGCACGAACGAATATGAGAAAGGATGGTTCCACATACGCCAGTCGTTGCATGACCCGGTGATGCCGCTAAACATAGAGAGTGACATAGCAGGAGGAACAGAATCGATCGTGAAAAAGTTGAAGCTATTCTTCAGGAACATAAGAAACGTAGATTCGACACAACTATACAACAACTAACCTTGCAGAAAGATGCTAAAAGAAGCAATATACGTATTCATAGGCAGCGGACTAGGAGGAGTTGCAAGATATGGAGTATCGAAATGGCTAGGGACATTATTAGCTGGGACATATCCATACGGAACGATAAGCGTGAACATCGTGGGATGTCTGCTGATAGGACTTGCTAATGGACTATTCATGAAAGGGACGCTCGTAAATCCGGAGCTGAAACTACTGCTTACAGTAGGCTTTTGTGGAGGGTTCACGACATTCTCGACCTTCATGAATGATGCGTCGATGATGATAAGAGGCGAGCATGTAATGGAATCGCTAATATATATGGTATTGAGTATCACATTGGGATATTTGGCACTAATGATTGGCTACAGCATATCAAAATAGGTTGACGAAGCAGAAAAGGAAGTTGTGCAAACGTTAGCCATGAAAAAATAAAGAAAAATTTCTGTATTTATTTTTTCAAATTATGATATACTTTGTATTTTTGTGGTGTGGATGATGGCGTGATGTAAAACAAAGACATTATGCGGGTTGAGATGGTTAAATATTAAACACTCAACCAAAACATTTCACAGACAAAAGAAAAAGAACAAGAAACAAAAATAACACAAAGCATTATAAAATTAATAACATGGCAAAAGTAACAGTTGTAGGCGCAGGTAACGTAGGCGCTACCGTAGCTGACGTATTGGCATACCGCGAGGTTGCGAATGAAGTTGTCCTCCTTGACATCAAGGAAGGTGTTGCTGAAGGCAAGGCACTCGATATTTTCCAGAAGTCACCAGTAACAATGTATGACACACGTACAGTAGGTGCAACAAACGACTATTCAAAGACAGCTAATTCAGACGTAGTAGTCATCACATCAGGTCTTCCACGTAAGCCAGGCATGACACGTGACGATCTTATCGGCGTAAACTCAGGCATTGTAAAGTCGGTAGTAGAGCAGGTAGTGAAGTACAGCCCTAAGTGCGTAATCATCATCGTATCGAACCCACTTGACGTAATGACATATCAGGCACACTTGACATCAAAGTTCCCACGTAACCGCGTGATAGGTATGGCAGGTGTACTTGACACAGCACGTTACAAGGCATTCATAGCAGAGGCATTGAAGGTGTCAGTAAAGGACGTTCAGGCACAGTTGCTTGGTGG
This sequence comes from Bacteroidales bacterium, assembly GCA_024401355.1. GTDB lineage: Bacteria > Bacteroidota > Bacteroidia > Bacteroidales > Marinilabiliaceae > W3P20-009. The sequence goes on along the minus strand of JAKSLF010000030.1, from coordinate 9,761 downwards.
TCATGGCGACACAATGGTTCCACTGCCACGTTACACAAACGTAGGTGGTATACCTGTAACAGAGCTCCTTTCAAAGAAGAAGCTTGATGCAATCGTAGAGCGTACAAAGAATGGTGGTGGTGAGCTCGTTAAGTTGATGGGCACATCAGCATGGTATGCACCAGGTGCATCAGCAGCAGCAATGGTAGAGGCAATCGTAAAGGATCAGAAGCGAGTATTTCCATGCTGTGTTAAGCTCGAGGGCGAGTATGGCATTGACGACTGCTACCTTGGTGTACCAGTAGTACTTGGCAAGAAGGGTGTTGAGAAGGTACTCGAGTTGAAGCTCACAAAGGCAGAGAACGATCTTCTCCAGACAAGCCGCAAGCACGTACTTGAGGTAATGTCAGTACTTCAGAAGTAATAAAAACAGAGACAGATAGACTGGCAGACATCGGTGAGGTGTCTGTCAGTTTTTTATATATAGGAAAAGAGTAGAAAAAATGGGGAACACGAAGAAGAACATCAAGGCGAAGTCAAATGGGAACAAGAAAGCGGCAACGCCATGGGGATTCAAAGGATGCATGATGATAGTGATAGCCGGACTTATTGCAATAATAGTGATTGGCATAATGTCGTGCATAAAATTCTACGAGAATCACTTTAGTGTAGGTGTATAAAGAGAATTGAGCAGGAGAGAAAAGAGTGGCATAGAGTCGAAAAAAGTGAACATATTTAACCGACAGCGAAGAAAAGAGGGAAAAATTGTTGCATTTGATTAAAAATAGGTATAACTTAGAGGTCTGAAAAGTATCACATAAGACGGATAAGATAACAAAATAAATTACACAAGATGAAAATAAAGAATATATTATCAGCGATAGCGTTATCAGCTGGACTTCTTATGCCATCATTGGGTAACGGCCAGGCAGAGGCTGTAGAGGCAAGTTGCAAAGTATGTTTTGAATCGCCTTTCATCGTTACGGGACGTCCATTCCGTGCATTATTGACAGGAGATGAAGTAGCAGAGTTCAACGCTACCCTATTTTCTGGCACAACATATAGAATTGCGGCAGGTTCGGCAGGCAAGAACTACATTATAATAAATGTATATGATTCAGAGCGCAACCTGTTGTTCTCGAACAAGGACTATGACAATGCTCCATACTGGGATTTCTCAGTAGATGGATATATAGACTGTATCATAGAGGCAAAGCTTGACAACACACTTGCATCGTCGGGATTTGCGATACTGATGACAGGATTCAAGCTGAACGAGTAATAAGGAGCAATGAGCGACCGCATACTTGACGCCCTTGTACACCTCTTCGCCATCATAGCCTCGGTACGCAGTACTGAGAGTATGAAGGAGAAGCGTGAAGTTGTATACAATTTTTTGTATGAACAGCTTAACAAGGAATTAGCGAACAGGTATATCCGTTACTTTGACGACTATTACCGTCAGAGTATCGAGCAGGGTCGAAAGAGCAACAACCAGTACAAGGTAATATCGCGTGTCACATCGAAAGTAACGCGAATCGCCATAGAGCTCAACAGGGAGCTCACTCCATATCAGAAATACATCATATTAGTACAGCTCTACGAATACCTGAACACAGGAGAACTTTCGTATATAGAGCAAGGTCTTGTCAATGATGCAGTAGCAGACAAATTCAACATCAACAAGGATGAGTTGTCGCTGATACAGAACTTCATATTTGACATAGAGAACGTCAATGAGAAAGTGGTATTATGCGGAGACGAGGACTGCACAGAGATAATAGAGCCTAAGCATGTATTCTGGGAGGACATGGAGGGTGAGCTGCACTTCATCTACATTCCTACGATAAGTATCTTCCTGTTCAAGTATTTCGGCACAAGCCATATCGAGATGAATGGCACGCTGATAACAGCAGGAAAGAGCTACATAATGAGAGCGGGCACCTCGTTGAAGAACAACATCAGTGCTCCGATCTTCTTCTACGACATCATGCAGCATGTCGTATCGCAGAACACTCAGGCACAGGTCACGCTGGAGTGCCGTAACGTGGAGCATTATTTCAACCCGGACCTTATTGGTCTGCACAAATTTTCATTTGAGTCGAAGTCGGGTCAGATGATAGGCATCATGGGTGTCAGCGGTTCGGGAAAGAGTACATTTGGCTACGTAATCTCGGGCATGGTACAGCCTACGCATGGCCATGTATATATCAACAACATAGACATATACCAGAATCCGGAAATGATAAAAGGCCTTATCGGCTATGTGTCGCAGGATGACATATTGATAGAGGACTTGACGGTATATGACAACTTGTTCTACAACGCGAAGATGTCGTTTGACAACCTGTCGGACATAGCGATAAAGGACAAGATAGAGAACATACTGCATCTGCTTGGTCTGTTTGAGATCAGGGATGTAAAAGTAGGTTCGCCATTAAACAAGAAGATAAGTGGCGGTCAGCGAAAGCGACTAAACATAGCGATAGAACTTATACGTGAGCCAGCCATCATGATACTGGACGAGCCGACATCGGGCTTGTCATCTCACGACTCACAGAACATCATAGAACTTCTGAAAGACTTAACCTTCAAGGGCAAGTTGATTTTTGTGGTCATACACCAGCCATCGTCGGACATCTTCAAGATGTTTGACAAGCTCATAGTGCTTGACACAGGAGGCTACATGATATACAATGGCAATCCGATAGAGAGTTTGACATACTTCCGCTATCACTTGCAGATGCTTAACGATAGAGACGTAGAATGTCCACGATGTGGCAACGTCAACGTGGAGCAGGTGCTTAACATGATAAGCCAGCCAATCGTAGACGAGTATGGCAACAACACGGACAACCGAAAAGTGACGCCACAGGAATGGTATGACAAACTGTATTGGGGAGCTTTGGACTCATCATATATAGGTGACCCAGAACCTCTGCCACAGATAACATACAAGATACCGAGAAAGCTAAAGCAGTTGTGGATATACTTCAAGCGAGACGTAAAGTCGCGTTCGGCCAATCTACAGTACCTGCTAATTAACATATTTGAGGCGCCAGTATTGGCATTGATGCTGTCGCTTTTGATACGATACTATAATATAGCGACGACAGAAGTATACACGTATGCGGCGAATCCGAACATACCGGTATATCTGATCATGTCGGTAATAGTAGCATTCTTTGTGGGACTGACAGTCAGTGCAGAAGAGATAATCCAGGACAGGCAGATATTGAAGCGAGAGAAATTCTTGAATCTGAGTCGCCTAAGTTACATATTGTCGAAATGTCTTCTGACAACAATACTATCGGCATTCCAGATGGTGTTATTTGTAGTGGTAGGCAATGGAATACTGGGAATAGAGAACATGTGGGGTGAATATTGGCTTGTACTATTCAGTACAGCAGTATCAGCCAACCTTATAGGTCTTATTTTGTCGGACAGCCTAGACAAGACCATCAACATCTATATCATTATTCCATTTATAGTGATACCACAGTTGATCTTGAGCGGTGTCTTTGTAAGGTTTGACAAGATGAATCCGGACTTCAGCAGTACGACAGGAGTGCCGAACTATGGAAACTTCATCACGGCACGATGGGCATTTGAAGCATTGGCTGTGAACCAGTTTGTATATAACGGCTACGAGAACAACTTCTACCAGTATCACAAGGCGAAGAGTCAGGCCACATATTACAAAGACTACTGGGTGCCAACACTTAAAGTGAACCTAGACAAGGCATCGAAAGCGTTGCAGAACGACGACGCAGCAGAGACGAAGAGACTTCTGACAATGCTCAAAGACGAGATGCATGATCCGATGAAGCAATTTGGAGACTTGAAGCCTCCAAGAAAAGAGATATTCAGCCTTGGTTTGTATGGTCCTGCATCGTACGAAGCGATATCGGAATACATAGAGCAGGTAAGGAAATTCAACGTACAGCGTTACAACCGAGCAGACCAGGCAGAAGACAAATGCAGGAAAGAGATACCACGCGAGGAGTTGGAGGACATGAGACTGAGATACAACAACATCAGTGTGAGTGATTTTGTATGCTCAAAGAGTGGTGCAATAGTATCGGATGTCATAATGGAATTCGACAACAGGCTATGGCAGAAATCAGAGGCAGTATATCAAGATACAGACAAGGCATTTAGAGCTCCGCTCTTCTCGCCATACAAAGTTGTATTTGGTGAACGCATAGACACATACGTATTTGACGTCATTATATTATGGCTGATGAATGCGGTCATGTTCATAATACTGCAGACAGGAATATTGGGTAAGATATTGAGAGATGGACTATTATTCAAGAGAAGGAGAAATTAGAAAGTGAATCTTCGGAATCTGCATATAATAAACTATCGAAATATATCCCAAGCTGACATAGAGATGTCGGATGGAATAAATTGTTTTGTAGGAGACAACGGTGAAGGCAAGACAAACTTGCTGGATGCAATATACTACATGTCGTTCTGCAAGAGTTTCTATTCGACACCGGACAGTCAGAACATAAAGCATGGCGAGCCATTTTTCGTCATACAAGGTGAATATGAGCGAAATGGGCAGACAGAGTTGATATATTGTGGCGTCAAAGCAGGTCAGAAAAAGCAGTTTAAGCGCAACAAGAAAGACTATTCGAAGTTGTCGGAACATATTGGACTGTTGCCTGTTGTAGTGATAGCTCCATTTGACGAACTACTGATTGCAGACGGAGCAGAAGAGAGGCGTAAGTATGCAGATAGTGTGATATCACAATGTGACCACAACTACCTAAACATGCTGATGAACTACAACAAGCTCATACAGCAACGCAATGCGTTACTGAAGCAGATGCAGGAGCAAGAGAGGCATGACTTTTCGCTATTGGACGTAATAGACATGCAGTTAGGCAATTATGGAACGGCTATTTCAGCAAGCAGGACATCGTTCATAGAGAAATTGAAGCCAATATTGCAAAACTACTACATGTCGATATCGTCAGGTCGGGAAGTGGCAGAGATGAACTATATAAGCGGACTGCAGAGATATGACCTATATGAAGGTCTGATAGAAAGCAGGAACAGGGACCTTGCGTTGGGTTATACATCGCGAGGGATACACCGCGACGACATAGAATTCAAGCTTGACGGCTACCCTATCAGGACAACCGGATCGCAGGGACAACGCAAATCATTTGCAATAGCGTTGAAACTGGCGCAATTCAGTTATCTGACAGAGAATATAGGCTTCAAGCCAATACTACTATTAGATGATGTATTTGACAAACTGGATAGCAAACGAGGAGATAACCTCATATCGCTTGTAGCATCGGGAGAGTTTGACCAAATATTCATCACGGACACCAACAGGCATCGTCTTGAAGGCATCCTAGAAAAAGCAAATAAGGATTATCGCATTTTTAATATTGCTAACGGGTCAGCAAGTCCCAATTAACTAATTAAAAATGTCCAAGATAAAAAAAGAAAAATCAATAATGATAAGAGAAATAGACACATCAAAGAAGATTTCCGAAGTTCTTCTCGACATATTCAACGAGAATAATCTCGGAGCAAAAATGCTGGAGAACAGAGCAGTAAGTTTATGGCATGCAGTAGTAGGTCCCACAGTAAGCAAATATACAAAAAACGTATATATGAATAATGGAGTGCTTCATGTAGAGATGTCATCGAGCGTTGTAAGACAGGAGATGATAATGCTAAAGAAGAAAGTCATAGAAAACATAAACAAAGCAGTAGGAGATGATGTAGTAGAGGACGTTGTATTTAGATAAAACGGCAAAACAATCAATAAAACTGCACGCGAAATCATATATCAAGTATGAGATTATTCATCAATGGGACAACATATTCATTTGCAAACAAGACAGATGGTGTCTACCCCGTCGGTATAAACTTCGGATTTTAATATAAAAAAAAATGACCGATAATTACAAAAAATGGGATTATTTGAATAAAAATCATAAAAAAAGAAACATTACATGCAAAAACACGTAACAAGAACATATAAATAAATTGAGAAAAAAATGAAAAGACTAATTCTTACATTTTTGTTTGTGTGTTGTAGTTTTGTAGCTAAGGCTCAGATGGCCCAGTTCCAGGCATTGTACATTTACAACTTTGCGAAGAACATAGGCTGGCCATCAGAAGATGCTTCAAAGGATTTTGTCATCACCGTCATAGGAGACAATGACCTTTCGGCAGAGCTAAACAAACTTGCTGCGACCAAATCGATTGGTGCACGCAAAGTAATAGTGAAGGAATCGGCAACAACAAGCGGAATTCAAAAATCGGACGTTGTATTTCTTGGCGAATCGAAAGCTGGCCAGATAAGCAGTTTGATGTCAGCTCAGGAAGGCAACAAAAACTTAATTGTCAGTGGCAAGAAGGGACTATGTGCCCAGGGTGCTGGTATATCTTTCGTATCGGAAGGAGGCAAGCTCAAATTTGAAATTTCGAACAAGAACATTTCAAAGCGAGGCCTACAGGTAAGCCAGAAGCTCATAACTCTTGGTACAGAAGTAGATTAAAACCAAAACACCAAAACAAATGAAGAAAATATATTCAGTAGTAGCGCTAGCGTTATTAACATCAATAGGATCAATTGACGCAAGTGCCCAACAGCAATTGACAAAAGAGCAGATTCTAAGCATGTCAATTGAGGAATTGTCTGAACTACCTCTTGAGGACCTCATGCAGGCAGTTGAGACACTTGGAGTATCGAGTGTAGACGAACTCTTTGCAATGATCATGAACAAGAACGTATCATCTGCATCAAAGAAAGAGGAGAGTTCATTTACATCACCATTGTCATCAACAGTAATCACTCGTGAAGAGATGCGTACCTATGGTATATCGAATATCGAGGAAGCATTCCGTCTGATTCCTGGCATGATAGTAACAGAGAAGACCAATGGCATATATGACATCCAGATGCGTGGTCTGAACAACATTCCAGACAACAACATGTATCTCTATACCGAAAATGCTAACACCTTGATCATGATAGATGGTCGTCCGGTACAGAGCTACATCATGGGTTCAGTGAACTTTGACATGCTTCCAATATCAATAGAAGATGTCGAGCGAATTGAGGTAGTACGTGGTGCCTGCGGTGCGCTTTATGGTGCGAATGCAGTATCAGGCGTTATCAACATCCTCACAGAGAAGCCAAATGAGAACTCAAAGACAATAAGTGGAAACCTTCAGATGGGTTCGCAGAACACATACAGTGGTGACATTGCATTGCGCAAGGCATTCAGCAAGAAATTTGCAGCTGGACTGACATTCAACATGCAGTATCGCCAGCGTCCAACAGACAAATTGTATGTAATACCAGGACAGGCAGGAATGTACTATTGTACAAACCAATCGACAATGCCTACGCCAGGAAGCCAGGTAAAGACACCATACGCATACGGAACGCTTGGTCAGGATGGAGTATTGTCCTTGAATGGTGTGGGTTCAATTCAGCTAGACAAGAACAGCAATCCTGTAATGGAGAGCTTGAAACTTGAAGAGGGCAAGACTGCACTTGACTTCATGACAGCCTTGACAAACTTCAAGACAGCATACGCCCAGCACACAAGCATCTTCAGTGGACTTCAGGAAGCATCTGCTGGCGGTTATTATACATTGTCAGAAATAGACAACTTCAAGCAGATATATCCAGAAGAATATGATGCAAATGGCAACATTGTATCGTATCGTCTGTTTGACTCGAAAGAGCCAGAGACGCTTGGCAAGGACATGTTCAAGCATCCAGAACTTGCACGTAAGCAGGTTGCATTCAACGGATATTTGACATTCACTCCAACAACAGACGTATTGATAAACCTGATGGGTGGATACCAGAACTCATACGCGACAGTAACACCTGTTGGTGATGACATCTTCTCATTCAACACACGTACATCAAAGACTGGATATGTAGCACTTGATGCATCAGTGAAGGGTGTGCATGCATTGGTAAACTATCATTTCGGTCCACAGGACTATGCAAATGGCGTACCGGGCTTCAAGATCTGGGCAGATGAAATTAATGCATCATTAGACTATGACATCAATGTAGGAGGACTTGGAATCCGTCCGGGTCTCTCATACCAGTATCTGACATACGAGGACTACACTCCAGAGTGGACAGACAAAGACAAATACACATGGCATTTTGAAAACCCTGGATACAGATATCCGGAGCGCAAATACGACAATCTTTCAGGCTTCCTTATGTATAAGGGTATCTTGAAAACATTTGCACCAAGTTTGCGTCTTGACTACAAGGTGGGTGGAGTACGACTCATTGGCGCTTACCGTGCAGACAAGACAAACATACCAGACAAATGGCATCACTCATGGCAGTTTGCAGCGAACTACGAAATCAATGACCGCAACTTTGTACGCGTAGTATATGGACGTGCGAACCGCGGCACAAACCTCGTGAATTCGACAGCAGACTTCGACTGGATCAGAACAAATATGGTTTATCCAAAGAAGCTTCACTTCGAGAAGAACACAGATGCAGACTTCGTCAAGATAGACAACATTGAACTCGGATATCGTGTAAAGCCAGTGAACAATGTCCTCATCGATGCAGAGTTGTTCTATTCGAAGAGCACAGGTTACGGTGCATTGATGGCAAACTCAGGTGCAATGCATGTAAGAGGTGATAATGCCCAGAGAATTGTACAGAGAATGGAAGAAGGCCTTGGTCTATACGAGAGCAGGTTCGGTGGCAAGGAAGGTCTCGCAGCCGCAGTTCAGGCAAATCCAAACATGATTGCAGAAGCACTTCAGAAAATGATATCTGGAGTAGGCGACTCATACCAAGGTGAAGGATTTGACCTCGGAATGATTCTCGAGCCATACGCTGGCATCAAGTACTCTTCATTGCCATACGACGTAAAGCAGATGGGTATCTCATTCAACATTGACTACATCATATCATCGAAGTTGATAGCCAAGATGAATGCGAACTTCCAGAAGACTACAATTGACAACTACTACGTATACAACCAGACAAACGACATCCAGTCAATGCTTCAGCAGGCAAAGGTTGGTGCAGTATCTGACCTGTCAGTAGCCTTCACAGAGATTGTCAAGAAATACTTATTTGGCAACTCAGCATCAATAGCAGATGCATCAATATCGGTATTGAAAGAACAATACAACGACTATCGTGACTGCTATGAATATGGCAAAACACAAATAACACACGACGACTCAACAACTCCAAAGACTAATGGATATGAGCACAAAGCCACTCCAGCGTTCTATGGTATGTTAGGTTTGATATACAAGCCTTTACAGCAGTTGGAAGTATCAGCATTTGCAAACTTCATCGGCAAGCGTACATACAACACCAAGTATGGTTCAGAAGAACTTGGAAACAGATGTACAATGAACATGAAGATTGGCTACAAGCCAGTACAGCAGTTGGAAGTATTTGCAAACGCGCACAACCTCTTTAATACAGAAAAGAGAGAATTTGTATATTGCGACAAGATTGGTGGTATATATACAGTTGGTGTAAACTTCGGATTCTAACAAAGAATTTGATATAATCATTAAAGACCGCCTACAAATGGCGGTCTTTATTTTTATATAGGCATAGATCATATTTTTCAAAAAAAAATGCCGTCATTGCTTGGTAATTAAAAAAATTACCCCTAATTTTGCACCCGTTATCCGAAAGGAGAGACAAAGAACATTGAATTAATATCAAATTAATGACTCGCTAGCTCAGCTGGTAGAGCAACAGACTCTTAATCTGTGGGTCCAGG
>JAKSLF010000003.1 GCA_024401355.1 Bacteroidales bacterium | reverse complement strand
ATAATCTTCCACGAACCCTCCTGAGTATTACCCCAAGGCACATGGCAGTTGTCGTAGGACGAACAAGCGAACGACGGATCGTAGAATGGCTTATCCCAACGTTCTGGCCAAATAAACTGACGATCACTTGGCATGCGGTAGTAGCCACGAGTAGAAAGAGCCGAAACACTCTCCGTAACGATGAAAGGCTTGTGTGGAAACTTGTTTGGCACATCTTCAAACCACGAATCATGATAGTTATATCCTATAATATCGAGAGTACCAGCCTTGAAAAGATGATTGTTTGGGTCTGGCTCATTGTTGCCGGCAGTGACTGGACGAGTTGGGTCGAGACTATGCACCATACGACAGAGCTTCTGACAAAGGAGCGAGTTGACACTTAGCTCATTGCTGTTGGCTAGGGCGCTGTCATCGCGCTTCATGTTGAGGAGGAGATTGGCAGCTGCCAAGTCGAGAGTGTCGGCATCAGCATGTGTCCACTGTTCGAGAACTTCGTTGCCAATGCTCCACATAAACACCGAAGGATGGTTGCGGTCACGGAGAATTAAATCAGTAAGATCACGTTCATGCCACTCGTTGAAATAGCGTGAATAGTCGTGAGCTGTCTTCTTCTTGCGCCACATATCGAAAGCCTCGTCCATAACGATGAAGCCCATGCTGTCGCATAGCTCAAGAAGTTCAGGAGCAGGTGGATTGTGAGCACAACGTATGCCATTACATCCCATCTGCTTGAGAATTTGAAGCTGACGTTCGATAGCACGACGATTGACTGCCGCACCAAGACAACCTAGATCGTGATGCTGGCATACGCCATTTATCTTTATATTACGGTCGTTGAGAATAAAGCCCTGCTCTGGGTCGAAATAGAAATTGCGGATACCAAATGTTGTGGTATATTCATCGAGCAACACACCTTCAGCATAAAGCTGGTTGACCATCTTATAGCGGTATGGGTCGTCGAGGTTCCAAAGATGTGGATTGCGAACCTTGAATTCCTGCTCGAGGCATGTCGGCTCATCAATGCCCGTATTGATTGTATTGACAGTAGAAGCAACAGTATGCCCCTTCTTGTCGACGATGCTGGAAACCACCTTGACATCAACATTGTAGCTTCGACGGTTGACTATAGAAATCTGAGCCTTGACATCGGCCTTGATAGAATTGACAAGAGGAGTCGAAACAAACGTTCCCCAATTGTCGACATAGATATCGTTGGTCTTGGTAAGCCACACATTGCGATATATGCCACAACCGCTATACCAGCGAGAATTAGGCTGCTCAGTATTGTCTACACGGACTGCTATCACATTGGTACCTTCGTGAAGGAAAGCTGTCAACTCATACTGGAATGATGCATAGCCATAAGGACGATGTCCGAGTTCATGACCATTGACATAGACGGTAGAATTCATATAAACACCGTCGAATGTAACAAAGACCTTTTTCTTGAGTTCGTCGGCCGACACATCAAACGTTTTTCTATACCATCCCAAACCACCAGGAAGAGCGCCTCCGCCAGTGCCAGATGGATTATCCTCACTGAAGTCGCCTTCAATAGCCCAGTCATGAGGGAGATTGAGAATGCGCCAGTTTGAGTCGTCGTAGCTCTCGGCTTCAAGACCTTCCTCAGTCATTGTCGAATCAACAAGCTGGAAGCGCCAATCCTTTGTGAACTTGTTCATCTGGCGAGTAACAACTTGTTCAGAACAAGAGCTGAGAAGTGTCAAAACAGCAACAGCGAAGCCCAATAGATACCTATAATGCATAATAATATTTGTTTTTTGCAAATATAATAAAAGAAAACGAGCCTAGTAGAAACTTGACTCGTTTTCTCAATATCAGAAATTAAAATATCAGAACTTCACCTCAACCTGCTCGCCATTGTATGCGACCTTCTTTCCATCAGGTGACTTAGAGAAGCCAACAGGAGACTCCTTAGAGACAAGGACAACGTTGAATGTTCGGTCTGCTGCCATGCCGTTGAACTCACCATTGCGCTTAGCAATAACGAGAGTCTTGGCAGCATCGTTGTATGTAAACTCTATCATAGAGTACTTGCCCTTCTCATAGTTATAGTTCGTACCTTCGTCCTCATAGAGAGTGAACTTTCCATCCTGGCCAGCATAGACGAAGAGAGTAACCTCCTTAGGCTGAACCTCTGTTGCATACTGGATGTCTGGTCCGACAGGGATAATAGCACCCTCGCGAACGAAGAGAGGAATGCGCTCGTATGGAGCAGCAGCTGTTATTGACTGACCACCATCGTAGCGAGCACCTGTATAGAAATCGTACCATCCAGTAGTTGCTGGGAGATATACGTTGCGGCTACGAGCACCATAGGTGTATACTGGGTTGACAAGGATTGCTGGACCAAACATGAACTGGTCGCCAATGTTGAGAACCTTTGTATCCTGCTCGAAATCCATCACAAGAGGACGCATAAGCGTGTAGTCGTTGAAGTGAGCCATACCTGCCAAAGAGTAGATGTATGGCATCAAGTTGTAGCGTAACTTGTGGTAATAGAGAATGGAATTGTATGTAGGAGTTCCTTCTGGAGCTATGTTCCAAATCTCACGGAATGGCCACTGACCATGTGTACGATAGAGAGGACAGAATGCGCCGAACTGGTGCCAACGTGCCTGAAGCTCCTTCCATTCCTTGTTGTCTGCATTCTCCTTGCCTGTCTGGTCATATAACTGCTGACCTGCGACATAACGGTTTTCAACGCTGAAGCCACCTACATCCATTGTCCAGAACGGCACACCAGAGATAGAGAAGTTAAGACCAGCAGAGATCTGAGTCTTCATATCTTCCCAACGAGTACCGATGTCACCACTCCATGTAGCAGTAGAATAACGCTGAAGACCAGCGAAACCACTACGAGTAAGGAGGAATACACGTGAGGAGTCGTTGACACTACGCTGACCATTATAGATAGCATCTGCATTTTCAAGAGCGTATGCATTGAAATATTCTGTCGATGGACCCATTTCTGTTGGCCCACAAAGAGCCTTACGATAGTCCATAGGTGTACAGTCGCGCACATTAGGCTCAGAAGCATCCATCCACCAAGCATCGATGCCGAACTTATACAAGTGTTCGTTCATCTGATCCCAGAACAACTTGCGGGCACCAGCAGAGTATGCATCATAGAAAGAACCGATATATCCCTGGCCAATCCAGTCGCGGATAGAATCCTTGACAGCCTGTTGGTACATCCAGCCCTTAGAGTCAAACTCCTTATAATGTTCGGTATTAGCATAGAACTTAGGCCATACAGATATCATATAACGACCGTTCATTGCATGAACCGAATCAATCATAGCCTGAGGATCTGCAAAACGAGCAGCATCGAAATCGTGAGCACCCCACTGATCCTCTACCCAGTAAGACCAGTCCTGAACGATATTGTCGATAGGCACCTGACGACGACGGAACTCGGCCAAAACTCCAAGAATCTCATCTTGAGTCTTATAGCGTTCGCGGCTCTGCCAGAAACCGAGAGCCCACTTAGGCATCACCTGAGCTTTGCCAGTAAGTGTACGATAGCCACTGATAACCTCATCGAGGTTCTGACCCTTGATGAAATAGTAGTCGAGCTGACGACCCATCTCACTCCAGAATGCCAACTTGTTCTGCTCGGCATCAGGAACTGGAGTCAATGCACGGACTGCACAATATGACTCGCCACCATCAGGAATCCAGTCGATATGAATCTTATACTTCTTTCCTGCCTCCATGGCATACTGGAACTTATGGCTATTAGGGTTCCAAGCTGTACGCCAGATCTCTGGAACGATGAGCTCATCATTGATATAGACTTTCTGATAGCCAGCATAATAGTGGAGGAAACGATAAACACCTGTTTCAGCTGGCTCGAGGAATCCATCGAAAGTAACCGTAGAACCCATAAGTGGGAAACCACTAGGAAGGAGTTCCTTGTTGGCCTTGATATTGTCGAAAAAGAGAATCTTCTCGACACGCTCAAGAACAGATGCACCACTCTTGGCATCTGGAATCCATTTGCTTGAGAGGCCACCTTCGTTGCCATTCTTGTCATATACCTTGAAAGCCTCGTTGAGCTGAGCATAGTCGCGCTCGTCACCAAAACGTGTCAAGGAATAATTGTCCCACAAGATACCATAATTCTTGTTTGAGACAATGAATGGGATAGATACCTTAGTATTATATTGGTACAGTTCCTCATTCTTACCCTTGTAGTTGAAATCATCAGCCTGATGCTGACCAAGACCATAATAAGCCTCATCGTCAGCTGAGTTCCATACCTGTCGGAAAGACAATCCGTCGACCGTGCCATTCTTTCCCTCGGCAGAGATTGTAGAGAAGCTGCGACGGTCTTCACCAACGATAGGGTTGCCGTTTTCGTCGCAGAAAGTAACCTTACCGTCTTTCTTGCTTACGCAAGCTGTAATCTGAGATGTTGAAACAGCGACAACAGAGTCGCCCCAAGTCTTTACAGACCATCCAGAGAAACCCTTCTGAGGAACAATAATGAGACTTTGGTCAGCAGCAAACTGCTGAGGAGTTGCAGAGACACGAATGATGTTGTCTGAGACAACCTCAAGGCGAATCTTTTCATTGTTATCTGTCTTTACAACAACGCCCTTACCTGTACGCTCGTAACCCTGGTTACATGCAGTAAGAGCAACTGTCGATAGAGCCAACAATACGAATTGTCTTGTCATAGATGTTTTTTTATAAAATGAATTGAGAAATACCCAAATAAACACTACAAAAGTAAAACAAATCACCATAAATAAGAGTAAAGAGATGTTAACTTAGCATGGACAATTTGTTATATACGCCTATTTTCTACTCATTGCGGAGCTCAATATCTTCGCTAAATTGCCAAAACTTACCCGTTTTGACATAACTATCATAGCTGAAGTCGGGTCCATAGAAATGGTACTCACCGATATACATCTGCCGCTCAGGAGAAAGATGGTCAAAGACGATTGACTTACGTTTTTCGTCCCAACGCATCATCATATTGACTCCAGAAGAGTATCTGAACACACGTCGAGTATAAGAAGCCTTTTCGTGTTCAAAGATGGACGCACCAAACCTGCATTTCTTTCCATCAAACCACATGGCATCAAGCACACGAGTCTTCACCATGCCATCATTTCCCTTATAGCCAAGAAGAGTGTAATATGTCTGTTTGTCAAACGTAGCTTCAACCATATTATAGTAGACTGCGCCATACCATTTATCACTCGTACCCTTGCTCTTTTCAGGGCTCTTGATTGTCTCTGATACATCGTTCAACTCAAACTTGTCTATAGAGCCGTTGGCACAACGATGAAGGACAAATCCGCCACAATGACTCGACAGGTCGTCGTAGGTATTCATATAAGTGACGATCCGGACTTTCTTGTCATTGCTGACAACGGAGAACAAACGAGGAAGACCCGAAAAGTCATCTGTCAACGCATCATTTGAAGACAACAAATCAGACACACGACTCCTTACTACCCTTTCTGCCTCATCCTTAGCCTCGGAAGACGAATTGACATCTGCCATAGTCTCCATGTCCATGCGAATGTTGATATCCGGCATCCACCATACACGTTCACCAGTAATAGTATCAGCCAACTCAAGACCAAGCATCTCACGATATGATGCAAGACGCAAATCGAGATTAGCCAACGGCATCTCTCCATTGGCAGCCTTAGGCTTCACAGGAAGAGAAACCACGTCGGAGAGTGAACAGGTCTGCTCGGCGTGCGACACATTGTTGGTCCTCCTGACTATCCAGTTAACCTCCATGCGAGGTCCCATAGGACGAAGGTAATAGAAAACCATTGCGTTAGCACGGTCGATAATAATGCGTTTCAGATTCACGAAATGCATGGTATCAACGACAGAGCGGTCAGCATCAGAAAAAGCCTTCTGAGCCGCCTCTAGCCAAAGCTGATGGTCGTAGGTGTACTTGTTCTCATCAACAATATTGAGCAATGACTCAACGCCATTGTCAACAGCCACAAGAGCCTTGTCCTGCCCAACAACAGTGAGGATAGAGAATGAGAAAAAACAAAGCATTCCTATGACCCTATATATTTTCAAAACAGAACTCATAGAAATGCTTTTTATAATATTTGATGATTTATTACTTACCCAACTTATTATAGACAGGGTTAGCATACATCTTGAGAATAGTCTCGTAGATAAACTCACGGTCAGCATCTTCGAGACGACATATATGCTCGTTCACATAATGGAGGAAAGAGCGCTTGTCCTCGTCGGTGTATCTATCTCTGAATCGTGACGAATTCTCAAGAATATCATAAGCAACATAATTGCCTGGCCACAAGTGATAATTAGAGTGTATCTGCTTGTCGATGATTTCGGCAATCTGCTGTACCTGAACGTTCTTGTTAGGATCTGTCACCTCATCAAGTTCAGCTGCAATTGGCGTGCCAAATGAGAAATGGACATGACCTTTTTCGCCATAGAGACCCATTGACATGTGTGTAAGGTCCTCATTCTTAGACTTCTTGTACTCCGGATTATCTCTCTTCTGCTGATACTGATATGCCTTAAGATAGTCACATGGGTCATACTCGTATGAAATACTAACAGGCACAAGATTAAGCTCCTTGATATTCTCAGCCATAGAAGACGACTTGCCGCTGAGGTTGAGCATCTTCAGCACCGAACCCTGAGTCATGTCGTTGCCATCCTTAGAGCGACCTTCACGCTGTGCGAGCCAAATGTTCTGACCATGCACTATCGAGTCGCGGATGAATGCAGAAAGGGTGCCCGAAGCCTCCATCATCTGACGGACAGGAAGACCTCTCTTGACTATGAACGACTTATTGAGTTTGACAAGGTTGGTTATCCACTCATAAATCAAAAGGTTATCACCAATGCCTATCTCGGTCGTAGGGAACCCCTTTTCGTGGAGTTTGACATTAAGAAAAGCCGAGTCGAGAATGATGTCTCGATGGTTGGTTATGAAGAGATAACTCTTGTTCTTGTCTATATTTTCAAAACCATCTGCCGTCACTCCGCTTGTTGATGTCTCGATGATATGATCGAGGAACGGAATGATGAATTCCACCTGGAATGTGTCGATAGTCTTTACCTGCTTCAACTTAGCCAAGACAGCCTCAACTGGCACACTTGGGAACAATGCAGGTATCATACGTACAAAATATGGCTCATTGCAGAGACCGTCAATCACCTGACTAACTTCGTCATCGTGGAAAGGACGTATCTCGTCGAAGTCAATATTTGCTTCATTCTGGTTTATTTCATTACTAGCCATAATATGATCATTGGTCATTATAAATGCAAATATAGGACTAATAATTGAAAGAAGAAAGCAAGAACGGCAAAATGTACTCAAACAAAAAATGCCGACACCATAAATGGCGCGGCATTTTATTATATCGACAGAACTATCTGACTAGAGCTTGATAGTAATGAGAGAGAATGAGTATGGCGCGAGGTCAAGAGTTGCCTTCTTTGCCAACTTGATATTCTCGGTCACAGGCTCAATAGGATGTGACTCATAGTTGTTCTCGTCATCTGGCTTACCAGAGATAGTCGTCTTTGTAACCGACTTGAAAGCACCGAAGCGCGAAAGGTCGACAGTAGCCTTCTTGGCATCTGCGCCTGCGTTACATACCTTAACATAGAGCTCTCTCTTCTTTACGTTGAGAACTACAGATTGCTCCTGGAGGTTATCCTTGCCTTCAATCTTGACGCAATCGCCATAGTAGTACTGACCTGACGACATACCGAACATCTTCTGTGTGTAGTATGAACATGTAAGGTAAGTGCGCTCGTTGTCGAAGTAGATCAAATCAGGATCCCATGAGTGGTGGTTCTTCTTTGCGAAAAGAGGAGCGTATGATGTCATGCATACGATATCACCATTGCGCTCAACATGGCAGAGGTAGAGCGCCTCAGCGAGAGCATCCTGGAGCTGATTGTTGCGGCCACGGTTCTGTGAAGAGTATTCGCCCAGATAGACCTTAGTCTTGCGGTCACGTGGATAGTTGTCATACTGACGCTTCTCCTGGAAATAAGTAACAGGCTCGTAGTAGTGCTCGTCGATGATAGGCAAACCGATTTCTTCAGCAAGCTTCCAGGAATTCTCATAGTCTGGGTTGCCTGGATGAGAACCTGGACCTGCAGTGCCTACGATAACGATTTCAGGATGAGCCTTAGTAACACGTTCGTAAATATATTTAAATCGCTTGATGAACTCAGGTGAGATACGCTCCTCGGTACCTATGCCGAGATACTTGAGGCCGAATGGTGCTGGGTGTCCAGCTTCTGCACGAACTTTACCCCATTTAGTTGTAACATCGCCATTAGCCCACTCAATAAGGTCGAGAGCTTCGTCAACCCACTCGTCCATGTCTTCCATAGGGACAGCCCACTGGTTCTGCTTCTCTGGGAAGTTCCAACCACCGTTGACACCCTGACAGCTAACGCCAGAAGGAAGGATAGGCACAGGAGCCGCACCCATATCTTCGCAAAGCTGGAAATATTCATAGTAACCAAGTTCCATTGACTGGTTGTAGCCCCATGTATTCTTCTGCTGACGACGAGTCTCAACTGGTCCGACAGTCTCCTTCCAACGGTATGTATTCCAGAAACCATCGCCACCACCATGAACAACGCAACCACCTGGGAAACGCATGAACTTAGGATTAAGATCGGCAAGTGACTGAGCCAAATCCTTACGAAGGCCATGACCATGGAATGTGTCGTCTGGGAGCAAAGATACCATATCGACGTCGAGTACGCCCTGAGTCTCGCTTATGACCTGAAGGTTTGCATTGCTGCAGTCTTCTGTTGCGACAAGGTCAAACTCATACTTCTTCCAGCCAGTAGCAACTGTACGGAATTTCTTTTCAACGATAGTATATGGAACAGGCCATTTCGGTCCTTCTGCATTAGCATCTGGTGTACGGACGCCACCAAGTACTACTCTGATATTCTTAGCCTTGCCATCTGGGTTGCGGAGGAATACAGAGAAGTGGTATGTTTCGCCCTTCTTTACAAATATGCCGTCGTAACCGTCGTTCTGGAGACCAACACCTGTTGTGCCATCGAAATCAGGCATGTCTGTTACGACACGCTCGATGTTGATACGCATGAAATGAGGATTGTTAGCATGGATAGCGCCATCAGTAGCCGCATCCATATAGCCAGATGAGTGACCAAGACGCACAAAACGCCATGCTGTACCCGGACCATATCCATCCTTAATTGTTGGGTTGTACTCGAAAGAGCCATTCTGCACGAGCTGAGCGCAGAGACCGCCATCGGCAGATGAACTGATATCCTCGAAGAAGATACCGATAAGTTCGTCGCTGATAGCCTTTCCGCCATTTGGAGCTGTCATAGGCTTCTGAGCCGACATGCTGACAGCAGCAGAAAGAAGAGCAGCAACTCCTAAGTGTCTTTTGATATTCATATTGAGATTTATTATTTTTTCCATTTTCAAAGGTAAGCATAACTATTTAAAAATTGTATCGTTTAATAAAAAAACGCAAAACAATTATCGTTACGTTATGCGCACCTACGGTTATTTACTTGAAAATACGCTGCGCAAACTGATAGATACTTTCGCGCCAAACTGGCCATGTATGTCCGCCCGGATGTTCGAAATATTCATACTTGATGCCATACTGGTCGAAGCGCTTCATCATGATCTGGCAGTTGTTATAGGCAATATCCTCCTTGCCACCCATGGTAATGAAGAGTGTCTTGAATGCCTTATTATATGCCTCGCCTCCGTTCTTTGCTATCTCGCTATAGTACTTCTCGTTGTCCATACCTTGTCCCTTCATGAATTCTGGGACACTTGCCCACCAGCCTGAGCTGAAGACTCCGATATGTCCAAACATGTCATAATGGTATACGAGGGTATTGAGGGTCTGTATGCCACCCATCGAGAGTCCAGCAAGAGCACGGCCGTCCTTGTCAGAACGCACCTTGAATGACTTCTCAACAAAAGGAATGCAGTCGTTGAGGAGTTCCTTCTCAAAATCGTTTGTATTGCCGTCGAGCATGGCGATAACCATCTTTGGAGCCTTGCCTTCAGCAATAAGATTGTCGAGAATGATGTCTGTCAAGCCCTGAGTGCTCCATCCGCGCTCGTCTTCACCACCGCCATGCATGAGGTAGAGTACTGGCAATTTGCTCTTTGACTCTTCGTAGCCGGCAGGAGTATAGACATACATACGACGCCAATCGTTGGCTGTGGTAGAAAAATAACGCTTCATCTGTACGGCACCATGTGGCACATCTTTCATGGCAAAACGAGTGTCGCCATCGGCGTATGGTATCTCGATGCCACTTGTCATCTGACTGCAGCCATAGAACGACTCACTCATTGGGTCATTGACACGAACACCGTCGATAACGATGGCATAGTAGTGGAACCCTTCAGTCTGTGGCTCGGTTGTACACATCCATGAGCCATCAGCCTGCTTTGTCATGTCATACTTCTTGCCTAGGTCTGCCTGAACTGTCTGCGCCGTAGGAGCTATCACTTTGAAAACGACGCTGTGGTCGGGCAAGATACGTGGATACTGAGCACCGCGAATTGCCCACATCTGTGGTGTACCGGGAAGGTTTTCTGCCTTCTGTGGCTGTGCCGTAGCAAGGATTGCGCCAAGGCACATCATGGATAGAATAGTAAATTTCTTCATACAATTGATTTATTAAATGGTTTGTTTGATTTCCTGACCTGTATAGGTGACAGTAGCCTTTCCTGATGGTGTAACTACGTTGAAAGTACGTGTTTCAGACATTCCATTATATGTTCCATTACGGCTACCGAATGTAACCGTATGGTTCTTGTCGTCCCACTTTATGACGATAGTGGAATATTCGCCCTTTTCACAATTATAGTTGTCGCCTTCGTCGTCATAGAGTGTAAACGAGGCGTCCTTGCCCGGATAGATATGTATGTCGACAGGCTTGTCTACCTGTTCACCGCTATACTGCACTTCGGCACCCATTGGTATGATGCTACCCTGGCGCACGTAGAGTGGTAGACAGTCGATAGGTGCATTGGCTTCCACTTCCTGTCCTCCGTCGAGACGCTGGCCGGTCCAGAAATCATACCAGCCTTCACACTTAGGCAGATATACCTTGCGCGAAGCGACACCTGGGTCGGTAACCGGACACACGAGGAGCGCATCGCCGAACATATATTCATCCTTTATGTCGAGCACTCGCTGGTCATCGGCAAAATCGAATGCGAGCAAACGTGCCATGGTGTATCTCTCATTTGTTATGCGCCATGCGTTGCTATAGTTGTATGGGAGCAACTGATAGCGTATGTTGATCATCTTGAGTATTGCGTCATAGTACGGAGTTCCCGGTTCACCGAAACGCCATATCTCACGAGGTGTATCCGTACCGTGGCTGCGCATCATCGGAAGGAATGTACCCCACTGGAACATACGGGTGTAGTATTCACGATAGGCAGGGTCGTCACATCCGCCAGGGAACTGACCTGCATAGAACCATCGATGCCAAAGGTCGTTGCCACGAGTAAAGAACGAACCTATATCGACCGACCAATATGGACATCCTGTAGCCATGAAGTTGAGTCCTGCGGGTATCTGCTGCTTGAATGATTTCCATGAGGCATGAGTATCGCCATTCCATGTGATTGTGGCATAGCGCTGCTGACCAGCATAGCTCGAACGAGTAAGGTTAACAACACGCTTGTTGTCAGATGTCTTTCGCTGGTTCTCATAGATTCCCATGGAGTGGTAGAGCGAATAGAGACTGCTACGTTCTTCACCCAAAGAGACGCTAAGCGTATTCATGTTATGATGCCAACGCTCCTCCTGGTTGTCCCATCCATAGTTCTCGCCCATGCCCTTCCAGTCACCGTCGAGAGGTTCTGAGCAGTCGCACCACCATGCATCGAAGCCTTTAGAGAAGAACTCGTTGTTGGCATAGCTCCAATAATAGTCGCGTGCAGCAGGATTGAACACGTCGTAGACTGACTGCTCGAGCATGAATCCACGTTCACGGAAATCTTTCTCCTGCGGACAATACTGAGGATTAGGCCAGATGCTGACCATGAGCTTTGCATTCATGGCATGGACAGAATCGGCCATCGCCTTAGGGTTAGGATAATATTTCGGATCCATCTTCATATAGCCCCAGCCTTCTGGCCAGTAGCTCCAGTCCTGTACTATCATATCGATAGGCACACGGCGATTGCGATATTCACGGAGAGTGCTGACGAGGTCTTCCTGAGAGACATAACGTTCCTTCGACTGTATGTAGCCAAACATATAGCGAGGCATCATTGGACAGTCGCCTGTCAGACGTCGATAGTTGGCCACGACATCACCAAGTTGGCGACCTTTCATCACATAGAGGTCGAGCTCGTTGGCTGCTTCGAGTTCCATGTAGCTATTGCCATCGGCATCGGTAAACTTCATTCCACAGCCAGCATCGAAAAGAAGACCATAGCCTGCTGTCGAGTTGAGCACCGGCACCATTGCTTTGAGATTGTGCTGAGTAAGGTACATCGTCTTGCCACGCAGATTCATATAATCCTCCATGTGGGCACCAAGACCATAGAGGGCCTCACCATCCTGGAAGTTGAAGTTGACACGATACTGTGTAACAAAACCTACTGTATCTGTGCTGATGATATCCTTGACCGTCACATCGCCATTGGCCGTATGCTCTGTATGAGCCGATGCATCGTCATAGGTAACTTTCACCTTGGCTATGCGCTCTGACTCGAAAGGAGTGCTGCTGTTGGTCTGGAAAATGATGTCTCCAGTCTGAGCATCCCTTACCACTACTGCGGCATTTTGTGCATTCACTTCAGCAACGAGGTCGTCGGTAGAATACTTATGCCAGTCGCCACTTTGGCTGGCACGGAAACTGACGGTCTTGTCGGGAGCCAATACTACTCCTGTATTGTTGGAACGCACGGAGTCGCCATTGACATACTGAAGGCGGATGACGTCAGATGCCGGGAATTCGACGACAAGAGTCGCACCATCAGGACAAGAGATTGAACTTGACGTAACAATGTTAGAGAAGGAACATCCCGAGAGCGCAAGAGCCAACAGAGATGTCGACAGTAATGATTTCATAGTAGTGGTATAGTGTTATTTTATTCTCCAAATCTTAAGCTCGATGCCGCCTTCAAACCATCCGCCTACCGAGCAGATGAAGATAGAGTTGTTCAGCCAGTCGTACTTGCTGTCGGCAGGTGCCTCAAACTGAGGTGCTGTGCGGAAGTAGAAAGAATCGTTGCCGTTCTCGTCCTTGCCCGACCAGATGATGCCACGGTTGCGCACATGGATGTTGACTCCGTCATCTGTACGAATAGAATAGATAGCTTCAAGTTCTGTGCGGTTGCGCTGCTTGTCGATGAGCTGATAGTCGGCACCGCCAGCTATGATTGTGCCCTTTAGTTTTTCGCCCTCGAATGTACCGCCTGTAATTGGAATCACGAAACGTTCACCATGAGACATGGTGCCGACTGAATATGACTCACCAAGAGTGACACGCAGAGTGAATGCATACTCTACACCTGGAACATCGTTGTTTTGTGCCTTCACATTAATGGCACATATAAGTTGCATAAGCAACGCTACAAAGAAGAACTTTTTCATAGTTATGTTTTTTGACAAAAGTAGACAAATTACACTCCAATACATCTAATTAATGTAACAAAGAATTAAAACAATGTTACATTAGGGTGTCAAAGCAGACAAAAAGAAGCGGATATCATTTGTCGATAACCATCTCGATAATATTTTTGCAATTGTCGACCACTTTGAAACGGTCGTCGATGCGATGTCCGACAATCCACATTATTTCGCCACCACTCTCCAGCACCCACACATTCTCTTTCTCGACACGGCTCAATTTCTGGTCGACGAAGAAGTCGCTCAATTTCTTGAAGCCTTTCATGCCAAGTGGTCGGAATGTGTCGCCATTGCGCCAACGACGTAGTGTCAGCGGATAATAGACCTTGTCGGCGTTAAAATGGACTATATGATTGTCGCGAGAGAACTCGAAATCGTCTGTCTTCTCAAACGTCTGAATCTTGAGGTGTATAGGGTTGAAGAGCTCTTCCTGCTCATGTTCGATATCGAAGGACTTCTCTTCTTCAGCCTTGTCACGCAGCATCACCATGATGTTGTAGCGGTCGACGATGGCTCTATATTTAGGAGAGAAGAATACTCGTCCCCATCGCTCTTCGCTGACGCAGCGGGCTATCTTGCGCACCGAGTCGGAGTTGAAGCCTTTCAAGAACAACAACTCGAAAAGGAAAGGTTCTGGCATCGGGAGGTCCTTTATGTGATCCATGGCGATGAGCATCTGCCCGTCGAGCTCGACTACGGCACGCTTGGCAAATTGCTTCACCTGGCTTTCAAACATAGAGAATACCTGGTTGAGGTGCTCCATGTTGCCACGCATGGTTGCAAGGAAAGATGGATTGATTGCCTTGAGGTGTGGCACTACATTATGCCTGATGCGGTTGCGCGTATAGGCGTCGCTGGCATTGGTCGAGTCGTTGACATACTTCAGCTTGTGCGCACGGCAGTAGAGTTCGATATCCTGTCGCGAGTAGCGCAAAAGCGGACGGTATACTCGTCCCTGCTTGGGTTTCATGCCCGTCAGTCCACGTATGCCTGTACCACGCACAAGGTTGAGAATAAATGTCTCGACGGCATCATCGGCATGATGGGCAACAGCCACGCCCTGAAGATTCTCCTGCTCGATGAGCTTGAAGAACCACTGGTAGCGCAACTCACGTGCAGCCATTTCAATAGACAGTTTGCGCTCTGCAGCATATTTCTTTGTGTCAAACTGAGCCACATGAAGCGGAACGCTCAGCTCTTCGCAGAATTGACGAACAAAGAGTTCATCGCGGTCAGATTCTTCTCCACGCAGGTGGAAGTTACAATGTGCCGCTATACAATAGTAGTTATGAGTAACGAGGTAGTGAAGCATGGCCACGCTGTCGGCTCCACCACTTATGGCTACGAGGATGCCTCGTTTATTATCTATCAGTCTGGACTGTTCCATTGGTATGCATTGATATCAAAAGTAGATATGTCGTTTCACTTAGTATTATTCATCATCAGGAATGCCTCGGCATCTTTGGCTGCCTTGCAACCACTTGCCGCGGCTGTTATTGCCTGACGATACAGAGGGTCGCACACGTCACCAGCGGCGAACACACCGTCGACATTGGTCAGCGAGGTGCTGCCCTTCACTTTGATGTAGCCCTGCGAGTCGGTTTCGACCGAAGGGAACAATGAAGTGTTTGGAGTATGACCTATGGCAAGGAAGAAACCATCGATGTCTATTTCAACTGTCTGCTCATCGGCGAGGCCCTTGTGGTACTTGAGCACGGCCTTGGCTAGCGCACCGTCGCCCTGGAGCGCTACGGTTTCATGCTCGTAGAGGACGGTGATGTTTGTGGCCTCAGATAGTTTCTGCTGCATGACAGATGAGGCACGGAGCTGGTTGCGTCGGACGATAAGGTAGACCTGACTGGCAAGTCCAGACAAGTATAGAGCTTCTTCAATGGCTGTATCACCACCCCCGACTACAGCCACACGCTTGCCACGGTAGAAGAAGCCGTCGCAGGTAGCACATGCCGACACGCCACGTCCGGCAAAGCGCTCTTCGTCAGGCAAACCAAGATAGCGAGCTGAGGCTCCTGTTGCGATGATAATAGCCTCTGCCATGAAGTCACCATCGTCAGTAGACACTTTGAATGGACGCGACGACAGATCGACTGAGTTGACATTGCCAAAGTGTATGTCTGCCCCAAACTTTTCCGCCTGTTCACGCATCTGCATCATAAGCTGGGTGCCGTCTATGCCTTCAGGATATCCTGGATAGTTTTCGACAATGGTGGTTGTCGTAAGCTGTCCACCTGGCTGCATGCCCTCAAATAGCACAGGATGCAGATTGGCACGTGAGGCATAAATTGCTGCGGTATATCCGGCCGGACCGGAACCTATAATCAGTATCTTTGTTTCTGTCATAATCTTAAATATTTATAGCGTAATAGCCACTCGCGATGAACTAAACGCCATACAACTAACGATACCCTCACCATTCTCTACATTTGAATAGATTGCCGGTATGCCGAACACCGGCAGCACGAGGTATTCTTGGGCAATACTGGCTGTACGGGCAAAATTGTAGTATTCGTAGGTATGCCTGTAAAGAATGACTTCAAGTATGGCATTGCGATGCCCCTGATACTCCTTTTCTGCTACTGCCTTGCGTATCTCGTCCCACCCGACACTGAAGGTAATGTTGTATTTACCACTGACAAATTCGTCGGTAAACAGTCCAATATTGTTAGACACATCACCTAGCGGCGAGATTGATGCGGACGCAAGATAGAAAAGATAATCGGAATAATTGCAAGAGAGCGGCACAATTTTTTCCCCATCGATAATACGCGCCTCTATTTGATAGAAGTCGTCAGATGCCGGTGGGTCGTCAAAGAGTAGATACATCTCGAGCAACTGCCTGTCGTCACGCACGATTGTTACCGTGTCAAGACGTAGTATCTCTACGGGCTTGAGCATTACGGACGAGGCTGCCACCTTACCTTCTTTTCCTTCGATGCCACTGAGGGAAAGCGATAACCTGTCTCCTTCGCCAAGCTCCATCTTGCCAAGATTGGCCGAAACAGAACCATCCGAGAGATGGGCTGAAGAACAGAGTGTGCCATTGACTCTGGCGTCAACTGTAACTTCACCGACAGAGTCATAGGTGGCTGTGTCGGTATAGGCCGTAGATCCATAGACATAGACCACAAGCGAAGAGTCGGGATAGGCGAGGGCCGAGACAATAACTTTTGTGCGAGGCTTGAGCACGATGTCCGAATCGCTTTCACACCCAATGACTATCGCGGCTATCGCCAGGAGCAGACTACATATATGGCAAGTGCTTGTCTTCATCGCATTATCTTTCAGAATTTAATACTATACTTCACATACGGCCAAGGGACTGCCACTAGGCTGAACTGCTTCAGCTTATAGTCTTCTTGCTGCTTCCAGTAGGTGAATGTCGGATTTTTACGCCCGTAGACATTATAGACTCCAAAACTGAGAACTCGCTGAAAATAGGTAAACGAGCGCTTGAAGTTGACGCCTATGTTGAGCATGTGAGACGACGGCATACGGTAGGCGTTGCGCTCGCCTTCGACAGGTACGGAATACGACCAGTCAGTACCTTTGATGGTGTAGTGACTATCCGAGATGGTGGTCGGTGCTCCGGTGTTGTATTGCCAGGTAGCACTTATGTCGGCCCTGTCGTTGAAGTGGTAGCATCCAAATACCGAAACACTATGGGTACGGTCGTAGTCGGCAGGAAAGTATTTGCCATCATTGATTTCGGAGAACCTGTTGCGCGCACTGGATATCGAGTAGCCCACCCATCCCGACATACGTCCCGAACTGCGATGGAGAAACACTTCGAGGCCATTGGAATAGCCCTTGCCACTGGTATAGAGGTCAGTCCAGTCGTTCTTCAAGATAGACTCTACAAGAAGCGAGGCCGACTTGCAAGCCTGCAGGCTGATGTATTGCTTGTGGTACACTTCGCCCGTAAAGCGGAAATGCTTATCAAACATGACTTCAAATTCGGTAGAAAGCTGCCATGCGTGCGGTGTCTTCATCTGCGTTGATACTGGCATCCACATGTCGGCAGGCGACGCGACGGACACCATGCGTAGCAGCTGCATGAACTGGGTCATGTCTGAGAAGCCCATATTGACTCTCATCCGGTCGTTGATCTGATAGCCGACAAGCAGACGAGGCTCAACTCGCACACTGGTCGACTGTCCCTCACACATGAGGGACGAGAGATGCAGTCCGGCATTGACATTAAGACGGCCCAAGGTGAAGTCGCTTTCGACGTAGGAGTGGTTCTCGAAGCGGTAGATTCTTCGGCGACTGTTGGCGTTTATCTTGGTCATTCCGCTGTATATCGAGTCGTTGGATGCACTATAGATAAACATGCCCGGATAGAAGCAGTGATATGTGACACCACTGCCAAAACGCACCACATTGGAGCCCGGACGGTCGTTGGTGCCACGGAACGGTGTGTACCAGTTGAATTCAGCCTGAGCCGAATAGTCGTTGATGCCACTATAGTATCCCTGGGTGAACTTGAGACGACCCTCACTAGCATAGTTGTCAAGTGTATTGCTGAACCTATAGCGGCTGTAGGCCAGTGTCATGTTGGAGAAGAGCGACGAGCCGAAGAGGTGGTTCCATCGGGCCGAGGCCACAATATTGCCCCAGCGTACTGTACGCTTGTCATTGATTTCCGTCACATGCCTCCTGTTCTTTGAGGAATACACTTCGCGATAGTTATAGCCGAAGTCGAAGTTGTCATAGCCAGTGAAGAAGCTGGCATACACTCTGTCGCGGGGCGAAATGACGTAGTTGACTTTCGCATGTATGTCATAGAAGAAGAAGGAATAACGCTGGTCACGATGACGCTGCAAGAAAGTTGAGAAGATGTCGGCGTATGTGCGGCGTGCCGACACGATAAACGACATCTTGTCCTTGACTATTGGTCCCTCGAAGGTAGCATCCGACGCCAAAAGACCGATATTGGCATATCCGTTATACTGCTTCATGTTGCCATTCTTCATCTTGACATCGAGCACCGACGATAGGCGTCCGCCATAGCGTGCCGGGAAGCCGCCCTTGATGAGGGTAGCACTGTTGACCGACTCGGAGTTGAAGATGGAGTAGAGTCCTGCAAGGTGATTAGGACCGTAGAGAGGCACGTCGTCAAGCATGATGATGTTCTGGTCGGCATTGCCACCACGCACACTCATGCCGCCAAATCCCTCGTCGCCACTCTGAACACCTGGTGTCGACTGCAGTGCCTTGATGACGTCGGCTTCGCCCATGAGCGACGGCATGCTCTTGACCTGCTCCATTGGTACTTCCACCGTGCCGGTGCCATAGTCGGCTATAGTGCGTTCTGTCGCTACGACATCGACATTGCCAAGGTACAGAGACGGCTCGAGCGAGATATACACAAGGGTGTCGGAACGGAGGTTGACCGAGAAGCGTTTTGTGCGATAGCCCACAAACGAGGCTTTGGCACCCACCTGCCCCTCAGGCAATGTCAGCGAGAAGAAGCCATAATCGTTGGTGGCCTGTCCGGCATAGAGAAGAGTGTCATAGACGTTGGCACCAATAAGCAACTCACCCGTGCGTGCATCACGGCAGTAGCCACTAAGCGTGAAGCGCCTTACTTTCTTTTGGGCCACGATGACTTTGGACAGACGACCCTCACGCACGAGATATTCGACAGGGAAACGCGAGAAGATGCGATCAAGGAGATCACCGAGTGTTATTGTTGAAGGCACAATGCTGACTCTCTGATTGGCATATACTTTATTGCTATAACTTATCGTTATGTCATGCTGGCTGTCTATGATGGAGAGAAGCGAATCGGTAGACCCCGAATAGCCCGAAGGCAATGAGATCTGGCGCGAAAGGATATCAGACTGGGCCAAAGCGCACAGAGGCATCGACAGCAGAAGAAACAACAAGCAGAAGAGATGTACCGAAATACATCTTTTCTGCATGCTGTTGTATGTGACTAAGTCTGATATCATCAATAAACGTTACCTCTCTTTTGATTTAAGGTTTACTGTCGCAGTGCCCAAGCCGGCTCCCGAACATTTAACCACGATATCGCCAGATGTTTCCTGTGCCTGTATGAGTATCTGGGCAAGGCCGTTAAAGGCTGGCACTTTGAATTTCTGGCAGTCGAGCGATGCCGGATGCTCGTCGCCCTTGAAAGCTGGCGAACCGTTGCCTACACCAAGTATACGTGCCGGACCGCTCACTTCGATTTCTATGTCGTTGCAGGCAGTTGGTACCATCCTGTTCTTGCTGTCACGAAGCTCTACTGTAAGGACTGCTACATCGCGATTGTCGGCCTTGAGTTCATACTGGGCAGAGTTGCAAATGCCGTTGATTTTGTTGCAGTTGCTTTCTGTCCATACGCTAACGTTTATCGCAGAGGCGTCGCCCGTTGTGTAGATAACTTTTTTTGCAGCCTTCTTACCGTTTTTGTAGCCCACGGCTTCAAGTTTGCCTGGCTTGTAGATGGCAGTCCATTTGAGGTGTCCATTCTTTTCGACCTTCTGCTTACCTTTTGACTTGCCGTTGACGAAGAGTTCCACCTCGTCATAGTTGCTGTAGGCCCAAATGCTTACTTCCTCGCCTTCATGCCCCTGCAGGTTCCAATGAGGGAAGATGTGAAGCACTGGCTTGTCTGTCCACCACGAGCGCAGATACCATGCCTCGTCCTTGTCGAAGCCACAGTAGTCGAGAATACCAAATTCCGAACCTACGGCAGGATAAGTGAGAGGGTTGCCTTCACCTTTATAGTCAAAGCCTGTCCAGTAGAACAGACCTGCACCCCATGTCCTTTCATCATAGAATTTCCATCCTCGTTCGATGATGTTCTCGTATGTGGTGTCTGTACGGTTCATGCTTGGCATCGTCGCATGTGTAGGGTCGTCGAAGTAGACGCCACGCGTGCCGCATGCTGTTGTCTCTTCCGTGCCGACGACTATCCAGTCAGGATGTTCGTTGTGTCTGTTGTCTACATTGTTCTGTATGATGTAGTTGTAGCCCACTACTTCAAGTCCCTTGATGAGTTCTGTGCCACCGGCATTGGCTGCGGTAACCATTCTCGATGGGTCCATGCGATGGGTATATTCGCGCATCGAGGCTGCTATCTTGGTGCCACGCACGTCGTTCTCAAGGCCCCACTCCTCGTTGCCGTCGCTCCAGAGGATAATGGATGGATGGTTGCGGTCGCGACGTATCATGCGCTCGAGCAGGTCGAGGTGCTCCTTATTGATGCCCATGAGGCGGTTCTCGTCGATGACGAGCATGCCCTCTCTGTCACACACGTCGAGCATGGCAGGGGTCATCGGGTTGTGCGATGCACGATAGGCGTTGCAGCCGAGCGACTTGAGTCTCTTGATGCGATAGACTTGAACGGCATCTGGTATGGCTGCACCCACGCCAGCATGGTCCTGGTGCATGTTGACACCCTTGAGCTTAATGTTCTTGCCGTTGAGGAAGAAGCCTTTGTCGGCGGTGAACTTTACGTCACGGATGCCCACTTTTGTCTGATATTCGTCTACCACGCGGTTGTCTACTATAACCTCTGCCTTGAAGGTGTAGAGATACGGATCGTCGCAGCTCCACAGGTGTGGTGCCTTACTGATGTATGCGGAGAATTCCTTTTTCTTCGTTTCTTTGGCCTGGATCTTTTCTATCTCTGACGCAACATTCATTATGTTAGAGCAGAATTCATTACCCTCGGCATCAATCAATGCGTAGCGCACATGGCAGTTGGACACTTTCTCCAAACCAGAGTTCTGCACCTCGAATCCTGCACAAAACGAGAGAGTCTGGTAGTCGTCGTTATCCTTGAATGTACTGTAGAAGTATACTCCGTCTGTGACAAAGTGCACCGCGTTCATCTTCTTGAGCCATACGTCGCGGTAGATGCCGGCACCCTCATAGAACCAGCCCTCCTCAAGCGATGCGTCGGCACGCACACAGATGATGTTGTCGCCGCCAAAGTTGATGTAGTCAGTGATATCATATATCTGGGTGGCATAGCCGCTATGCTCCTGACCCATGTAGAAGCCATTGAACCATACAGTAGCATTGCGGAAGATTCCATCGAACTGGAGCTCGAAATGCTTGCCTTCGTCTTCCTTGCCTATGGTGAACACTTTGCGATACCAGCCGATGCTGTTTTCTGGATATTTGTAACCTACTGTCCTGTAGCCGTGGCTATGACTTGCCTCGGCTGCGTATGGCAACTGAGTAGCCCAGTCGTGAGGCAGGCGTATGGTCTGCCACTTCGAGTCGTCAAATTTGGATGAGTATGGGCCCTCATTGTGTATCGAATTGGCCTTGGTGAGATAATTGAAATATTCAGTTCCCGCACCGAAATCCTTGACACGCGACGAGGCATCGCCCAGCGAGAAACGCCAGTCGTCGTCGAGAAGCGAACAGCTGCGCACAGACTGAGCTGAAGCTGCCGAAATTGCTAAAAGAGCCACAAGGGCCATAAACAACACTCTATTCATTTTGTATGTGATTATTAATTAAAGATCTTCTATTGCATGGGTACAAAGATAATGATTATATGGTGAAATATGGCATACGACAAGCAAAAACGCAATTTATTAGAGACACAAAAAAAGGTGGCCATAACAATGACCACCAGTCTGTATATAGAGAAAATTAAAGAGGGTATTACTCAGAGACAGTAAGATTGCCGTCGTTGTCGAGGGCAAAAGTATGGTTGAAATGGATATTAAGCTCTTCAAGCACCTCCGAGAGAGGCTGCGAGTCGAAAGTTGTTGTGATGCGCACCGAATCGTCGGTCAGCAGGTCGATATCCTTCACACCCTTGATTTGCGGATAGTGCTCCATGAGAGTGGTTGTAACCATATTGATGTCGGCAGATTCAAATCTGATTATATCGGCCGACATATCAGCTGGCGCCACGCTCTTCATGGCATCGGCCTTAGCATCTGAAGCTGCGTCGCTATTGCCAAACGAGAATAGTCCGATGGTATTACCCGCCCATACGAGACCGATGACAAGGAATGGCAGCAGTATGGCTGCATAGCGCATCATTCGACGAGGCCACATACGCACTACCCTACCCGACTGACGAGCATCATCGATGCCTGCCTTGACTCTGACGGCCTTCAACGCCTCAGCCTTGCGGCTGTTGATGTCGAGAGCCACCTTTATGTTATGCTTCTGCTCGGCTGATGCTGTACCATCGACAATAGAGTCAATGATAGAACCGGCAGACGATATGTTGTCTTTCTTTTCCATTTTCAATTCATAAATAGAGCATGTCAGAAGCAACTTTCACATCACCCTTGACACACACATGACAACCGACGGGACCGTCACACGTATCGCAAAGATAAAAAAATGTTTCAAGAAAAGAAAAAAAGCCGTCCACATCTGACAAGTGTCTGACGGAGACGGCCAAAATATGCAGAAAACGGATGAGAATTTGCTAATGCGCTATTTCATGTCAAGGTACTTGATCTCGTCCTTGTCACTATACTTCAGGTTCTCGCCACCCATGCCCCAGATGAAGCTGTAGTTGCTTGTTCCAGCAGCGGCATGGATCGACCATTCTGGCGATGTTATTGCCTGCTCGTTGTGGAGCCATACGAGGCGCTCCTCTTGAGGTTTGCCCATCAAGTGGCAGATGGCATTGCCCTCCTTGACGTTGAAGTAGAAGTATGCCTCCATGCGACGTGTATGTGTGTGCGCTGGCATGGTGTTCCATACGCTGCCGGCAAAGAGTTCGGTCAGACCCATCTGAAGCTGGTTCGTACCGCCATTGGCTACGCGCTCAAGCACGTCCTTGACAATCATCTGGTTGCAGATACGGTCGTTCGAATCCTCGGCTTTGCCATAGTGCTCCGATGCTGCAAGGGCATAGACCTTCTTGTTCTTCTCATACTTTGCTTTGTCGCAAGTGATGAGCTGAGTGACGAATGGCTTGTAGGCCGGTGCTGAGTTGATGTAGAACTTGGCTGGCTTGGATGCATCCTTGCTCTTGAAGGTAACATTCTTGTTACCACAACCCACATAGAGGGCTTCCTTGTATTCAACTGCATACTCCTTGCCATCGACGGTCACGATGCCGGCACCACCAACGTTGATGACGCCCAGCTCACGACGCTCGAGGAAATAGGTTATCTCTGGTCCGAGTTCACGGAAAATCTCCAACTTGAGCTCTTTGTTGACTGGCATGATGCCACCATAGACAAGGCGGTCGTAGAGCGTATAAGTGAGATTTATCTCGTCTGGCGACATAACTTTAGGCATCATGAAGCGCGAACGGATGGTCTCTGTGTCATAATGCTTCACGTCCGATGGGTGACATGCGGTCTGAACTGTGTAGTTCATGCCATTTTCAGTTTTCTGCGCACTGGCAAGGAGCGACACGGCTGCCATGGCCAGGAGTATGAATGATCTTTTCATTATGTTATTATTAAGTTCAACGATTATTTTTTCTATTTATTGATGCGGCGACGGTTCCACATTACAAGCGCTACTGTGCCGAGTGTCAGTATGGCTGCACCGATGTAATTGAGATACTTCATGCCGGCATATATCACCATCGAGAGAGGCGACGAGGCAAAGTCGAGCGATCCGGCCATGAATCCTGCTGGCACCTGCACGGCTTTGTCATCAGGATGCGCAGCAGCTACCGATGCGGCGGCACTCGTGAAGTCGTCCGACATGAGTGTTACGAAATAGAGCCCCACAGCCATAACAACAAGTCCGACTATAAAACTGCGCAGCACGTTGCCATTGGTGTATGGAAGCACCATGACAAAGACGTAGAACATACCGGCAAGCGAGGCAAGAGGCAGAAACTGGTTGCCCGGAAGAACCACGGCAAGAACGAGTGTCACAGGGATAAGCAACAGACTAACAACGAGTGTCGTAGGATGACCTATGACAAGAGCCGGGCTCATGCCGATGTAGAGTTCCTTGTCTGCACCAAACTTGCGTGCCACGAGTTCACGAGTAGCATCGGCAATAGGCTTGAGCCCCTCGATGAAGAGCGACGTGATGCGTGGTATGAGTTCCATGACGGCACCCATCTTTATTCCGAGTGCAAGTGTGGCTGGTATGTTTGCCACCAGCTCGTCTACACCACTGCAGGCCAGACAGCCGATGATGATGCCTATGATGACTCCAAGGAATAGTGGCTCACCAAAGAGTCCGAAGCGCTGCTTCATACCCTCCGAGTCGATGTTTACCTTGTTGATGCCAGGCACGAAGTCGAGTCCCTTATTGATAACTGCCGCAAATGGCATGAAGCCCTGGCAGAATGGCTGAGGGATCGAGATGCCCTCCATGCTGGGATAAAACTTCTGGAAACGCTTGGCAGTGATGTCGGCCATGACAAGTGTGATGACGTAGCAGATTATGGCGGCAAAGAAGCCCCAGTAGACATTACAGCCGGTCATGAAGTAGACCACCGCACCGATGAATGCAAAATGCCAATAGTTCCAAAGGTCGATGTTCACCGTACGTGTGCAGCCAAGCACCAGCAGCAACAGGTTGACCGCAAGGCATACAGGGATGATGAACGAGCCGACAACCGTATTGTAGGCCACCGAGGCAGCAGCTGGCCAGCCCATGTCGAACACTTCGAGGTTGAGACCGTAGATCTCGACCACCTTGTTGAGCACCGGTCCAAGGCTCGAGGTGAGGAGTCCGGTGATGACTCCGAGACCAATGAAACCGACACCAACGAAAAGTCCGCTCTTGAAAGCCTTGGAGAATTTGATGCCGATGCACAGACCGAGTATGGTGAAGATGATTGGCATCATAACAGCCGCACCCAGGCTGATGATATAGGAGAATACGTCTTCGATTATATCCATGTCAATTACAGTTAAAGATTCAAACGATTGCGCAAATATATAATCTTATTCCTCCAAAATCAACTGTAAGCCTACTTTATAGGCGTTTTTGAAAAAAAGACATACACATTCCGACAAATGGCCACCGAAAAGCAACGGTGACGAACGACGCATTATCACCAAAGTAACATTTGCGTAATGCAACGGGATGCGGATGCTTCCATTTTGGGGTCTGAGCAACATCCGATCATTCTTCAGGGCCACACGCCAGAGACGAACCAAAGATTAAATGAAAGTTGGGAACGGAGGACAGGTTTCATTCTGTCTGTATGGAATGATTCTTAATTGTCCGTTAAGATACCGTTTGTCCTCCGTTGAAATGGGGGTTTTATCATTATGACGAACTGAAAGCAAAACACTTGAAGTTCGTTACAAATTGCCACATCCATAAAAAAAACAAATCATTAAAAAACCACAGAAAAAAGCTCGCATGACATCACGAAGTGAAAAAAGAAAAAAAGGATTTATGAAAGTGCCCTTTTTGTTTTATTTACCAAAAAAATGCAAATTTATACATGGGAGACGTTTTGTCAACTCATGGTAGAATATTAATTTTAGTAAAACATTCGACACTTTTTTATGAATTTGCATTACGGCAGATAAAACAAATGTAAGCTTGCTACTCGCCCATACAACTTCGGCGACGCATACGAGACAGGCTTCTACGTATCTGAGCTTCCTAACTCAGACCTCGGTTGGGAGTTCTCACGCACAATGAACTACGGTCTCGACTTCGGATTGTTCAGCAACCGCTTGTCAGGTAGCTTCGAATACTACGTACAGCACACTAAGGACGTGCTCCTCTCTGTAGGTCTTCCTTCAACTGCTGGTGTAGGCAGCTACATGGCTAACATCGGTGAGACTCAGAACAAGGGTTGGGAGTTGAACCTCAACGGCACTATCTTCCAGAACAACGACTGGACAATCGACGCTGGCGTTAACTTCTACTCTAACAAGAACGAACTCGTAAAGCTCGCTTCTGACCAGAAGCGCGATGAGGGCAACGGCTGGTTCGTTGGTCACTCTATCAACGCTATCTACGACTACGAGTATGACGGACTTTGGAACTCAAACGACCCAGACTTCAAGTACCTCGACATCCTCGAGCCAGGTGGTAACGAAGGTATGATCAAGGTTAAGTACAACATCGAGCGCAATGCTGATGGCTCACCTAAGCGTGCTATTGGTCCAGACGACCGTCAGATCATCGAAGTTGATCCTAAGTTGCAGGGTGGTTTCAACGCACGTGCAGCATGGAAGGGCCTCGACCTCTCTATCATCGGTGCATTCAAGTGCGGCGGTAAGTTGATCTCTACTCTCCACACTGCTGGCGGTTACCTCAACATGTTGAGCGGTCGTCGTGGCAACGTAGATGTTGACTACTGGACAGAGAACAACAAGGGTGCTAAGTATCCAAAGCCAGGCGGTGTACAGTCTAGTGATAACCCTAAGTATGGTTCAACACTCGGCTTGTTCGACGGCTCATACTGCAAGATCCGCACAATCACTCTCGGATACAACTTCGACTCTGCGAAGTGGTTCAAGAACGATGTGTTGAAGACTTGCCGTGCATACTTCACAGTTCAGAATCCATTCGTAATCTCATCAGAATACCACAAGGAAACTGGTCTTGACCCAGAGACTAACTCATACGGTGACCAGAACCAGGCTGTTGCAGGTTACAACCATAGAATCCTCGTTGTCGGTACTAACACACCACAGACTCGATCATTCATCTTTGGTCTTAACATGACATTCTAATTAGAAAATATAGCAAATCATGAAACTGAATAAATATATTCTTGCCGCAGGTGCTTTCAGCCTTTTGGCAACATCATGTGATGATGTGCTGGAAGAGACTCCACGTGGCATATACACACCAGAATACTTCAAGACTGAGAAGGGTGTCATGGGTGGTCTTACATCACAGTACACTCACCTCAGAGGTATCTATAGCACATATTTCTATGCTTGGCTCGAGTGTGGTACAGATGAGTACACATACGCACAGTCTGCCGACAACAACTTCAAGGATGTCGACTTCACAGGTGTAGGACAGTACAACTCAACATCAAGCCGTTCTGACAATTTGTGGGGTTCTGCCTTCACAAACATCAACACAGCAAGCGGTATCATCGAAAACGGTGAAGTGGCTAAGCTCGATCCTGCACTTTTCGCTGTGGTTCGCTTCTTCCGCGTATTCGACTACTTCCAGTTGGTTCAGATCTTCGGTGGTGTACCTCTCGACCTCGGTGCCGGTGAGTTGAAGTTCAACACTTCTAAGAGCCGTACTTCTGTACGTAACACTGTACCTGAGGTTTACGCCGCTATCTTCTCCGACCTCGAGAAGGCTGTAAAGGACCTTCCTGAAAAGGCTCGTATGAAGGGCACTGTAACAAAGACCGTTGCTCGCCTCTACCTTGCAAAGGCTTACCTTACTTTCGCTTGGTGGCTCGAGAATCCTAAGAACATCGCTACTTACCCAGCTTGCGACCGCAAGGCTAAGGACGGCAAGAGCGCTGCACAGTACTTCCAGATGGCATACGATATGGCTATGGAAGGCATCAACAACCCTGGCGAATATGGTCTCAACGAGACTTTCTACGAGACTCACGTAGGTTCTACCGACCGCAACAAGGAGCGGCTCCCCTCTGCTGACCACACTGAGTCTGACGAGTTCTACGACGGTCAGAACCATGGCTACGCTTCAGGTGGCGCTTACGACCAGATTTTCGTTTGGTTCGCAACTTCTAACTACTGTAACATCAAGACTGCTGACGGCGCTGCAATCGGCCGTGAGGCTGCACAGGAGTATGGTCGTCCTTGGACTCGTATGGCTCCTCCTGTTGATGTATTCACTAAGACTTTTGCTGACCAGACTAACGACTCACGTTTCGACGGTACATTCGTTGGCGTTTACCATGCTAACTGGCACCGTAATGGCGACGCATCTCTTACACACAAGGGTGCTAACGACATGGACATCCAGCAGGATGGCGCTGTACTCAGCTTCATTCCACAGGTTGAGGGCATCGACTACTCTAAGAACGGTGGTAGCGTAGGTGCAGGTGTACTCCCTGGCCGTGCTGACTACGTAATCGGTTATGAGGACATCAACCGTATCCTCTACCCTGGTCTCTGGAAGCTCGGTACTTACCGTACTGACAACAACGGCGGCATGGGTTCACCAAACGGTGGTATCACACGTCCTACTTTGTTGGCTAAGTTCTCTGAGCTCTATCTCGTTGCTGCCGAAGCAGCTGTCAAGGGTGCTACTGGCGCTAAGTCGGCTCGCGACCTCGTTAACGTACTCCGTGCACGTGCAGGTAAGTGGGTATACTCTAACGCAGAACATGCCGTAAAGGAGGAAGACCACAGCGCAGAAATGGTTGCAGCAACTCCTGCAACTATCGACATGGAATATATCATGGCAGAACGCTCACGTGAGCTCTTCGGCGAAGGTCACCGTCGTCTCGACCTCCTCCGTACTCAGATGTATGTTGAGTTGGCCGGTACATACCGCATCAGCGGCAGCGGCTACAACGACCACACTGCAGAGACTTTCACACGTGACTTCAAGGACTACAACTGGTTGGCACCAATCCCACAGGGTCAGCTCGATGCTATGGAGATGACTCCTGACGAGAAGAAGGCATACCAGAACCCAGGATACTAAAACATGACTTGTTTTAGATAACTTTTCATAGAAAAGGTTAGAGTGGTCAGGCTTAGGCTTGGCCACTCTTTTTGTTTTCACTTGTTTGTTTCTAAAATTCATTTTTTTTTCGTTTCTTTGCAATTCGGAAAATATCAAGGGAGGTATTTTTTAGACTAACACAGAGGAGACTTAGAGATGGAGGCTGAAAAGCAAGTATATATCTGTTCATTAGCATCAGGAAGTAACGGCAACGCCTACTACATAGCTACCGAAGACGAAGCAATAATTGTTGACTGCGGCATTAGCTACCGACAAATGGTGACACGCGCACGCAACGTAAAAATTGACCTTCGCA
This sequence comes from Bacteroidales bacterium, assembly GCA_024401355.1. Classification (GTDB taxonomy): domain Bacteria; phylum Bacteroidota; class Bacteroidia; order Bacteroidales; family Marinilabiliaceae; genus W3P20-009. The sequence continues at coordinate 106,752 of JAKSLF010000003.1, read as the reverse complement.
AAGTAAAAGCTGTATTCATTACACACGAACATTCCGACCACGTGAGAGGTCTCAGAGTGTTCTGTGACAACTTTGGCATAGATTGCTACATGACTAAAGGCACGGCAATGAAGTGCCGCACCTTCTATATGCCACTAAAAAAGACACCTAAGGCCATACACTACGACGAGGTGGTCGAAATAGGCGCATTCAAGATATACTGCTTCGAAAAGCCACACGACGTCGAAGAACCATGCAGCTTCCGCATTGAGGCCAACGGCATCAACATCGGTGTATTCACCGACATAGGATGCGACTGCGAGGGACTGCGCAAGCACCTTAGCCAATGCCACATGGCGTTCCTCGAATCTAACTACGACGAGGCTATGCTCTGGGCTGGCAAGTATCCACAATACCTCAAGGAACGTGTGGCATCAGACCACGGACACCTGTCAAACAAACAGGCCGCTACCATTGTAAGAGAGGTTGATGCGCCACACCTGCACACTATAATACTGTCACACCTCAGCGCTGACAACAACCATCCACACATCGCACGCAAGGCTTTCGACGAGTTTGCCGACCGTATCAAGATCATGCACGCAAGCCGCTACGAAGCTGGACAGGTAATGAAGGTGACTGAGACTGAGACTGAAACAACGATGAGATAAACGAAGAAGAACGATGAAGACCAACGTCAAGATAGAAAACCTGGAACTATATAAGCACGCCGACCAAAGGGTGGCTATCATCGTGGTGAATGGCACTGCCGGCTTCGAGTCGGTACTTGAAGTGTTCATGACCAACGACGCGCTCAAGGCATGGCTAAAGGAGAAGAGGGAGAAACACCCCGACACGACATTCAACTATGTGGAGGACTATCTTGGCACGGCTGTGAACTATGCCATCTGGAACGATGTTGAAGGCATGTCGATGCACAGCAGAACCGACACTTCGTTTGACATCACACGCGAGGACCTGACAAAGCTAGCTCAGCTGTTCGATACCTTCGGCATCATGAACAGAATGCGCAACGGACGCATGTCGATGGCCGAGGCTTGCGATTCACTGAAGAGACAGACTGTCTACTACATAGGCAACGACATAGTTGACGGAAAAATTGACAAGAAGGACATGGTGTTTGGCAAAACCATGATCGGAGAGAGCATCGCGGCATTCTTCACACTCGAAGGAGCATTGGCGTTCGCCGGCACCGAAGCAAACGTGCCAGTCAGCAACTGCCGTCTATGGGAACTTGCCTCCGCATTCGGATATAACAACGCCGTAGTGTTGGAGCCCGAAAGAAGTTTCACCGTAACACTACCAGCCGAAGGCCTGAGAATGTAACACAACCTTGTGGCTAAGTCACTTTTTTACCCACTTAGCCACAACTTTGCCCAGTATATTATTATTTGCGAGAGACAATCCTGACCATGACAGGATAGTGGTCGGAATAACCACCAACATAGCGATTGCCCACGTATGTGCGGTTAGGCTTAACATCGCCATCCATATTGTCTGCAATACTTATGAAGCCGAATTTGCACACACGAAACTCCGGACGACCGTTGGCACAGAGCACCGGAGAGACGATAACGTGGTCTATGGTACCCCATTCGCCCTTATACTTATATGAATAGTCAGATGTGTCGTCTGAGAGATTGACGTAGGGATTACCCTCTGTTGTGGCACCAAGGATTGTGGCTAGAGCAGGAGCGTCAGACATATCGTTGAAGTCGCCGATAAGGACTATCTTGGCCTTGCCATCTTCCGACGCATTGATTGAGTCGCATACTGCACGCACACGTGAGGCCACATGCTCACGCTTCCAGATAGTCTCGGTGGCACCGCCATACTTAGAAGGCCAATGGTTGACCATGACATGGTAGACATCGCCCGAGAAACGCACTTTGGAATAGAGAACGTCGCGAGTGAAGAAACTGCTGTCGGCAATAGAGACACCTATGGCACGCGATTCAAGTACGTCGACTCTCGTATGGTCGTAGAGCATGGCTACTGCGATGCCACGCATATCAGGTGTAGGAAACACTATGCCACTGTAAATGTTGGAAAGCCCTGTGGCTGCAAGAAGATAGTCAACGGCAGGCTTGCCCTCTATCTCGCACAAGCCGACGATAGCTGGCTGCGAACCAATGCGTCCTCCATTGGATGCCATGATGACTTTCTTTATCTTCTCTGCCTTATCGGCCATGCGGTCTTTGGTCCACAAGTAGCGTCCATTGGGTGTGAAATCTTCGTCATTCTTCTCTGGGTCGTCATCGGGATGAAAGAAGTTCTCGACGTTATAAGAGAGAATCACAAGTGTATCGGCCTTAGGCGACCAACTATTATGACGAGATGACGAGAATGCCTGCCTGCCACACGAAACAAAAACCACGAGGCAAAGAAACAGGGAGAGATAAAGAGTACTCTTCATAGCTTTACATTTATTGGGCAACAGGCTCAGCAACATACTCGAAAGCACCAATCTCAACAGAGCCGTCGACATTACGCAAGAGGCCGTCGGCATCAGAGGAAGCTATATCGAGGTAGTCATCAGAGGCCGCACCAATGAGGGGCGAGTCGCCTGTGAGATGATAGTTATTAGTTTCACGTGAGATGAAGCCAGGTTCCTTGCCTACTATAACAGCATCGAAACGTGGGTCGGTGTCCTCGTGCCACTTCGTGCCCAGTCGCATATAGCAGTGGGAGAAGAGGCATATATCTGATGAAATATCGTCAGGCATGTCAAGTTCGTTGCTCTGGTTACCCACCACGACGCTATTGGCCATGAGGAAACTATGAAGCGGAGGACAGTTGTCGCCCGACGATATCGACACTGCGGGACTGAAACGGGAGTCCCAACGGAAGAAGCCAGCAAGCGTAGAGTGGACGACTCGTGCAGAACCACCAGAAACACTAAGCAACGACTCGCCACTGTTGGCAAGTACACTGTTGACGAGTGAAACGTTGGCACCATAGGCAACGAGGCCGTTTTGTCTTGCATCGCGAATGAAAACCGCATCAAGCTCAACGGATGTAGCCGAATCAGCAGATATGCCACAAACCGAATGGGCTATCTCTGTATGGCGCATACGAGCCGAACTGCCTGCCTGTGTGAGCGAGATACCTTTCCACTGACCAGGAACGTCGCTGTAAAAACGCTCCAGGCGTGAACTGCGGAACTTGACAGGCTTTTCAACCGAACCACACGACACAAGACGTCCCCTAACATCAATGCGCGAACCATGGAGGCAATAGACCTCAACACCCTCATCGAGAGTGAGTGTCGCATTCGAATTGACAATAAGGCTATCCTCAATAAGATAAGGCACATTGGCCGTAAGAGTGGTGTCGGAACTAATCTCGCCCGAAAGCGTATGAGCCGACACGAAGCAAGTCCATAGCTTTGACGTCCACGTGTTGTTGCCTGCCTTGACTACTATATCATCCTCAGTCACAGAATAGACCTCATCGGCATTGAAGCGAGGGAATACCGTAACGAAGACATAGAGGCTGTCGCCACTGCGCAAGTGAACCCCACTGACGCATTCATCGTCCGAGCCATTGATGTTGACATGGTAGTCCGACGACCCATGACCAGCAAGATAAATAGTGCTGACAGTCATATCCTCACCACTGACGTTGTATATCATAAGGTGCTCCGTACGGCTGGCCTTGCCCACTATAAGAGTGTCAAACGAGAGCGTATCGGCAGAAAACGCTATTGATGATGCGTCGCCACGAAAAGAGTAGTCACTCTCGCACGATGTCACAACGGCCAAAACCGCAATTAGAAGAATGGAAAGGGAACGCAAGACATTCATAGAGGAACAGTATTAAGACAAACGTCCTACTGACGCAATAGTTTGTCGGTTAACAATGTGGCACTTACAAGTCCGACTGGCAGAAGATCGGGACGATTGGCGCGCGAAGGACAGATATCAATTCCACCACGGCGTGTATAGACACACGTAACGAGAAGGTCGTCGGGATGGAAGAGTCGCCACAGACGTGCGTATATCATCTCGCATATCTCCTCGTGGAAATGGTTTTCACCACGGATGCTGACAAGATACTGGAGAAGAGATTCCTCGGTTGGCAACGACTTGCCATTGATGAATATATAGGCAGTACCCCAGTCAGGCTGATGCGTAATCTTACAGTTGCTACGCAGCAGATGGGTCATGACAGCCATGAAGCCAGCCTTCTGTCCTGCAACGAGTACTTCAGGAGCTTCAGTATAGTGCGAGAACTGTATATCGTTGGCAAACGGCATGTTCTCAAGCAATTCGTAATCGGTAAGAGCCGATGGCACAGTAGCATCGGTAGGGGCAAAGATAGATGCATCGACAGGTCCGCCGACACACGCCGAGAGGTCAGAACGTATCATCTCTGAGACAATCTCATAGCCTTCAATAGCATTGCAGCCGTAGCGATCCATATTGAATGAATTGAGATAGAGCTTGAGCGATTTGCTCTCGACTATGGCTGGGGTATTTGCCGGATAGACCATCTTGAGAACACCAACCACAGGCAGGCCACTCTCGGTGAGGAAACTTATCTCATAAGCATGCCACGTATCGGCACCAACAAACGGAAGATTATCATCATCGAGATGATAGAGCTTACGGTTAACACTACGAGGTACTGCAACAAGTATCTCAGGAGCATAATGCTGAGGATAGTCAACACGCTTACCAAGAACAGTCGATTCAATCATAGGAGTTTTTTATTTACTTTTGCATTGGCAAATATAATAAAACGCCAAAATATATAGTCACAAAAAACGATGTTATTGCACCTATACGCCCTCTTTGTTGCCCCAAAGGTCGACATGCAGACGAGGCGAATAGCGCCAGCCGTTGCGTATGCACATCTGTACAGCAATCATTGCATGGGCGGCTATCTCATCGGGTGTGGCTCCCATAGGCATGACCAGTACGTCGGAAGGGGCGAGAAGAGATAGCGGGGCAGCATAGCGGGAGAGTATTTCTTTCTCGTCGTCAGGCGATGAAACAACAAACTTGAGCTGCACGTCGTTACCGGCTTCACGAGAGGCACATACCAGACGTACCACAGGCGACACATCGGAGATCAGGACCTCATGGCGAGAGCTGGCATCGGACGGCTCCATGGAGAGCGCCGACAACTTAGACGGAACTGGCACACTCGACAGAAGCTTGGGCGATATGCTGAGCAACGATGCCTTGCGCGCTACGTCCTCATCGAAAAGTGTACCATTGGTCTCAACGGTTACATGCCAACCCTTGCCGAGACATCTGTCAATAAGAACTGAGAGAGGCGTTGCCTGAAGAAGGGGTTCACCACCCGTGATGACCACTGAACGCATCGAGCCCATATTGTCGGATAGTAAGGTGAATACCTGATCGACTGAAGATCGATGTGGATTACCCGGACCAAACGAAGAGTGTGCGGTGTCGCACAGGCATGGAACGCCATCGGCCGACATCCAGACACATCGCAAGTTGCATCCCTGGAGACGCACGAACAGAGACGGCATACCAGCCAATTTGCCCTCACCCTGGATTGTACCACTAAAGGCAAAGCCCGTATTGCCCGAAGCAAGCGGGAAGACTCCCTCGCGTGACAAAAGAAGACTAGAGTCGGACATGGCTGCTAAATACTAATAGAGACGCTTGTAGAGAGACGTATCAACAACACCGGCCTCCTTGAATGCCTTGGCACGGAGAAGGCAGCTGTCGCATGTACCACAAGGTTGCTCACCACCTCGATAGCAACTCCATGTAAGAGAGAAGTCAACTCCAAGTTTTTCACCCAGACGTATCTCGTCTGCCTTAGTCATGTTGATAAACGGAGCATGGACAGTAATATGACGACCCTGCTCGGCACTCATGACCGTACCCAGATTGATGGCATTCTCCATGGCATCGATAAACACTTTGCGGCAATCGACATAGCCTGAATAGTCAACCTGGCTCACACCTATATAGATATGCTGTGCATCAAGTGCCTCGGCCATAGACGCTGCAACAGAAAGGAACACCATATTACGAGCAGGCACGTATGTGAGAGGTATGTCGGTACGATCGACATCGCCATCCTCAACGCTCATATTCATATCAGTAAGCGACGAACCACCCCATGCGCCAAGATTGAGGCTTACAACCTTATGGCTGGCAACGCCGACTGCCTCGGCTACGGCATGGGCACTTTGCAACTCGCGCTTGTGGCGCTGACCATAATCGAAAGAGATAGCATGCACCTCGTGGCCATCGGCCTTGGCGAGATAGAGAGCAGTGGTGCTATCGAGACCACCGGAAAGAAGAACTACTGCCTTACTCATTGTTTTAGTTTTGTTTATAGACAGGATTTTGCGAACTGTCTGTGTTTATTATTGCTTGATATAAAAATTAACTATTCGACTTTCTGGAGCTTGATATCAAGAGGTATCGTCTCCGATCTGCTCTTGCCATTGGTGTCGATACGCATCTTCTGGCTGATATAACCACGGGCGCCAAACTGTATAAGATAGACGACTCCAGGATCGGCCCTGAAGCCGAAATTGCCATCATCATTTGGCTTGAGCTTGAGGTTTGTACCATCGGAGCCTATCACCTTGACAAAGGCACGTCGCAATGCGCCCCCCTGAGCATCAGTAAGTTTGCCGTCGCACATAAGGACGACTTCCGGCAGAAGGAATGAGAATATGTTGTCGATGCCTGCCTTCTGTCGGCTGCTAGAGAAGTATCCCTCCTCCTTGTTGCCCTTGAAGACGATGCCGAAATCATCGGCCGAACTATTGACTGGGAGTCCCATATTGGTCACCTCATAACGTCCTTTTTCATTACGCACTGCCTTGAATATATCAAGTCCGCCGAAACCGAGATGTCCATTGGAACTGAAGTAGAGGTCGCCATTGTCGCGCACATAAGGAAACATCTCGTCGCCCTTGGTATTGACTATACCACCAGCATTCTGCGGAGCGCTCCATGAGCCATCAGCTTCCTTGGTGGTAAAGTAGATGTCTTTGCCGCCGATTCCACCTTCACGGTCACTAACGAAATAGAGCGTCTGCCCATCAGGCGAGATGGCAGGATGCGCAACCATCATCGTAGAGTCGCCACCTGGCAACACACGTACCGGGTCGCCCCAACGTCCTCCTGAACGACGTGTCTCATAGCATTCGGCATTGTTCTCGCGTTCAGCATCGTATGGACAACGGGTGAAATACATCGTCTTGCCATCGGCTGTCAACGAAGGTGTGCCATCGTCAAACTTGACTGAGAAAGGGTCGCCAAGTGACTCAGGTACGGTCCACTCGCCACCACCATCAACTTTTGACATATAGATGGTCGAATTGGCCTGACCAGTAACTCGATTGATCTTAGGACGCTTCTTGGGCGAACGCATGGATGTAAAATAGACCACCTCATAATCGTCACCAACGAATGCTGGCGAATAGTCCGACGACTTGGAATTGAACTCCCTTACAGGACGAACGATATAACCAGTGTCGGGTGGGTTCTTGTAGTCATATTTTGTGAGAGCTCTCTTATTGTCACGTGCCAAACGGCATGCTGCTATACCCTGATCGGCAAGGCGGGCATTAAAGGGAACGATTGCCTTGTACATCTCAAAGTTCTCCTCGGCCTTGTCATACTGTCCAGACGCCAACTGACATTGTGCCAACAGATAATAGATGTCGTTGTCCTTATGCTTGTACTTGAGAGCCGCCTGATAAGAAGAGGCTGCCTTCTTATACATGCCCTTGCGCTTATAGCACTCAGCGAGATGATATGCATAGTCAGCCTGATTGTAACGGCTCTTCTCGCCACCTGCCGCCTTAATAAAAAGACGCTCGGCACGATCATACTCGCCGATTTCAAAAGCAGTCTTCGCCTTCAGACCCTTGCCTCCACTACACGATGCGAGAGCGAGAAGGGCAAAAAAGACCAATATGGAGAGATAAAATTTCTTCATAAGCGCAAAAGTACAAAAACTATGCTTAACGTCGGCAAAGATAAGACAAAAAAGAGTAACTTTGGTAGTTAGAAACTACACACATAGGATAGCAAAGGATGAAAAGCATAGATTTGTCACGATTCAAGGCCGTTTTCTTCGACATGGACGGAGTGTTGTACGACAGCATGCCCAACCATGAATATACATGGACTAAGGCTTTTGCCGCACACGGAATAACTATCAACGAGGAGGATGCCTACATCAACGAGGGACGTACGGGCAGAGGCACCATCTGCCTGGTATACAACAAACTATATGGACGAGACGCTACAGACGAAGAGGTGGACTCGATATATGGTCTGAAGACCAAACTGATGAAGGAATGCAAAACAGCCCCCCAAATGGAGGGTATGAGAAGGCTCGTAGACGCACTCAGGGAGAAAGGGATGAAGACTTACGTCGTAACCGGTTCAAAGCAGCCAACACTGATGGAGAAGCTATGGAGTGAATATGGATTTGACAAGGAGCACATCGTAAGCGGAGCCGACGTGGTCAAGGGCAAACCCGATCCAGAGCCTTATCTGATAGCACTGAAAAGGTCTGGCGAAAGAGCTGAGGATTGTGCTGTAGTAGAAAATGCACCAATGGGAGTAAAGTCGGCTAAGGCGGCAGAAATATACACGATAGCTGTCAACACTGGCAAACTGGCCGACCATTATCTGACTGACGAGGGATGCGACTTGCTATATCCGTCGACTGCCAAACTGAGCGACGAGTGGATAAAAGCACTTTGAATGCTTGCTTTATTCGATTATTTTCACTTCCTTTACCAAAAGAAACCACAACAATACAATTTATGGCAAAAAACACAATAAAGATAAAGTGCGTCAACACAGGTGAAACGCATGAAGTAGAGATGGGCCTGACACTGGCCGAGATAGCAAAGAAGCTTGACATCAAACTGAAATACTCGATAATAGGAGCACAAGTCAACAACAAGAATATAGGCTTGTCATACAAGGTGTTCCAGCCCAAGATGATAAAGTTCTTCGACATCATGCACCCAGAAGGACTGCGCACCTACGTGAGAAGCCTTACTGTGATGCTTCTTGCTGCAGCTGAAGAAGTGGTACCAGACGCCAAGGTAAGCATCACCCACTCGGTGTCGAGAGGCCTGTACTTCGAGTTGCGCCGCAACGGACAATGCCTTGCCACACTTGACGACATTGACGCCATAAAGAACAGGATGAAGGAGATGGTCAACGCAGCATTGCCTATCACACGCGAGGAGATGGAGACTTCGGAAGCCATAAAGCTGTTCGACCACATACCCGACATGCAGAAGATATTGATGCAACACGGAGATATCTATACAACAGTGCACCACCTGAACGGCCACTCTGCCGCTATGCTGGGCGACATGGTTCCTAATACAAGCATTATCGACGTATGGGACCTCATACCATATTTCGACGGTATGCTGCTCCGTCTGCCTGACTCTGTAAACCCAGAACACCTTGGCGACATGATCAAGCAGGACAAGATGTTTGGCGTATTCCAGGAGTTTGACAGCTGGCTCAACATGATGAATGTACGTCATCTGTGCGACCTGAATGAGGCCATTGCCAACGGACAGGGTGCAAAGATAATACAGATTGCCGAGGCTCTTCACGAGAAAAAGATCGGACGCATTGCCGACATGATTGCCGAACGACGCGACAAGGTGAAGGTGGTACTTATCAGCGGTCCGTCGTCAAGCGGAAAGACTACATTCAGCAAACGACTGGGGCTGCAGATGATTGTAAATGGCATACGCCCTGTGACGCTCTCTATAGACAACTACTTCGTCAACAGAGACCAGACGCCACGCGACGAGAACGGCGAATACGATTTCGAGGCTGTCGAAGCTATAGATACAGAACTCTTCAACAAACAGATTATGGCACTCGCCAACGGCGAAGAGGTCGAAATACCTAAATTCAGTTTCCAGAAAGGCGAACGTTACTATGACGGCGAGAAACTCAAGATGGAAGAGGGTGACATGCTTGTGATTGAGGGAACACACGGACTTACGCCACAGCTCACGGCACAGATACCTAACGATGTAAAGTTCCTCATCTATGCAGCACCGCTGTCGGGCATCAACTTCGACTCGACAAAACGCATACAGACTACAGACAACCGACTCATCCGCCGCATTGTGCGAGACTATCAGACTCGTGGATATTCGGCTCGCGACACCATCGCACGATGGCCAAGTGTAAGACGTGGCGAGGACAAGTATATATATCCTAACCAGGAAGGAGCCGACGTGATGTTCAACTCGAACCTGCTGTATGAACTGAGCGTGCTGAAGACTATGGCCGAACCAATGCTTCTTGAAGTGGCACCAAACACTCCTGAATTTGCTGAAGCTAGAAGACTGTTGAAGTTCCTGAGCTACTTCAAGCCACTTTCGGCAGACGACATTCCTCCTACATCGCTCCTCAGAGAATTCGTTGGCGGAAGTTCATTCAACTACGACTAACATTACAAAACAGATAAAGAAAATAGGGCGGCCGCACATACATGCCAGTCGCCCTATCACATTAAAGGACTAATATCAAGATAGACGGACCATAAAACCGTCTTCCTGTTTTTCATTATTTTTGTCGTTAAGACGTATGACTACTGAATCGCTATCTGCCCACACAGACTTGTCTTCCTTCTTGAACGACCTGATCTTGTCTATGGCTGTCAGAGCCAAAGAAAAAGCTATAACCACAACGAAAAAAACAACTATGCTCATAACAATCATATATTTTGAATTTTTACATCTCTTGTTTTGACGTTGCAAAGTTGGGACATTGGCTATAAAAACAAAAGAGATGTCAATTGTTTGTTTCGATAACGGCAATCGTTGTATATTTATAAGAATTTCTTATATCGCCTATCGCTAATTTCTATAGCCGACAATTGTTGTTATCGAAAAAATAAGCGACCTTTGCACCCGCAAAACAACAACAAATATCATGTGGTTTTATAATCTTCTCTTCAACCCTGGCGTTGCACATAGTGTGCTGCTGATAGCCGCTGTCATAGCTGGCGGCCTGGTGCTTAGCCGAATAAAGATTGGCGGCATATCATTGGGAGTTACGTGGATACTTTTCGTGGGCATTGTAGCCAGTCATTTCGGACTCGTGCTTGATCCAGTCACTTCGCACTTTGTCAAGGAATTTGGTCTTATACTCTTCATCTACAGCATTGGTCTGCAGGTGGGGCCGGGTTTCTTCTCATCATTCCGCAAAGGCGGCATCACTCTAAACATGCTGGCTGGTAGCCTGATTGTACTCGGAGCATTGATTGCCTATATAATACACATTGTAACAGGAGAAGACCTCTATGCTATGATAGGCGTATTATATGGAGCCGTAACCAACACACCAGGCCTCGGAGCTGCACAACAGACATATAGCGACATGCACAATGGTGCAGCAAACCCTATCTTTGCGCAAGGTTATGCCGTAGCCTATCCACTGGGCGTTGTGGGTATCATCCTGTCGATAGTATTGATAAGAGCTATTTTCCACATCAACTTTGACCACGAACAGAAAAAAGGCGAAGAAAGCAACAGCAACGACGAGGAAATAAAGGCCGTAACACTCGAGATAACCAACGAAGCTGTAAGCGGACACACCATGCAGGAGATACAGCAGATGGCTGGACGCGACATCGTTGCGACACGCCTCCAACATAAAGGCTCGACAGCAACCGAACTAGTGAAGGGCGAAACACGGCTCCATATCGGCGACCGAATATTTGTAGTGGTGAAAGTATCCGACCTCGAAGCACTGACGCTAATATTAGGCCGACAGCTTGCTGAAGTAGACCAGCGCCAATGGGACGACGAAGCACATGGCGAACTCGTATCAGAGCGCATTGCCGTAACCAACGGAAAGATGGAAGGCAAACGCATTGGCGACCTCAAGCCACGACAGAATTTCCATGTCAACATAACTCGCATAAAACGTGCCGGCGTAGAACTCATAGCATCGCCATCACTAATGCTGCAGCAAGGAGACCGTGTAACTGTTGTAGGATCAAAAGACAACGTTAAAAGGATATCAGAGGTGATGGGCAACTCGGTGCAACGCCTTGACCATCCACAGCTGTTCAGCATCTTTCTGGGCATCGCCTTAGGTGTGCTGCTGGGCTCTGTGCCAATCTTCTTCCCCGGCATGCCAGTTCCTGTAAAGCTGGGATTGGCAGGTGGACCACTTATCGTTTCGATTTTGCTGAGTTGCTACGGACCTAAGCTACACATCATCACCTATACCACATCATCGGCAAAACTTCTTATGAGAGAGGTAGGCATATCACTCTTTATGGCTGCCGTGGGACTGGGAGCTGGCATGGGATTTGTCGACACCGTCATCAATGGAGGCTACTGGTGGGTAATCTACGGATTCATCATAACGTTCCTGCCATGCATGATCATTGGCATATTGGCTAGAATGGTGTTCAAGAAAAACTATTTCACCATTGCTGGTATGATTTCCGGAGCAACTACCGATCCACCTGCATTGGCATATTCTAACAGCATCTGCGGAAACGACCAGGCATCTGTGGCCTATTCGACGGTCTACCCACTATCAATGTTCTTGCGAGTGCTTGTGGCACAACTACTCGTATTGATTGCACTATAAGGATCAGGAAGGCAACTCACACACTTAATCACCATGGAACTAAGACAGCTAAAGTATTTTACTAAAGTAGCAGAACTTAAAAGCTTCAGCGAAGCCTCTCGTATACTGAATGTCACGCAAAGCACACTCTCGCAACAAATAAGGCAACTGGAGGGTGAACTTGGAGTTGAACTTCTCGTAAGAGACTCACACCATGTGAGACTAAGCGATGTCGGCGAGTCTTTTTTGCCACAGGCTGAACGTACTCTTTCGGCAGCCAAGACTTGCATAGACCGTATACGCGATGTACAACAACTTGGAGCCGGAGAACTGAATCTGGGGTCGACCTACTCTTTTCTGCCTTTGCTGAAAGAGACTGTTCTTGCGTTCATGAAACAATATCCAGGAGTGAAGATGAATATCTGTTGCCACTCTATGGAGACTCTGCTCAAAATGCTGCAAGAGGAACGCATAGACATGGCCTTGAGCTACAAACCATCGATGGTCGTACCAGATATAGACTCGCACATTCTCTTTGACAACCGTCTGGCTGTACTGGTATCCGACACTCATCCACTTGCCCGTCTGTCATCGGTCCGCTTGTCTGAACTGGAGAAATATCCGTTCGCATTACCAGCCAAGGGACTACAGGCACGAAACACATTCGACCGCATCATTGACGGAGGAGACTACAGATTTGACGTCAGACTGGAAATAAACGAAGTGAATGTACTTATAGACATAGTGAGGACATCTGGCAATCTTGTCACCGTGCTGAGCGAAGCGGCTATTGTACGCTCACCTGGCATCAAGGCGTTGACTCTCGACCAACAAGGCACACAGATGGAAGGTTCTTTTCACGTCTTGAAAAACGGATACATGAAACGAGCCACAAAAGAGTTCCTTCGCATACTATGCGAGAACCGGTCATACGGACTGGCTATGATGAATCTTCTTTAGGATGGGAATCACTTACTGACAATAAGGTCACCAGACTTGACCGTTTCGGTCATCTGAAGCGAACCTGCAACGACACAAAGTGGAGATATCATAATGGCCATATATACGCCTACAAACGGCAGACCTGATACAACAGCATAAAGAAGACCCACGCCTGTCATCTGTCCCTTATGTCCCCACGCATAACGGCTGCTATCGCCTATGCTCATCTTCAGCGCCTCCATGGCATAGTCTGTCATGGCAAAGCCTAGAAAATAGGCGTTTATGATGAAGATTGCTATTGTCGTGAAAATACCGACTCCAGGAATAAGTCCAATCAATAGCAGTACTACAGTAAAAAACAACTGAATTACCATATTGCGAAGCGCAATAGCGACACCACGCAAAATGCACCACAAAAGTGTAAAGAAGGCAAATGGTGTATCACGTCCCAACTCTATCTTTATTGTCTTCTCTGCCAGACAGCTGAATACCGGGCTAAGCAAAATAAGAACGACATACCCACAAACGAGGCACATCAGAATAATGCCAACAATCTTGGACACCAACCAACTAAAGGTCCCGACACCCGAAGCCACATAAGAAAGCCACCCTCCCTGTTCCTCTTCCGATATGTTAAAAAGCGACTCGGTCCAATCACCAACAATCTCACCCAACAGCGAACTAAGAGACCATCCACCTATACCAGCAAGGACAATCAGAAGAAATATGTAGGCGTAAACCCACATCATACCATGACGCGAAATATAGCCTGCAGCAGAAAATGTGGAACCTACTCCAGAAAACACATCCTCGATAACACTCTTTTTCATAGCAAGAAGAACTAAAGGGTTAGATCTGACAAAGTACTACAGGGCCTGCATGTCATTAAGCTTGCGGTAATAGCCGTTCTGCGCAATGAGCTGGTCATGCGTACCTGTTTCAACAATGCGTCCCTCGTGGAATACGCATATCATATCAGCATTTTTGATGGTGGAAAGTCTGTGGGCTACAACAAGAGATGTACGGTTTGCCATTAGCTTCTCCAAAGCATCCTGCACTAGACGCTCGCTTTCGGTATCGAGAGCTGAAGTAGCTTCGTCAAGGATAAGGATATCCGGATTACGAAGTACCGCACGAGCAATGCTCAGACGCTGACGCTGACCACCAGAGAGCTTCGAACCGCGGTCGCCGATGACTGTTTGATAACCCTCTTCAGAAGCCATGATAAAGTCATGGGCATTGGCTACTTTGGCTGCCATTTCTACCTGCTCCTGCGTAGCATTCTCTACTCCGAAGGCAATATTGTTGAAAATAGTATCATTAAACAGAAGAGCCTCCTGATTGACATTGCCCATAAGACCTCGCAGATCGTGAAGCTTATAGTCCTTGATATTTATGCCATCTATCTTTATCTCACCTTTCTGTATATCCCAAAAACGAGGGAGCAGGTCAACAAAAGTAGACTTGCCGGAACCACTCTGGCCAACAAGAGCAACCATCTTGCCTTTCGGAATTGTGAGAGAGACATTCTTAAGGACATCGCGTTCGTTATTGTATGAGAATGTGACATCCTTATATTCAATACCACCTTGGAGATTCTTGACTTCAAGACCATCGGTATTCTCGAATATCTTGTCATCGGCAAGAAGTATCTTGTCTATACGTTCCATCGCCGCCATACCTTTCTGGATACTATACAAGGCTGTCGAGAACGCCTTGGCCGGATTGATAATCTGGTAGAATATGCCAAGATATGCCAAGAAAGAGGCTACCGACAAAGAGTTGTCGCCACTAAGAGTAAGCGAACCACCAAACCAGACTACGATGATCACGACGATTGTTCCAAGAACTTCGCTGACCGGATGAGCCAAGTCACGACGACGGGAAAGCCTCTTGGCGATATCACAATAGGCCTGGGCCTCGTTGCCATAACGATCTATGACACGATGCTCTGCATTGAATGCTTTAACCACACGGAGTCCAGTCATCGTCTCCTCAAGGATGCCCATCAGTTCACCCATCTTGTTCTGACCTTCCATCGACTTACGCTTGAGCGACTTGCCAATGCGACCTATTATCAGACCAGCAATAGGCAACAGGACAAAGGCAAAGAGGGTCAGCTTCAAACTCCAGAACAGCATGGAGACAAGGTAACCGATGATAAGTATTGGGTTCTTTAGGAACATGTCGATTGACGACACTACAGAGTTTTCTACCTCCGCCACATCACCCGTAGCACGCTGAAGAATATCACCTTTGCGTTCGTTGCTGAAGAAGCCTATCGGAAGTGAAACTATCTTTTCAAATATCTGCTTGCGGACATCACGGATGAGATTGTTGCGCAAACCGATGCTTGTATAGGATGCCAAATATGCTGTACCGCACTTTACTATAGTACAAATGACCATGAACAGACCGGTAAACAGCAAGGCATAGCCCGGACCAAACTCTACTTTTACTGTAGTGATATAATAATAGAAATTATTCTTCAAGGCCGACATTGTGAGATCCCAAGGGACGAGAGTTGTTACTTCACTACTCTGCTCGAAGATGATTTCGAGCACAGGAATCATAAATGCCATTGACAATACAGAAAATGCCGCCGACAAAATGTTAAACAAGAATGTCAACCCAACCATCAACCAATATGGTTGTATATATCTGCCTATTACCTGAAAGAAATATCTCATTTACCTATCACTACTTAAAACTAGAGACGTCGCGAAGCAACGTCTCTAGCAAGCTATAATTTATTAATTCTATTAGCTGTTTACCTTATAGATGCCTGTATAACTCTGAGGGGTTATAGCACGGAGTTCAGCCTTGACACTGTCGCTGACATTGAGGGTCTCAATGAATGCAGCGATAGACTCGGCTGTTATTTTAGAATTTGTACGAGTGAGCTCCTTAAGAGTCTCGTATGGATTTGGATAAGCCTCACGACGAAGGATTGTCTGAATACCTTCTGCAACAACTGCCCAGTTGTTCTCAAGATCGCGAGCAATAGCTTCCTCATTGAGAAGAACCTTAGACAGGCCCTTCATTATCGACTTGATTGAGATTATAGTATGAGCCAAAGGCACGCCAACATTGCGAAGTACTGTTGAGTCTGTAAGGTCACGCTGAAGACGGCTTACTGGAAGCTTAGCAGCAAGATGCTCAAGAATAGCATTAGATATACCAAGGTTGCCTTCTGCATTTTCATAGTCAATAGGATTGACTTTGTGAGGCATTGCACTAGATCCGACCTCACCCTTCTTTATCTTCTGCTTGAAATACTCCATCATGATATACATCCAGAAGTCACGGCAGAGGTCAATCATAACAACATTGATGCGCTTCAAGCCATCGAATACAGCACTTAGATTATCGTAGTTTGATATCTGAGTTGTATACTGCTCACGGTCAAGACCAAGAACATTATTGACGAAGTTGTTGCCGAAAGCAACCCAGTCATTGCTAGGATAAGCCACATTGTGAGCATTGAAGTTGCCTGTAGCGCCACCAAACTTAGCCGGAATCTTGACTGCCTTGAGCGAATCAAGCTGAACCTTAAGACGGTTGACGAAAACCATAATCTCCTTGCCAAGACGAGTTGGAGATGCTGGCTGGCCATGTGTCTTGGCTAGCATAGGAATATCTTTCCACTCTGTAGCAAGACGATCGAGTTCTGCCACAAGAGCGTTCATTTCTGGATAATACACCTCATCGAGAGCCTCCTTGATTGAAAGAGGAATAGATGTGTTGTTGATATCCTGTGAAGTAAGTCCAAAGTGGATGAATTCCTTGTATTTCTGAAGATTCAATTTGTCAAACTCTTCCTTGAGGAAATACTCTACAGCCTTAACATCATGGTTGGTTACCGCTTCGATATCCTTGATGCGCTGAGCTTCTGCAGGAGTAATATTGCGATAAATATTGCGGAGAGTTTCAAAAAGATTCTTGTCAACGTCCTTAAGTTGTGGCAGCGGAAGTTCGCAGAGAGCAATAAAGTATTCAACCTCGATACGAACACGATACTTGATGAGTGCATATTCCGAAAAATATTCTCCCAAGGCATCCACCTTGTTTCTATAACGACCATCAACTGGCGATATAGCTGTCAATGACTGTAATTCCATTTTTATGATGTTATTCTATTAGTTCGAAAATTATGGGTCAAATATACAACAAAATCCTCAAATACTGATGCTTTTGCGACAAACTTATGAATCTCCAACAAAAATAACCTTAAACTTTTACATTTGTCAACACTATTTTTACAGAATAAATGGTTACCTTTGACCTCGCTAGGGTATTTGCAAAAGTCACTTACCATAAAAAACAAAAGAAATGAAAATAGCAGAAATGTATACATCGAAAGGTGTAATGAAGATAGAGCTTCATGAACAGGATGTTCCAGGCACAGTAGCAAACTTCGTCAAACTGGCAAAGGAAGGTTTTTACGACGGACTACATTTTCACAGAGTGATTCGTGGCTTTGTCATCCAGGGCGGATGTCCTTATTCACGAGAGATAGGCGATCCTAAAGCTGGCATGGGCGGTCCTGGTTATGCAATAAAGTGCGAAACTGATGGTGGCAACCAGTATCACGACAGAGGAGTGCTGTCTATGGCACACGCTGGCAAGGACACCGGAGGCTCGCAGTTCTTCATCTGTTACAACCGCGAACAGACTCAACATCTAGATGGCGTTCACACAGTGTTTGGCCATGTGGTTGAAGGTCTTGAAGTGATAGACAAAATTAAAAAATGGGATAGCATCGACAAGGTAGTTATCATCGAAGACTAACCCACACCCAAAAAGAGAAAACAAAAACATCATAAAAAAATGGCAAACTTTACGATTATCGGAAAGCTGGTTGAGAAAAAAGACCAGAGGAACGCTACGCAGACTTTTGTAGTACGCGAATTCGTTGTCGAGGTAGAAGATGGACGCGACCCTCGCTTCAACGACATTCTCCTGTTCCAACTCACAGGCAACAACATATCAATCATCGACAATTTCAATATCGGTGATAAGATAGAGGTGACATTCGACCTTCGCGGACGTACTTCACAGTCGAAGGATGGCTCTGGCCGCATTCTTTACTTCACAACCCTCAACGCATGGCGCGTAAACTACCCACAGATACCACAGCAGCAGCCTATGCAGCAGGGATACGCACAGCAGCAGCCTATGCAGGGCTACCAGCAGCCAGTACAGCAGGCATATAACCAGCCTATGCCTCAGGCTCCACAGATGAACAACGGCGGAGCAGGTGACAACAGTGACCTACCATTCTAAAAAGAGCAGTTTATAAACTAGTCAATAGATAAGCGGCACCTGAAACTACTTCAGATGCCGCTTATAATTTTCTATGTATATCAATTACATTCGCTCAGGAACTTCAATACCAAGTACCCACAATGCGTTCTTAATCACCTTAGCAACTGTCTGGCTTATCAAGAGGCGGTTGCCACGCTTCTGCTCGTTCTCCTCCTTGAGGATAGAGAAATCATGGTAGAACTGGTTGTACTCCTTGGCAAGGTCATAGGCGTAATTAGCCACAAGAGCCGGACTGTATACCTTTCCTGCTTCGGCAACAACGACTGGGAACTGCTCGATGTGACGAAGGAGCTGAATCTCTTTGTCTTCAAGCACAGAAGGCACAGGATTTTCAGGAACAGCATAACCTGCCTCAGAAGCCTTGCGGAGAACCGACTTGATACGTGCATACGCATACTGCACAAATGGACCTGTATTACCATTGAAGTCAATAGACTCCTTAGGATTGAAGGTCATAGTCTTCTTTGGGTCGACCTTTAATATAAAATACTTAAGGGCACCAAGCGCAAGAATGCGGAATACATTTTCTGCCTCAGCTATAGTATAACCCTCAAGCTTGCCCTGCTCCTTACTCATTTCACGAGCCGTATCGATCATGTCCTGAACAAGGTCGTCGGCATCAACTACTGTACCCTCACGACTCTTCATCTTACCTTCTGGGAGCTCAACCATACCGTATGAGTAGTGGACAAGTTCTTTGCCCCACTTGAAGCCAATACGATCGAGAAGTATTGAGAGCACCTGGAAATGGTAGTTCTGCTCGTTTCCTACGACATATATCATCTTGTCGATAGGATAATCACGGAAACGCAATTTTGCAGTTCCTATATCCTGGGTCATATAGACACTTGTACCATCTTTACGGAGAAGGATTTTCTTATCGAGACCTTCGTTAGTAAGATCGGCCCAAACTGAACCATCTTCTTCACGGTAGAACTTACCTTCATCAAGTCCTTTGAGAACAAGCTCCTTACCCTCCTTGTATGTATTGCTTTCGTAGTATATCTTGTCGAAATCAACGCCAAGCAGATGATATGTCTCGTCAAAGCCCTCATATACCCATGAGTTCATCTTCTTCCACAAAGAACGTATTTCTGGGTCTTCATTCTCCCACTTGACAAGCATCTGACGAGCCTCCTTCATAAGGATAGACTTCTCTTCAGCAGCTGCCTTACGAGCCTCTTCTGTCTTCTCCTCTGTCTCACAGACGATAGCCTTTATCTCTTCGTCTGTCTCCATTATATGCTTGAGTTCCGCCTTGTACTCTTTATCAAACTTCACATAGAAGTCACCAACAAGATGATCGCCTTTCTGATTGCGCGACTTTGGTGTACAGCCCTCACCCCATTTGAGCCATGCCAACATAGACTTACAAATATGTATGCCACGGTCATTGACGATATTTGTCTTTACAACACGGTTGCCATTGACTGCTATAAGACGCGAAAGTGAATAACCAAGAAGGTTGTTGCGGATATGTCCAAGATGGAGTGGCTTGTTGGTATTTGGCGATGAATACTCTATCATTACAAGCGGAGCCTTGTCGTCTGCCTTTCTGAAGCCATAGTCATCATTCGAAGCTGCATCACTAAGAATGTTTGCCCAATATGCTTTTGCCAACGTAAGGTTAAGGAAGCCCTTTATCACTTCAAACGAAGCCACCTCATCCACGTTGTCAACAAGTGCCTGGCCTATCTCCTGTCCTGTGACATCAGGAGCCTTCTTTGAGATCTTTAGCAAAGGGAAGACTACTACTGTATAGTCACCGTTCTGATCCTTACGGGTGACGTTGACCTGAATTGTCTTTGCGTCAACCTTTGATGCATAAAGTTTTTCTATAATATCAGCAACTGCCTGCTGAAGTTTCTGTTCTATATCCATATATAGTTATGATTATACAAAAATTGAATGCTGTACACGACTGCACAATTGTGTGCAAAGATAGCAAAAAATAATTTGAACTTAAGCATTTTATACATATCTTTGTGTGTATATATCCTTAAAGAACAAGGAGAAAACTAGAAGATACAATTAACTAAAACATATAACCATCATGACAATTCTGAAAACAGCCAAGCAAATAGCTGCTGTCCTATGTTTTTCGACCTCAATCGTAGCTATTGCACAACAACAACCACAACTGTTGCCAATCGACCCACAAGTAATACACGGTCAGTTGGAAAATGGACTCACTTACTACATAAGACACAACGAGGAGCCACGCGAAAGAGCCAATTTCTACATAGCTCAAAAGGTGGGCTCTGTCCAGGAGGAAGAGTCACAACGAGGCTTAGCTCACTTCTTGGAACACATGTGCTTCAATGGTACCAAGCACTTCCCCGGCAACAAGATTGTCTCCTATTGCGAAAGCATCGGCGTTAAGTTCGGACAAAACCTCAATGCCTACACTTCGACCGACGAAACCGTATATAACATCAACGATGTTCCTACTAACATTTCGTCCAATATCGACTCGTGCCTGCTGATTCTCCGCGACTGGTCTGACGGCCTGCTGCTCGAAACAGCCGAAATAGATAAGGAACGAGGAGTGATACACGAGGAGTGGCGTATGCGCACTTCTGCGACAATGCGCATTCTCAACCGTAACCTCGAGGCTCTATACCCAGGCTCACGCTACGGCAAGCGCATGCCTATAGGACTGATGAGTGTCGTTGACAATTTCAACCCCGACGAACTGCGTGCATACTACCACAAGTGGTACCGCCCAGATTTACAAGCTATAATCGTTGTAGGTGATTTCGATGCTGACGACATGGAGAAACGCATCAAAGAGACTTTTTCGTCAATAGTAATGCCCGAGAACGCTGCCAAGTGGGAAGCGTTCCCCGTACCAGACACCAACGAACCGATTTACATTGTCGATAAGGATCCAGAGATGACTCAGCCTCAGATAATGGTTTCGCTCAAGATGGATGCCATGCAACGAGATGAGAAGGGGTCCATCAACTTTTTCGTCAAGTGCTTCATCGACGATGCAATTGGCTCAGCTATCAACTCACGACTCAACGAACTGGTGCAGAATCCTGATGGACCATTTGTCTATGCCGGATGCCAGTATAGCGACTACCTTGTTTCAAACACAAAAAGCGAGTTTGGCCTGACCGTTGTCCCTAAGGCCGGACGCGATGCTGAGGCACTCGAGGTGGCATTCCGCGAAATTGAACGAGCACGCCAATTCGGATTCACAGGAACTGAACTCTACCGAGCACGCGAAAGTTTCAAGAGCGCCGTCGAAAGCATATACGAGAACCGCGACAAGCAGAAGAATTCATTCTTCGTCAGCAAGTATGTACGACACTTCATCGAGGGCAACGCAACACCTGGCATCGCAACCGAATATGAAATATACAATATGCTCAGCAGCCGCATTAGCGACGATATTATCAATGGCTACTACACACAATCTGTTGCTAGTGTCGACACCAATTTCGTCCTGCTAGCCATCTACCCTGAAAAGGATGATGTCAAGGTACCTACTACCGATGATTTCCGCAAAGCCATCAGCAACGCACGCAACGCACAGCTAGAGGCTTACGTCGACAATGTCAAGGATGAACCGCTGATAGCTAAATTGCCCGAACAAGGAAAAATCATGAGTGAACAGGCTACCGACTTCGGATACACAATGTTGACGCTGAGCAACGGTGCCCGTCTTTTCTACAAGCAGACAGACTTTAATAATTCCGAGGTGATGCTGAGCGGCAAAAGTATGGGCGGTGCTGCACGTATCAACGAGAAGAACCCGACAGACATATACACTATGAAGATGTTTGCCGATATATTCAATCAGACAGGACTCGGCAATTTCAACGCAACTGAACTTGAAAAGAAGCTTGCCGGCAAGCAGGTGTCATTGCAGTTCAGCCTCAACTCAACATCAGAAACTGTCGCGGGCTACTCAACTCCAAAGGATCTGCGCACTTTGTTCGAACTGCTACACCTTGCATTCCAAGGCCCTGCCGACGATCCTAATGGCTTCGCTGCAGCAATAAATAGCAAGAAGATTGTACTCGAAAATGCCGACAAGGATCCATATACGGCATGGATCGACTCACTCAACACAACACTATTCCCTGGTGATCCTTTCCACAAGTCGCTCAAGGCAGAAAACCTCAACCAGTTTACCTACGATGATTACAAGCACATGTATAGCGACAGATTCCAGTCAGCCGGCGACTTCGACTTCTATGTCACTGGCGCCTTCTCCGTCGACTCACTTCGCCTGTTCGCCCAGCAGTATCTTGCTTCATTGCCAGACATCGACAAACGCGAGGAATATAAAAAGGTCAACAGCAAATTCGCCAACGGTGTCAACTCCAACCGCTTCACCCGTCAGATGGAAACACCACAGGCTTACCTGATGCAGATATTTATCGGCGATATAGACTACAACGTAAAGGGCGAGGTCGCATTGAATGCTTTGTCTAGCATCCTCAAAATGAGATACACCAAGACTATACGTGAGGATGCCGGATTTGCATATTCTGTGAGCGTAAGCAGCGAAATGACTAGCAATAACGACGACTTATATGACATACAAATTGCATGTCCTTTCACACCATCAAAATGCGACTCTGTACTGTATCTCATCAAGGAGTCTATTGACGACATAGCCCGAAACGGCGTAACCCAAGATGAACTCGACAACGTAAAGAAATTTGAGCTCAAGGCATTCGCCGATAAGCAAAGGAACAACAAATACTGGCAGAATTCTATCATCTACAAGTCGTTCTGGGGCTTCGACGTCCGTGAGAACTATGAAGACATCACAAAGAACATCACCTCAGACGATATCAAGGCTTTTGTCAACGGAATAATGCTCAAGGACAACAACTGCACAACAGTTATAATGCTGCCCGAGGACATGACCGAAAAGTAACCGCTAACAGCATACAACAAACGACAAAGCCCTGGCAAGAAATTTTGCCAGGGCTATTCCTTCTCTGTTGACATAAAAAAGCCGAATCCATCCGTTAATTAAGACTCACCCACCTTAACGACTTTTAGTGATCTTTCACAATCCGATCACCACTCCAATCACCCATTTTTAACGGAGGGCTAACGGTACCTTAACGGACCCTTACCTCACTTTTTTCACACCTTACAAAAAGCATCTTCTTAACCCGTATTAACAATAGGTACGATCAAAGTGGCCTAACTCATTTTTTATTGATGTAATAGACTATTTGCGAATGGAGAACTCACATCCACAATAAAGCTGATTGTAGAAGCCACCTTCTTTCAATAGCTTGTTGCGCCGTTCTTGCAATCCACCCTTTCTCCAATTCTGGGTCCAGAATTCTACACCATCAACCTGGGTCTGTGCCCACAAGCCTGCTTCCTCTATTTGCGAAAGACTCTTCCATCGCGAGGAGGCAAGAGTAGTTGTAAAATGACGTATGCCTTCACGTTTAGCACATATAGCCGCCGCCTTAAGACGCATCTTAAAACACAAAAGACAACGCCCCCCTCTTTCTGGCTCGTCTTCAAGTCCCTTTACCACATCCAACCACGACTCATGGTCATAGTCGCCATCTATCCAACGTATGCCGAGCGATGCAGCTTGCCGAATACTCTCCGCCTTGCGTATCTCATACTCCTCACGAGGAAATATATTCGGATTAAAGTAAAAGACAACCGGACGGATGCCATTGGCAACAAGACATTCGAGAATCGCAGAAGAACAAGGGGCGCAACAAGCATGCAAAAGCACCTCAGTCGCGCCTCCTGGCATCTCTATCTTTGGAGGTATATATAAATTATCCTGCATTAGACTTTCATAGGCATAATGAGCATAAGCTCATCTTCGTGTTCTTTCTTGTCCACAGGAATAATGAGAGCTGCACGAGAAGGATCACTAATCTGCATCTCAATCTCATTTGCATTGACGTTAGAAAGAATACTTGTAAAATAAGATGCCTTCAAACCAATCTTCATTGGCTGACCATCATACTGGCACTCCAATGTCTCTTCAGCCTTGCATGAAAAGTCAAGGTCCTGAGCAGAAACACGAACGCTGTTGCTGTTAAGGTCAAACTTCACCAACTCTGTACCATCTGCGCAAAGAGCCGTACGAAGAACAGCATTAGTAATATCCTGACGATTGACCGATACATGGAAAGGATTCTCGACAGGAATGACGCTCTTATATTGTGGGTATACACCATCGACAAGACGACATGTAAGTGTATGATTTGTCGACTTGAATATTGCACTCTTGCCATCGTAAGTGACTTCAATGTCATCACCTGCCGAAAGAATGCTCTTAAGCAAAGACGCAGGCTTCTTGCCGAGAACGAATGATGACTCTATACCAGCCTTCGCATCATCACGGGTATAACGTGCAAGGATATGTGAATCTGTTGCCACAAATGTCATCTCATTTGGTTCAATATCGAAGAATATGCCGTTCATTATAGGACGAAGTTCATCGTTGCCTGTAGCAAAGAGCGTATGCGAAATACCAGCAATAAGCACATCTGACTTCACAACGAATGACTGACTATTAGAGTCGAGACCCTGAAGCTGTGGATAGTCGGCTGCATTGCGTCCCATCTGTGAATTGCTACCTGTCACTGTAGATATTTCTACAGCAAAATTTTCATCATTGACATTGAAACTTACAGGCTGCTCAGGAAGACGCTTAAGGTATTCAATAAGCCTAGAACCTGGTATAGCAACACTTCCGTCATGATCAGCTTCGCTCACCGCAAGAGTAGTAACAATGATAACATCAGAGTCTGATGCTGTGATAGACAATTGTTTCCCCTTAATAGTAAAAAGGAAATTCTCGAGAATTTCAATCGGGCTCTTACTTGCAATGGCCTTAACTGCGACCTGAAGGCGACTGAGCAAATCGCCACTTGACACTATAAATTTCATATATCTACTATTTTATTATTCAACATTAATTATGGCAACACCGTACGGAAACGTGTCGATACTTTACCTGCACTAATGGCAGCCAATTTGCCCTTCAAAAGGCGTTTCTTGAGAGCACCCAGATAATCAATAAAGACTTTGCCATCAAGATGGTCATACTCATGCTGTACGACAATGGCGCAATAACCACTTATCACCTCATCATGCTGTTCAAATTTCTCATCAACATACTGGATACGCACCCATGTAGGACGTTCCACATCCTCGCTGATGCCAGGAAGGCTAAGGCAACCCTCACAGGTCTTAACGGTCTCTTCTGAACGTTCTATTATATGGGCATTTATAAAGACACGCTTGAAATCCTTGACTTCAGGGTAGTCCTCCTCGCATGGTGTAGCATCTATGACAAACACTCGTATATTCTTGCCTATCTGTGGAGCAGCAAGACCTATGCCCTCTGCCTTATACATAGTGTCATACATGTCGGCTATAAGTTTATCGAGATTAGGATAATCCTTAGTGATATCTTCAGACATCTTGCGAAGAATAGGATGTCCGTATTGAACTATAGGTAGAAGCATATCGTATACTTTTTTAATTACATTCTTAAATTCGACTCCATATATGTCTGGAGTATAATAGTAGCGCTGACCATATCAACAGTACCATTCTTATTGTTACGATCACTCTTTTTTAGACCGCCGTCAATCATAGCCTGAAAAGCTATCTTCGTAGTAAACCTCTCGTCAACCATCTCTATTGGCAACTCAGGGTATGCCTTTCGCATTCGGTTGACAAAAGGCGTTATATATTTCATGGTCTCGGAATCTTCGCCTGTAACTTTGGTTGGTTTACCCATCACAATACATTCGACTGACTCCTTTTCCATATATTGCTTGATAAAATCAAAAAGCTTGCTTGTCTCCACACATGTAAGGCCATTCGCAATGATCTTTAGCGGATCCGTAACGGCCAGGCCGGTACGCTTGCGTCCATAATCAATAGCAAGAATACGTCCCATGTTATACAAAGAGCTTTTCTATTTTATGAATGCACGACTGCATGGCAAACATCACAACTTTGTCATAAGCTTGTATCTGTGTCTGCCCCGAAGCTATCTGCACTACACCATCACGAACCACCGCACCAATATTGAGCTCACGTGGCAACGACAAATCCTTGATCTGAGCCTTCGTTATCTTAGAGCCTGGCTGCGCGACAAGCTCAAGCATCTCCGAATTGTTTGACGTAAGGCATTTGACGTAAGCCACATCGGTATGAAGCGTATATCGATAGATGTGACTCGCTGCAGTAAGTTTCTTATTGAGGAGTGTACCTATACCGATACCTTCAGCAAGCGGCATATAATCTATATTCTCAACCTCAGCTACTGTCTTGCGAATACCCATCTTCTTTGCCAACTGGCAAGAAAGGATATTAACCTCAGCATTATCTGTCACCGCAACAAACGCCTGCATTTTAGATATGCCCTCGTCTTTCAGGAGTTCCAGATTACGGCCATCGCCTTCGATGACGAGAGTATTCTCCAAGCTATTGGCTAGTTTGAGAGACTTCTCACGATCAATTTCGACAAGCTTCACATTGTAGCCCCCAATCTCCTCCAAATTACGCGCTATGAGACGCCCCACTCGACTACCACCAATAATCATGACATTATTGATTTCGTACTGCTCCTTTCCTGCATCAGCAAGGACTAATTTCATATTATCATAGGTAGATATGAAATATGCAAGGTCACCATGAATGAGCGAGTCGCCGCCATGAGGTATAATGGTATCGCCTTGACGGTATATTGCTACGATATTGTAGAGTTTCTTTTTCTCTGGATCGAGTTCAGAGAACGGACGGTTGAGAATCGGTGCACCCTCACGTACCTTAATTACCGAAAGGACAACCTTACCATCAGACGACTCATACCACTGACGGATACCAACTCTCTTGAGCGACTCTACAGCTTCATGTGCAGCAAGTTCCTCAGGATAGATTATCTCATCAACGCCGAGCTGTCGGAAGAGGGAAAGATTTTCAGCCTTAAGGTATTCAGAAGTATTAACGCGAGCGACAGTTGTCTTGGCACCAAGTTTCTTGGCAAGAATACATGCGAGGATACTCATGTCCTTATAAGGAGGAACGGCTATGAAAAGGTCAGCCTCAGACACGTCTGCCTGCTTGAGGTCCGACAACGATGTCATATTGCCCCTACGAGTCATAAGGTCAAGGTGATACTCGATTTGCTGAAGTTTCTTGTCGTCCTCATCCATCAAAATCACATCGTGATCAGAATCGACAAACAACTTAGCCAAATGAGTACCTACGGCACCAGCACCTGCAATGAATATTCTCATACAGAACTATTCTCAAATAAGTTTAAGAGACCTCATCTCATCAAGGAGAAGCTTCTTGTTCGCATCTTCCATCTGACAAAGTGGAGCACGGTAAACTTCCTCCATCATACCCATCGCAGCGAGAGCTGCCTTGACAGGAATAGGATTAGACTCAACAAAGAGCAAATCCATCAAACGGATATAGCGGTAGTGAATTTCACGAGCAGCCTTTGCATCACCTGCGATAGAGAGCTGCATCATACGGCTGAAATCCTTAGGGAACACATTGGCTGCAACAGAGACACATCCGTCTGCACCCATAAGATTACAAAGCATAGAGATGCCGTCGTCACCGCTGTATACATGGAACCCTTCAGGACGATGCTGGATGAGATATCCTACATTCTGAATGTTGCCACTTGCCTCCTTAATACCTACGATATTGCTATAATCTTTTGCAAGCTGAATAGCTACATCTGGCTTTATAGCAGATCCTGTACGGCCAGGTACATTGTAGAGGATAATAGGAACATTTATGTTCTTTGCAAGCTCTGAGAAATGGAGGTACATGCCTTTAGATGTTGGCTTGTTATAATATGGGCCAACAACAAGTACAGCATCTACACCTGCATCTACAGCATTCTGAGTATACTTGATACAGCTCTGAGTAGAGTTACTGCCTGTTCCTGCAATGACTGTCATACGACCATTGACACGCTCAACTGCATGACGGAACATTTCTGCATCTTCTGGTTCACTAAGAGTCGGAGTCTCACCTGTAGTACCACAAACAACGACACCATTTGTGCCATTCTCGGCATGGAAGTCGAGAAGACGGTCGAATGCCTTGAAGTCTATCGTGCCGTCAGCCTTGAACGGAGTTACAAGTGCGGCAATTGATCCCTGAAGCGTAAATCTCTTCATATATATATGTTTTTTCTTTTTCTATAAATACCAATTGTGGCAATAAACGTCTTTAACCTCGCAAAGGTATAAAATCTTTTGCTCAAACATTAAAGTTGCTAAAAATATTATTTTCCCACTTGTTAATTGATTAACAATCCGTATATTTGCAGTCATAAAACAAAAATATTGTGAATATGACCATCAGCCAAGCAGTAGAAAAAGTCGTAAAGGTGCGTCCGTTTATCGTCGAAGCACTCTCAGAGGGTCTGCTCAACATTTCGTCACTTGCTCGCCAGATACATCCATCTGTAGAAAAAATGGTGCAGAAAGAAGTGAAGCAAGGAGCAATCGTCATGGCTCTCAATCGTTTGGTACCAAACCTTGAAAGCAATGGGTTCGGCTCGTTCAAAGACGTATTGAGCCAGCTTGGTGACATTATTGTACGTTCAAACTTAACCGACTTTACATTTCGAAACAGCAATACAATATTCGAAAACCTCAGTCGAACAATGAACGAACTTAGCAGCCAACGCGACGGATTCTGCACTATGGTTCGTGGAGTCTTCGAATCAAACGTTATAGTAGGAGCCGACTTCAACAATACCGTACTGAAGAACTTTGCACAGGAAGACTGCACATTCAGAAGTGACAATCTATCAGCAATAACCCTAAAACTGCCTGCAGACAATGTTCAGGCTTGCGGTTTCTATTACCAGATAATGAAATTCATTGCTTGGGAAGGCATCAACGTAAAAGAAGTTGTCTCTACCACAAACGAATTCTCTATTATTGTTGCTGAGGAAGACGTAGACAGAGCTTTCACCATCCTGAAGAACCTCAAAACTTCAAACAAGCTATACTAATTGCCTGCTTGACTTTTCAGGTCTACATCATGCCCTGTTGGCGGAACGCCTCAAGAAGTTCTTTGCTGAAATACTCATTGTTGGCTTTTGAATAGCGAACTTCAGCGAATACTTGAGCTAGATTCTGCTTGTTATTCACGTCAATAAACTTTTGGTTACTAGGATCAGACTCCATCTCGGCATACGCATTGTCGATATCGGCTGGAGAATAATCGTGGTATGTTTCATCATGAACTACAGCATTGAGAGGCAAACGAGAAGACATTGGTGCCTCACCATCAGGATAACCGAGTGTAACTGTTGTAACTGGCACGACACCCTTTGGCAGTTGTAACGCATCAATAATCTGTCGTACATTATATGTAGTTGTACCAAGATAACAAATTCCCAGTCCATGAGCTTCTGCTTCGAGACAAACATTTTCAGCAGCAAGAGACGCATCTACAAAAGCTGTAATCAGACTCTCCATATTATAAAAGCCTGCGTCGGCATTGCGTTGCTGACACCACTTGGTGAAACGATTGACGTCGGCGCAAAATGTAAGTACAACAGGTGCTCCCATAACCATTGGCTGGTTAAAGTGAGCAGGAGCGAGCTTCTGCTTGATATCGGATGACCGAGTGACTACTATGCTATAAAGCTGCATGTTGCCTGTATTTGAGGCACGAAGTCCAGCAGTAAGAATCTCGTTGAGAACAACATCAGGAATCTGTTCATCCTTATATTTACGAACACTTCTATGGTTCTTTATTTCATTGAGCATAACGCAAAAAGTATTATCAATAAACAAACACTTTAGTGTACTACATTGACATACACCATAATGAGTACACCAAAGAACATCACAATCTTGCTGAATCTACTAATCTTGTGATAGTCCGCCTGAGTCTTTGCACGGGCAACAAGATATACTATATAACATATAGGCAAAGTCACAGCAAGCAATATATAAAGCCAGCAGAAAGGACACGAATAGAGTACGTAGGTCATGAAATAGGCGACCCAAAGTACAACAACCGTAATTACCTCTAGCATGATTACAACAACCTTCGAATTGTCGAGTCCCATCTCGACCGGAATGGTATGACAACCACATTGCATGTCGCCCTCAACATCTTCCATATCTTTGACTATCTCTCGTGCAAGATTGGTAATAAAGCCAAAAAAGCTAAAAGCGGCAGTATACTTCCACACCTGATTACAAGCCTGAGTTTCGAGAACACCAGTTGAGCCAGAAGCAACAATAGCGGATATCTCAGCGGAGACGACCAATAGTGATGTGATGGCCATCATTGTAGCAACAATCAGGTTGCCGATAAAAATCTGTTTCTTGAAATGAGTAGAATAGAACCAAAGGACGATGGGCACCACTACAAAAAACATTGCATACGTCTCTTTGTGATAATCGAACGCCAGATAGAGACCACAAAATAGTCCAACCAACGTCAAGAGTACATGAATGAGAATCGTTGTCTTTCGATTGATAAGCTTGTCGACAACCTGTGCTTCCGGACGATTGATTGAATCGGTGCGTACGTCAAAATAGTCGTTGATGGCATTGCCTGAAGCCGTAAATGCCATTGTGGCAATAACCAGCAAGGAGAACTCAAGAGAGGTCATCACTGGCGTTATGTTCCACTGGCCAAGAACAGGCAAAACAACACAATAGCGAAGAAGGACCTGAAAAAGGCCAATAAAGAGTACATTACCAAATCTTATTAATCGTAGATAAGCCATAGCAGTAACCCTTTAATCACCAAGTCATATCCAAACCCCATTTCCCCTGAGCACGAAGCACTTGCTCCATAACATCACGGACACAACACTCTCCGCCACAAAAAGGAGAGACGTAACGAACAATCTGCTTGACGTCACTAACGGCATCGCAAGGACAAACTGGCATGCCAACTGTTTTAAGCACTGGGATATCTGGCATATCATCGCCCATATACATCACCTGATCATCGGTGAGGCCGTATTTGTCTCGCCAATCTTTATAAGTCTGAAGCTTGGTAGATTGGCCCATGAAGATGTCTGTAACGCCAAGAGCTGAGAAACGATTTAAGATAGCATCTGTCTTGCCACCTGTTATAATAGCGACTTTATAACCAAGTTTTACAGCCAACTGAATAACGTATCCATCTTTGATGTTTGCGGTACGCATAGGCTGTCCATCAGGAAACATTGTCTCAACCGTTCGTGAAAGGACTCCGTCGACATCGAAAGCGAATGCTTTTATATTAGTAAGGTCTTCCTTGAAATTGCGCATATTATACAACTGTTATTTCCAACTATGATTTTGTATGGAATGGGTAAGTAACTTATAAATCTCCTTTACTGAAGCATCATCTATCATCTGAAGATGACGATTGATGGTAACTTCATCATGGCGAATAGCAGGACCAGTCTGTGCTTCTACCGGATCCATGCGGAAAGCCTTGTCGACTGTTTGGCAAACCAGACTTTTCAGAACTCTATAGTCGATGCCGTTATTGTCGGAATGCTGCTTTGCAAGAGCAATCAGATGGTTGGTAAAATTGCTAACCAAGACTGCCGCCAAATGAATATGAAGACGCTGCTCGGAAGTTGCACGGCCAACATTATTGCTCAAAGAAGAGGCGAAACTGACTGCTACATGTTCGCTTTCCGCATCAACCGCTTCAACCATTAGTGGCAAGTGTGCAAAGTCGACAACATCAGCACGAGAAAGTGTCTGGCATGGATAAATCACCGCACGATGTTTGTGGCTCTGTAGCACATCGATAGGAGTAGCACCAGATGTATGCACAACGACACCCTTGACAGAAGGCATTCGTTGAGACACATCGGAAATGGCATCGTCGGAAACTGCTATGAGATAGAGGTCAGCATCGGCAGGCACAAGCGAGACATTGTCTGTAGCATTACACGAACAACCATTGTCGGACTCATGCGACAACTCATCGGCCATTCGTGCAAAATGCAGAGCATGTTCGTATGTGCGGCTGGCTACACATATCACTTCATGCTGTGCGGCATATAGAGCCTTCATGAAGTGGTATGCGACATTTCCTGTGCCTATTATTACTATTCTCATAGATTAGCGTTTGATGAACTATTTCTTCTTCTTGAAGAGATTTCCTATGGCTCCCTTGACTGACTCTGCAGCCTTCTGTACTTTCTCGTTCTTCTGGAGTTCTTCAGTTACCTTCTCGGTCACCTTCTCAGTAACCTTGTCGACAACCTCTGCTGTCTTTTCCTTCACCTGAGATTTAACCTCCGATGCGACAGCTTCCTTTAGCTGATCGACATTGAGCGAGACTTTAGGAGACGTAAGAGTACCACCAATATTAATGCCAACAGGTATGTCGTCGCCAGAAGCGAAAGATGCTGGAACAGGTATTCCAATCTTGCTGACAAGCGAAGAGAGTTCCTTGCGTGTAATAGGCATTGACATGAGATAATCCATTGTCTTGTCGAGTCCCTGCTGTCCAGAGAAGGTGGCAGCCTTGTCGAACATGTTGACATTGAATGGAGTAAGGACAATGCTACCATCAGTAATGGCGAATGTTCCCTTGAAACTCTTCATGGTCAATGAATTGTATTTGTCATTATGAAGCACAGAAGAGAGTTTCTTCTGGAAGTCAGACTCCTGGAGTGAGAGGCTTTCTGACTTGAATGAGCCCTTGCCATTCATAGACTTGATGACAGGAGACATCTGGTTGTCAAGATCAGAAACGAGATCCATCGAAATGCTTATCTTTCCGTATGCACTCTTGGCGATTGGGAGAAGGCTGTCAATAGTAGAGAATGAATTGGTCAGCACGTTGACGTCGACATCGTTGAGGCTGATAGCCATATCAATATTAGGCTTCTCGATGTTCTTGGCATTGTATGAACCGTTGAGTGACGCAGAGCCTTCACACAAATTCATATTGAGGTTGTTGAGTTTGGCAATGCCTTCGCGAGCAATCACACCACCCTTGACATTTGTGATAACAAGATTATCGTATAGAATTTTCTTGATATCGGTATTAAGATTGAAATCGATGTTGGAAGGGATTTCAACAACAGCTGACTCTGTGCTTGCGATAGTGTCGGCAGGAGTCTCTGCAGAATCACCACTGAGCAACTCGTTGCAGTCAATAAGGTTTGAAGCAAGTGAAAGCGAGCCTTTGATAGTTCCATCGGAAAGCACGTATGGAAGATAGCTTTCCACTCTGCCGGCAGCATTGAAATCACTCTTACCAAGAGTTGCCTTGAGAGGATCGAGCTGGAGGAACTTTGGAGTGAAGACGAGCTTTGCCTCTGAGATGTTGACACCCTGAGGGAAGTCGTTGCTTTCGAAGTTGAAGTTAGTCAAGTTGACTGTACCTTCGGCCTTGATGTTCTCATAATCTTCCTTGTCGATGGCTGCCATATCAGTAGCGACGTTGAGGTTTGCCTTGACAATACCACCGATGTTCATACTGTCGAGCGGAAGGGCGTCCTTCAGCGAATTAAGGTCGATTGTACCATTAACAGCTGCCTTGAAGGTTGGGTTTGAGATTGGCTTTACAAGGTTGAGAGTTGCATCGAATGGATTTGATGCAAGCGAGAAGTGGAACTTGTCGATATTGACAGTAGTAAGGTCGGCAGCACCGCCAGGATTCTTGACTGTGAGGTCGACGTTGATATTGTCGAGCGACTTAGGAAGGTCAGGATATTTAACTTGTCCGTTGTTGACCTTGAAAGCGGCATCGATTGAAGGGATATGGTCGAGGTCGACATAGTCGCCTTTTACATCGGCATAGAGATCGAAAGTACCGTCCATCTTCAAGCCTTCAACATCTTTCATAATATAATCAGGGATGACTGCGAGAAGACTCTTGAATGTAGTCTGTTTTGCTGCAAGACGCATATCGACAGTAGTCGAATTGTCGTTGAGCTGGACAAAACCATCAAAAGCCAAAGGGACACCACTGAAATTGAGTGTATTCTCTTTCATAGTGTAGCGTGAAGATGCAATGTCGGCCTCGATGTTGGCATCAAAGTCGATTGTTGCATTCTTGACGTATGTGATGTTATCCATGAGTACCTTTATGGAAGCTACGTCGAGCTGAAGGTCGGTATTGAAGATGTCACCAACCATCTTGCCTGAGAGTTCGAGATCGAGGTCGGACACATGAGCCATGAGATTCATTGTAGAATCAATGTACTTAATATCGGCATCTGAGATTATAACTTTCTTGAGGTCGATTGTCATTGGTGCAGAAGTTGTATCGGCAACTTCTTCGACAGTATCTGGTTCGCTCTTGTAGATGTCCCAGTTGGCTATCGAATCGGCGGCTACTATACCACGGACAATAGGATGGTCGATATTAATTGCATTAACTGACACGATGCCATCGAGAAGTGGGAGGATCTTGACGCCTACTTTAAGTGAGCCGATGTAGGCAAGAGTATCGCCATCGAAACGGTCTTTTCCGACAACAGACACACCATCCATTCCAACTCGAAGGTCGGGGAAGCTGCTAAAAAGGGAGAGAGAAAAATCGTCGTAATCGACCTTTGCGTCAACCATATTGTTGACCTCTTCCTTGACAGCGGTTTCAATCTGGTCGCGGAAAGCATAAGGCAGGATGAACAAGGCTGCGAGAAGCACAACCAACACGATGCCCAGAATTGTAAATACCTTCTTCATAATCTCAGAATATATTAATATGTATAACTTTCTGTTTTTAATCAATACCTTTATTTTAATTACATTCAGTAAAAACCCAACTTGCTTCTATCCCTACGGTATCCTTATGGTAAAGGTAGCTACAAGTTACGGTATCCTTACGAAAGCCAAATGTAAGCAAAAAAGTCGAAATACTTACAATCTGAACTATCTAATATTCAGTTGTTCCATATCGGCCTTTATGAAAGACTCTACATCGGCCTGTGGAACGAACTTCCAGTTGTCCATCTGTTCGTCTCCAACACTACCCTTCTCGATAATGTCATCGAGAAGAATGCCACGAAGGTCACGTCGTACTTCCTCGACACGTCGTTCTTCAATCTGCTGTTTAGAGAGTCCAACACCATGTTCGAGGTGTCCGCCACCGCCATTGAAACGATAGCTGTTGAGCGCCACCTTATAAGTCTTGTTGACGTCGAAAGGTGTACCATCGGTCATGGAGACAATTTCGACACGACTGCCTTTATCCTTGAACGGATTGACATTGTAGACGATGCCTGCAGCACTATCGAAATTATAGAACTTATTGATGAGTCGACCTCGGTTGTTGACCTTAATCAAGTGACCTTCCGTTGACGGATTGGTAATCCACAGGTCGTAGCTGTACTCGAGATAGTCCTTGACTTCCTTGCCAGTAAGGCTGATGACATTGAGCATATTCTCGAATTTGTAGATATTGAACATACGACCGACTGTCAGTTCGCCAACAGGAATTTCGACACCCATGAGCAATGGAGCGGAAAAACTGATATCTGCACCAGTATGCCGGAGCATTGACTTGTGAACCATGTCGACAAATACAGAATTGCCGAAGAGCGATTCCTTGGAATCTATATTCTTGACTACTGTACCAACTACTTTCTGAGTGTAAGCCTTGATGGCATAATAGTGTGCACGGAAGAAATCGTTAAACTCTTTTGACTCATCGGTGTTTGAGAGGGCGATGATCTTGGCCTGACAATGCGGTTTACCTTTGGCATCGAAGGTGATAGCAAGCGAGCCAAGGTTGCGTGCTGCTGTTCCGGCATCGAGTATGGTAACTTCTGATCCGTCAGGACTATTGACGACTCGATTATAGAGTTTATGGTCGTGACCGAGCAGAATAGCGTTGAATCCGTCGACACGTTGTGCAACAAGCACGGAAGCATTTTCATTCATTGGAGTATCGGCCGTCTGATTGCCATAAGTATAGTCGTAACCTGAGTGGAAAAGACCTATTACTGCATCAGGATGTTCCTTCTCGCGAACAATATTAATCCATTTGGCGGCACTTTCAATCATATCCTCAAACTGCATGTCCTGCCAGAGGTATTCAGGAAGCCAATGTGGGATATAAGGAGTAGTAAGACCGATAATGGCAATTCTTTTGCCAGAGCGTTCGATGACCGTATATGGAGTAAAATATGGTTCACCAGTCTTTTTATTGATGATATTGGCAGCGAGCCAAGGCATTTCAAGTTCAGAGTGAACTTTGTCATACACCTGATGTCCGGCTTCGATATCGTGATTGCCGACAACAACTGCATCGGCTTTCATGAAATTATAGAGCTTGGAGATGATATGTGACGAATGATTGTCTACGTAGTTATAATAATAGGTAGCAGGCGTACCCTGAAGGAAGTCGCCACCATCGAGAAGAATTACATTTCTTGACGTATCACGTACTGACTTTATATAGCTATACGCCTGAGACATGCTGAATGGAACAGGACTATTCTCGGTGAAGTTGTATGGAAAAATTGCACCGTGAACATCTGTAGTGTATAAAACACTAATGGTCTGAGCCGAAACCGAGGTTACAGCCAGGAGAAAAACAAATAAAAGACGAACTAAAAATTTCATATCAAAAAAATAAAAACCTATCAATTCTTCATATCAATAACCAATCCCGGACGATTGGCAACAACTATATCGTTTTCGTCACGTACGCCATAGGCAACGTGAATTTTTAGTACCTGTTTAGTGAACGACGGAACGGAATCGTTGTAGATCCAGCGTTCGGTAAACTGAATGAGCGAAATATTGTCGCGGGAATAACCTGGGTTCTCCACTTCACGGCTCTTGATTTCATCAAGGGTATATTCACGATGGTCGAAATAGTCGTAAGCTTTGATGCCATTAGAATATATCGACGTAAAAATCATATCAATGAGCTTCTGATCATCCAGTCGCGAGATACACTGCACTTCGAAGTCGTCCTGTGGATTGGAAGGACGAATGTACACGTTGTATGTTATAGTGTCGGCCACTTCGACTCCACCAGATACTGGGATAGGAGACGATGCCGATTCCTGACGCGACTCACACGAAGACAACATTGCAACGAGAATGCAGCAAAGTGCTAAAAGTGCTGTAACTGTACTGAAAAGAGCTCTCATCATCATCTTCATTATCTGTTGAACTTCAAGCGTTCGCCACGCACAGACATATCGAAACTACCATTGTCGTAGACAAGATTGCCATTGACATAAGTCTGGTAGACACGATTGGCGAAAGTAGTACCTTCGACAGGCGACCATCCGCACTTATATAATATATTGGACTTGTTGACAGTCCATTTAGCCTTTTCAATAATGACAAGGTCAGCCTTATATCCTACACGTATAAATCCACGCTGAGCAACATTGAAAAGTTCGGCTGGCTTATGACACATCATGTCGACTACTTTCTGATAGTCCCACAATCCTCTGTCGGCCATTTCGAGCATTGTGACTAAAGAATGCTGCACGAAAGGAGCACCGGAAGGAGTAGTAAAGTAGTTACCTCCTGTTTTTTCTTCTACTGTATGTGGTGCATGATCGGTTGCGACGACCTCAATGTCGCCCTCGAGCACAGCCTTGCGGAGAGCATCGCGATGAGACGCAGACTTTATGGAAGGATTCCACTTTATCCACTGCTTCTTCTCCTCATAGTCAGCATCAGAAAACCAAAGATGGTGGACACACACCTCACCAGTTACCTTACGTTCTGAATGAGGTCCTTTATCAAGAAGGGCAATTTCGTCGGCAGTAGAGAGATGTAGGATATGCAGACGGGCACCAAACTTGCGTGCAAGAGCAGCAGCCTTGGCCGACGACTTGTAGCAAGCCTCTGCCGAACGTATTTCGCCATGACAATTCCATGGCACATTGTCTCCATACTTCTCTTTATAAGATGCGAGATTAGCCTTTATTGTAGACTCATCTTCGCAATGAGCAGTAATTATAGCAGGTGCAGCCTTGAACAATTCAGAAAGAGTTTCCTCGTTATCAACAAGCATATTGCCAGTAGAGGAACCCATAAAGAGCTTAATGCCACACACATTGGTGTAGTCGACAGACTTGATGACGTCAAGATTGTCATTTGTAGCACCAATGTAGAAAGAATAATTGGCCAGAGAACTGGCGGCGCCACGAGCATATTTATCATTAAGAGCCTCGATGGTTGTTGTCTGTGGCTTAGTATTTGGCATCTCCATAAAGGAAGTGACACCACCTGCTACAGCGGCTCTGGACTCGGAAGCAATGTCAGCTTTCTGCGTCAAACCTGGTTCACGGAAATGTACTTGGTCGTCAATAGCGCCAGGTATCAAAATCTTGCCACGGCCATCGACAACCTCATCTGCATCGATATCGTGGGAAACACCTGGTACAATGGCCTCAATCAAATCGTTGTTGATAACAACCGAGCCAACAAAACGTTGGCCTTCATTTATTATCTCTATGTTGCTAATCAGTCTTTTCATAAACATATTTGTTATTTGTCGAGGACAAGTATCGGCAAAACAAGCGCCCCTTATCTCTTATAGCTGCGGAACCAGCTTCTAATCTTCATAGCGATCACACCCCAAACAGCCTCGTTGAAGATACCTCCACTCATTTTGGAAGTACCTTGACGACGGTCGGTAAATATGATAGGAACCTCTATGATATTGAAACCGTATTTCCATGTAGTAAATTTCATTTCAATCTGAAATCCGTAGCCTTTAAGACTAATGTTGTCAAGTCCGATAGTCTCAAGAACTTTACGTGTGTAACACTTAAAGCCAGCAGTTGTGTCCATAATCTTCATACCGGTCACTAAACGCACGTAGACCGACGCGAAGTAAGACATCAGGACACGTCCGATTGGCCAGTTAACCACATTGACACCAGATATGTATCGCGAACCGATAGCCAAATCGGCACCACGGTCGGTACATGCTTCGCGCAATTCAACAAGGTCTGTAGGCGGATGTGAAAAATCGGCATCCATCTCATAGATGTAGTCGTATCCATGCTCGAGAGCCCACTTGAAACCTGTAATGTACGCAGTACCAAGTCCAAGTTTACCCTCGCGTTCGATGAGGAACAAGCAGTCGTTATACTTGACCATAAGGTCCTTGACAATCTGTGCTGTACCATCTGGCGACCCGTCATCGATAATCAGGATATCGAAATCATGAGTAAGCGAAAACACTGCATTGATAATTGCGGTGATATTCTCCTTCTCATTATAGGTGGGTATTATGACAATGTCGGAAGTCATCTTTATTATAATTTAGAAATGAAGCGTATGTCCCATACGGTCACGTTTCGTTTCCATATATCTCTTGTTATATAAATTAGGTGTCACCTCGATAGGCACATTCTCAACAATTTCAAGTCCGAAACCCTCGAGTCCGACACGCTTGACCGGATTATTTGTCATGAGACGCATCTTATGGACACCAAGTTCGTTGAGTATAGAAGCACCGACACCATAGTCACGTTCATCAGCGTCGTAGCCGAGATGGATGTTGGCATCGACGGTGTCGAGTCCTTCTTCCTGCAACTTGTAGGCTTCAATCTTGGCCATGAGTCCAATGCCGCGACCTTCCTGATTAAGATAGACAACGACACCTCTACCCTCTTTTTCTATAGCTTGCATTGCACGATGCAGCTGTTCGCCACATTCGCAACGCTTAGA
Organism: Bacteroidales bacterium; assembly: GCA_024401355.1. Classification (GTDB taxonomy): domain Bacteria; phylum Bacteroidota; class Bacteroidia; order Bacteroidales; family Marinilabiliaceae; genus W3P20-009. The sequence continues at coordinate 66,248 of JAKSLF010000003.1, read as the reverse complement.
GCCGAAGATGTCACCAGTCATGCAAGAAGAGTGGACACGGACCAAAACTGGTTCGTCACTTTTCCATGTACCTTTTATCAATGCGATATGCTCCTTGCCATTCGACTTCTGACGGAATGGGATGAGACGGAAGTCGCCATATTCAGTAGGCAAATGAACCTCAACACCACGCTCGATGATAGATTCTTCACGAAGACGATAAGCTATGAGATCCTTTATAGTTATTATCTTGATGCCATATTGCTCTGCTATTTCGAGAAGTTGTGGAAGACGAGCCATAGTGCCATCCTCATTCATAATCTCGATAAGAGCTGCCGCAGGATAAAGTCCCGAAAGACGTGCAAGATCGACAGCAGCCTCAGTATGTCCTGCACGGCGTAGAACTCCCTTCGATTGAGCGAAAAGAGGATTGATATGTCCAGGACGTCCAAAAGTTGATGGCTTTGAAGCTGGATCAGCAAGGGCACGGATAGTCTCAGCACGATCATGTGCAGAGACACCTGTCGTACAGCCGTCTATCTTGTCTACAGTAATAGTAAATGGAGTGCCAAGAATTGAAGTGTTATTTTCGACCATGTGATCGAGTTCCAACTCGTGGCAACGATCAATAGTTATAGGAGCACAGAGAACGCCACGACCATTTTTGAGCATGAAGTTAACCTTTTCTGGTGTAATCTTCTCTGCAGCAATGATGAAATCGCCTTCGTTTTCGCGATCTTCATCGTCGACAACAATGACAAACTCACCACGGCCAAATGCCTTAAGCGCATCCTCTACTGTATCTAGTTTTTTATCAGACATCTTATATGTTGTTTTCTTTTGTTTTCTATATTTCTATTGTTGCACATTATTCTCCTCCGACTCGTCCTGCTTGTGTCCCATCTTCATCAATCTGTGCTTCAACTTGTCAGCAACCTTCTGGTATGCCTCCGACTTGAACAGAGCCGAATCGGTAGCCGACTTATAGGTCAAAAAGGAACCAATTATTGCCAGTACAACCGTCGAGAGCCACATGCCACACCATATAGGCCAATATCCTTCACGGGCACACTTGGCTCCGAAAGTATCGGTGACATAGTAGAATATGAAGAAGAATACCGAAATGACCACTGGCATTCCAAGTCCTCCCTTACGGATTATGGCACCAAGCGGAGCTCCAATAAAGAAGAAAAGAAGGCACGCCACTGGCATAGCAAACTTTCGATGCTTCTCCATCTCGTGACGGTTTATCTTGCCCTGTTCCTCTATATAGGTCGCTAGTCTCTCATCAACATATTGCTTGTTGACACGAGCCTGTCGTAAAGCTTCTTCGAGAACATCACTCACCTGCTTGTCAGTAAACGCAAGGAACACACTATCAACGCTGATCATCTTCGACGTATCAATAACAGCAGAGTAGAGAGAGTCGCTAGTATACTGATGACGAGTCTTACGCATCTGCTGTGTCTTCGACTGCTGAGACATGTTGATCGTTATAGAGTCACGAACACACAGAAGAGAGTCGGTATCATGCTTGAGCTGAGCAAGGTTCTTCATACGGTCGCTAGTCTTGAAGACCGACTCATCGACACGAGAGAAGTCGAGACCATCGACTTTGACCTGAACCACCTGCTCTGTAAACTCATCATGGCGGTACATCTGTCGCGACTTTTCCGTCATACGAGCATTGCCCAACGCAACCTTCTCATCATAGGTCACGCCATCATAGAGCGTCAACTGAATCACTCCCATGCGGTCATTGATGTCCATCTTGCCAGAATCAGCCATCGTCACATTAACATTGCGGTTAACTTTGTCACGATGGTCGTGAATGATGAGGTCATACATCATACCCGTCTTGGGGTTCTTGTGATCCACCTTGATTCTGAAGCCATCTACTCCGTCATAATAAACTTTCTCTTTTATCTCCAACTCGGGACGAGCCTGTCTGACACTATAGAGCAATGTGTAGAACTTCAAGTTGGCCACCGGCAGTACATTATTGGAAAACCAGAATGCAACAACAGAGACAAACAGCGTAAGATAGACGAGCGGCTTCATAATACGGAAGAGTGATACTCCAGAAGCCTTTATGGCAGTAAGTTCATAATTCTCTCCGAGATTACCGAATGTCATGAGGGCCGCCAATAAAATAGCTAAAGGCAATGCCATAGGCACCACCTGCAAAGCCACATAGAACAATAGCTCCAGCATGACACTAAAATCGAGACCCTTGCCGACAATATCATCAGCATAACGCCAAAGGCCCTGCATCACAAGAATGAAGACCGAGATAAAAAATGTCATTGCCAGAGGTCCGGCATAACTCTTCAATATGAACTTATGAAGTTTCTTCATCCGCCCAGAAAAAAAATCACTTAGTCTTCCTGGACGATATCGAAAGGAATGCCACCAAGAAGGTCGCGATAATCCTCACCTGTTTCTTGCATCTCCGGACTCTTAGAAGAATATTTCCAAACGATACTTGCCTTTTGTCCAGCCTCAGCCTTTTTACGGACGAGCTTGAACAATTCGAGCAAGCACTTGGAGCTACTGGTATTAAAATACTCCATAGCTACAACAACCTGCAAGCTAACAGTCTGTATATCAGTAATGATGTTAAGAATACGGCGATAGTAGTCAACGGCGTCATTCATATAGGAACGACCCGAAATACTAAGCACATCACCGTCGAGTGTTATCAACGGGCTCTTTTCGCTTTCCTCAGCTATAACAACCATAGCACCTCTATTAATCGTCAATTTCTTCAAGCTCAACATTAACATGCTTAAGAAGCTCGCGGAACTCCTCCGCAGCATCACGCATGTCCTCATCATCGGTCTTGTAAGACCACTTGATTGAGCATTCGTTGCCAGCCATCACTTTCTTGTCGACAATAAAAAGAAGGTCCATCAGACACTTAGAGCTACTTGTGTTGAAGAAATCCAAACCGATTTCTACGTGCAAAGCACCCTCATGCTCCTCAACCAATTTCTTGACTGGAGCATAAAACTCAACAGAGTTCTCCATATATGAACGGCCTGTTATTGAGAAAACCCCGTCCTGCATTGAAATGGTCGGTGTTCTGTCAGAGCCTGGAATTAGTGTATTCATTTTGCTTGCAAGTTAAAATTTCACTTTCACAAAGATAAGAATAAAAATTGTAATCAAGCATTTTTACCCGTCTTTTTCTATTTCATTAGCATTTTTCAGTCAAAAACTGCCCAACAACAGCCGACGAAGCAATCTCAATCTCAGCCATAATACTGAGCAGCCCACTCAAAGAATCGACGCCTACAGGCGACATTTTCAACTTGCCATTGCCCTCAGAGAGCTTCGCTTTGCGCGAGTTACTCTGGTACCAGCCGATAATGCCAGTAAATACAGGAGATTTATAAAATGCCGATTCAGCATCAGAGACAAAATAAAAATTGGCTGTCTTATTTTTGAACACAACACGCTCAATACCAAGACGCTGCGCCATAAGCCTGAGCTTAACCACATTAAGGAGTTCTTCACTAGGAGTCGGCAACTTACCGAAGCGGTCTTCAAGTTGAGACCTGAAGACATCAATCTGTGCCTCATCCTGAATGCTGTCGAGTTCCTTATATAGTTTCATGCGTTCAGAAATACTGCTTATATACGACTCAGGGAAGACAATCTCTTCGTCGGTTTCGATAGCTGTATCACTGACAAAGACGAAACCATCTTCAGGCTTTTCTATCTGTTCGTCTTCAAAGAGTTTCTTATATTCATTCTGCTTGAGCTCGACAAGAGCTTCAGCAAGAATCTTCTGGTAAGTCTCGTAACCAATATCGCTGATAAAGCCGCTCTGTTCTGCTCCAAGAACATCACCTGTACCACGTATGTCGAGGTCCTGCATTGCTATGGAGAATCCACTACCAAGGTCAGAATATTCCTCTATAATCTTGAGTCGACGACGTGCCTCGGGCGTGAGTACGCTCATCGGAGGTGCAAACAGATAGCAGAATGCTTTGGTATTGCTTCGTCCTACACGACCACGTAGCTGATGAAGCTCGCTGAGGCCAAACTGATGTGCATTGTTGACGATTATAGTATTGGCATTAGGTATGTCGAGTCCACTCTCGATAATTGTAGTTGCAATGAGTACATCATAGTCGCCACTCATAAAGTCAAGCATAATGCTTTCGAGCTGTCCGCCATCCATTTGGCCATGTGCCACAATCGTCTTGACATCGGGAAGCATCTTGTTGATGATGCGCTCGAGTTCGTAAAGATGCGGTATTCTGTTGTTGATCACGAAGACCTGACCTCCACGTTCAACCTCATAGCTTATCGCATTCTTCATTGCATCTTCACTGAACGTCTGTACTTCTGTCACTATAGGCTGACGATTGGCTGGCGGAGTATTGAGCACACTAAGGTCGCGAGCTCCCATAAGTGAGAATTGCAGAGTTCGCGGTATTGGAGTAGCAGACAAGGTTAGAGTATCGACATTAACCTTCATCTCACGCAGTTTTTCCTTGACGCCGACACCGAAACGCTGTTCCTCATCAATAATAAGCAGACCAAGGTCCTTGAATTTGACATCCTTGCCTATCAAGCGATGAGTACCTATAACTATATTAACCTCACCCGAAGCCACACGCTTGACAACATCACGAACCTCCGACGTCTTACGCAGACGGCTCAGATACTCAACTTTGCATGGCAAATCTTTCAGACGGTGAACAAAGGTATTATAATGCTGGAAAGCCAGAACTGTCGTAGGCACCAACACAGCAACTTGCTTGTTGTCGCACACCGCCTTGAACGCCGCTCTTATCGCCAGCTCTGTCTTACCAAAACCCACATCACCACAGACAAGTCTGTCCATCGGCATCGGCTTTTCCATGTCTGCCTTGATGGCCTGAGTAGCTTTCATCTGGTCAGGAGTATCTTCGTAGAGGAACGACGCTTCAAGCTCTGTCTGCAGGAATGAGTCGGGCGAATATGCGAAACCCTGCTCGTCTTTGCGCTTGGCATAAAGTGCGATTAGTTCCTTGGCGATATCCTTGACATGGCTCTTGGTCTTTTCTTTCAGACGTGTCCATGCACCGGTCCCCAGTTTGTTTATTTTAGGCTCAGATCCTTCCTTCCCTCTATATTTACTTATCTTATGAAGCGACTGTACATTGACAAGAAGCGTGTCGTTATCACGGAATGTTAGGCGTATGGCTTCAAAGGTTTTGCCGTTGGCCGTTGTTGTCACAAGTCCACTGAATACGCCTATACCATGATCGACATGGACGACATAGTCACCCACATTGAGCATGCTGAGTTCTCGCAGAGTTATCGACTGCTGGGCGCTACGCATCTTGTCGTTACGCAGACTGCATTTGTGATAACGTTCGAATATCTGATGATCGGTATAGATGCAGATCTTTGCCTTCGTATCGACAAAACCTTCATGTACCGCTATGTTAAGTTCGCCATATTTCAGTTTTCTCTTGCGTTCTTTCAGAATATCGTGAATACGCTCAAGCTGACGTGTATTCTCCGCCAGTATATAGACTCTATAACCATCTTCTGTCTTGAAGAATATGTCATCCTCAAGCAAGTCGAAATTCTTTCGGAAGACAGGTTGTGAAAGAATGCCCATCGACAGATTGTCCGTCTCGCCTGATGTCATAACATCATCGGCAACTCCACTAGTGAGTGCAACATATTTGTTGCGAAGAGCCGCCATCCAGATTTCTCCACTACAGAACGAAGACAACGAAACAGACTTCTGCTCGTCAACACCCTCCTTGACATTGTCGCAGAAACGGTCAATTATATCTTTCGTCATCTGTGGATTTTCAATCCATACTGCACAGTCGTCGGAGATCATCTCTGAGAGAGGTATCAGGACGCCGTCAGACTGCGACTGCCCCAAGTCAGGAACAATGGTCACCAGTTCGACATTGTCGGTCGACAGCTGCGACTCAAGATCGAAGAGACGGATAGTATCAACCTCATCACCAAAGAAATCTATACGAAACGGAGCATCTGAAGCGTATGAGAAGACATCGATGATGCTGCCTCGCACAGAAAACTGACCAGGTTGGAAGACAAACTCGACACGTTCGAATCCATATTCTATCAACACATCAACTACAAATGACATGCTTAGCTTATCGCCAACTTTGACAGACATGCTCTGGCTCTCGAACTGCTCAGACGACACTACCTTCTCAGCCAACGCCTCTGGATAAGTCACAACAAATAGCCTCTGCGACTCGACATCTCTGGCTTCGACAATTTTGCTCAGAGCTTCGGTACGTAGTTGAATACCACGAGCATCATATCCTGAAGCCTCAGCTCTATGCTTGAACGATGACGGCAGAAGATACACAGAATCTTCACCAATGAGCTTAACGAGGTCGAAATAGACATAAGGAGCATCTTCGCGCTCGGAGCAAACAATCAGGTTGACCCGCTTGCCGCCCAAAGCGAACACCAACGAACGAGCAGATGTACCGAGACCCTTTACATTCAGAACCCGATGGTTGCTCGACCAGAAGTTCCGAATGTGGGCTATTCGCTCATCATTCTTATATAGATTAACAAGTGCTGAAGACGACTCTGACTCGTTCATTTGCCAAATTATAATATATGGTTCCTTTTCAGATAAAAAGCGGAGACTGCTCATAGCAGCCTCCGCCAATATCTTATCAGTCTATTCAATTAATAGAACTTAATACGATTGTCTTCTACTTCAACATCGCTAATGTAGTTTGTAACGATGTATTCGAGGCTCTGGAACTGCTGCATGTAAGCCACGCGAGCTGTTTCTTCGTCAGCCTCCTTAGTCTCTACGTTAGTAACTTCAGCGAAGTATACAGCGTTGTTACCCTGAAGGGCATCAATGCGTGCACCCTTGTCTGTTGCAACAGCCTTGCCAACAAGTGCTGGCTCGTTACCTGCACCGCTAACAACATTTGAAGCGAGTGACACATGGTGAGCCGAGTCAACTTTTGCGTTGTACATTGCAGCGATATCGCTGAGGCTCTTGCCTGCAGCAGCAGATGCTACTGAAGCCACCTTCTTCTCGTTGAGGAGTTCACGAGTGATGCTCTGCTTTACATCCTCAACCTTTGCATAGCCCTTCTCCTGCTCTCTAACGAGAACAGCAATAATAAACTCATCGTTTGCCTCGAAGATTTCAGAGACCTCACCTACGTCAGCCTTGTAGATCCACTTTACAATCTCACGAGCTGAACGAAGTGAATTGATGCTATGAGCATTTGAACGGATGCCGTTGCCATAACGTTTAACAAGATTAGCGCTGTCAACCTGAGCCTCAAATGAAGCCTGATCCTTTACCTGTGATGCGAAAGCATTAGCCTGAGCATAAACCTCCTGCTGAGTGCGTGAGCTAAACTGGATAGACTTGTCGATTGTAGCGACGCTATACTTAGTAGTAGCGACACCCTTGTCCTGAACGTTGATGATATGAACACCATAGTTGCTCTGAATCTTAACAATGCTGCCCTTTGCGTTGTTGAAGCATGCCTCATTGAACTCAGGAACCATCACACCATCATTGAACCAGTCGAGATCACCGCCGTTGATAGCAGAACCTGGATCCTCGCTATACTTGCGAGCTGCATCAGCAAAGTTAGCACCCTTCTTCAAGACTTCGAAAAGGCTGTCGGCCAACTGCTCGTTGTCACGGATAAGAATGTGACGAGCCTTAACTGAATCTGGACGCTGAACAACCTCAACAAGACGGCTAATCTTATATGAGTCACCCTCACGGTATGGATCAGTAACATCACCTACCTTGGCAGTCTCAACAAATGCAGCGACTGCAGGAGCGAGCTGTGCCTTGCTGACATAACGCTGTGGAGTAGGATTCTCAGAGTTCATCTGAGCGAAGCGGAATGCATCAGTCTCAGCAGCTGCAAAGTCTGCCTTAAGATCTGCAACAGCCTTCATTGTCTCCTCACGGTCGAGATCAGTTGGTTTGATAGGGAAAGAAACATACTCGATGTCACGAGTAGCATCTACTTTATAAAGTTCCTTGTTCTTCTTATAGCGTGCGTTGATTTCTGAATCAGTAACCTTGATTGTCGAATCAGGAATAGTGTTGTAACGAACACCAACAAATGCGAGGTCAACCTCATTTGAACGCTTGCCAGCGTCGACCTTTGCCTGAGCACCTGTGCAGTAGAGGCTCTTCTTGAGAAGAGACATATACTTGTTAGCAAGGCGATCCTGCTTGAGGCTCTTCTCTACAAACTGCCAGTAGAATGCAGCCTGTGGGTCCTGATTCTTGTTTCTCAAGAAATTCTCAGCTATCTGGCGGTCGTACGCATTAGTCTGAGGATTTGTAAAGAGAGGACGCAAAGCAGGAGAGATATGATTACCAATAGCCATATCAACAAGCTCGTCTGCTGTAACTTCGATACCAGCATTCTCATAAACCTTGCCAAATGCCTTTTCCTGAATCATCTGACGCCATACCTGCTCACGAATCTGGTTCTGAGTTTCCTCTGTGAGAGACATAGTGCCCTGGTTCATCTTTGTGAAACTTTCGAGTTCATCAACCCTCTGCTGATATTCCTGAACCTTCACTGCCTCACCATCGATCTCGCCGATTTCGTCAGTTGAAGAGAAAATACTATTCTGACCAAGAAGGTCAGTCAGGATGAAAGACAAGAGTGCGATAGCTATCAATATTGTAATAGCTACACCAGCCTTGTTTCTAAGTGATTGTAATGCTGCCATTTATTTATCTGTTTTTTTTATTTCTACTTTAATATGCCAAGGTAGTTACTTCTTTTGATGTCTATTTTGAAGTGAACACACCCCGCAATCAGCGCGCAAATTTACACAGATATTATTTTACATACAAATTTGCATTTACATTTTTTTTCCACAAGGCGCATTTATTGGTTTTTCAACCTCAAATAACGCCATTTTTTGATGTTTTTGCCGATTCTGCAACTACAACACTATAAGTTAATGGTAGTTTTTATGCGAATGTCGGTTGCCGAAGCGCCCGACATGAACTCATAAACGCCTGAATCGACCTTCCAGCTGTGTGTTGCTTCGTCAAACGATGCAAGGTCGCTCGCCCTGAGATGCATCACAACCTCGCAAGTCTCACCTGGCTGAAGGATCGGTGTCTTGCCAAACGCTCTCAACTCCTTGACTGGCTTATCAAATGCAGACTGTGGAGCGGCCACATAAAGCTGTACGATTTCCTTTCCAGCCACATTGCCTTTGTTCTCAACCATGATGTTGACTGTTATTTCGCCATTTACATTTTTGACTCCTATGCGCTGATGACCAAATTCGGTATAGCTCAATCCGAAACCAAATGGATAGAGAGGCGCGATGCTCTTCTTATCAAAATGACGGTAGCCAACGTAGATATCTTCCTTATATATAACAGCACCATCTTCACCCTCTGACAATGGAAAGTCGTTGGCCGACGAATAGTCGCTGTAGTTCTTGGCCCATGTAAGAGGCAACTTGCCAGAAGGATTAACCTTGCCAGAAATGACATCGGCTACGGCATTACCTGCCTCTTGACCTGGCATCCAGATATGAAGGAGACCATCGACGTTTTCTGCTACGCCATTGAGGTCTACAATAGAACCCATGTTGAGGAGCATGATGACCTTCTTGCCATATTTCTTGGCAGCTTCACTAACCATGTTGAAGTTGGCCATCTCTGTTTCGCTGAGGTAATAGTCGCCCTTGGTGAGCTTGCGGTCACCACCCTCGCCAGCCATACGACCGATAGTAACGATTGCAACGTCGGCCTCCTTTACGGCTTTGTCAACTGTTGCTTTGGCTATGGCCTTTTCCTCAACAACAGGGATAATCCAGAAATACTCCTTTGTAGAGAACTTTGACTTTTCGCTTTCTATATATTTATTGTATTCTGCCTCGAGAGCTGCGTCGACAGTATAGCCTGCATTCTTAAGTCCCTCGTTAATGTTAACTTTGTATTTTCTGTTCACATAGCCACTACCGCTACCTCCCACGTTGGTGTCGTATGAAGCGATACCAAAGAGAGCAACCTTGGCTTTGTCTGCAAGTGGAAGCACCTGATCTTTGTTTTCTAGCAGAACCATGCCCTGTGTAGCGACCTCACGAGCCACTTTTGCATGACCTTCTAGGTCGGGCGTATTGCTATACTTGTACCCCTTAAATGCAGGAGTCTTGGCTATCATGCGGAGAATGTTCTTTACATTGCGGTCGAGAAGAGCTATGTCGAGTGTACCATCGTTGATAGCGGCAATAATCTCATCGTGCTGACGCTGAGTTCCAGGCATCAGAAGGTCGTTGCCCGCAGCGGTTTGTCTAGCACCATTCTGCTCTGCCCACCAGTCTGTCATAACGACACCGTCGAAGCCCCACTCATTGCGAAGGACGTCGGTGAGCAGCCACTTGTTTTCTGAGGCGAGAGTGCCATTTACCTTATTATAAGATGACATGATAGTCCAAGGGGAAGACTCCTTGACAGCTATTTCAAATCCTTTGAGATAAATTTCACGCAATGCACGTTCACTCACTCGTGAGTCGATGCCGTTGCGCATTGTCTCCTGGCTGTTGGCTGCATAGTGTTTTACGGATGTTCCAACGCCATTTTCCTGGATGCCGTTGACGTATGCTGCAGCTATTTTGCCCGAGAGCAGTGGATCTTCAGAGAAATATTCGAAATTACGGCCACAAAGTGGATTTCTGTGAATGTTGATGGCAGGCGCCAGAAGAATATCGGCACCATACTCCTTCACTTCGTTGCCAAGGTTGCGAGTCTGCGTCTTGACGAGTTCTTCGTCCCAGCTGGCTGCAAGGATTGTTCCTGTAGGGAATGCGGTACAATAATATGTAGTGGTATCGTTCTTGCGGGTAGGATCGATGCGAAGTCCAGCAGGTCCGTCGGCATAAATGACAACAGGGATGTTGAGTTCGTCGATGGAATATCCATCTGCGGCGGCACCAGCAACACGTCCTTCAGTAAATGCAGTCACAACTTTGACTTCGTCATCAGTAGGTTTCTCCTGCTTATTCTGTTCTGCAATTTCGTCTGCATGTTCAGCCATGTAACGACGCTGTTCTTCATATCTATCAGGCATTCCAGGAGCTGCATCTGGCGGTGTAGCGAATCCACGATGACGTCCCAGAACAAGGCTCACTTTCTGTTCGAGAGTCATGCGAGCGACAACATCGTCAATCTTCATCTCACCAAACATGTCAGCCTCCGACGAAGCTTCCTTATTAATTCCGGAACAACCGGCCAAAGCAATAGCACTCAAAGCTAATATCTTTTTCAAATTATCGTTTTTCATGTGTTAATTTACAACTCCGCTAAATTAATTATTTTTTTCCAAATCACAACAATCATCTACATCTCGAAGCTCAATTTGACGTTGATGCGTCTAGACGTAAGGTAGTTAGGCACGGCATATTGCCCACCCTTGCCTTCGCTATAGTTGTAGTTGACATCGTTCACCCAGAAATGCGATATTGTATTGTTAGAGTCGAATAGGTTCAGCACTTCAACACCAAGACGCGCCGACTTCACTACTTCCCACTTCTGCTTGCCTTCTTTGTTTTTTGCAAAATCCTTGAATAGTCCGAGGTCTACTCTCTTATAGCCAGGCATGCGTGAGGTCTGCTTGTAGCGCTGACTGTTTGGCGGGCCAAATGGCAGACCACTTCCAAACACGAAGTTCAGATTGGCTCCCATCGATTTGTTGGTCGGTATATAGTCGTTGAACATCATAGAGAAGTTGACTCGCTGGTCAGACGGACGCGCTATCCACCCATGTCCGTCACCTTCTATGTCTTCTGCTGTCTTCATGAACGACAAACATGCCCACGATTCGACACCTTCGACAAGTTCACCGTTTATCTTGGCATCGATGCCATACGCATATCCTTTGGCACAGTTGGATGCCATGTACCTGATGCGGACGTTCTCGATGCTGTAGGGGTTTAGGCGAGAGAAGTTCTTGTAGTATGCTTCGACAGTAAACTTGAATGGACGCCTTTCTCCGTCACCAGCCTCAAAATAGAGGTCGTTGCCTATCACTATCTGCCACGATCGCTGAGCTTTGACGTCAGTATTAAGCGTGCCGTCATTCCTCCTGAGTTCACGTAGCATTGGCGACTGGGAATAGAGTCCACCACTTATGCGATGTTGCCACCTGTCATGCGACATTGAAAATGAAAGCCGGGGGCTGACTATAGTCTCAGAGACTCCGTTGTCGTTGCCTACATTATTATTAGAGACACGGACTCCATAGCATAGTTCATAATGGTTGTCTCCAGAATAAAAGTCGATCTCATCCATCAGGAATGCCATTAAACGTCGAGTGTCGAGCTTGTTGTCAGAATATACATAGCGGTCCATGCGTATCAAGCCGTTGTCTGGAGATGCCATATAGCCTGCCGAGTCGCTATACGACCATTCGTTCATGTAGTCGTCGAAATGCTCATGCTGCAATTTCAATTCCCACGTAAGGCGATGAGGCGTTATGGATGTTCCTCTTGGGGTCCACTTATGTGTTCCTACGTAGTCTGTTCCACGAAGAGCGACTGTGCTGATGATGCTCAGAAGTTCGTTGCGGGCATGTTCCATGTAGCCACCGACACCTATGTTCGTCTCGCTGTCCCCTGCCTGCTGAAGCCAGTATTCACCCAACACATCATAGTTCTCCTGCTCATTGCTGCGATAATGTGACGCGTTGATATAAAAGGTATGCTCCTGCAATGGCGAAACCAGAAGCGAGCCTGCAAACATTCCCGTCTTATAGCGGTCTGCCTCATTACCATCAAAGTAAATAGTAAACTTGCGAGCATCTGCCATTGTGCCAAATGTCGTCTCTCGATTTTTAGGCACGAAGTCATATTTGTTTGACGCATAGTATCCCAGAAGGTTGAGACGCACATTGCTTGAGAAGTTGAAGTTGTGCAACGACTGTACGTCGAGAAATGTCGGGTCATATTCTCCCTTGGTATCCATCGAACCAAGCACATATTTGTTCGTCTTGTAGCGAACACCAGTAATCTGCGAATACAATTGTCCTGCTTTTCCCTCGACATGAGCCGACGCACCGAGAAGACTGGCACGGGCACTGGCATGCCACTCACGAGGCACTTTATATTTCACGTCTAGTACCGACGACATCTTGTCTGCAAACGATACGTTGAAGCCACCCGACGAGAAGTTGACTCTGTCGACCATGTCGGGATTGACAAAACTCAGACCTTCTTGTTCTCCACTACGGATGAGCATGGGTTTGAACACTTCGATGTTGTTGACATAGACAAGGTTTTCGTCGAAGTTGCCACCACGCACTCGATACTGAGAAGACAACTCCGAGTTGCTTGTCACACCCATCTGCGATTTAACAACACCTTCGATGCCACCACCAACGCCTGCCGTGTTGAGTGCTGCCGATGCATCAACCGATTGGAATGACTCTCTTCCTTTCTGTCCCACTACGTTGATGTTCTGCAATTCATGGTCAACAAGCACCGTATCAGCATCTACTTTGCCTATCACCTGGGCATGCACCACCAGCGACAGAAAAAGAAGACTTAACAATGTCATATATGTGGAAACGAACTTCATTCCTGTTTTTCTATTACTCTTTATAATACATCAACTTATATTGCTCCAGTTGACATGTTCTTTCGACAATTGCGATAGACGCTTCAGCGCTATGCCATTGACTGGCGACGACAGCAGCGGATCATCAGCCAGCAGTTCTATTGCCTTGTCTCGTGTAAACTGAACGAGCTGGGCATCGCGGGCAAGGTCAGATATGTGCAATGTGAAAGGTAGTCCACTCTGCTGGGTGCCCTCAATGTTGCCCGGACCACGCAGACGCATGTCTGCTTCGGCTATCTCAAAGCCATCTGTCGTCCCAACCATCACTTCCATGCGCTTGCGTGTGTCGTCTGACAGTTTATAGTCTGTCATCAGAACACAATAGCTCTGGTCGGCACCACGTCCGACACGTCCTCTCAACTGGTGAAGCTGCGAAAGGCCAAAGCGTTCGGCACTCTCGATTATCATGACCGAAGCATTGGGCACGTTGACTCCTACTTCTATCACTGTTGTTGCCACCATTATATGAGCCTCGCCACTAACAAATTGGCGCATCGCCTCATCTTTTTCGTCTGCCGGCATGCGACCATGGACCATGCACACTTTGTATTCGCTGAAGGCTTCTTTCATATATTCAAATCCCTCAGTGAGGTTCTTGAAGTCCATCTTCTCCGACTCGTCTATCAGCGGATAGACTACATAACATTGACGACCCAGCTGGAGCTGCTCACGGATGAAACGGTTGAGCGAGTTACGGCTGTTGTGGAAATAATGCTCTGTCTGCACTGGCTTACGACCAGGCGGCAGTTCGTCGATTACCGACACGTCAAGGTCGCCATAGACTGTCATGGCCAACGTACGTGGTATAGGTGTTGCTGTCATGACAAGCACATGTGGAGGAACTGCAGCCTTTGCCCACAACCTGGCTCTCTGGGCCACACCAAATCGGTGCTGCTCGTCGACTACCGCCAATCCTAGATTGCGAAAGACGACGGTGTCCTCTATCAAGGCATGCGTGCCTACGACTATGTTGACGCTTCCATCGGCTATTCCTGCCAATATCGGCGTGCGCTGTTTCTTTTTGGTCGAACCCGTCAGGAGTTCAACACGAAGGTCCATTCCTTCAAGCATGCGTGATATGCTGTCGTAATGCTGGTTGGCCAATATTTCAGTCGGCGCCATGATACATGCCTGATATGGCATACCATCAGCAGAGCTATTGCCTATGGCTACAAGCATCACCATCAATGCGACAAGTGTCTTTCCAGATCCTACGTCACCTTGCAACAGACGGTTCATCTGACGTCCAGATGCCATGTCGGCACACATCTCACGCACTACTCGTTTCTGAGCATTTGTAGGCTCAAACGGCAGACACTCTCTGTAGAATTTATTAAGATGCACACCAGCCTTCGGAAATGGTATTCCAGCCTGACGACTTCGGTTTATGTTGCGGTTACGCAAGAGTGACAGATGGATGTAGAACAGCTCTTCGAACTTGAGTCGATAGCGCGCTCTCTCAAGCATCGGTGTGTTCTGCGGAAAGTGGATCTGAAGAAGGGCTTCGGCTTTGCTGAGCAGTCCGCACGAACCGACGACACTCTGAGGCAAGGTCTCCTCTATCTCAGTTGGTGGCACTTCCGCAAACAAGTTTCTGATCAGTTTCTGTATGGCACGGGAGTTGAACCCGGCTTTCTTCATTTTCTCTGATGTGTTGTAGAATGGCTGAAGTGTGCCTGCCTGCATCGATGCCGAGCCTACTTTCTCCATCTCAGGATGCGTTATATTGAAGTGCTGGTTGAAGATTGTAGGCTTGCCGAATATGACATACTCGTCGGTCGAGTTGATTTGCGATTTGATGTAGTCGATACCCTTGAACCATACCAGTTCCACATAACCCGACCCGTCAGAAAACTGTGCCGACAGTCGTGGCTGACGTCCGGCAACGGTCTGAAGCGAAACAAAACGCCCACAGATCTGAACGTACGGCATGTCGGAACGCAATTCGGAGATGCGGTAGATGTGGCTTCGGTCTACATACTTATAGGGATACAGCTGCATCAGGTCATCGTATGTTGTGATGTCCATGTCAGAGGCAAACATCTCGGCCCTCTTCGGACCTACGCCAATGAGATATTTTATGTCTTTACGAGACAGATCCATTACAGCTTCTTGACCTTTACTTTCTCAACTTTGGCTCCAGACATGACGAGTATGCGGAATTCAAATCCATCTATGTTGACCACTTCGCCACGTTCTGGTATCGACTGTGTCTCGCTGAGAATAAGTCCGGCAAGTGTCTCATACTCGTCGGCCACAGGCAGACCAAGGTCATATTTCTCGTTGAGATAGTCTATTTCCAGACGAGCCGAGAAGACATACTCATTCTCGCCTATCTCCTTCTCTACATATTCTACTGTATCATGCTCATCGTCTATCTCACCGAATATCTCCTCGAGAACATCTTCTATTGTGATCATGCCAGCTGTACCACCAAATTCATCGACAACGAGCGCTATGCTCTTATGCTGTCCGGTGAAGAGCTTTAGCAGCATCTGGGCACCCATGGTCTCTGGCACGACAACTATCGGAGTCATCATCTCCTTGATATTCTTGATGCCTTTGAACATTGCCGAGACATGCACATAGCCGATGATGTTGTCTATAGAGTCCTCATAGACTAGTATCTTTGAATAGCCCGAGTCGATAAACATCTTGTCCAACTCTTCCACCGAGTCGTTGATGTCTATCGCTGCAATCTCCGTACGAGGCACAAAGCAGTCACGCACTTTGATCTTTGAGAAGTCGAGCGCATTTTTCATGAGCTTGGCTTCCTGACTACCGTCGGCCACATGACGTCCGTCCGATGTATTTTCATTCTCCGCCTGCTTGCTCAAGAGGTTGTCGAGGTCTATTCGTCCTGGCATCAACGGATCTACGTTCGTTGCGGCTTTCGAGCGGAACACTTTGGTGATGAAGAAGTGAGCCGCCATCTGCATACCACGCCCTATAGGATAGAATATGATGTAGAAGAACATCAGCGGCAATGCCAATACGTTGAGCATCACCGACGGATTTATCTGTATGAGTGTCTTAGGAAGAAATTCTGCTGTGACTATGATTATTATGGTCGACACCAGAGTCTGGAAAAACAATAGCACCGACGCGCTGTCTGTAAACCGCGAGGTGAAGAACGGACCAAACACGTCAGAAAAGGCAAGGCCATAGATGACCATCGCCACGTTGTTGCCAACAAGGATGGTCGATATCAGTACTCCCGAGTTGGCCATGAATATGTCTGTTATCTTCGACATCCTTGGGAATCGCCTGCGATTTATCTCCATCACAAGTTTGTTGGATGCAAGAAATGCCATCTCGCCTCCCGAAAAGAAGGCCGACAGCAACAACATTGCACATATCAATATTATACTCGAGGTCATATAATGTTTCTATTTATGAATATCAGTCGTTGTCGACTTCTATCTCGCCACCCGGATGCTTGATCTCATATTTCGAGAGTTTCTCGTCACTCTCAAAGCCATAGCCCGTGATGACTTGGTTCTTTGTTGTTATCTTGACAAATTTGTCTGATTGTATAGTGTGTTCTTTGGTGTCCCAGAACAACTGCTCCGTATTGAGAATCTCACCTTTCTGGGTCACGGCCTCAACATCATTGTTGAGCTCCCACAGGTTCTTGTCCTTATAGTATTTCGCATTGTTGCAACGTATGCGACTCTTCTCAAGTGTTCCTTTCTCAGAATACATCTTGAACTTGAGTCCCTGAGGGAAGTCTATATAAGGTTCCTCCGCATTGTCATATTGAGCCAACTCTGGTGTCTCAAATTCATACTTGAAGAATCCCGAGTCTGTGACAACTGTATGAAGATCCCTGACTGCCAACGACGCCATCTGCTGCATGTCCTCGACGTCCCTAATCTCCTCCTGTGTGTTGTGGATGCACGACGAGAACGCTAACGATAGGAAAACAACGACAGCAAGCTGCACTTTCGTGCCGCTTGCTGCATTGTATATGTACCTAAATGCTGATGTACTCATCAACGAATAGTGTTTTAATTATTTTGCGCGAATCTTTGTAGACTCACCGATGAAGCCACCTACTGTATAGCTGTCACCAACTTTCATACCATGCATGAAGAGGTCTTCCTTGCCTGGGAAGTACTGAGAGTACTGGTTGATGAGCTGCTGAGCCTCTGCTGCACAACTTTCGTCTACTGACTTTGCCTTGTAGAACTTGTCTACTGCTGCCCAGTAACCTGCCTTCTTCTCCCAGTCCTCAGAACCGATGCTTGATGAACCTGCTGCATAGATCTTACCGATGAGAAGATATGGATCGCCCCAACCTTCCTTGAGACCTGCTGCTGCAAGAGCCGATGCCTTAGCTGCTGAGTAGCTCTTCTGTGAGAACTGTACAATTGCAAGCTCATAGTAGTACTTGCCCTTGTCTGCTGCATCTTCCTCAAGCTCAATTGCCTGCTTGTAGTATGAGATGGCTGCCTCTGTGTCGTTCTTCTTGATGCTCATACGAGCAAGACCACGTGCCGATGAAGCCGCTGGCTCAATCTTGTGGAGATACTCTGATGTAGAGAAGAAGAGCTCGCTTTCGTCACCACCCTTCGACTTAGAGAGGAACTTATTGACTTTCTTGAGCCAGTCTACGTTGCCCTTGTTTGCCTCGAGCTGTGGAGCAAATACGTTGTTGAGTGTCTCAACATCGGCTGCACCACTCTGTGCAAAGATCTGGTCTACATTGTCCTTCGAAGCTGCTACGCTCTCGTCAAACTTTGCCTTCTTGTCTGCCTTCTCCTGCTCTGTCTTGCCTGTGAATGTCTTGCCAGAGTTTACGATGGCTGTGATTGTGTTGCCTGCGTTGATGTAGTTGTTCACTACGTTCTCTGCTGTGAACACCTTCGACTTGAAGAGGTTGACTGTAGATGCCATGTACTTCACTGTGAATGCAGGGTCTACTGTCTTGGCGTCGCCCTTGAACGACTCCTCGAACAATGCTACCGCCTCTTTATCTACTGCATCACCTGTCTTGTATGTAAGCATATCAAGAGCCTTCATACCCTTGAGGTACGATGTTGGATAGCTCTTGTCGTTGCCGAAATACTTCGAACGCTGATCGTAGATCTTAAGAAGGATGTCATAGTACTTCTCGTCCTTTGTCTTCTTGTAAAGACCCTTCACGATCTTGACACCATCTGTATAGAGTTTCGCCTTGCTGGCTTTTGGGCACTCGTTGAACACCTTGTACCATGGCTCGAATGCTGTCTCGAGGTTGTTTGCCTTGAGCGCATCCGCATAGAGCATAAGGCTGTTCATACACTCAGTAGAGTCAGATACTATACTGAAGTCCCACTTCTTTGCCTCAACAATTTGCTTAGTTGTCATCTGCGCAAATGCTCCGGTTGTAAAAAGCATCGCTGCAGCCAATACTAATTTCTTCATCGTTATCTGTATTTTAATTATTTACTCAGTGAACTTCGACGAAGATGTCATCAATAACACCCTCTGTCTAGTGTCAATCAAAATGCGTGCCAAACACTCTTGTCGCCACTACAGCAGCTCCATCGAGCACTAAATTTGGACGTGCAAAGATACAACTTTTAACTTTCAATACCAAATATTTATGGTCTCCACCAGTCAATATTACTATTTTTTTCTGACTTTTTTCTTCGCCATCACACCCATTTTCGCCATTTCCAGCCATGAATGCGTCGATTGCACCTGCTATCTCATACCTGAATCCATCAAGCACTCCTGCCGCAATGGCCGATTTTGTCGAGAAGCCTACAGGACCTGCATAGTCCTCAGCCGACACCATCGGCAGAAGACTCGTGAATTCATGAAGCGACCGGAATCTTGTTGTCAGACCTGGCGATATGTTGCCACCATAGTAACGACCTTCCGACGATATATATTCATAGGTAACTGCTGTTCCTGCATCTACCACCATGATTTCACTTCCCGGAAATTCCGTAACTGCTGCTACTACGGCCGCCAGACGGTCCGCTCCCAACTGAGCATGTATCGGACCAAGATACGATGGCACTGGCGACTGAGGAGTTAGCCTGGCCACTCTCACACCAGCAATGCTCAACGCACTCTCCAGACTATCGGCTATCGACGGATTGCCAACCGACGAGATCATACACGCACCGATTCCCTGCTCCGCACATAGTCTCAATGCTTCGCTGTCCAGGTCCGTATAGTCGACGGCCACTATCTGACTCTCTCTGACCACATCCGCATAGATGGCTATCTTGGCTCTCGTGTTGCCTATGTCTACTATAAGTGTTCGCATTGTCTGCCTTGATATAAAAAGCATACTCTCTGCACTCCACGGGAATGCAGAGAGTATGGATATCTATTTTTTAATATGCTCGTTGATTACGACCTTCGATGTAGTTGATAAACGAGGTGTTGACTACTTTGTTGCCACCAGGTGTCGGATAGTTGCCTGTGAAGTACCAGTCACCATTGTCGTTCGGACATGCTTCATGCAGGTTCTCGATTGTCTGGTATACTATCTCTACTTCGGCATCTATGTCGCCCGGATTCAACATCTCTGCTATCTTGGCCGATATCTGGTCTACGGTGAACGGACGATATATGTCCTTCACGCAGTTGACTATCTCCTCCTTTGGCAGGAACTGCTGCTCTTTGCAACGCTTGTAGACGTCGTCTATTATGTCGCCTCTGCCAGTCTCCTTGAGCAGTTCAATGGCTGCCGCAAAGGCACAGAAGTCACCCAACTTTGCCATGTCGATACCATAGCAGTCCGGATAACGTATCTGTGGAGCCGACGATACGATGATTATCTTCTTCGGATGCAGACGGTCGATTATGCGGAGTATGCTCTTCTTCAGCGTCGTACCACGCACTATGGAGTCGTCGATGACTACCAAGGTGTCTTTCTGGTTCTGCACGATGCCGTATGTCACGTCATACACATGACCCACCATGTCATCACGACCCGAATCTGCAGCAATGAACGTACGCATCTTCACGTCTTTCACGGCTATCTTCTCAAAGCGCGGACGCGACCCCATTATGTCGTCTATCTTCTCCGGTGTCAATGTTCCTGCTTCGAGTTCCTTTTTTATCTTTGCCTTCTGCATCTCTTTGGCATAGTGTGAAACGCCTTCGGTGAGACCAAAGAATGCTGTCTCTGCCGTATTCGGTATATACGAGAATACTGTGTTATCTATGTCATAGTTCACTTTCTCGAGCAACATCGGAGCAAGGAGGAATCCCAGTTTCTTGCGTTCCTTATATATATAGCGGTCCGAACCACGCGAGAAGTAGATACGCTCAAACGAACATGAACGACGTTCCTGAGGCACTCTCACTAGCTCTACACTCACTTTGCCGTCTTTCTTGATTATGATGGCATGACCCGGCTTCAACTCCTCCACCTGGCATGCACGCACGTTGATGGCTGTCTGTATCACCGGACGCTCCGATGCTACTACGGCTATCTCGTCGTCATAATAATAATATGCCGGACGTATTCCCCATGGGTCTCGTGTCACGAAGGCATCACCATGACCCATCGTGCCAGCTATGACATAACCACCATCCCACTTGCGTGACGAACGCTCAAGTATCTTCCTGACGTCAAGGTCTTTCTCGATGCATTTCGATATCTCGGTGTTTGGCAGTCCTTCGTTTTTATACTGACGGAATAACAACTGCACCTCCTCATCAAGGAAGTGACCTACGTTTTCCAGTATTGTTACGGTGTCTGAATAGTCTTTTGGATGCTGGCCTAGTTCGATGAGCGCATTGAATATCTCATCTACGTTTGTCAAGTTGAAGTTTCCGGCCATCGCCAGTGTTCGCGAACGCCAGTTGTTCTCGCGCATCACTGGGTGCACATAGTCTATGTTGTTGTTGCCGAATGTTCCATAGCGCAAGTGTCCTAGGTAGAGCTCACTCGCAAAAGGCACGTTGTCTTTCGCCCACTTCGCGTCATTCACCAGGTCACCATGCTCCGCCTTGGCTTTCGCTATGCCCGAATGAATGTAGTCTATGACATCCTGAATAGGATTGGCACCGTTCGATCGTGCTCTGTCTAGATACTTCTTTCCCGAAGGTTGGTCAAGTTTGAGTCCTACAGCACCCGCACCATCCTGTCCACGGTTGTGCTGCTTCTCCATGAGGAGATAGAGTTTGTTGAGGCCATATTGCCACGTACCATACTTTTCCTGATAGTATTCTAGTGGCTTCAGCAGTCTGATGAGGACAATGCCACACTCATGTTTAATCTGCTCGCTCATCTTCTTTATTTAAATGATTTCTTTCTTACTGTATTGTCCCTGACGGTATAGCATCCCGGAAACTGACGCTTCACCTTGTCTAGCAACGGTAATGCTTCCGACCTGAACCTGAAGTCCCCGGTCCTCACTCGCCAGAACGGCGCGTTGTAGACCACATAGACTCTCTCAGTCGGAAAGGCACTTACAAATTTGTTCTTGACATCTTGCGCTTCCGACTTCGCCTTTACACCCGAGCCGGAGTATATCTGGATGCGATATCCGTCGATTGTCTGCATCTCACTATTGTCGCGCACAAAAGAATTCACAAGCGAGTCTAGCTGAACCGAAGAATATTCCACTTCAGCCTTTTTCGTCTGCGCAGCCAAGCTTCCTGTTCCCAGCAAGGCAGCAAAGAGTATTGCTATTGTTTTGTCCATCATATTACTATGGTAAGCAAAACGCCCGCCGCTCCTTCTCCTTCCAGAGCTCGACGCTTTGCGATGCAAATATAGTTATTTTGATGGAAATGTTTGCGCATTAAAGATATTTTTTGACGAGTTGTAATTATCTTTGCAATCGAAAACAAACAGACATGAATAATAAAGAATCAAATAAACTGCTGTTTATCGAAACATACGGTTGCCAGATGAATGTCGCCGACAGCGAGGTCGTCGCTTCCGTAATGCAGACTATCGGATACGAACTGACCGAAGATATCAACATCGCCGATGTTGTACTTATTAATACTTGCTCCGTCAGAGACAATGCCGAACAACGCGTCGCCGGACGCATCGCCGACATTTCGTCACACAAGAAACAGAGAAAGCTCATCGTCGGCATCATCGGATGCATGGCCGAACGTATGAAGGAGAAGCTCTTCGAGGCTGGAGCCGATGTTGTCGTCGGACCGGACTCCTACCTCGAGCTGCCCCACCTCATCGCCGAAGCCGAACTCGGTCACAAGGCTATCAATGTCGAACTCTCTACTACCGAGACTTACGCCAATATCCTGCCTCAGAGAATCACTCATGGCGCTGTGAGCGGCTTCGTCTCTATCATGCGTGGCTGCAACAATTTCTGCACCTACTGCATCGTGCCTTACACTCGCGGACGCGAAAGAAGCCGTGAGGTCGACAGCATCATCGCCGAAATACGCGACCTTCAGGCTCGCGGATACAAGGAGGTCACTCTCCTCGGACAGAATGTCAATTCATATAAGTATTGCCAGGATGGTAGCCAACCGGTCTCTTTCCCTAAACTGCTCGAGACGGTCGCTCTCGCTTTCCCCGAGATGCGCATCCGCTTCACTACGTCACACCCTAAGGATATGACCGACGAGACTCTCGAGGTTATCGCCAAGCATAAAAATATATGCCGACATATCCACCTCCCTATGCAGTCCGGCAGCACTCGCATTCTCGAGGTGATGAACCGTAAGTATACTCGCGAATGGTACATGGATCGCATCTCTGCCATCCGTCGCATCATCCCCGACTGCGGCATCACTACTGATGTTTTCTGCGGTTTCCACTCCGAAACTGAAGAGGATCATGCCGATACGCTCAGCCTCATGGAATGGGCTCAGTTCGACTCTTCTTTCATGTTCCGCTACTCCGAGCGTCCTGGAACGTTCGCCGCCAAGCACCTTCCTGACAACGTCAGCGACGAGGTCAAGGGACGACGCCTCAAGGAGATTATCGACCTTCAGAACCGCCTCTCCGCCGAAAGCAACAAGCGCGACATCGGCAAGCGTTTCGAGGTCCTCGTCGAGGGCTACTCCAAGAAGTCACACGACGACCTCATGGGACGCACATCCCAGAACAAGGCTGTCGTGTTCCCTGCCAACGGACACAAGAAGGGCGACCTCGTAATGGTCGAAATTCTCGACGCCACACAGGCCACTCTCATAGGCAAGGAGTGCTGACGTCTTCGCCAGCACCCTCCCCCTTTTTTATTTCACATAGTCAAAGGTCTGTCCGTTGAATTTGAGCGTATGGTATTCCGATTCCTCAAATTCATCCACACCATACTGACATATCTCTATGTCCTTCCCTTTCTGAGGAGGACAGAATGACATCATGTCGCTCGTTGCCGGTATGTTGTTAAATGGTCTCGCCATCATCGGCTCCAGAGTCTCTGTCTCTGCATTATAAAGGTATGCCACGACTCCCGACTCCCTTATCACACACGACTCTTTGCTCTCCGGATTCGGATGCCCCACTCGCACTTCATACCAGTCTGTCACACGCTCAACTCCTGCACATGCGCTCGCTTCTGCCCATTCACTGATGTTGAAGCAGAGAATAAACATCTTCTTGCCGTCTGTCCTGTTCCAATATGAGGCTTTAAGACGATATGCGCCATCACCTTCCTCGCTATACTCAAAATAGCCATTTATCTTGTCAAAGGTCGGATCTGTAGACCATCCATACTCTCCCTCTATCCCCAGCGCCGATATAAACTGCTCTATCCCGATTCCACCACTCACCTTAAAAGGTTTGTTGTATTGCTCATAGAAGTACTGATACTCATACTTATCCTCTCCCGTCACCTCATCTGCCTCATCAATTGCCGACGAGCTCTCGGCTACCTGGTCGTTCGACTGAGTGGTATTGTTGCTGGCCTGGTTAGCACATCCTGCCAACATCCCACACAACACGACTAATGTCAAAATCTTTTTCATTTCCATTTTGATAACTTCAATAAGGGTATCTTCCCATTTTTTCTTTGCGACAAAGATACATATTTATTATCAAACTTCCACCTATCCACGTCTAAATGCATCCCCCATCTCTACCCACATCACAAAATAATGGGAGTGCGCCCCCAAACGCACCCCCAATTATCAATATCTCAATCCGCCGCAAGCTTCGCCCACAGCAGAAGTTCCGCACATCAACATTTTATTTAGTGCACACAGGGCGAACCGACTGACCGCAGTGACGGCCGTTGTACCAAGGGTCGAAGTCGCCCGAGTAGAAGTACAGGTAACAGCCGCTGCTCGAGTAGTACTCGCTGAGCGACGACGACCAGTAGTAACCGCGCGTGCCCTCGTCGTCGAGGCCGCCGTCGTCTCGTCTACCAGCTGCTGGAAGGAAGATATATGCATTTTCATATCCAGGCTTTGTGCTTGTAAGGATATATCCACTGACACCTGTTCCGAAATAATCGTTGGTCCACTCTTTGGTTGTATTCTCGTCAAGTTCTTTCCACTCCTCAACTGTAGGCATCCTCCACTCTTTGCCCCATGTTGCTGTCGCTACGTCGTCAGATGCTTCCAAAGTGGTTTTATTGTCACCAACAAACTCTCCACTCTCATCATACCAAGTTTTCCATTGAGTCTTATCCTCACGTTGGTACTTTGTTATATAATGCCAGTCCGATTTTCCACTCTGCATGTGCTTGTATGTGCTCCAGTCATAGTAACTCTTACTCTCAGTCTCACCCCACGCGAAATAGTCGCCATAGCTTTCTGGAGCATCGGCACCTACGTTGCATGTAGCCCACAGCTTGCCACTTGGCAGGCCAAGGTCCACGGCCACACGACCATTGGTATATCCTGCGGAAGGGCACACTGGGCGAACCGACTGACCGTTGCAACGGTAGTTGCTGCTCCAAGGGCCGAAGGCGCCCGAGCCGAAGTCCAGGTCACGGCCGCTGTCCGAGCTGTACTCGTAGAGCGACGACGACCAGTAGTAGCCGGAGCCCTCGTAGTAGAGGTAGTCGTAGCTGCGAAAGCCTGCGGCAGGAAGGAAGATTGAATTATGGTTTCCTTCCGCCTTGCTCGTTATAATATATCCAGAAATCTTTGTATTATTATAGTTATCAGTCCACTCGTATGAACAATAATTTTTCAGTTCCATCCAGTCATTTATTGTTGGCATCTCCCAATCACCTCCCCAGTTGACTGATGCCGCATCATCCGAACTACCAAGAACAGTTCTTCCATCACCTATAAATTCACCGTATTCCTTATCGTACCAAATAGAACCACTCTGACCGTCATCTATCGTATATTTATTGATATTCCAGCTGTTTCCATATTTGTATGTATTCCAAGTGCAGTTCTTCTTGGTCTTTGTTTCGCCCCACGCAAAATAGTCACCTGCCTGTTCCGGAGACGTTGCGCCTACATTAATGCTCGACCACTTAACAGAAAGCCCCAAGTCTACTGCTTCACCTACTGTTGGAGCATCGTGCATAATGCCATTTTCCTCACAACGGACCGAATTGATAGTACAACTACCCGAAGTTATCATGAGGTCAAGATCCCTGCCTCCGCCACCATTGCCACGCGCACAATCATAGGCAATGGCATCTGTTATATTAAGCCTCCACAAACCATTAGTAAACTTAACGTCTTGATCATCATCATAGCGTGCCGACCACCAGCCGTTCATCACACGACCTTCACAATCGTCGGTGGCATCCGATATATCGAAGACAAGAACCATATTATCAAAATACACTTCATCCGAAAGGAAAGGGAAGCGCTTGCCATTGATATCGCTGAAACGCATCTCAGCAGCATCCCATGCCCCAGGAGAGAATGGCTTTTGATCCGGCCTGTCAGGGCCACCATAGATCCACTCTACTGTCTTCCTTGGATTAGTAACAACATCACACTTTACTGTATATTCTGCCTTGAGCTTTGTACCGTCAGCACATAAGGCATCGAGTATGACCTTATACTCACCCACATCCATCTTTCTTGTAAAATGATTACTATTCAAAGCAAAATAACCAGGAATACTCCACTTCACACTTACCGGAGCTGTAGTAGAACAAGTAAGCACATTACCATTCTTCCCATCTGCCGTCTTATCAACTCTAACCGTTGTCATAGACATCAGCTCCTCCAATGTCAGGTGACCATCCTCTTGTGCTCCAACTTCAAAATCAACATAGTCCGGCACTTCATCCTCCATGACGAGAATTGCCTTGCCATCTTTCACAACGCGAAACTGCGCGCTGACCTCAGCTGGCATCATTGCCCCCACACCCATCAAGGCGAGAGCCGAAAGAATAATCTTCTTCATTGTATTTTCGTTTTATTGTTTTTACATTTTGTGCGTAGAGACGGTGTGCACACCGTCTTATAACCCATTGGCATCCACCACGTTTCGTAGAGACGTTTTATAAAACGTCTTCAACCACATTGCGCCTTATTTTTCAAGACGACGCATGCGACGTCTCTACACCAATTGGTCTTTTATTTCTTAATCACCTTGATGACCTCTTTGCCCACCTGCAACAGGTAAACACCCGATGGCATACCCGAAAGGTCTATGTCCGACTCCCGTCCGACGTATGTCAGACGACCGTCAGAAGTGAACATACGCACCTGCTGACCATCCTCCATGCCGCTGATATGCACATGGTCAGCCGTCGGATTTGGATACGCACTAATGCTCACTTTGCGCTCTGCTGCGACAGAGGTTGGTGTGTCGTCGTCTTTGGTGATGTCGCTTTCGCTGACTGGCCCGAAGGAGATTTTCTTGATGCCCGAAATGGCGCCAAGCTCTTCCGCACCTGCCTCGGCATCCTTGAAGACGATTGTCGCATTACCACCCTTGAACTCAATACGCCCAATGGCACTAATCGCCTGAACATACGAGTCACTATTCTCGTCAATGTACTCAACGATCACGCCCGGAACCTCATCCGCCATAGCCCCAACATGCACCGCACACATCAGGAGCAACAATAGTAGTTTCTTTTTCATTGAATGTTATTTAATTTAACTAATCCGTTATTCATCTACACACAAAAACGTGGAGTCAATCTCTGACCGTCCACATTTCAAGGCCTACCACAGCCCAAAGCAACAGACAGATACAGAGAGACATCCACGCTGATAAGTATACATGTACTCCCACAGGTGCACCATAAGCATTAAAATGCCCACAGCACACCCTCAGGAGGCATATACCATCCCGTGACGTCTATCTCTACCTTGCCGATTATTGCTTTTTCTGAAGTGGTAGTTCTGAAATGTTAACCGACAGGCGAAAACAGCGCCATTTCTTATGTATAAAGCATACTCCCACACCCACACCGCTCCTTCGAACTATGCCCGCAGCGTGGAAGCATATAGCATTTTACGTACAACAACCTCAAAGGTTACTCCAATCCCTCACTTTTTCACCTTCCCTCACTCTCCTCCGCCTCTTCCCCACTTTCTTCCACACTCTCCCTATCCTGATAACTCCAACTCCACCAACATCCGCCCTCGCCTCTGCCACCATCCCAGCCTCCTTCACTTCTTCCTTCACCACTACTTCTCTCTCCTTCTCCACTAGCACTCTTCCCCTCAATTTCGCCATGTACCACGCTCTCGCACAACCAACCGCCGTCTTATACCCCATCTCCTCTGCTTTCTTCTTCCAATATTCTCTCCTCCCCTCTCTCGCCAAGTCTTCTCTCGCCAACTCATTCGCTCTCCGCAACTTCTCCCTGCACTCCATCTGAGCTTCCGTATTTGGCTGCACGCACTTGAATTTCTTGAACGTATAAAGCCTGCCATGCCTCTTGGTTATACCAAAAGCACCGCCTCGCTTGGACAATATTCTCCTCGCGCCTTTCAAGGTCACTCCTTCAACCAATTCTATCCGTGCCATTTCGTACCTCGTTTTTCAAGTTTCACTATTCGACTGCAAAGATAATAAAAAAATTCGAAACACGTACTTTCGACCTACCTCTATGCTACCCATACCACTATTCTACCCCTCTCCACAAGCATCTTCCGCCCCCACAAAAACAGAAAAAGCCCGCCACAAAGTTGTGGCAGGCTTTCTTATCCCCAACCATCCAGCATCATCTGCTGAATACGTCTTCTGTTATTAAGCTGTGGTTGTTATACACCGACTCTGCATTCTCCTCTTCTTCCTCAGCAACTTCCAAGGTGAGGTCTACACTATATGACGATATGCTCTCCGACACACTTCCATCTTCTTCTGTCACCCGTTCAACTTTAAAGTCATAAAATGACTGCACCAACTCAAACAGCGGATACTGCTTGAAGCCTTCATGCTCCGCTCCGTTGATTGTCGTCTTGCTATATTCTCTTCCGTATGCCACTTTCAGATAATAGCGTCCCTGAGGAACATTCTCTATTTCATATGACGAGCCTGCTGCCACATACGCCACTCTCACACATGTGTCTGCAAAACTGACTGTCTCTGCCGACATCTTCATCAGTTTCACTATCACTTCCGTCCTGGCCGAGGTCGACACTTTCAGATAATTATCTATCGTCTTGTCATATATTGGCTTGATCGCATATTTCTTCGGCATGTCGCCCGTCCTCAACTTCACTTTCTTCCATTCTGGTACTTCTTCAATATATTTTCCCCACATCCATCCTTTCTGCTTCTTGCCAACTTGCACTCTGCACCAGTCACCCGATGTCTCCATTATCTTCACCTGCGTGCCATACTGCACGTTCACTATAACATCCGAGTTCGCATCCGGCTCCTTATACAATTGCGTCTGCTTCACATTCACTATGTGAATCCCAGCGATTGCCTCTGCTGCAATCACCATAACTGAAATCAATGCCAACAGTCTCTTCATTGCCTTTTTTTTCGCAAATATAATACTTATTTCAGTTACCGCTATCGTTTTTTGTCTTCAAGTAGCGACTCTCTCTCCAACGTCCCTATAAGTTTGTCTCCAGACGTAGCAGCTCGGTAATCTCCGACACTACTCTGTTGTCTTTCTCCCACAATACCATCATGACAAGATATTGCGCGTATGGCAGGCCACTATCTAAGACTCAAAAATCTCTTACTTCATTTTCACAAATGGCAGACCATTCGAACCGCCATAGTACTCTGGCAACTTACCATCCCACTTCTCTATCGCATACTGGTCAACAAGAAGCTGGTTGAGCGACATGGCAACTACTCTGTTATAGTATGCCTCACCATCACCCTTTATCTTCAATGCTTTCGCCTCACCTTCGGCTTTGGCTATCTCTATCTTTGCCTTTGCCTCTGCTTCTTTCACTTCGTTCTCTGCCTTCAATGCGTTCTGAACGGCTTCGTTCTTGGCGTTGATTACTGCCGACAAGGTTGCTGGAGGTGTTATCTGCGATGTGAATTCTTCTACTATAAAGCCCTCTGACGAAAGCGACTGCTCAAGACGCTTGCGCACTTCACCCTCAAACTCTCCTCTGTTGGCCATCAGGTAGTCCGATGTATACTGGTTTGCACATGTTCTGTATGCTTCATAGATACAAGTGCGGATATATCCATCCTCTATCTCTGCAAGTGAGCGACGATATTTCACAAACACTTCTGTTGCTTTCGACTGGTCAAGTCTGTATGCCAATGTTGGGTCCATCGTAAATGTCGACGCATCCTTGGCATTGACACTAAATGCCTTGAAGTCTTTTCTCTGTACATATATAGGATATTCAAACACGTCCTGGGTGATCGGATTATACCACACCCAACCTTTACATGTTTCGATGACACCACCCTGAGCATCTTCGTTGCTCGACCATTTGAAGAAGCGGATACCTACCGAACCCGAATCTATAGTAGTACAGTTTGTAAGAGTCAATGCTGCTGCAGCGGTAGCCAAAATGATTTTTAAGTTTCTCATTTTTTCAGTTTTTGGATATTAATTGTTTTTCGTTACGAAGATAGCGAAATAAATATTAATTTTGCAATCGTAAAAAAAGAAAAATATCATCAATTCTCAACAAATACGTAATATGCTTACACTCTTCGAATGCAAGATACGCTATATGAAGCCTGACGAACGTAGCGGAAAGGACAAACGAGTAACTGAAGCTTATCTCTTCGACGCTATCACTTATACCGAGGCCGAAGAACGCGTCTACAAGGAAATGCCACAATACATAAGCGGCGAATTCGCTATCGCTAGCATCCGCAAGGCTAAATATGCCGAGGTCCTCCCTTCCGACGACGGCGATCGTTGGTACAAGGTCAAGATTTCTTTCCTCATGGTCGACGAGGCTTCCGGACGCGAGAAGCGCGTTTCACAGATGATTCTCGTCCTCGCTTCCGATGTCAAGGATGCTGTCGATAAGACTATCGCTGGCATGAATGGCGACACCGACGATTTCGAGGTCAACATGGTCATGGAGACTGCTATCATGGATTTCTTCCCTCTCTTCGACAAGGATAAACTCCCAGAAGATAAGGAGGTCGGCCGCAGAGAGGCTACACCAGAGGATCTCGAGAATCTTCCTAAACTCAACTAATACGAACAAGACTTATACATATATATAAGATATGAGCAATAAACATCCTAAAGGACTCTACCTCCTGTTCGTCACCGAAATGGCTGAACGTTTCAGCTACTACGGCATGAGGGCGCTCTTCGTCCTCTATCTTGTCGCTGCTTTCTACGACAACGAAATGGCTTCACAGATCTATGGTTCATACACAGGTCTCGTCTACCTCACTCCACTCCTAGGTGGATACATCGCCGACAAGTATTGGGGCAACCGACGTTCTATCATGTTCGGAGGCATAACTATGGCTGTCGGACAGTTCCTCATGTTCGCATCTGCTTGTACTGTCAACCAGTCTATTTTCGATGTCGACGGCAAACTGGTGATGGATACTTCTGTCGATAATACTCTTTCGACTGTCCTCATGTTCGCCGGACTCGCCGCTCTCATCTTTGGCAACGGTTTCTTCAAGCCAAATATCTCTACTATGGTAGGCGATCTCTACGAACCAACCGACCACCGCAAGGATTCCGCTTTCACCATTTTCTACATGGGCATCAACACCGGAGCGTTCATCGCTCCACTCATCTGCGGCTCTCTCGGAAATGGCAACTGGTCTAATCCTGGCAATTTCAAGTGGGGTTTCTTCTGCGCTGGCATAGCAATGGTTATCTCTGTTGTCGTGTTCCACCTCTTCAAGGACCGTTTCCTCAAGACTCCAGAAGGTCTGCAGATTGGTCTCGCTCCTTCGCAGAGCCAACTCCTCAAGGAGAAGAATGCTGCCGCTCATCTCGAAGAATCTGCGGCTTCTACGCCTAACTCTCCTCTCCGTCTTTGGGGATGCATCTTCGGAGCTGTCGCACTTTTCTTCCTCTTTATCTTAAATTTCGACAACGGCATCTCTATTCAGGTCGACTCTTTCAACGACTATATCTCGGCCGCTATCTACGCTTTGTCAATAGCACTTCCCGTATTTATCATTACTGACCGCGGACTCACTTTTGTCGAGAAATGCCGCATCGGCGTGATCTACATCATCGCTGTTTTCGTAATCTTCTTCTGGAGCGCTTTCGAACAGGCTGGCTCGTCTCTTACTATCTTCGCCGACCAGCAATGCGACAGAACTATTGGCGACTGGGAAATGCCAACTACTTGGTTCCAGTCTATCAACCCTATCGTGGTTGTCACTTTCGCACCTGTCATGGCCGCTCTCTGGGATTTCCTCAACAAGCACAACGCTGAGCCTTTCTCACCTGCCAAGCAGGCTATCGGACTCGCACTCCTCTCTATTGGCTATGTCGTCATCGCTTTCGCTACTAGCGGTCTCGAGCCTGGCATGAAGGTCTCTATGTTCTGGCTCTTCGCTCTCTACTTTATTCATACTATCGGCGAACTTAGCCTCTCACCTATCGGACTCTCGATGGTCAACAAGCTCTCACCTGCTAGCCTCGCGTCTCTCCTTATGGGTGTATGGTTCATGAGCAATGCCGCTGCCAATATCCTTGCTGGCAAATTGGCCACTCTGCTCCCTGACGCCGATGGCACTCCCAAGAGCTTCCTCGGATTCGAGATTACTAACCTCACCGAGTTCTTCACTCTCTTCGCTGTCATGGCAGGCATAGCTTCCATTATCCTCTTCGCTCTCTGTCCTCTCCTCAAGAAGATGATGAAGGGCGTTCAGTAAAATGGTTTTTCACTTTTTTTAATTGAAAAATAACGACTTACACGAAACCTTATCTATGAAGTTACGTAACTATAAGTGATTTCATAGATAAGATTTTCATTTTTGATCGATTGGGTAGGCGCCGACGTGATGTCAGGGCCTTTTTTTATTGCATAATTAGAAAGAATCAGTTAATTTTGATGAGTTTTATTTACTAACGACTATGAATAGGATTTTTGCAGCACTCACATTGATGACTTTTTCTATCGTCACAATGGCCCAGATAAAAGAAACTCCACTTCTCAAAATCAACGGCAAGACTATCTCTGCCGAGGAGTTCAACTACATATACAACAAAAACAATTCTGCCGCACAAACACCTATCTCCAAACGCGAATATCTCGACCTCTTCATCAACTATAAGCTCAAGGCAGAAGAGGCACACGCTATGGGTATCGACACTACTAGACAATACAAGAACGAAAGCACATATTATTTCGAAGAACTCGCCAAGCCCTACCAGAACGACACAACTGCACAAAAGGCTGCAGAAGATGTCCTCAAGGCTCGCCTCAACGAAGAAATTGATGCCAGCCACATCCTGATACGCCTTCCAGGCAATGCCACTCCTGCCGACACCCTTAATGCTTACTACAAGGCTCTTAGAGCTCGACAGGAAATTATCAATGGCGCCAACTTCGCCGCTGTGGCCCAAAGAGTCTCCGACGACCCTTCCGCAAAGCAAAACGGAGGACGACTCGGCTTTTTCACCGCTTTCCAGATGGTTAAGGAGTTCGAGGATGCCGCATACAACACCCCTGTCGACTCTCTCTCCAATGTCTTCCGCACTCAGTTCGGCTACCACTTCATCATCGTCCACGACCGCCGACCATATCCTGGTGAGGTACTGACTGCTCACATCATGAAGATTTTTCCTCGTAACTGCAGCCAGCAACAAAAGGATAGCCTCAAGGCATCTATCGACAGCGTCTATACCCAACTCCAACAAGGTGCCGATTTCGCACTAATGGCTAGCCTCTACTCCGACGACACACAGACTGCCGCCAACGGTGGAATGATGCCTTGGATATCCGAAGGCCAACTCAATCCTCAGTTCCGCGAATACGGACGACAGGCGTTCGCACTCACTAACAATGGCGACTTCTCAAAGGTCTTCCAGACCGGATTCGGTTGGCATATCGTCAAGCACATCGAAAAGAAAACCGAACGCACCAACGACGAATTCAACCATATCATCACCAATGTCAAACGACAAGGGCACCCTGTCGCTTCCGCTGGTTTCAATAGCTATGCACACAAGCTACTCAAGGAATACAACATCCAATGGAACGACAAGGTCAAGCAGGATATTATAGGTATAATGATGAGCCCTAAACCCGACAGCGTCAAATTCGAAATGATCAACAATATCACAACACCTGTCGCCACTTTCGACAAGGGCGAAAAACTCATCATCAACGACCAACATATCCTCTCATTTTGGCAGCCCAACGCCTACCCCGATGACATTTTCAACAACATCGCCACTTCTATCATTGCCGACTATGACAAACAGGCTCTGACCAACAAATATGCCGATTTCAGATATACTATTCAGGAATACTACGACGGACTGCTCGTCTTCGAGGTGAACAAGAAAACTATCTGGAACACAAGCAACCTCGACACTACCGC
This sequence comes from Bacteroidales bacterium, assembly GCA_024401355.1. GTDB lineage: Bacteria > Bacteroidota > Bacteroidia > Bacteroidales > Marinilabiliaceae > W3P20-009. The sequence continues at coordinate 31,839 of JAKSLF010000003.1, read as the reverse complement.
ACTTGTCAAACTCTACAACGACAATCCATCAAGATACTCACAGGATTCTTCTTTCGATGGTAATATCTTCTTCTGCAAGGACGAAAAGACCGCCGCCAAGGTCTCAAAGCTCGCACACAACAACGTCGCAAAGGCAACAAAGCTAGCTGACAAGGTCGTTAACGGCAAGCAGACTAAAGGCGGCCAATACGACGAATACCTCTGGCCAAACATACCATCAAGGTATGTCGTTGTCTGCGGCACCTACACCAACGGAGAAACACTCCCATACGATTCCGTAAAGACACAACTCGTTACTGACTACCAGCAACACTACGAAGCTGAATACATTAAGCAACTGACCGACAAATACAAACCAAAGATCGTTGGCAAACTGAAGTAATACTATGCAATATCCGATTCATCACGAGCAAATCGTTATCACTCATGAACTGACCAACGCCTCCGGCACGCTCAAAGAGGGCGCCATGAGCCAGTTCCTCTCCGACGTCGCCATTGGACACACCAAGATACTCGGCGTCGACATGGATGCCATGAGCAAAATCGGACTCACATGGATGCTTCATAGCATTCACCTCACAATAAACCAATGGCCACACATCAACGACACTCTCGAAATTGACACTTTCCCATCCGGGCTCGACAGACTCTTCGCCCTGCGATGCTACGAAATAAAAAACTCACAAGGCAACCAAATAGCAAAAGCATCGTCCCGATGGATGCAGATCGATGTCAGCCGTCGCCGACCTGTCAGACCAACTCCCGCTATCGTCACTCTCAATGCCGGACTGCAACTTCCCCAAGATATGCCCATCGGTGATTTAGTGACCACAGAAATGCCTCAAGACATGAAAGAAGCGACTCACTACATCGCTTCCGACTCCGATATCGACTTCAATGGTCATGTCACACAAGCCACCTATCTCCAATGGCTCGCCAACACCATGTCAAAAACATACAACGATAAATACAGACTCGCCGAAGCACAAGTCATCTACATGCGCGAAATACTGCCAGGCAATACTATCCTCTCACTAATCAAAGAAGAAAAAACTGACAACGGCATCAAAGTCTATCACAAACTAATGTCAGAAGACCACCAAATCACCCACTGCATCGGCCTTACCATCTGGCAATCTTAACCACCCCCAAAATTCAACTTTGACCTTTGACCGTGACCATTCCACGTTTTCTATTCCCCAACCTCATATTTCCTCCAAGTGGCAGACGATACCGAATATGTTGCAAATAGCCCATAACCACCGTGAATGTTACTCTTGATAAAATTAGGATATTCCGCAAACACATCGTCATAGCTGTCATTATAAGCCTGTCGGCTATCCATCATCTCTATTAATTCAGGAGAATATAGAAACAAATCATAACAAATGCTGTCATAATACTCATCGATTGCCAAATTCCATTGATAAACACCTGCAGGTAATGTTTCATATTGAGGATTTAAATAATACAGACTCGACCTTCCTTGTTCTTTTGCGTGACGAAAGCGATGCTTTGTCAATGAATATCCATTTGATGCCGATGGATTGTTTATATACAAGTAACAAAACAATTCATCAGAGACAAGAGAGTCAATCTTAACTTCTGCTGGAAGTCTCATGGCATCAGACGAAATCACCTCAAAGCCAGAGCATTCTACTTCAATAGAATATAAGGCATCATTGCTCAAACAAAGTTCATTGGCTTTTATGATATACTTTTCGCCATTTTCGGTTGTTGCCTCGGCTATTCGATGGCCACCTGACAGAAGAAACAGCCTTGCATCTTGAAGTTTGTCATTGCCGTTGGGATTATCAGGAGGCAATGTCTTATGGATAGAAGCTACCATTCCTCTGCTTGATGATAGGTATGCATGTACTGCTATCTTGTCACCATCATAATATTTTTCATAGTCAATATATTTTTCTATTTCACAGGCTGTCAACAAAAGAGATAGCACCCCAAAATAAAATTTTATACTTTTAATCATATCTAGAATTTGTATGTATAGCTAAGTGAAGGAACAATAGAAAACAATGCGACTTGCTTAATCTTACCTGTTCTTGAGTCATAATAGATTGTCGAGGCGTTCTGATGAGCATAAACATTAAAAATGTTCAAAGACCATTCCGACTGGTGTCCCTTCCTTGTTGTTCTGCAATAATTAGCAGCAATGTCAAGTCGGTGGTATAGAGGCAACCGTTTGTTATTGATTCCATCATAAATATAATATCCTCCAAAATAGCCATCTCTTTTGACATAAGAGACTGGCAACGTGACTGGTGCACCAGATGCCAACGCAAAATTACCTGAAAAGCTCCATTTTTTGTTCACTTTACATGTAGCAAGAAGATTGAAGTCGTGTTTTTTGTCATATAGAAATGGATACCATTTTGCATCATTAATTTCGCTAAATCGTCTTTCATTATTTGAAATCGTATACGATGCACAAAGACTTATATTTTTTATATCCTTTGAAAACATGAATTCCAATCCCCTACAACGTCCTTGTCCGTCCCTTATCACAGACTCCTCAATACTAGTCAACACTTCACCATCATTAAGTGCTGAACGGTAATCTATTAGATTATTCATAGTCTTATAAAAACTTTCTACTGACACATTTAGTTTCAACTTGTCATTTCCATAGAAAAAACCTATGGATGTCTGGTTGGAATGCTGTGGTCTGAGATTTTTAGTACAAGCTAGCCATATTTCTTTTTCAAATTCGTCTTGCAACGTTACAACTACATGATTATACTGATTCATCATTGTATAGTTAGCTTTAACAGATAAATTATCTGTCAACATATAACGAAATGAGAATCTTGGTTCTATACGTCGATATGTCGCACCCTTGCATTTGTAGATCGTAGCACGGCAGCCAACACTTGCCTTTGCTTTGTTATTTATTTCGTATTCATCATTGGCATATACACTCATTTCTGTTGAATAATTAGTTCTTGTGTATCCATATAGCGTATCACATCTAGCTTGAGACGCGTCACTCGACAGACTCCAAGACGTCATTCCAGGAACAAACATATAACACGACAACTCAAGACCTCCTTTTATTTCATGTCTCTGTATACTAATCTCATTTCTATTTATAAAGGTGATATCGTTAATTGACGACTTTGTCTTGTTTTCTTCTTGCCGTTCTATTTTGTTTTCTATCTCATCAATGACATTTTTGTATAAATTAGAATATTTGGAAAAGGACATTGTATTCTTCATAAAAATCTTTCCAAGACCAGCCAAATGAGAAAGAGACACTCCCTTATTATTTATGGAGAGTCGTGATTTGTTGTACATTTTATACTCATTGGAAGTCCCTGTTTCTTTTCTATAAAGATTGGCAAAACTCGTCATGTCATGCCCATTAAACATACTAAGCACTAAATTGCTTCGTTCTGTGATTCGCCAATTTAGTTTGCAATTAATATCATAAAACGTGTAGTTCGTGTATTCACCATCTTGCCCATTGTTTATTTTTTTTCTTGATCTGATTTGAAAAAGCGCATAGTATGAAGAACGGCAAGCTAGATAAAAAGAAAGTTTATTCCCTATCGGGGATTCAACAAAAAGACTAGATGATATCAAACCTAAACTGACTTTCCCTCCTAAACGTTCTCTGTTTCCATCCTTTGTGATAACATCAATTATTGACGATGCTCTTCCACCATATTGAGCAGGAAAACCACCTTTATAGACATCAACATGTTTCACGACATCCGTATTAAAAAGTGACAAGAATCCACCAACATGGCTCGTATTATATATTTTTATACCATCTAGAAGAACCAGATTTTGTCCTCTATCTCCACCTCTTACATACAAGTTGGCATATCCTTCCTTCCCTAAATTTATACCTGGTAGATATGATACCGATTTTATCAAATCAGCTTCTCCTGATAGCGACGGAATGTTTTTTATTATTTCCACAGGAACGGTATTCTTCCCCATCTGCACTTGTTCCCTCTCAGGGATATATGCAGAAACTACAACTTCGTCCAATGTCGTGTGCGTGGGATTAAGTGTCACAACCACCACGGTGTCAGATAATGATATGCTATCTATTGTTTTGCTTTCATAGCCAACACATGAAAATTGCAGTCGTGACGATTTGTCTGCTTGTAAGGAAAAATAACCATATAAATTGGTGGTTGTTCCACGACCTGATGTAATGTCAACACATGACACGTATGGTATAGATTCACCATTTGAAACATCACATACATGCCCCGTGATTAAATTGCTTTGTGGATATACTGATATTTCAACAAACATCAGAATTACATAAACCCACAAAACATAAATTCTGTGCTTCATCAAGAATGTCTAAGATGCTATTGGATTATTTGGGGATGAATTCCAAAGTGATTGATAAAATAATTCGATAGACTTTGAATTTTTTCGTTGGTGATTGTATACGAATAAATTGCAGTATCTGCTGATACACTGTAATCATACAAGTCGCTATCACACCAACCTGATTCTACTAATATATATGTCAAACCAACACCCTCTGTTACTCGGTTGTCATAATCTCGTGTAACACAGCTTACAATTGAATCACCGGCAAGTATCCTAAATGAATATGAAAACGGAATGAATTCATTGTTCATTGTCCAAGGCTTTCCATGAGCTGTCACTTGAGAGGCAATCCCCCCTTTGTTGATATTTATATCAGTAGAATCAATATAGCAATTAGATGAGGAATCATAACTAAGCCCCAAAGCCCTTAGGGTTATATCTGAATCACATTGATTGACATATATATGTTTGTCGAAGTGTATTACCTCCTCGTCTTTCTCACAAGATGAAAAAGACAACGCCACAACAAGTAAGACATTAAAATAAATCAAAAATCTCATCATATTTAAATATATCTTTGTAAATGAAAATTATTTCCTATAGTCATAATATAATTGAAAATCACCTACATCACTGCTAGAAGCCGTGCCTGATATTTGGAGAAAAGCAGGAACTTTAGATTCTGATAAATAACGGTTACCTAACTTTGTCGTGGATGAAACCGTAACTCTGTCATAGCCATATCGACTATATATATAACCGGAAGTCGTAACCATCGGGTTGTTAAAATAATTTGTATATGAAATAGCTATATCAGTCCAACCGCTTTCCTCTGAATGGTGTTCACGGTATTTTCCAAGTTTGTATTGACGGTTTTCAATCTTAGTTTCAATCTCATACTGGTAATATGTATTGTTCGACTCATGTATAGCTGCAATGTAAATCTTTGTTGTAAAAATACTTTTATATTTGTTCTTTTTACCACCATATTCACCACAACTATATATCGGCACTCCATTTTGTGTTGATTTTAGCATGCTTTTTTTCTTAAAACTAAGCACTTCATAATTAGGAATAACTTCCCCCATCATTACTTTGCGAATCAAATCTGTTGAGCCGTTTTCCCCAAAAGCCACCTTCCTTCCGTCTACCATGTGAATTGCATCTTGAACGTAAAAAAAACCTTTTTCATCAGCCAAGTATGAATAAAACTCAGGGACAATACAGACAGTAATACTATCTTCTACGTCGAAATATTGTGGATAAAGAGCGACAAGTGTGTCTGTGTATTCATATTGTTCAGACAGTCTTCTCAAAAATGTATTCAGTGATGTAAAACCAATCTTTTCCTCCCATGATTCACGCTCCTCATAGCTCATCTTCATAATCTTTTCGCTTGTTGAAAAAAAAGCATCCGCATTTGCAAAATGTAAAGTACCACAAACATTTTCAACATCAGTGTTTGTATCACATAATCTAGAATCTACAAGAGCATTATCTTCATTACAAGAAGATGCAACCACAGCAACAACAGCAACAAATAATGAGTTTTTATTCATAATATTTTGATGTTTATTTATTTTTTTTGCAAAGTAAGATAATAAAAATAAAAAAAAGCAACAACTACAATAAAAAAACATGCAAAGATGTATAAAATTAATATATAAACGAATTTACCTCCCCCAAAATTCAACTTTGACCTTTGACCGTGACCATTCCACGTTTTCTGCGTTATACTCCAAATAATTTGTATTCTTATTAGTTAAAACAACAACCTTCCATGTTAATTCGAGCATCCTTTGTTTAATAATATTTAGCATTCTTTTGCACTTTAGGCGGTCTCGACTTCAGACACTTTTCTCGGAGGGATAACGGTACCTTACCGTACCCTTACCATACCTTTCTGACTCCATTAAAAAAAGCATTTCTTTAACCCACTTTAACAATGGTCATGGTCAAAGTTGTCAAACTCAATTTCTCGATTTTCTTAACACTATTTTAACAAATCAATCCTCTATCTTGTATACTCCATTCTCTTTGATAAAATGAATTGAAGGTTGTTTGTCATCACACTCCCATGTCACACCGTCACACTTCAAAGCAACTATATTCAGTTTACTGTCTACATACATCCCCTTGGGAGCCGAACGAACAAAATCAACAACTATCTTATAGCGCTGCCCCTCTATTGTAAAGTCCGTTGTTGCCGAACCACGCTGAATCACTACAGAGTCAGACTCCGAAACTACTAAATGCTTCACGTCTGGAGCATCCGGAACAACAACAAAATGATCATCTTCTATCTCCACTGCACACTTAGCTCGCGACTCCTCACTTGACACTGAGAACTTCTGCAGAAAAGATTCTCCTACAACACTTTTACCTCCTTCAGAAACATATACCGATACCGAGTAATCGTCGTATGGCATTCTCGATGAATTATATACAAATTCATCATCCTTACAACCCACCAATGCCAACATAACGGCACCAACTACTACTGAACTAATTGTTCTCATAATAATTAAGATTTACAAATACTATAGTTTTGTTTTTATAATTAACATTCCTTACATTAGAATCAATGGACTTCCATATTTCATCATTTGCAGAAAACCACCCATTGGATTTTGTCTTATTAAAATTACCTTCATTTCCCCAACCCCAATTCATATACAACATATCATCATATTCATTCCACGTCTTTATCTCCTTGACCTTTCCAAATATATTCTTTTTCTTTTTTGTAATAATATAACCTTGTTCATAATATCCGTCACAAAACCATATATGCCCCCCATATGAACTAAAACCAGCTATTAAAACCCCTCTATGAAATTTTGTTTTATTTCCAAAATAGTCTATACCATCAAAAGACAAATTCTCATATACAGCATCAAGATTATAAGTGACATAATTAGCTTTCTTATAACCCAACTTAACAAGTCCTGATTTAATATCATTAGCACTAGCACCTGTTTCCATATCTCTGCTTTTACCCCAATTATAATTCGGAATATTATCACCAATTATTCTTAAATTCTTGGACAAATGAGTTTCCCTGTCTAAATAATAAATGTCATAATGGTCTGAATAGTCAAAAGATGGAGTTGTTCGAATATTATAACCATCGAATCGATTTGAAGTGTCATACATAAGCATGGCTATTGACAATGCTGGGCATCCAACACATGCCCTATTTTTTGCATTATAATTATAACCACCAACTTGACACCACGCATCAAGTTCCTTTCCTGTATATGGATATATAGAAGCCTTTCCTGACGACTCCGTTCTTCTTTTATTGCCCTCACTCAAATCAAAAGGTTCAGAATTCTGAATCTCTACAGTATACTCATACTCATCGTTGCCCAAATCTTTCCAGTTTTCATAATATTCATTAATTTGGCCATTTTTTCTAGATTCGATAACTCTATCTTTATTCCGTTGAATAAAATAATTCATCGGATGAGATTTATCCATGTCACAAAAATGAATAGCGCCCTCACTACTATGACCCAGTATCGGAAACATACTATTATCACCTGAGATCAAAACATAGCCTTCATTATCTCCATAATTTATTGCAAACAACAAGGTATCGCCATTTTCAACCAAAACATCAACATCATGCACAACTGGAGGAATTCTTTCTGATTTATTATGTGATGGATTTTGATCATTTTTATCTAGAGCAGGCTGAAACAATTGAGCATATGCAACAGCCTGAGATATATGCATATTTGAACAACTTGAAATCACATCATCATGTATTATAACATGAGAGTCCAATATTTCATCTGTGCACGACATTTGAGAAAACACCACACACGACAATACTATTTTAAATAATTTATTCATTACGTATATTTATATAATTAATCTTATTGCATTACAGTCCATCTATTTCATCTTCATCTGGGTCCAATCCCGGCACATACAGAAAATAACTCTCATTTGCCACCGCACTTATTGTTCCACTATAAATCACCTCACCATAATCATCTGTCAGTTCGATATTCCACACGCCAGTAGTCCAGCACTCGAATATCACACCGTTAGTTGTGACATAAAACTCACCTGGCACATAACATCTCTTTAATCGACTGTCTGGACTAGTTTTTGTACTTGCTGTAGCCTTGATTCTTTTAGCTGCATTTGCCTCCACTAAAGGATATGCAAATAACATCGCAATCAATAATGCATTAATTGTTCTTTTTACATTCATTTCTTTACTTTGTTTTATCTGTTATTCATCTGGACTATCTTCGTCCAAATCCGCAGCAAAATAACAAAAAAGCAAAGTCAATTCAGATATAAAAAGGTGCACAAAAGCCTCATAATCAACACTACATCATACTAACAATCAATTCATTAACCAAATTAACACTCTTATCAAACTGCACAAGCTCAACCAGACACTCCTATAGTATCAAAAATATACTGTTTTATTACATAATCGCACTTATTGATACCCTGCTCTGACATTTTCTCATACATCCTTCGCAGTTTCATATTTACGCAAGATTCCGACTTGATTATTATAGAAGCTATATTGGAATATGACAACTTCAAGGCGTTGCCAACCAAACAAACTACGTCATCTTCATTAAATGTATCGTAATAATCAACTATATGTTTGGATACATTCGGAAGATATTTGTCGAGGGATGTATATATTATTTTGACCTTCTGCCTTTGGGTTAACAGTTCATCCTTAGAAATCGACACAACCACTTCTCTTCCTATCATCTTTAGTATAAGATCTACCGAATCATTTATATACTCTCGTTGCACATTGGCATTTTGTATCTGAAGGAATAGTTTGTCCTTCAAACACATTATCTCCCTTTCCGATTGTTTCGTGCTTCTTTTTTGTCTCAAATACATCACTGCGACAACTACACCCAGCATGACAACCAATGCCATCACTATAACCAATAGTTCTTGACGCTCTTCCTTAACAATCGTCTTCCTGTTTTTTATGGCTGTTACCGCAGCAGATGTGTTTCCTTCCATAATTTCTATAGAATCACATAGGGCAACATATAGTTTGTTGTAGTACAATGACGAATCTATACTTCCCCTTGCCTCATAGATATCCGACAATTGCTCATACATCAAGGCCAACTCATAAACATCTTCGGCCTCATGTCTCCTTACACATTTCAACGCTTCTGCATATTTGCCTATATTCAGATATAACTCCGCCATTATTGAACTAAGGAACCCGTTTGATGTCTTTTTTATTTCCGCACTGTCACAATACGCAATGGCGTCTTTATAATTCTTCTCTGACAATGAGATCTGCCCCTTTATCGTATACACATACCACATCCACTCTTCAACATCGCTCTGGTCCAATTCAACTGGGTCAAGATAATAATGAGCACTGTCTGTATTCCCCATCAACGAATAGCATCTTGCCAGAGCTGTGCACTCAGAAAAAACGTAATGATTATTGTTTATTTCTCTAGCCCTTTTTAGCCCTTCCCTGTAGAAGTTTATTGCATCCACCAAGTCTCGCTGCCTGTTTGTCACATATCCCATAAAGTTCCAGCACAGAAATTCATAACGCAAGTTCTGACATTTTACAAATTTCTCTTTAGCCTCTGCATACCATATTAACGACGATATATCATTCCTCTCCATCAGCAAATGCCCCATATAATAATACGCCAATCCCTCATGATACTCGTCGTCTGCATCTTGCGTCTGATAATAGTCTACCGCCAGCTGAACCAGCGAATCATCCATCGCACAATTCATCCTGTCAAGCACCTGAGTCACCAGCACCGCATAAAGCGCCACATCCGCATCACACATGCCTGCAATTTCTGCTTCACCTATGGCATCTAGCATTTCAAATGCCAATGTATCAGCATCAAACCTCAACGCAGAATCCACCAACAATAATGTTTTCTGTATTCCAGAAACCGCTTGCCTGCATCCTCCTACCGCAATACACATCATGAGAATTATAAAGCAAGATATAAAATGAATATATTTGGTATTAATCATATTTATCAAACCATATAAAAATCACAACAAAATTAATCAAATTCAATATACAACACAAAACTTCTTGACATATTTCATCTGTCCATCCACCAACCCGACAACCGTCAGAAAGTTGTCCGACCATTGTCCGAAAACAAAAAAAGCCCGCGTCGCATACTGCAACACGAGCCTCTTATTCTCTCTATTGGATATTAAGCCAAAAGACGCTTCACGCAGTCCGAGATGTCCTTGCCATCAGCCTGACCTGCAAGCTGCTTGTTAGCCAATCCCATTACCTTGCCCATCTCTTTGATGCTTGTAACACCTGTCTGGGCGATAATCTCCTTGACTGCTGCCTCAAGCTGTTCTGGCGACATTGATGCTGGAAGATATTCTTCCAAAACTGCTGCCTGAGCCAGCTCACCCTCTGCAAGATCTGCACGGTTCTGCTCTGTAAAGATCTGAGCAGCATCCTTGCGCTGCTTCACCATCTTCTTGATTATCTTTACTGCCTCTGCATCGCTGAGGTCCTCACTCTGAGGCTTTGCTGTCTTTGCCTCCAAAAGTTCTTTCTTGGCACCACGCAATGCTTCTAGTCTCACCTGCTCGCGAGCTTTCATTGCCGCCATGATATCTTTGCTAATCTGATCAAATAAGCTCATAGTATTTTTTTTATTAGTTTTTTATTGCTCTTCTTTCGTATGCTGGTATATTCTCTATATTGCTTATCACCTCTTCCGAACGGAGCTCTTCCAGAGATATGCTGATAGGGTCAGCAAGGTTCTTGGTCGAATACTCCTCTTCTTCAAATGGCGATGCCGGACGATTACTATACAGTTGCTCTATCTCATTGTCATACTTCCCTGGCTCCTGTGGAGTGAGATCTATGACTCTCGACTCTTCGTCACTAGGAGAATCCACTGTGCTGTCTGGATAGATGTTTATTGATGGTATCTGCGGCTCTATATTTGAATTCTTCAAGATGACGTCTGTTGCAAAACCTGTCGCAACTACTGTCACTCTGATACTTTCACCAAGCGTTTCATCAAAGCCCGCTCCCCATATCAACTCTTCCTGGTTGCTATAGCCTGATATCTCTCTCAAGAAATTGGTTATCTTGCCCTTTTCCGACATCTTGAGCTTGTTGCTTGTGCCACTCATGACATTAACTATAAGATGCTTCGCACCACGTATGTCACTATTGTTCAACAATGGCGAACTCAACGCCATCTTTACCGCATCAAGCGCTCTATTTGGACCTTCGGCCGAACCCAATCCGATTACTGCTACACCACTGTTTGTCATGGCATACTGCAAGTCCGCAAAGTCGACGTTGTACCTCGCATGAACCGATATGATTTCTGCAAGACCCTTGGCCGCCAACGCCAGAATATTGTCGGCTTTCATCATCGCCTCGTCTATGTCGAGGTCGCCATACATCTCCAATATCCTCTGACTGTTGATGACCAAAAGTGAATCCACACACTTCTCCATCTCCAACAATCCTTCGACCGCCTTGTTGATACGAGGAATACCTTCGTCAAGGAATGGAATGGAAACAATGCCTATGGTCAATACTCCCATCTCCTTGGCTGTCTTGGCTATTACAGGAGCCGCACCTGTTCCTGTTCCACCACCCATGCCTGCTGTGACAAATGCCATCTTACAGCCTACCAAGACTTCTTTTATCTCATCTATGGCTTCCAATGCACTCTCTCGGCCTCTCTCTGGACGGTTGCCTGCACCAAGTCCTTCGGTAAGCTTCTTTCCCAACTGCACTTTCACAGGCACATGACTGTCTGCCAATGCCTGACTGTCTGTATTGCATATTACATAGTTGACTCCTTCTATACCAATCTCATACATGTTGTTGACGGCATTGCTACCGGCTCCACCTACACCTATGACGCGTATTATCGAAGTCAGCTGCGACGAGTTGTCTACAAACCCGCTGCTTATATCTATTGACGTTTCATCCATAATGATTAGGTTTTCTATGATTGCTTATATTTTATTTCTTTTCTTCACCAAATGCCGGACCATCATCCATTATCTTGCTTGCAAAATCTGAGAGTGAAGAATACCATTTCTTCTTCTCTTTTGCCGGCTGCTCTGCCGGCTGCTGAGGCTGCTGAGGTTGCTGCGGTTGCTGCGGCAAAACCTCTGGCACCTCTGGCTGACTAAACAAATCCGACTCTTTTTCTTTGTCAAATTTTGGCTTATACTCACGGGCAAAAAGTGATGCCATACCAAGTACTGCTGATAGACTCTCTGTCGCATCTATCTTAGTCTTCGGCATACTAGCTACTCTTGTTGGCAATGCCAAGCCTTCTGCAAATACTTCTTCTATGCCCTTGAGCTGAGATCCGCCACCTGCAAGAACTATGTTGCTTACTTTTGCTATCGATCTTGTCTTTACTATTACTGAGTCCACATACTTTACTATCTCCTCTACTCGCGCCCTGATGATGAACTCCAGCTTGTTGATGTTACATGAATATGTCTCATCTCCCATGTTTACATTGACAACTTTTGAATCCTTGACTGGAGCATGCATTCCAAATGCACGCTTTAGCATTTCTGCCTTTTCCATTGACAAGGACATTCCTGCTGCTATGTCACGGGTTATGGTGTCTGAACCAAATGGTATTGACACATCGTAACATACCGATCCTTTATATGTGACTGCCACATTCGTTGTTCCTGCACCCAGGTCAACCAGCACGGTTCCATTTCGGTCTTCTTCAGGAAGTAATATCGCCGCCTTTGCTGAGGCTGATGGATATACCTGCTCAAATGACGCTTTTGAGGTTCGAGGAAGTATCGAATTAAGATTTGCTATTGCATCTCTTGATGTTATTGTCGCCATGAAGTATCCTTCCATCTTGTTGGCACTAAAGCCTACAGGATTCTTTACGAATGGTTGCGAATCAAGCGAATAATATGTAGGCGCAAATCTTGTCAACTCCTCATCCATCGATACCATAACTCTGTTGTGAGCTTCCATGCACAACTGATTTACTGTAATGTCTGAAATCGACTGACCTGCCGTATTTCTGTCATATCGTACTGTCTCACATCGATAGTTGCGTCCACCGATGCTGCATATATACCACTTACGAATGTTGTTGGGCTTCTTTAGCTTGCGCTCGGCACCAAGAACAAGATTATTGACTATGGCTTTCACTTTCTCCGTATTGTCAACAATGCCTCGTCTCATACCCTGAGAAGTCACGGTTTCCTGATGAATAACCCTGATGCCGTATGGCTCATATTCATCAACCATTGCACCAATAATGCTTGTACTCTCTGTACCCAAGTCTAGGGCTATAATATAGTTTTCCATAATAATTTATTGCTTATATTCGACTTCTCATTAACTGCGTTTCGTACAAATCACTTGACCTTTGTATTTCAAGTTTATCTTCTTATACAAGTTCCATTCATGCGGTTGCCATCCCTTATGGTACAATGTATAGAGATTCTCAAATTTCGTCTCCATGTCTTCTATGCCACCAAACTCTATAATATGGTCGCCAACACGGGGAACAAGTATATATTCATGCTTCTCGGTGACATATATCTGCTCTATCTGCGAACGCCAAAACGAATCACCACGGATAAACAGACACAATTCAACAAGATCCGACGAGTCAAGGGCACTATTGACATGACCATTCACTACTACTGCATTCGCCTGCATGTCGCGCTGCGCTACAACACGATACTGCTCCTTGTCCATATAGAACGAACTCGCCGAAGTAAACACATGCATCACCGGTTCTCTCTGAAGCACTTCTACATGCAACTTACCTCCAGGTGTCGTGTATATCTCACAATTCTTGACTACTGGCAAACGCTCGATTGTCTGTTCCATCTCATGAAGGTTCATCTCCGAATATGGCTTACCCTCTATGTCTGGCCATGTCTGACGTACAATGTTTCGCAATTGCTCTCTCGTTATCATTATATCATCCGACTCGTTGCATATTTTGGCCTCATAAGATGAACATACCAAGTCCGATTTCTCAACCGCAATAAACGACATCATGACAGGGAAATAGGCTATCGCTACTACCCATATAAACATGCGTAGCACTCTCTGCAATCCATTGCCTTTACTTATATTTCCACTCCCTTGTGCCATTTCTTGTTGTTATTTGTTCAATTCCAATAGCCTTTTCTCTACTGTTGGCACCATGGCATCTATGTTGCCGGCACCCATCATTATCACTACGTCCACTGATTCGCTCAGCAAATCGTCCAACAACGTTTCAGCTGTTGTCAGAGACACTTTGCTGCCTTTTATTTTCTGCGCAAGCATCTGGCTTGTGACACCCGGTATTGGCTGCTCCCTAGCCGGATATATGTCCAGCAGCAATACTCTATCTGCTATCGACAACGATTTGGCAAAGCCGTCTGCAAAATCCCTCGTTCTTGTATAAAGATGCGGCTGGAATACTACTGTCACTTTCCTATCATCATACATCTCCTTCACCGATGTCAACATGGTGCGTATCTCTTCCGGATGATGAGCATAATCATCTATGAGTACCAGCTTCGGCTGCTCTATGCGATACTGGAATCTTCGTCGGTTTCCCTTGAATGTCTTCATCGCATCACGCACTTCGTCCTCTTCCGCTCCTGCCAACATTGCCAATGCTGTGGCTGCTACTGCATTTTCCACATTATGACGACCCGGCAGGCCTAAGGTTATGTTACGGACTATTCCAAATGGTGTGGATACCGAAAATTTATATCGCCCACAACTCAATTTGATGTCGAATGCATAGAAGTCCGCATCCGCATTGTCTACCGAGTAAGAGAATAACTCAACGTCTTCATCAACATCTTTCTCACTTAATGGCAATCCCAACTTATACACCAATGAACCGCCAACAGTTGTTTGAGACGCAAACTGACGAAATGCTTTCACTACTTCCTCTTTGGTTCCATATATGTCAAGGTGATCTGCATCCATGGCTGTTATCAATGCCAAGTATGGATGAAGATGAAGAAACGACCTGTCAAATTCATCTGCCTCTGTAACAACAAACTGAGATTGTGTGTTACTCCAATAGTTGGTGTCATAGTTTGTCGATATGCCACCCAAAAAGGCAGAGCATCCCACCGACGAGTTCTTAAGTATATGAGCGGTCAATGTAGATGTCGTCGTCTTGCCATGAGTTCCTGCTATACATATTGCGTCCGACTTTGATGTCAATTCGCCTAGCATAGCAGCTCTCTTCATCACGTCATACCCGTTGTCCACGAAATATGACAATATCTTGTTGTCTTTAGGTATGGCTGGCGTAAATACTACTTTCGTCTGCTCCTTGTCTTTGAAGGTCTCCGGAATAGAGCCAACCTCATCATCAAAGGTCACTGATATATTCTCGGCCTCTATTTCGTCTGTCAATCGTGTTCTTGTCTTGTCGTAACCAGACACATTATATCCCAACGCCTTGAAATGACGAGCCAGGGCACTCATTCCAATGCCACCAATGCCTACAAAGTATATATTTTTAAACTCCGCCATATCCTACTATGTTACTTGTTATTTTTTTGCCAACGCCATTACCTCACGAGCAATATCCTTTGCTGCATTTGGTCTGGAGAATTTCTTCACGTTTTCTCCAAGTTTTGCCAGCGATTCCCGATCCGACAATGCTTTGATACTTTCTTTTATCAAGCTTGAAGTGTCTGCATCTTTCACCATCAATGCAGCTCCCTCATTAACCAGAGCTAAGGCATTTTTCGTCTGATGGTCTTCACTGACGTTTGGTGATGGAACAAGTATCGATGGCTTTCCAAGAAGTGCCAATTCCGAAATACTGCTTGCTCCTGCACGAGATATGACGATGTCTGCTATGCCAAATGCCAAGTCCATTCGCTTGATGAAGTCTGACGCTTTCACATTCTGACGTGGATTCTTGTCAAGGGCATCCTTGATGTCGTCATAATATATCTTACCTGTCTGCCACAACAACTGGACGTCATCTGGCAAATCATTCAAAGATGCCATTATTCCCTGGTTAATGGAACGTGCACCAAGACTACCTCCTATGACAAGGACTACTGGTTTTCCTTCCTCTAGTCCAAACGCTTTATAGGCCTCAGATTTATCCACAGCCGCCAACAATGATTGTCTGACAGGATTACCTGTCATGATAATCTTCTCTGCTGGGAAGAATCTGTCCATATCAGGATATGCTACGCATATTTTCTTCGCGTCTTTTGCCAATATTTTATTCGTCACACCAGGATACGAGTTCTGCTCCTGAACAAGACAAGGTACGCCTTTCTTCGCTGCTCTTCTGAGAACTGGACCACTGGCATAACCACCAACACCAACTGCTACGTCTGGCTTGAAGTCAGATACCACGCTGCTCGCCTTGATCATACTGCTAAGCAGACGGAATGGGAATAATATATTTCTACATATATTACGCAAGTTCAGCTTTCTATGAAATCCCGCTACTGGCAGTCCTATTATCTTATATCCCGCAGCTGGCACTTTTTCCATCTCCATCTTGCCCTTGGCACCAACAAACAATATCTCTATCGTTGGATCAGCCTCCTTAAGAGCATTTGCTATAGATATGGCAGGGAATATGTGTCCACCTGTACCACCTCCACTTATTATAACTCGCATCTTAATATCCTCCTATTTTAATTGTCTTCACTATATGTAACTGCATCAGCTTCGTCAAACTCTTCTGATGCCGACTCTTTGCTTTTTCTTGTCTGTACGTTGTCCTGCGCCACCGCACTTGAAGTTGTCTTTTCAAGGTTTTCATTGACATCGGCAGAGATAGATAATATTATACCGAATGCCAAACCAGTCAATACATTGGATGTTCCACCCATACTTACAAGCGGCAACGTCTGACCTGTTACTGGCATAAGACCAACTGCAACAAACATATTTATTATTGCCTGTATCGTCAATAAGAATGACAACCCAAGCATCGCATACGTATGAAATGGTTTCACGCAATGCCGCGACAATACCACCGCACGACCCATCAATCCAGCATAGGCAATGATTATCCAAAACATTCCCCAAATGCCAAATTCTTCAAGGATTATCGCAAAGATAAAGTCACTGAACGCCATCGGCAAATAGTTCTTCATCTGACTGTTACCAGGTCCCTTGCCGTTGATTCCACCAACTGCTATCGCAATTTTTGACTGTTCCGCCTGATAGTTATCTCCTTTTCCTGTCTTTTCAGAATCATCCACATCAGCAAATCTCTCAACACGTGCACGCCATGTCGTCGCACGAGGGAAGATGTTTTTGACCGGAGGATATGGAGCAAGGAATATAAGCAATGCAAAGAAGCATGCAACTACAACGCCTGCAGTAGCAATCCAATAAAAAGAGACTCTGCCTATCAGCAAAAGAACACAACATGACATAACAATCAGCAGACATGTTGACAAGTTCTCCAATACGACCAAACCCGCCACCAGTACAATTGCAATGCCCGCACTCTTCAGTGCATTGTTTGGATTCATCAAATTCAAAGCCAGTTGTCTCGCAACAAATACAATCAATGCCATCTTTGCAAATTCCGAAGGCTGAAACTGAACTATGCCGAGCGACAGCCATCGTGAAGATCCATTACGAGACGTACCAAAGGCAAGCACCATGACAAGCATTCCGATGCCGGCAAGAAGCGCCAACGGAGCCCATCCACTTATATATTTGGGCGGAATATTGCTCATGACAATCATTACGCCAACGCCAAATGCCAAAAGACATACATGACGCAATACCGTACCGACAATATCACCACCATGCTGGCTGTATGCCAACACCGTTGCTGTACTGAACACAGCAATAATGGAGGCAATAACAAGCATCATAATGAAGGTCCACATGTACTTGTCACCACGTATATATTTCTTAAGGTGCTCTACCATCTTCTATTACTTCTCAAGATTGTTTACACATTCTCTAAAAAGGTTGCCCCTGTGGACATAGCTGTTGAACAGGTCAAAGCTTGCACAACATGGCGACAGCAATACGACATCGCCTTCTTGTGCTGCAGAATGACACTTGCTGATGCACTCTTCCATGCTCTTTGCCTCAACAATCACTGGTACTATACCCGAGAATGCCTTGATGAGTTTCTCGTTGTCCAATCCAAGACATACAAGTGTCTTTACTTTTTCTTTTACTATGTCATTAAGAGCCGAATAGTCATTGCCCTTATCTGTTCCACCTGCAATCCATACTACTGGCTTCTTCTGGCATTCTAGTGCATACCATGCAGCATCCACGTTTGTTGCCTTTGAGTCATCAATGTAATCCACTCCTGCAACGGTTCCTACATACTCCAGACGATGATGGGCGTTGACAAAGGTAATGAGTGCTGCTGCTATCGAAGCATCATCTATGCCGACGAGCTGCGCTGCCGCACATGCCTGCATCGCATTGTAGATGTTGTGGATTCCCTTAATTGGCAAATTTTCGGCGACAAACAACAGATTGGCTCCTTCGCGTGCACCTACATGCATCACACCACTCTGTGTATATATCGATGTCGTCGTACTTTTTGTCGTGACTGCGTAGTTTCTTCCGCCTGTCTTTATCTTTGGAAGCCACTCTTCGGTTACTGGGTCGTCGATATTAAATATAAAGGCTTCCTCTTTCGTCTGATTCTGCGTGATACGGAATTTCGAGCGTATATAGTTCTCGAATTTATATTCGTATCTGTCAAGATGATCTGGTGTTATGTTGTTCAATATGGCAATGTCGGCCTTGAACTCATACATGTCATCCAACTGGAAACTGCTCAACTCAATAACATACCAGTCTGGCTCATTTCCTGCTGCTATCTGACGTGCAAGACTCGTGCCCACATTACCTGCCAATTCGGCTCTGATTCCAGATTCCTTAAGCAAGTGGTGAGTCAACAATGTTGTTGTTGTCTTTCCGTTTGAACCTGTTATACATATCTTTTTTGCTTTAGTATAACGCGCAGCAAATTCTATTTCAGAAACTATATGTACTCCCTTTGCACGCAATGCTTTGATGATTGGCGCCTTTTCTGGGATACCCGGACTTTTCACCACTTCATCTGCTGACAATATTGTCTCTTCCGTGTGTCCGCCCTCTTCATATTTTATGCCTGCCTTGTCGAGTTCTTCCTTCAAGTTAGGCTTCAACTGCCCACTATCCGACAAAAAAACGTCAAAGCCTTTCATCTGGCCGAGCAAAGCTGTGCCTACTCCACTCTCGCCACCTCCCAATATTATAAGTTTCTTCATAGCCATATCGTGTTTTGCGTTTATCGTATCTTGAGTGTCACAAGTGTCAGGATGGCCAATATTATTCCTACCAGCCAGAATCTAGTCACTATCTTAGGCTCAACATATCCCTTTTTCTGATAATGGTGATGCAATGGAGCCATGCGGAATATACGTCTTCCTTCTCCATACTTCTTTTTCGTATATTTGAAGTAGCTCACCTGCAACATTACAGACAAGTTTTCAACGAGGAATATGCCACATAGTATTGGCAGCAGCAACTCTATCCTTATGAGGATTGCAAACAAACCAATTATTCCACCAAGTGTCAAACTTCCTGTATCGCCCATGAACACCTGTGCAGGATATGAGTTGTACCACAAGAATCCCACGGTTGCTCCTATAAAGGCTGCTATATAAATAACCAGTTCCGACGAATTTGGTATATACATTATATTCAAATAGTTCGCATATTCTGTATGACTCGACACGTATGCAAAGATGCCTAATGCGGTGCCTATTATTGCAGAGACTCCCGCCGCCAGTCCATCCAATCCATCTGTCATGTTTGCACCATTGCTGACGGCTGTAAGTACGAATATTATAACAAATGCATAAAAGAGCCAACCCAATGCATCCTGTGCATCACCTGCCCAGAAGAATGGTGAACGATAGTCAAATTTGTTGTTCTTGAAAAATGGCACCGAGGTCATCGGAGCTTTCACATCATGACTCTTGGTCTTTATTATGGTCTGACTTTCATCCTGTACGTTCTCCGACACTACTTCTATTGATGTCTTTTCACG
This sequence comes from Bacteroidales bacterium, assembly GCA_024401355.1. Taxonomy (GTDB): domain Bacteria; phylum Bacteroidota; class Bacteroidia; order Bacteroidales; family Marinilabiliaceae; genus W3P20-009. The sequence goes on along the minus strand of JAKSLF010000003.1, from coordinate 11,458 downwards.
CACCATGACGTCGCTATTGAAGTACATCGTTCCCGCAATAATAAGACCTATACCCACCTGGCCGACAATCTTGAATCTACCTGCCAAACCTTCCTTGTCTTTCTTGAACACTTTGATATAGTCATCCAAGAATCCTAGTGTTCCCAACCACAATGTAGCGACTATCATCAATATCACATACACGTTGTCTAGGCGATTGAACAAAAGAACTGGCAACAATATTGATGCTATAATTATAACACCACCCATTGTTGGTGTGCCTTTCTTTTGCAACTGTCCTTCAAGACCAAGGTCTCTGACGATTTCACCTATCTGCTGCTTCTGCAACAAGTGTATTATGCGTCTGCCGATAACTGTCGCCATTATCAAAGATATGATGGCTGCAAGACCAGCACGGAATGATATGTACTGAAACAAGCCTGCACCAGGCATTCCTATTTCTTTTAGATACTGAAACAAATAATATAACATCGCTTTGTCTTTTTTTGTTCTACTATATTCCAAATACTTTCTTGACTTCTTCTCGGTCATCAAAATGATGTTTGACGCCTTTCACTTCCTGATATGGTTCATGACCCTTGCCTGCTATCAAGACTATATCTCCGGCCTGTGCAAGTGTCAAGGCTGTACGTATAGCTTCACGTCTGTCTGCTATAGTAAGTGTTCTCTTCATATCTTCTGCGTCCAATCCTGCCTGCATGTCCGCCAATATCTGTTCTGGCTCTTCGCTTCGAGGATTATCGCTTGTCAATATTACGTTTGTACACCCTTTGGCTGCCTCTTTTGCCATTTCAGGACGCTTTGTCTTGTCTCTGTCACCACCACAACCTACGACACATATCAGCTTCTGATCTTTCTTGCGTATTTCGTTTATCGTTCCAATTACATTCAACAATGCATCTGGAGTATGCGCATAGTCTACTATCGCTGTTTTTCCGTCTTTCGACCTGATTGTCTCAAATCGTCCATCGACTGGTGTCAACGCACTCAATGCCGTAAGCACTTCCTGCTTGTCAAATCCAAGACAAACTGCTGCTCCATATATTCCCAACAGGTTATAAGCATTGAATTTTCCGACAAACTGCATGAATGCTTCCTGGCCATCAAAGTCTATCAGCATTCCCTCGAATGTGTGCTCTACTATCTTCGCCTTGAAGTCTGCCATTGTTCGCAACGAGCATGTTTTCTTGTCTGCTTTTGTGTTCTGCAACATCTTCATGCCGTTCTTGTCGTCAACGTTGGTTATTGCAAAGGCACCCTTCTTCAGTCCGTCAAAGAATCCTTTCTTTGCTTCTATATAATTGTCAAATGTCTTGTGATAGTCAAGGTGGTCATGTGTTATGTTGGTAAATATCGCACCGTCAAAGTCAAGACCCGAAATACGATGCTGTACAACACTATGCGAACTTACTTCCATGAAGCAATACTCACATCCTTTATCAACCATCTCCGCCATCTGCCTTGCCAATGTCACAGAATCTGGCGTTGTCTGCTTCGCATCTTCACGTTCTTCACCAACATAGTTCGCAACTGTAGAAAACAGTCCCGACTTATGTCCCATTTTCATCATGAGCTTATATAGCAATGTCGCTGTGGTTGTCTTGCCATTGGTTCCTGTAACACCCACAAGCTTCATCTTCTTTGATGGATAGTCATAAAATGCCGATGCTACAAGACCAAGTGCTACATGCGTGTCTGGACACACAACTATTGTTGCATCACTTGGATAATTCTCTGGCTCCTTCTCACACAATACCGCTCTACAACCTTGCTCAAATACTTTTGAGATGAAGTTGTGGCCATCAACGGTTTCTCCTTTCTGAGCTACAAACATTGATGCCGGACCACACTTACGGCTGTCAAGCTCCACTCCCTCTACAATGCGTGAAGCATCACCGATTATCCTGACTTCTTTCAAGTCAACTACTATGTCATTTATCTTCTTCTGCATAGTTCTATGCTTTTTATTGCCTATATTCTTTTATCTCTACGGTATCCTTACGGTATCCCTATGGAATCGCAGTCTCTATCCATTCCTCAATTCGAGCAACACGGTCGAACCTTTTATATATCTTTCTCCATGAGGAATTGACTGACTGACAACTTTACCAAAACCTGTTATCTGGACTTTCAGTCCCTTGCTCTCGAGCAGGCTAACTGCATCCGATGCTCCCATACCCTTGACATCTGGCATCATACCATCAACGACATGCCTTGATGATATTTTTATGCTGTTTTCTTGGGCCGATGTGGATACCCATGCTGATGTAACATCCACATTATGGCTTAGGTTCAACTTGCTGAAAACGGTTTTTATATCTTTTATCCTTCCACCTTTAGAGTATGGATAGACTCCAGCTATCTGTTCCTGTTTCTTCTGAGTTATATTTCCTTTTCTGAATTCGGCAGAATACACGCGGTCTGCTATTGCTTTCACTACGCTTCCTGCTACTATGTTTCCATAATACACGTTGTTAGGACCTGATACCGACACTATGCAGCTGTACATTGGCGATTCTGCAGGAAAGTAACCAGCAAATGATGCCAAGTGTTTTCCTGAATACTGACCCTTGGATGCTATCTGAGCTGTTCCTGTCTTGCCTGCTATCGCATATCCCTTGGTTCCACTTATGTTCTTTGCTGTACCGACCTGGACCACAGATTCCAGCATTTTCTTAACTGTCTCTATTGTCCTCCTTGATGCTATCGAGTTTCTCAAGACAACCGGACGCTTACGCTCTACTATTTCGCCATGATCCATTATTCCTTCGACAAACATCGGTCTCATCATTGTTCCTCCGTTTGCAACTGCATTATATAGTGTCAGCAAATGCAACGGGGTTATCTGCACTTCATAGCCTATCGACATCCATGGCAATGACGTTCCACTCCAACCGTTTTTTCCATCTTTGGAATAGTTCTTTATGTTAGTCTTTCCTTCACCCTTAAGCTCTATGCCCAACGAATCGCATAATCCTAAGTTTTTGAGATTGTCGATAAATCGCTGAGGGTCATCCTGATAATATCGCATTGCCAACCTCGAAAAGGCGATATTTGATGACACCTGGAAGGCTTTCGATATGCTGACAATAGGATTGGGCTCTACATGCGAATCTCGCATGACCTGGTCATGTATCCTGAACTCTCCTTGGAAGATATTGATTGTGTCGTTGTCTACATCTTTTATCTTGCCATCTTCCAGCATCGCCATCACAGTAGCCAATTTGAATGTCGAACCTGGCTCCGACGCTTCTCCTATCGCATAGTTGTATCTTTCAAGGAATCGTCCGTCTGATGTCTTTTCAAGATTCACTATCGCTCTTACGGCTCCTGTCTTTACTTCCATCAGTATCGCAACACCATGGTCCGCTTCATATTTCTTCAATTGCTGCATCAAGGCATTTTCTGCAACATCCTGAATGTCGATGTCTATTGTCGTCAATACATCCTTGCCGTCTTCTGGAGCTATTATCTCCTCATCAACTGCTGCAGCTGTTATTCGTCGGGTACAATATGTACCATTTTTGCCCTGAAGCTCTTTGTTGTATGTCAATTCGATTCCGACATTTCCCGTTCCACCTTGCAATGTTCCAATTGTTCGTCCTGCAAGATAACCAAAAGGCATTTTTCTGGTATTCGACTCTTCGGTCATAAATCCACCTCTGTTTCTGCCTCTTTTGAATATTGGGAATTCACGTACTTTCTGCAGTTCGGTATAGGTAATAGGACGACCTAACGCAAGATTTCGATCGTTGCGCTTATGTCGGGCCATTGATATCTTGTTTCTGTAATATGTTGCATCATGGTCCTTGAAAAAGTCTGCCAGACATCTTGACAATTCGCCAATTTCTGCATCAAACACTTCATCTGTAAGACCATCTGCACAAGGGTCCATTCTTATTCTGTACTGCGGGAACGAACATGCTAGTGTCCTGCCGTCTCTCGCCAAAATGTTTCCTCTTATGGCAGGTTTGATTTTTTCTTTTAGGTTCTCCGTGATTTTTTTGTCATAGTCATCACCGGCTACAAGTTTCAAGGAAAATACCTTGATACATATAGCTATCATGCACACTATTACCAACAGGTAAAATGCGACCGCGATTTTATATGACCTCTTTCTCGGATCAGCCATCTTTCCATCATTCTCGTAATGCCGACTGCAGCATCGCAATCTGCACTACTATGTTGCTTATATTCTTTATTCTATTCTACTATCTTACTTTTGCTCCGTCGCTTTCTCCCACACTTCACTTTACAATTATCCTCGGAGGTTCTGTCAACTCCTTCAACTGAAGGCCTTCGTCAGTTACTCTCCGTAACACTTCACTCTGCTTGCTCATATTCATCAACTCTGCCGAAGTCGTTATGTCCTCATAACGCAACTCCTTTATCTCTTTTGAAAGTTCAGAGATACGCCTATAGTCTCGCTCCACACAGTTGTTGTGCGACATATACAGAAGCACTAGCACCAACAGGAATGTCACATATCCCCAAGAGGTGTATTTGAATGTATCAAATCGACCCTGGGCAATATCTGACGTGTTCTTTAATATTACATCCCAAAATGCCATACTACTTCCTTCTTCTATATACGTACTGCAACTCTCAGTTTCGCACTTCGCGCCCTGCTGTTGATTGCTATCTCCTCGGGCGTTGGTACTATCGGCTTCCTTGTGACTGCTTCAAACGGCACATCACAATTGCCATATATGTCGTCCCTGTCAGCCTCAGCTTTCATAGGGTCTCCACTCTTCATTATGTTCTTCACCATCCTGTCCTCAAGGCTGTGATATGCAATAATGCTCAATCGACCGCCTTTGCACAACAGACCTGGTGTCCTGCTGAGCATTTCCTTCAGAGCATCCATCTCGCCATTTACTTCTATCCTCAACGCTTGGAACACTTTCGTCAACAGCTTGTTCTGCTCAGGAGGAATAACTGTCGAGGCAACGATATCCTTGAGTTCGAATGTCGTTTCGATTCGCTTCACAGCCCTCTTCTGGCATAACAGTCTCGCCAATTTTGACGCCTGTTTTATTTCACCATATTCTGACAAAACCATCATCAACCGACGCTCGTCATATTCATTGACAACCGTTGCTGCTGTCATCTCCATTCCCTGTCCCATTCTCATGTCCAGAGGAGCATCAAACCTAAATGAAAATCCCCTCTCAGGAGCATCAAAATGGTGACTAGACACACCCAAATCCCCCAATATCCCATCAACTTCCTCTATGCCAAGATATTTCATAAACTGGGCTATATACCTAAAGTTATGACGGACAAATATTAATCTGTCGTCATCTGGTCTATTGGCATAAGCCTGTTCGTCCTGGTCAAATACTATGAGCCTGCCATTCTCACCAAGCCTGCGCAATATCTCACGAGAATGTCCACCTCCTCCAAAGGTGACATCCACGTATGTGCCGTCTGGCTTTATATTCAAGCCATCTACCGACTCCTTCAAAAGCACCGGCGTGTGATATGTCTGCACTACTTCACTCATAGCCCACAAAAATACAATTTAGTTCCTCTTCTTGCAACCACTTTTTATTTCTTTATAACTTTTCTTTTATTCCCAACTGCTTATTCTTTTTTTTTACTATATTTACGCGCGTAATTTTCTATCAAGAGGTATCACTCCACCCTAATCTTTTCTTTTTGGATTCTTGGGGAACCACCCTTTTCTGACTCTTTCACGCTGCTCAAATATCTCAAGTATCGACCAGAAGCAAGAAAATGCGACAACGCCCAACGTAGCACCACAAAAAATCGATTCAACCATCATCGACCATATCGAGAATCCTATTCCTGCCAGCAAAAACCACCACCAACACTTGACACCAAAATAATACTCAGACTTGATGACTATCGGATGAAACAGACCTATAGTCAGAAACGTCACAAGTCCCAATAACAATCCATCAAAATGATAATTTTCAAACACTTCCATTTTTCTTTTTTATTCGTTATTCGTCTGACGACATGTTTGCTATTTTTATATCGTTGCTGATGCCATCAACATTGTTTTGATATACTGATGGCAAAACACCAAATTCTTCTTTAAAGTAGCGACTGAAATACTTCGGGTTATTAAAACCGACCGAATATGCAACGTCTGCTACATTCTGTTGTTTGTCTTTAAGCAGCTGAGCTGCTCTCTTCAACCTGATAACTCTAATAAATTCTATCGGCGAACGACCTGTTATCGACATCATTTTCTTATACAGGTGAACGCGGCTCATACCCAAGTTCCTACTCATCTCCTCAACCGACAGATTGCTGTCTGATATGTTATCTTCGACATATTTGATCGCCTTGCGTATAAGCTGCTCGTCAAGAGGAGTAATAGTAATCTCACTCGGCTCAGGCTCTATCTGACGCTTGAAGGTGTCTTGGTTTCTCTTGCCTCGCTCTATCAGTTTCGCAACTTTCAATTGCAATATCTGCAAGTTAAATGGTTTTGTTATGTAATCGTCTGCACCATTTGACAATCCCTCTATCTTATGCTCTTCTGCCGATTTAGCAGTAAGCATTATTAGAGGTATATGAGATATCCTGACGTCATTTTTCACTCTCTTGCACAGTTCATTACCATCCATTACCGGCATCATAACGTCTGTAATTATCAGGTCTGGCAGTTCTTTGATTATCACTTCAAGTGCTTCTTCACCATTTTTAGCCACAACTACATCATACTCACCAATAAGTGCATCTACCAGCATTGTCCTGAAGTCTGCATTGTCGTCGACAACCACTATCTTCATACGTCCGCTAGATGGCACTTCTTCATTATCGGCTCTCTCTTCATCCTCTTGCTGTTCTACTTTCGATAGTGGCATTACTATCGTAAATATCGAACCTTTGTCCTTATTGTCTGCTACACTTATGCTTCCTCCATGCATCTCTACAAATTCCTTGACCAAGAACAAACCTATACCACTTCCACTATACGAGCTATCGGTCTGTGGAACTTGATAGAATTTGTCGAAAATATGCTTTTTATGCTCATCAGAGATTCCTATTCCCGTATCCGACACTTTTATTACTATTTCACCTTCATTTGCCTCGACTCTTGTTTTAATGCTTCCGCCTTCCGGAGTAAACTTAAACGCATTAGATAACAGGTTGTTGATAACCTTACCTATTTTATCTTTGTCAAATTTCACATACAATGAGTCTATTCCTGAACTGAACTCAAAACTGATGTTCTTCTCCGACAATGTTGCAAATGATTCATTACATGTCCTGACAAACGACACGATGTCACCTTCAGATACATTTAACGACATCCCATTTACGTCCATCTTTCTGAAGTCCAGCAATTGATTTACTATATTTAGTAATTTCAACGCATTTCGGTGCATTATCTCCAATTTGCTTTTTAGCTTCTCATCTTTAGATGTCTGCATCAAGTTTTCTATCGGTGAGATAATCAGACTCAATGGGGTTCGAAGTTCATGCGACACGTTTGTGAAGAAACTCATCTTCATGTCGTCCATCTCATATTTCTTCTGAATCTCCGTCTCTATTTTTTGCAATTTATATTTTTCTCGCTCCTTATAGGCTACTTGTCGCATTATTACCCAGATAATCAATGCCATTATCAAAGCATAGGCACCGTATGCCATTTTTGATTTCCACCATGGAGGCAATATCGTTATCCTCAATTCCGATATTTCATCGTTGCTAAAACCATCACAGTTTGCCGCTTTTACTTTCAATATATATGTTCCAGGTGCCAAATTGGTATACGTAACCGAATGTCCACCATCTGACATCCAGTTGTCATTGAACCCTTCAAGCATATATGAGTATGTCACTTTACTTGGCAATATATGGCTCAACACAGAGAATGACACTGCAAACATATTGTCCGAGTAAGGGAGTTCTATTCGGTCTTTATACTGAAGGGCTTTGTCTAAAATAACGTTCCCTTCATGTCTTTCTCCTATCTTCACTTTCTTTCCCAACACCGACAATTCAGTAAACCTTACCGGAGGCGTTTCCCTGTTATATTTTATCCCTATCGGATTGAATCTTGCCACACCAGGATTCCCACCTATTAGTATTTCTCCTGTCGAAAGTCTCTTTATCGATCGGACATTAACTGAACCTGCCAAAAATCCATCCTGTGCATTATAGTTATATATCGTAAAAGTATATTCTGACGTTCTTGGATTTGGATTCACTATAATGTTTGTGATGCCGCTTGTCGCTGTCACCCACATATTTCTATCTGAATCTTCTACTATACTTGTCACAACGTCATTCGCCAAGCCCGATGATGTATTAAAATGTTCTTTCACTTTATATGTTTCACCATCAAGCACCGCAAGCCCCGCATCAAGACCGACCCACACCAGTCCTCTGCTATCCACATATACGTCATTTACATTACCACCAATAAGATCTCCTTCTTCTCCCTCACCTATTGGCGTAACTTTTCCCTGCGTGTTAATTACTACTACTCCCAATGATGTAGAAACCAATACTCGTCCATCGTGAACTGGGAATATCTGCGATATATAATTCGACTTCAACTCACAGTTATTCATGTCGTATGCGGTCCACTCTCCAGTCTTTTTGTCTCTCTTGGCTAGTCCCTTTCCCAAGGAACCAACCCAAACATTTCCATTTGCATCTTCATTTACCGACCAGATATTTGACGCCGACACACTAGGCGGAACGTTCGTCTTCGACTTAAAGTTCTCAAATTTCTGCCCGTCAAATCGTGTCAAACCACCTATATAGGTGCCTATCCACATATCACCACTAGTCGTTGCAACAATATCAACTATTATGTCATTAGGTAGTGATAACGCATCTCCCTCCTTATGCTTAAACATCTTCTTTTTGCCATCCGGACTTACCATCAACAAACCACTACCATTCGTTCCATACCACAAGTTTCCTCGTTTATCCTCCTCGATTGTATTTATCTGACCGACAAAACCCTGATCTATTCTATCCATGTCAAGATCATCAATATTAAACTTGAATATTGACTCATTATACAATGATATGCCTGCACGCACTTCTCCAACCCACATCACACCACACCTGTCGTAGTATATGTTGCGGATACAGTTTGTCATCAAACTTCTACTGTCATTCTTTATGCTCCTGACTTCTATGACTTTTCGTGTCGCTTTGTCTATTATATTGATTCCGCCATGGTCACTTGTTATCCATATTTTTCCCGTTCCATCTTCTGCAACTCCGTTCGTTATGAAATCAGGCACTTTATAATACGAGTCATCACTATTCTGGCAATGCTCCCAATGTTTGTTTCTGACGTCATAATACCACAATCCATATGTACTGCTAGTCACTATCCAACAGTCACCAGAAGAATCACAGAACACTCTGTGCTTTCCTTTGCCAGCTGGAGTTTCTATTTTTTCTACTACTTCTATCTTGTTATCATCATCCAATATCACTCTATATAGCCCACCCTCATAGTCTGTCATCATGATGGTGTTCCCATCATCATACATCGAGGTAATGTCTACACCATCCGATGAAATTTTCAATTCCGATACCGCCATTACTCCCTTTTCACAAGAATAAACTCGACAAACATTCGAACACAACATCCAAATGTTTTTTCTGCTGTCAACAAATGCCTTTGTTATATCCTTTATCCATCCTAGTTCCAATTTATCCTTACCCAATTTAGTCGCTTTTCTAAGATATGACTCAAATGTCATAAAATGCTCCTTTGATTTATCCATCACCAGAACTTCCCTATTCCCATAAATAAGCATTTTATTGTCGTCAATATCCCTCACCCATTCCACATAATTATCAGGAATCGATGTGCTGTCCTGCGTATGCAGAAACACTTTCATCTCATATCCGTCATATCTGTCAAGTCCCCATGCTGTTGAAAACCATATAAACCCATCCTCATCCTTATATACATCATTGACCTGATTATGCGACAATCCTTTGTCCATTGTCAAATGGTCAAAGCAATATTTTTCCGATGCCATCGCAAATGATGCAATAAACATGAGAACTATTATATGTATATATTTCATCATCATGATAATTCTATTTCTACTTCTGTCCAATGACCATTATGAAGCTCACATACTGTTTCGTAACCCGACTTCATTAATATTTCAAGACCTTCACGTCTGCCGCTATTTATCTTGTCAGTATAATGCGAGTCCGAATTAACTACTATTTTCACACCCATTTCTCTCAATAATGGATATAATTTTTCATCAGGAAACACCAAGCCTTTATCAAGATACTTTTTGGTATTCATCTCTACCAGATAACCATGCTTTGCTATCTTTTCAAAGTATTCCATGATTCTGTCATTATACCACTGCTCACCACTGAGACCAGGCTTTATGATATCTGCCAACGAATGCATTTTATCCGCATGACCTACTATATCAAATCCTCCAGCCTCTACCATTGCCACTAGTCTGTCCAGATATCTCTCTGTAACATGTTTTACGTCCGATTCAAACACATCATCAACAATCGATCTGAACTTCTCAATCGAACAATCTATTTCATAAATATTACCATACTCATCTGTTATAGTATGAACTGAACCAATCCTATAATCCAATGGCAATTCTCTAAAACACTCTGAAGATGGATTATATTCAGTTGTCAAATAATCAATCTCAAGACCTACATACAACTCTATCTGTTTTCTATATTTATCCTTAAGCCTCGAGAATTCCGACAAGTATGAATTAAGTTTGTCAACGTCCATATTCCACCTAGTGTGATACGGCAGTGGCGCATGAGATGAAAATCCAAATGAAGTGAATCCATCATTTATCGCAGCAAGTACAAAGTCCTCCATTGATGAATGACCATCACAAAACAAAGAATGACAATGATAATTAGTCAAATTCATATTCTTCAGCCCATTACTGTTGCCACAATTTTTCTGCTTCCACCATAGTCTCGGAACTCACACAGATATATACCTTGCCAAGTGCCTAAATTCAAACGCCCATTGGATATCGGTATTGTCAAAGACACTCCTGTTATGCTCGATTTAAAATGACTTGGCATGTCATCATCACCTTCGTCCACATGATAATACATCGTATCACCATCAGGTACAAGTTTATTGAATATAGCATTCATATCTCGTCTAACATCCGGATCAAAGTTTTCATTGATTGTCAATGCACAACTGGTGTGCTTTACAAACAAATTTAAAAGCCCCGTCTCTGGAAGAGATGGCAACTTAGATAATATTTCAGATGTCACTAAATGACAACCTCGCGATTTCGCACTCAATGAAAATTCTGTCTGGACAATCATGGCATTATAATAATATGCAAATATAATGAATATTGCAATTCATTGTACTACACGCACAAAAAGAGTTCTCCAGGTTTTATCCTAGAGAACTCTCTATTTTAAAAGGGCGGCTACCTACTCTCCCACATTTCATCGCAGTACCATCGGCGCC
>JAKSLF010000029.1 GCA_024401355.1 Bacteroidales bacterium | reverse complement strand
TCGAATTCCTTGGCGCCTATCTCAAGCCATGGCGCATGTATGTGCGCAACAGCACTCTAAAGCGCATGCGTCGCAAAGTCATCGCTCTCGACCGCTATGCCATGGAGCACAGAGCCGACGACAATCTGCCAATAAAACTGCGCGATACGCTCTCGTCGTTTGGCGGAGTGCTGGGGCATTATAGGAGCTATGCCATCCGCCGCAGTATGTTCGGGCGGATGAATCATGTGTGGCATCATGGCGATTTCGACACCGTATGGCAAAAGTATGTGTTGCCACCCCCAAAATCAACTTTGACATTTTGACCGTGACCATTCCACGTTTTCTGCACTATACTCCAAATTAGCCATGTTTTTATTTGTTAAAACGCCAATCCGCTATGTTAATTTAAGTGCTATTCGTTTAATGATATTTAATAATATTTCACGGTTTAGGCCGCCTCGACTTTAGACACTTTTCTCGGAGGGATAACGGTACCTTACCGTACCCTTACCATACCTTTCTGACTTCATTAAAAAAGGCATTTTCTTAACTCTATTTAACTTTGGTCATGGTCAAAGTTGTCAAACTCGATTTCCTGTCTTTTTTAAATATTTTTTTGCACAGGCTTCTTGCTATTTAACATTTAAAAAAGGAGATGAGACTCTTTTTGAGCCTCATCTCCTTTCCTTTTTTTTTATCTCGTGTGTCTATTCTATTAGAGTGGATACTCCTCAAATGCATAGAGTATTGTCGAGAGATAGCGCTCGCCTGTGTCTGGAAGCAGCGCAATGATATTCTTACCCTTGTACTCTGGCTTCTTCGCAAGTTCCGATGCCGCAAATGTCGCTGCACCAGCCGAGATGCCTACCAGCAGTCCTTCGCTCTTCGCAAGCTGACGGCTTGTGCGTATTGCGTCGTCATTGTCTACTGTTATTATCTTGTCGATAACGTCACGGTTGAAGGTCTTTGGCACAAATCCAGCACCAATACCCTGAATCTTGTGAGGTCCAGGCTGGCCACCCGACAATACTGGCGATGTAGCTGGCTCTACTGCTACTATCTCTACATTAGGATTAAGCTCCTTCAAGCGCTTGCCTACACCACTGACTGTTCCACCTGTACCAACACCTGCTACAAAGACGTCTACTTTGCCGTCTGTGTCACGCCATATCTCGTCAGCTGTCGTGTGTGTGTGAATCTCTGGGTTCGCTGGATTCTCAAACTGCTGAAGTATGATTGAACCTGGCTTCGAGTCACGCAATCTTTCTGCCTCTGCTATCGCTCCCTTCATGCCTGCTGCACCTGGTGTCAATACTATCTCTGCTCCAAGTGCCTTCAGCAGGTTGCGACGCTCGATGCTCATGGTCTCTGGCATCGTCAGGATGAGGTGGTAACCCTTTACCGACGATACAAATGCAAGTCCTACACCTGTGTTGCCCGATGTTGGCTCTATGATTGTTGCGCCTGGCTTGAGGCGTCCGCTCTTCTCCGCGTCTTCTATCATTGCGTTTGCCACGCGGTCCTTGACGCTTCCGAGTGGATTGAAATATTCGAGTTTTGCGATCACGTTGGTCACGGTGCCCTTCTGCTTGCTGAATGATGCGAGCTCGAGCAATGGTGTGTTACCAATAAGGTCTGTTAGTTTTTTTGCGATCTTAGCCATAGTTGTATGTTTTAAGTGTTATTGTTTCTTTTTTCGTGTCTTCTCTAAGGATCCCTTCCTTATTTCCGACATTGCAAAGTTACGATGGTTTTCTATGGTAGACAATAACACATGTATGGTATATTTACATCTACCATATAAAAAGAAGGGGTGACACGTTGTCGTATCCCCCTTACTATTGGCTTATTTCTTGGTGTCGTCCTTCTTTCCGCTGACAGCATTTGATGCTGCTCCCGAGAAGAGTCGGCAGAAAAAATCCTTGATTGCCTTGATGATTTTGTCTGACATAGGATTATGTTTTAATTGTTCATGGTGCAAAGATATGAAAGTTTATGAAAAAACAAGACAGCTTCTGCCATTTTGGCAATTCTACGACTCCTATTATATGACAGACATAGTCATTATGGCAGAAATGACCGCCTGTTTATGCTTTGGCACACTTTGTGATAAATGATGTGCGGCCGCAGACACGGAAGGAGGCTGCGGTATATAATATAAGAGTAATAACAAAAAAATATACAAACATGGCAGAGATTAAAGGCAAAATTCTTGCAGGCAAGGTGCTTATTAAGCCAGCGCCAGCAGAAACAAAGACAGCAAGCGGTATCATCATTCCTGATGCAGCACAGGAAAAGCCTTTGAAGGGCGAGGTTGTTCTTGTTGGCGCAGCCAAGAAGGACGAGGCTGTTGAGGTTAAGGTTGGCGACGTAGTTCTCTATGGCAAGTATGCTGGTCAGGAACTCACTATCGACGACGAGAAGTATCTCCTCATCAACCAGAGCGACGTTCTGTACATCGCTTAATAAGCCAATTAAATTTTACCAACTTTCTATTATTAATTTGTAATCATGGCAAAGACTATAAAATTCAATACTGAAGCTCGCGAGCTTCTCAAGCAGGGTGTCGACCAGTTGGCTGATGCCGTTAAGGTTACTCTCGGTCCTAAGGGCCGCAATGTCGTTATCGAAAAGAAGTTCGGCGCACCACACATCACTAAGGATGGCGTCTCTGTTGCTAAGGAGGTCGAGCTCTCTGATCCTCTCGCTAACCTCGGCGCTCAGATGGTTAAGGAGGTCGCTTCTAAGACTGGTGACGACGCTGGCGATGGTACAACTACTGCTACTGTCCTCGCTCAGGCTATCGTTAACGTTGGTATCAAGAACGTTACTGCTGGTGCTAACCCTATGGATCTTAAGCGCGGTATCGACAAGGCTGTCGCTAAGGTCGTTGAGAATATCAAGGCTCAGGCTCAGGAGGTCGACAACAGCAGCGAGAAGATCGAGCAGGTTGCTACTATCTCTGCCAACAACGACAACGAGATCGGTAAGCTCATCGCCGAGGCTATGGCTAAGGTAGGCAACGAGGGCGTTATTACTGTCGAGGAGGCTAAGGGTACTGAGACTACTGTCGATGTTGTCGAGGGTATGCAGTTCGACCGTGGCTACCTTTCACCTTATTTCGTTACTAATACTGAGAAGATGGAGGCCGAACTCGACTCTCCTTTCGTTCTCATCCACGATAAGAAGATCTCTACTCTTAAGGACCTTCTCCCATGTCTCGAGGCTACTGCTCAGACTGGTCGCCCTCTCCTCATCATCGCTGAGGATGTCGATAGCGACGCTCTCGCAGGTCTCGTTGTCAACCGTCTCCGTGGCTCTCTCAAGGTTTGCGCTGTCAAGGCTCCTGGCTTTGGCGACCGTCGTAAGGAGATGCTCCAGGATATCGCTGTTCTCACTGGCGGTACTGTAATCTCTGACGAGACTGGCTTGAAGCTCGATATGGTAACTCTCGATATGCTCGGCAAGGCTGAGAAGATTGAGGTCACTAAGGACAATACTACTATTGTTAAGGGCGCTGGTGCCAAGGAGGCTATCGCTGAGCGCGTAGCACAGATCAAGGGCCAGATTGCTAACACTAAGAGCGACTACGATCGTGAGAAGCTCCAGGAGCGTCTCGCTAAGCTCTCGGGCGGTGTTGCTGTTCTCTACGTAGGTGCTGCTACCGAGGTCGAGATGAAGGAGAAGAAGGATCGCGTTGACGATGCTCTTTGCGCAACACGTGCTGCCGTACAGGAAGGTATCGTTCCTGGTGGTGGTGTGGCATACGTTCGTGCTACTGCTGCTCTCGAGGGTCTTAAGGGTGCTAACGACGACGAGACTACTGGTATCGAGATCGTTCGCCGCGCTATCGAGGAGCCTATGCGCCAGATCGTTTTCAACGGTGGCAAGGAAGGTGCCGTTATCGTTCAGAAGGTTAAGGAAGGTAAGGGCGACTTCGGTTACAACGCTCGCGACGACAAGTTCGAGAATCTCTTCCAGAGCGGTGTCATCGACCCTGCTAAGGTTACTCGTGTAGCTCTCGAGAATGCTGCTTCTATCGCCGGCATGTTCCTCACTACTGAGTGCATCATCGCTGATGAGAAGGAAGATAAGCCTGCTATGCCAGCTATGAACCCAGGTATGGGTGGCATGGGCGGCATGATGTAAGCCATCGTAGAGCATAAAAGTTGTAATTTATATAGGTATAGGGGACGTCTCAGCGAGACGTCTCCTGTCGTTTTTGTCGCAAACGTTTGCGTAAAAAAATATTAAAAATAGGTGGTGCAGAAGAATAAAATAACATATATTTGTGACGGACAATTTATCAAAGACACATATCTGTTGGTTCTGCACGGCATGATAAAGGCTAAAGAGCCACTTTTTTTGACGACCGCAAAAAATGCCAACGAGAAAAAAACTGCAATATGAGTGCGAACAACATGAGTGACACCGCTGGTGCCAGAGAACAGCGCAACCTTAGTTTCAGGGCGTTGACCGATATAAGCTTCGGATTTTTCGGAGTTCAGATAGCCTATGCCCTTCAAAGCGCAAACATAAGCCGAATATTTGCTACCCTTGGGGCCGACCCTCATGACTTGAGTTTCTTTTGGGTCTTGCCACCGTTGATGGGTATGATTGTTCAGCCGATAATAGGAACGTTGTCGGACAGGACCTGGACACGCTATGGACGCAGATTGCCATATCTTTTTGCAGGTTCGGCTATGGCCGTTATCGTTATGTGTCTGCTACCTAATGCTGGTGGATTCAACTTTAGTGTTGCCGCAGCGATGGCTTTTGGACTTGTGGCGCTGATGTTTCTCGATACAAGCATCAACATGGCGATGCAGCCGTTCAAGATGTTGGTTGGCGACATGGTGAACGAACGGCAGAAAGGACTTGCCTATTCCATACAGAGCTTCCTGTGCAATGCCGGTTCGCTCATGGGCTTTGTCTTCCCATTCCTCTTCACGTGGATTGGAATAAGCAATACTGCTGATGAGGGCGTTGTGCCCGACTCGGTGATATACTCGTTCTACGTCGGGGCATTGATACTTATCTTGTGTGTGATATATACCACGCTGAGAGTAAAGGAGATGCCGCCGAAAGAGTACGCCGAATTTCATGGAATAAAAGAGGAAAAAAAAGATACGGGAGCCAAGAAGCATGGCATGATGAGGTGTCTGATGGAGGCTCCACGAGAGTTTTGGACGGTCGGTCTTGTGCAGTTCTTCTGCTGGGCAGCTTTCTTGTACATGTGGACATATATGCCAGGTGCAATAGCTGATAACGTGTGGGGAACGACTGACGTGACATCTGAAGACTATCAGGAGGCTGGCAACTGGGTCGGCATACTCTATGCCGTGCAGGCTGTTGGCTCGGTGCTGTGGGCTATGGTTATACCACGTTTCAGGTCGATAAAGATGGCTTATATAGTGAGTCTGCTGCTCGGTGGCGTCGGCTTTGTGATGACAATGTTCGTGCACGACCAGTATCTGATGTTTGTGCCATTGACACTTGTGGGTTTCGCATGGGCGGCGATGCTTGCCATACCATTTACTTTGTTGACAAATGCACTTGAGGGGTCTGACTCGATAGGTACATATCTGGGTCTGTTCAACTGCGCCATCTGCATGCCTCAGATTGTGGCCGCACTTTGTGGCGGTGCGATATTGAGTGTGGTTGGCAGTCAACCAGCGATGCTTGGCGTGGCCGGTATGCTGCTGGTGTGTGGCGCTATTGCGGTTGTGTTGTTTGTCACTAGAAAGAACAATAGATAGCCAAAGATGAAAAGATATCTGACAGAAGACGAATGGTGCATCGTAGAAGATGATTTTACGCCAGAAGGATTCCGTAAGACGGAGGACATATTTGCGCTCGACAACGGACTGATGTCTATGGACGGAGGTTTTGAGGAGATGTGTTCCGACGACGGACGCAAGGAGACGCCCAGCATCAAGGGACTAGGCGTCTGCGTTGATGGCGAAGTCGTCAATATGTACGTATGCAATATAGCGGAATATAGGCGCGAGCTGAACATGAGAGAAGGCTATGTCGAGAGACGTATGTGTGTGGAGGTTGACAAGGGAAAAAGGCTGCAGGTGAAAGCCAGGAGGTTCCTGTCGGTTGCCGACAGGTCGATGGCTGCCATTAGTTATAGTATCTCACCTCTAAACTTTACAGGCCGCTTGTCGATAATGCCATATCTGGAGTTGCGTACAGGTGGGTCGATGGGCAGAGAGGATGTCGGCGTGGTGGAGAAGATGAACATGAAGAGTGGATATGCGTCGATGGTTGTGAGGCATGGTGGAAAGGCTGAAGCCTACACCATGCGATACCGGATTATGGAAAATAGGAATGAGCTTAGCCTTAAGCCCGAGCTGATAAAAAAAGAGGCCTGGGTGGGCAACAGGGTCGACATCAACGGACAGATGGGAACGACAATAACGGTAGAAAAGTTCATTGGTCATGCGTCGACCGACGATATTGTTGAAGACCGTATTGTGGAACTGGCCGATGCCACGGCAATGAAGGCGCTTACAAAGGGTTTCGACCGTATGATGGAAGAACAGAAGGAAGTGTGGACGTGGATCTGGGAAAAGAACGTGACATCGGAGAGTGGCGGCATAGAAGAGCTGAGGATGGCGAGACTGAAAAGATTCAAAGAACTGGAGAAGAAAAGATAACATTATAATTATAGCAAATCAATTAACATGAAAAGATATATATCGCTTGCGATAGCGGCATTGACACTTATGCCTGTTATGGCACAGATGAAACAGGCAATAAAGATTGAACATGTCGAGCCAATGAACTGGTGGGCCGGCATGAAGAATGAGAACCTTCAGCTGATGGTAGAGGCCAAAGGCATCGGCGAGACTACACCACGCATAGCATATAATGGCGTTGAGGTTGCAAGCGTGACGCAGACGGATAACGGAAACTACCTGTTTCTGAATCTTAAGATAGGTGCATCGGCACGCCCCGGAACTTTTAATATAGAGTTTGTTGATGGACGTGGCAAGGTTAAGGCAACCTGCAAATATGAGTTGAAGCAGAGAGAGACCGGATCGGCCGAACGAGGAGGTTTTACCTCTGAAGATGCCATCTATCTCCTGATGCCCGACAGGTTCGCCAATGGCGACAAGAGCAACGACGACATGCCTGGCATGGTGGAGAAGGCCGACAGGAATGCCGACTATGGCCGTCATGGTGGTGACTTGAAGGGTGTCAAAGAGCATTTGGATTACATTGCTGACCTTGGCATGACAGCATTGTGGATGACTCCGGTGATGGAGAATAATATGGCTAGTTCGTCATATCATGGTTATGCAATAACAGACTACTATAATGTCGATGCACGATTGGGCTCGCTGGATGATTATAAGGAGATGTGCAAGGCTGCACATGAAAAGGGTCTGAAGGTTATCATGGACATGGTGTTTAACCATTGTGGAACTAACCATTGGTGGATGAAGGACTTGCCTTGTCAGGACTGGATATATCAATGGAACGGCAAGATAGTGAAATCTAGCTACAGACTGTCGACTGTAGCCGATATGCATGTGTCGGAATACGACCTTAAAATGGCTACCGAAGGATGGTTTGACGACACCATGGCTGACATGAACCTGAAGAACGAGCTGGTGAAAAACTACTTCATACAGAACTCTATATGGTGGATAGAGACGGTAGGTCTCGATGGTATAAGACAGGATACATATCCCTATTCTGACAAGGAGGCCATGAGGGAATGGAACCTTAGAGTGAGAGAAGAATATCCAAATTTCAATGTTGTTGGAGAGGCGTGGATCAGTCAGACCGAGAAATTGGCATATTGGCAGAAAGATGCAAACAATCGCGACGGATATAACTCGGAACTGCCTACGATAATGGACTTCCCTCTGATGTCTGCCATTCATGCTGCGTTCAATGAGAATCCAGGATGGGACGAAGGCATAATACGACTTTACAACTCGCTGGCTAACGATTATCTGATAGCCGACCCGATGAAGATGATGGTCTTTGGTGAAAACCACGATGCTGGACGCCTCTACACCTATCTAAACAGAGATGTCAGACGTCTGAAGATGGCAACAGCTTTCCTGGCAACAGTCAGGGGCATAGCACAATGGTATGTTGGTACGGAAGTGCTGATGGAAGGCGATGGCTCCCGACATTGTGAAATTAGGCGTGACTTCGCCGGCGGATGGGAAGGCGATGCCGATGACAATTTCAAGGCACGTAAGGGTGAGGCTGCCGAGATGCACGACTACGTGGCAAAGATGTTCAATTACCGAAAGACAAGTGATGCGTTGCGTCATGGCAAATTGCTGCATTTCCTGCCGGTTGACGAGGTGTATGTCTACTTCAGATATACCGACAACGACTGTGTGATGGTGGTGATTAACAACAGCGACAAAGAGCAGACTCTCGACAGCGAAAGATATGCCGAAATGCTGAAGAAATATAGTGTGGGCAAGGATATCGAGACCGGCAAGGCGGTAGATCTTGCATCTGTGAAGGTGGATGGCAGGAGAGCTATGGTGGTTGAGCTGAAATAGCAAAAGTGTCGTCCATAGATTGAGCGATTGAAGTGGTTATGTGTGCTGAACATTAGGATATAGAAATAATTCTTTCTATCTTTGTCACAGACCAAAAAGTCAAAGAAAGATGAAAACGATTCTGACCATATTCATTTTGACCACGGCATTTATGGCATGCAGCGCATGCGCTAACCCTGGAGAAATAGACGCCGACCATGTGGTGATATCGACACCTTATGGTGACATAAAGATACTTCTGTATGACGACACACCTGTGCACAAGCAGAATTTTCTGAAGTTGGCTGACAGTGGCCAGCTCGATTCACTCTTGTTCCACAGAGTCATTGAAGGCTTTATGATACAGGGCGGTGACCCTAACTCTCGTGATGCGGACAAGGGCGTACAGCTAGGTGAAGGCGAGATAGGTGAGGCGCTCGATGCGGAGATCGTCTATCCGAAGCATCATCACAAGCGAGGGGCTGTCGCTGCAGCACGTAAACCTGACAAGGTCAATCCGGAGAAAAAGTCGTCGGGATCACAGTTCTACATCGTTCAGGGCGAAGCGTTCAGCAGCGAAGATCTTGACATGATAGAGGCCAAGCGCAACACTCGTCTGAAGAACGACTATTTCTACAAGATACAGCCTCATTATCAGGACTCGCTGCTTTATTATCAGCAGAACGGCATGAGTGCCGAACTTATGGATCTGCAGTTGCGCATATTGGCAAAGGCAACCGAAATGGCTGAAGACCACGGACTGTTTGTAATCCCCGAGGAGTTGAGGAATGAATATATGACAACAGGCGGAACACCACATCTCGATGGTGACTATACCGTGTTTGGTGAGGTCGAAGAGGGTATGGATGTGGTAGACAAGATTGCATCGGTACAGACCGACTTGAAGAGCCGTCCGCTGGATGACATACGCATGACTGTAAGGGTAGAAAAATAGGGTAGAGATGAAACGACTGACAGCACTCATATTGTCACTTGTCATGACGAGTATGGCCGTGGCGCAAACGCATCATGTACTGATAAAGACCAATATGGGCAATATGAAAGCCGTGTTGTTTGACGATACGCCAAAGCACAGGAATGAGTTTATACGGCTTGTCGAAAAGAAGCATTTCGACGGCACTCTCTTTTATCGATGCGTGAGGAATTTTGTCATTCAGGGCGGATCGTCTGACTCCAGAAATGCCCAGCCAGGACAACACATAGGATATGGCGACGAAGCTGACGAGATAGATTCGGAGTTTACAAAGAAACATTTCCACCAGCTCGGTGCTCTCTGCGCTCCTCGCCAGCCCGATAAGATAAATATCCTGAAGTATTCCGACATCTCTCAGTTCTATATCGTCAAGGGCCGTGTCTATGCCGACTCTATATTGACAAAGATGGAGTTGGCAGTCAACCAGCCTATTAGAAACAAGTTGAAGAAAACGTATTATCTGCCTCACAAGGAAGAGTTGCAGAAACTTAAGGCAGAAGGTAAGGCAAAGGAATATAATGCCCTCGTGACGGAGATCAAAGAACGTATGGACTATGAGTACAGGATATCCGACTACAAGGAGTTCACGCCCGAAATGCGCGAAGCCTATACAACACGAGGAGGTACACCAGAGCTTGATGGAGAATACACAGTTTTTGGCCAAGTGATAGAAGGACTTGACGTGTTGCGCAAGATAAGTGAGTTGAAGGTGGACAAAAACGACCGACCACTTACCGATGTCAAGATAACGATAGAAATAATAGACTAGCCGACCATGCCACACTTTATCTCCATCATAAAATATTGTTCAGCCGCCATGTTGTCGATACTTGTCGCATCTTGTGGCGGTGGTGAGAAAAAAGAGGAAAAGCCTGCAGTGGTCAAGGCACGTCCAATGCATTATTCACGTAACCTCGACAATATGGCTCACATCATAACATACGATGTATATGGCCAGAAGATAGCCGACGGGCAAGGTGTGTATGTGGCTCCTGATATCGTGGTCACTCCCTTCGATTTCATCAAGGGGGCGTTCACTGCAAAGATGAATAAGATGGACAATAAACAGGCTGTTAATGTGTATGGATTTGTCTGTTACGATATTGACAATAATCTTGTGGCGCTGCGAGTAGGAAAGAGAATACAGGATGTAAACCCGGTCGATACGGCAGTTGTCTCTGGAAAGGACACACTCTACACTTTGTCGTATAACAAGGGTAAGATGATGAGGACATTCTATACGCCGACTGTAAAAAATGTGGCAGGCACGGCTCTCTTTGATATGGATGGCAATCTGGCTGCAATATGTGACGGTCATGAAAGCGTCATTGATGCAACCAAGGTGAGAGCTCTGATGAGTCACATAGGCGACGGCCACGAAAATATATACGACCTTCGTCTCAAGACTAACAAGGTATATCCTTCATATAAAACTATCAGTGGCATGAGGATTGTTACCACCATGGGCAATATAACCATAAGGCTCTATGACGAAACACCCGAATACCGTGACAACTTCATCCGTCTTGTATGCGATGATTTCTATGACTCGCTGCTGGTGCACAGGGTGCTTCCTAACTACCTTATACAGACAGGTGCGGCTGATAGCAAACATGCCAAGAAAGATGATGTTGTAGGATGGCAGGGACCTGGTTACAAATTGCCAATGCATCTGGTTGACGGCATATTCCATAAACGTGGAGTGGTGTCGGCGTCGAAGTTGCCATCTGACCATAACTCCTCAAACAGGTCAGACGGATCGCAGTTTTTCATTGTGGCGGGAAGAAAATTTACTGATTCCGAACTCAACGAAATAGAGAAAGATTACGGAAAGAAATTCTCACAACGTCAGCGTGAGGCATATCGCAGTGTGGGTGGAGCACCATATCTTGATGGAGATTACACGATATTTGGTGAAGTGACATCGGGCATGGATGTGGTAGACCGTATTGCCGACGTCAAGCTAAATGGTGACAGACCCGTTGAGGATATCAGGGTAAAAGACGTGGTTATAATCAGAAAATAAGGTCACCCTCTTTTTCTGTCATCTTGCTATACATCCCCTTGGTCAGAAGGAAAAACACTATACATCCGGCAAACTGAACTGCTGCATTCATCCAGAAGGCTGCTGAGTAGCTCACATGCTCTGCAACAACTCCACCGAGAAGAATGCCCAGTCCGAGTCCAAGGTCCCAAGAGGTGAGTATAGTGGAATTGGCTGTGCCACGTTCGTTGTGGTGAGCCACTGCAATAATCATATTCTGGAATGCAGGCCATAGATGTCCGTTGCCAAATCCGATCAGTATGGCCGCTCCATAGTAGCCTATATATGAAGGCCAGGCGATAAATATGGCATAGCCAACAGTTGATAGTATGATGCCTTCCATGGCGTTAGGCAACAGTTTCCCCTCGCGCAGCGACTTGCTGCCTTGCAGACGCGATATGATTAGTCCGGCCGAAAGGATGAGGAAGAAATTGGCTGTCCCACCAGTCATGCCAAGGCACTCTTTGCCATAGATGGCAAGGTAGTTGCTCAGTACTCCCCAGCAGAATCCGAAGAACGCCATGTTGAGAGCCAGGTACCATCCTCGTGAGAGAAAGAATCTGTCGAGCGACAGGGGCTGTTTGTTTTTCTCCTGGGCATTGGCTGGGGCTTTGATGGTCCAAGTGGCTAGAAAGCCCATTCCAGCCATTATGAATGCCAGCCAGAAGATTATGTCGAAATCATGAAACGTGTCGTATATGTATATGCCAGCCAGAGGTGCCAGAGCCGATCCAAGATTGTTGCTAAGCCCATAGAGTCCGATACCTTCATTGCGTCGTGAAGCAGGCAATACGTCGATGGCCATAGTGCTGTTGGCCACGGTCGATGCACCAAATGGTGCGCCATGCAAGGTCCTGAAGATGGCAAACAGTACAAGACTCCCTGCAGCAAGATAGCCGCCGAATACAAGAAAATAGACGAAAAGGCAAGCCATGAGTACCTTCTTGCGTGAGAAGCTGTCGACAATGTAGCCAGAGAACATTCGCGTTATAAGTGCGACAAGAGTATAGCCCGAGAGTACAACTCCTATGGTATCCTTTGTAGCATTGAAGTTCTCGCTGAGATATATAGGCAGAAGAGGCATGAGCAGATAGAACGAGAAGAACAGGGCGAAATTGATAAACATCACCTTATTGTAGTTGGCGTTCCATAGTTTTTCCTTCGTTCCTTTGTTTTCTGGCAGGGTAGTCATTGGAAAAAATAATTATTCGGACACAAAATTACGCATTTTTGAGGATAGGGTGTTCATGGAAAAGGGATGCAATAGTTTAAAAATTACAAAAAATACTCACTAAAAAGCAATGGATAGTCAAGCCGGATGAGAAAAATAATATGATTTTTATCATGATGATTTCTTGCAAACGTTTGCGGCGTCGTTTGCACAATCGGTTGCGGAGATTATTTGTAATTCAGTGTCTTGGGTGTGCGAAAAAGTGTTGATTTACACGTAGAAACGTTGTATCTTTGTGGCGTGGAAATGAAAGGAAAGTGCAGCGAATGCATGTCTTTTCAGAACTGACTAATCAGTGTCCACGATCAATTGTCCAAAAAAACACTTCGTGCCTCTATTTATATAGATGTACGGATAAAGTTAAACAAATTAAAAATAATTAAAAACAAATCTATCATGAACGGAAGTATTTTCCTAAAAAGAGCACTCGTGATGGTAATGGGGCTGATGGGCGCAATGACAGTATATGCGCAGCAGGTCGCAGTCAAGGGTGTGGTTCGTGATGCGGCAGATAATTCGCCTATACCAGGCGTCTCTGTCGTGATCAAGTCGACAACCAAGGGAACAATCACCGATTTCGACGGAAACTATAGCCTTAACGCTAGCGAAGGTGATGTTCTCGTGTTCTCATTCATTGGCTATACAACACAAGAAGTGGCTGCAGCGCCAAATCTTGATGTGTTGCTTAGCACAGACACTCAAGAGCTTAATGATGTCATTGTTATCGGTTATGGTACCGTTAAGAAAAATGACATGACGGGTTCGGTATCAGCCATAAAGCCTGACGAAATGACAAAGGGAGTTACGACAAGTGCGCAAGACATGATGGTAGGTAAGATTGCCGGTGTCAATGTAACGACAGATGGCGGTGCTCCAGGTGCAGGCGCAACAATCCGTATCCGTGGTGGATCATCTCTCAACGCATCAAACGATCCACTTATCGTTATTGATGGTCTGGCAATGGATAACGATGGCGTTAAGGGTCTTTCTAACGGACTTTCAATGGTCAATCCAGACGATATAGAAAGCTTCACTGTTTTGAAAGACGCTTCGGCAACGGCAATCTATGGATCACGTGCATCGAATGGTGTCATCATCATCACAACAAAGAAAGGCAAGAGTGGTCGTCCTGTAATTGCTTATGCAGGCAATGTTTCGGTATCGACACCTCGCAAGCTATACGAAGTGCTCGACGGCGATGAACTTCGCGACTATGCTTTCAACAAGCTTGGTAAAAGCAAGGAAGACCTTGGTACGGCAAATACCGACTGGCAGGACGAGATCTATCGTCTGGCTCTTTCGACTGACCATAATATAAGTGTCAGTGGTGCTGCGGGTAATTTCCCATATCGTCTCAGCGTAGGTTATACATGCGACAACGGTATCGTTGAAACTTCAAAATATCAGCGTCTGACAACAGCAGTGAACCTCAACCCTAAATTCCTCGAGGATCATTTGGCAGTCAACCTTACTGCTAAATACATGTTTGCGAAGAGCCGTTATGCTGATGACGCTGTATTCGGTGGTGCTATTTCAGCCGACCCAACACGTCCTGTACGTGACGAGTCGTTCCAGACAACAGGTGGGTACTGGCAGGAAATGACAGGAACAAAGAACGAAAGTGAATGGTCTGAGCCATCAGTTAATACAAATGCGCCTCAGAACCCTGTTGCTCTTCTCAATCTTAAGAATGACCAGGCAAAGGCTCACTCGTTTGTAGGCAACCTCGAGGTAGACTATAAGATTCACAACTTTGAGGATTTGAGAATTCATGGTAATATCGGTGGCGACTACTCGGAAGGCCGTCAGACAACCGTTATCTCTCCATATTCATATTCAAACAACTACTACGGCTGGGACGGTTTCGATCAGTCATATAAGTACAACCTTCAGGGTAATGCCTATCTGCAGTATAACCACGACTTCGAAAACCAGAGTCTTAATGTGATGGCAGGTGCTGAAGAGCAGCACTTCCGCAGAACAGAGTTTAATGAAGGCAATGGTACAGACCCTAAGACAGGTGAAATAAAGAATGCCAAGCTTCGTGGTGAGACAAAGCACATCTATCGTACAACTCTTGTTTCATACTTTGGCCGTGTCAATTACTCACTTCTCGACCGTTATCTCCTTACATTCACTATTCGTTGGGATGGTTCGAGCCGATTTGCAAAGGATAACCAGTGGGGAACATTCCCTGCTGCGGCTTTCGCATGGAAGATTAAGGAAGAGTCGTTCCTCAAGGATGTCGACGTATTGTCTGATCTCAAGCTTCGTCTCGGATGGGGTGTGACAGGTCAGCAGAACATAGGCAAGGAAAACTACTACACCATACGTTATGTCACATCAGACCAGTATGGCAAGTATCCTCTTGGTCAGGAGTCATACTATACCGCACGTCCTGAAGTGTTCAACGAAGATTTGAAATGGGAGCAGACAACGACCTACAATGCAGGAATCGACTATAACTTCTTGAATGGCCGTATCACTGGTGCCGCCGACTACTATTATCGCGAGACAAAAGACCTTATAAGTGAGGTGTCTGTAGCGTCGGGAACAAACTTCGGTAACTATATATACAAGAATATCGGTACACTTACAAACTATGGTGTTGAATTCTCTATCGATGCGCGTCCAGTAGTCAAGAACGATTTTACATGGCAGGTTACATACAACGTTGGATGGAACAAGAACGAGATCACTTCGCTTGTTGCCGAAAATGGCTATACCGCAGGTGACGACATCTCTGCCGGATTGAGCAACAAAGTGCAGATTAACAAAGTAGGTTGTGCTACCAATAGCTTCTACGTTTTCCAGCAGGTTTATGACAAGAATGGCAAACCAATGGAGGGTGTCTTTGTTGACCGCAATGGTGATGGAACAATCAACGATGACGACAAGTATGTATACAAGAAGCCATCGGCAGACGTCACAATGGGCATGACAAACAAGTTCCTCTACAAGTCGTTCGACTTCAGCTTCACATGGCGTGCATCGCTCAACAACTATCTCTATTACGACTTCCTTAGCTCGAAGGCCAATGTCTCGACAAGTGGTATTTTCAGCCAGGGTGTGAGCAACACTTCACCAGAAGCTGTCGCACTCGGATTCCAGGGCAAGACCGACTACTACAAGTCTGACTATTTCGTGAGAAATGCATCGTTCCTCCGTTGTGACAATATCACACTTGGATATTCGTTCGACAAGTTGTTCAGCACGTCGACATACAAGGGACTCAATGGACGTATATATGCGACAGTTCAGAATCCATTTGTTATCACAAAGTATGATGGTCTCGATCCAGAAATCACTTCTGGTGTAGACAATGGCAAGTATCCACGTCCAACAGTCTACATGATCGGAATGAGCCTTAACTTCTAATCTTTACAACACAGAATATGAAACTCATGAATATTAAATATATGGTTCCTGCAGCAGCGCTTGCCCTTTCAATGGGCATGACTTCCTGCGCCGATGATCTCAACATGAGCATCGTGGATCCACAGACTGTTACAGAGTTTAATGCCAATGCATTCCTAGCCAAGGTTTATGGCAGCCTTGTACTGACAGGACAGAAGGGTGGCTCTGATGATCCTGATATGGCACAGTTTGACGAGGGTAACTCAGCTTTCTATCGTCGAATTTTTGAAGCCAACGAACTTTGCGCCGATGGTGCTATCTGGACATGGCAGAGTGATGCCGGTATTCCAGAACTTACACATATCAGCTGGAATTCATCTCACGGCTACAATGAGCTTACCTATTATCGTACAGAGTATAACATTACTCTCTGCAATTCCTACCTCGACCAAACAGAGGGCATGAAAGACAGTCAGGTTCTTCAGAACCGTGCTGAGGTGCGTTTCCTCCGTTCGCTCTTCATGTTCCAGTTTGTCGACCTTTACGGACGTGCACCATTCAAGCTCCATGTTGACACAGAACTTCCTGTCGAGCGTAGCCGTAAGCAGATGTTCGATTATATCGCTAGCGAACTCCGTTCGATAAATGGTGAGGATGCATCATCTGATGAGCAGTTGCTCGACTTCGCTGGTGACAATGCCAACTATGGTCGTGCCGACAAGACTGCAGCCAATATGCTTCTTGCGCGTCTCTACCTTAATGCCGAAGTGTATACAGGAACAGCAAAGTGGGATAGTGCAAGATATTATTCTGACAAGGCTATCAATAGTAAATATGCTCTCTGCACTCAGGCCAAGAATGGCTATTCTGCCTTCCAGCAGCTCTTCATGGGCGACAATGGCGAGAATGCCAATGCACGTCAGGAGATAGTATTCCCTATCCGTTGTGATGGTGGCGACAGCCGTTCGTATGGTGGTTCTATCTATCCTATCGCTTCTGCTACAGGTGCAGGTACTCCTAATATGGGACTCCAGAGTTCGCAGTGGACATGTAACCGTGCTCGTCAGGCAGGTGTGCTTCTCTTCTTCAATAGTGAGAATGACATCCCTATGGGCAAGGAGACTGTTGCCGAGGTTGCCGATGCTGCAGGTGACGACCGCGCTCTGTTCTTTACAGGTGGAGGCCGTACATTCTCGACAGAAGACAAGACAACTTTTACAGCAGGTCTGGGCATTCTGAAGTGGTCTAACCTCTATTGCGATCCAAACAACGGTTCGCCAAAAGATGAGACATTCCCTGATACAGACGTTCCATATATGCGTCTTGCTGAAGCATATCTGACACGTGCCGAAGCCAACTATCGTCTTGGTAACGC
This sequence comes from Bacteroidales bacterium, assembly GCA_024401355.1. Classification (GTDB taxonomy): domain Bacteria; phylum Bacteroidota; class Bacteroidia; order Bacteroidales; family Marinilabiliaceae; genus W3P20-009. Next base: position 17,435 of record JAKSLF010000029.1, on the reverse strand, counting down.
AGAGGCTCTCAATGATATCAATGCAATTCGTACACGTGCCAATGCAGAACCTCTGACTAGTCTTACTGAGCAGGATATCATCGACGAATGGGGCCGAGAGTTCTATTTCGAAGGCCGTCGTCGTTCCGACCTCATCCGTTTCGGACTCTTCACATCAGGTTCTTATGTGTGGGATTGGAAGGGTGGTACTTACGCCGGTAGTGGTGTCAATGGCACATACAATGTATATCCAATACCTTACAATGAGCTTACTTCCAACAAGAATATGGCTCAGAATGCAGGTTACTAACAGATAAATAACTAAAAAGATGAAACTTAGATATATAAGTGCTGTCCTGTTTGCCTCTGTCATGTTTTTCCAGGCATGTGACGAAGATCGCGACAGCAACCCAGTATTCAGCGAAGCCAATGGGTTCGTACTCAACGCTCCTGCTGTGGGCAATAATACATACGACCTCGAGAATTCCAAGAATCTTATCTTGACAACGTCTCAGCCTGATTATGGATTTACAGCATCGACTGTCTATACTGTCTATGCAAGTCTCGACGGTACTGATTTCAAGCCTCTGTCTGTTACTAGCACCAAGGCTAAGATTGAAGTTAGCGCTTCTGAACTCAATAGCGTGCTTCTCGAGCAGGCTGGTGATGCCGACCTAAGCGAGCCAAAGCCTGTATATGTCAAGCTCTCGGCTCATATCTATGGCGATGACCCTGATCTGGGACTTTGTGAGTCGAACACTATTACTCTTCCTAATGTGAAGATGTATGTTCCTAAGGTCGATGTGGTTCTCCCTACTGATCTCTATATTGTTGGTAGTTTCCCTGCTTCAGGATGGAGCAACTTCATCCAGATGCATGAGGCTTATTCTCAGGAAGGCTTCTTCTATGGTATTGTATACCTCGAGAACGGTTCTAATTTCAAGATGAGTCTCAAGCCAGGTTGGGGTACTGACTTCGGATTCAGCGGCATGGCTTTCGATGGCGACCTTGCAGCGGCAAGCACAAGTTCAGACGATGGCAACGCTATCTTCAATGGCCCAACAGGCTGGTATACTGTTGTGACAAAGGCCAAGATTGCCAATGGCTCTGTTCAGTATACAGTTTCGTTCCGCGAAACAGTCATCTATCTCATTGGTGCTGCAACAGGTTTCAGCGATTGGGGCTTCATCGATGGTGGTCAGTTCACTGCTCCAGCTTCGGCTGATGCTGAATGGACTTCTCCGGTATTCGCTGGTTCTGGCGAAATCCGTATGGGTGTTGATTGTGGCATCGACTGGTGGAAGACTGAGTTTACTCTCGATGGCAGCGACAATATATTCTACCGCAATTGCGATATTCCTGCCAATTGGGCTGAAAATGTAGGCGCCGACTATTCAAAGACAGCGGCTGCAGGTGGTCATATCTACCTCAACTTCACTACAGGCAAGGGACGTATAGAATAATCACATTAAACTTTTTGACGAAATGAAAAAGACATATATATATGCAGGTCTCTTGGCATCGGCCATGACAATGGTCTCTTGCGACGAGGACTACAAGGACTGGGCCGAGCCACAGCACTATGAGCAGGAAGGCCTGATGGCCGCAACTCAGGGCTCACTTGCCAATGTTGCCGGTGTTATAGACGAGGCTGCTGCCGAATCTGTCATCGAACTGGCAAAGGCTAACACCAATTACGGCTCGGCAAAATTCGTGTCGCTCAAGATGGGTGAGACTGATGTCCCTTTCTCATGCGATGGCAACGCCCTTGTTGTAAAGACAGCTGATCTTCATAATATCGTGCGTGATGCATTCTCTTCTCTTGCCGAAACAACTCGAGAGGTTGAACTCACCGCAGCTATTGCCTCTTACGATGAAGATGGACAGGCTATTGCTACACCTATGGCCGACAACAAAATCAAATTGTCATACAAGACAGCCAAGCTGCCTTCTAATGCTTCTGAAGAGGCCTATTATTATGTGGGCGGCTACAACGGATGGAATCTTGCCTCACCTACAAAATTTACTGATGAAGGTGATGGAGTCTATACTTTGACGATCACTATCGGTGATGGCGAATGGTTCGCTTTCGCTCCTCAGTCGGCTGTCGAAGATGAAGACTGGAATGCTCTTTTCCGTGCTCCATCGAATGGCTGTACTGACAATTTCGGCTATCTCGACAGCGACCAGGCTTCAGGCTTCAGTTTCCAGTGCGAAAAGGGTGGTACATATAGGTTTGTTCTCGATATGAAGAACTACACATATAAGTATCAGGTAGCTCCTGCTTCTAACTATTTCGTTACAGGTTCTCCAAATGGTTGGAGTGACAGCGTCAAGAATTGCGCATTCTATCCTCAGAGCCGTACAGTCCAGAGCTATACTGCTCGTTGGACAGGTGCATGGGACCTTAAGGTGTGGTCGGCTGACAATTTCTCTAATTGGGATGCATGTCTCGGTACTGTTGTCGATGGCGAAGGTGCAGCTTCTGGTTCACTCATTGCTTCGGGTGCCAACGCATTCCAGTCTCCAGAGGCCGGTTATTATACGCTTACTGTTGATTTCGACGCATTGACGTATACATGGACTAAGCTTGAGAACCAGGAACCAGCAACCTATGAGCATATCTCTATTTCTGGCGATTTCAATGGTTGGGGCGATACAGAGCTTGCCAGGGTAAGTGATGACAATAACCACAACTGGTATGTTCTCGGTCAGGCTGTTACAGCTGGTGGCATTAAGTTTAAAGCCAACCTTGACTGGGCGACAAACTGGGGTACTAGTGTCAATATCGCCGAGCAGAATTTTGGCGCGGGTGTCAACGATGGCGACAATATTACTATCGTCGACGGTACATACGATATCTACTTCAATGATATCACTGGCCAGTTTGTCTTCATCAAAGCAGAATTATAATTGACAATCCATAGGGCTTCCCACCTGTTGGAGGCCCTTTCTTTTCCAATTGTTTAACTGTCATTAAGTCAATGCATTTATCAATGGTTTTCAAAACTGCTTTATTGGCGGTTGTGGCGGTCGTGTGCTTAATGCCACTCTCTTCGTGTGGCAAAGACGACCCTAAAGAGCCCGAACCTCTTGTGCCGCCTGCGCCGGTCAATCCATCTGGTGACCCCGAAGATGCCACATGGAGTGATCTGGTCGCTGTTCCTGATACGTGGGACAATGAGTGCCGTGGTAATATCACTTACCAGCTACTTGTCTACTCCTTTGCCGACTCTGACGGTGATGGCATGGGCGACTTCAATGGCATTACTGAGCATCTCGACTATATAAGCAGCCTTGGTGCCAATGCTATATGGCTTTCGCCAATTCATCCCGCTTCGTCATATCATGGCTATGATGTTATCGATTATACAAAAGTCAATCCTGACTATGGTACGATGGATGATTTTGAACGACTTGTTGACGCGGCCCACAGTAAGGGCATCAAGGTTTATCTCGATTTCGTGATGAACCATACAAGTGTGGATAACGAGTGGTTTAAAACTGCCAAGGGTGATGTCAATAGCGAATATCGCAACTACTATCTGTTCTCGGCCAATCCTAAGGCAGATATAGACGAAGGCTCAATACCCATGCTTGGTAGCGAGGGTAGTGCAGCCTATAATGCAGGTGAATGGTTCTCGGTTGACCAGAGTGATAATTTTTCTGGTCTGTATACTTTCACTCTCGATTGGAGTGATGCGTCTGCGCCTGTGGTGACGGTAAGTCGTGGCACTTCTGTTGATGCTGATAACACCGATACAAATGTCGATAAGTTCCTCTACTATGGCGATGCTGTTTGCAAGCGTTTCTACGACATGGGGGGCAACAAGTATCAACTTACTGTCAATCTCGACACCTCGTGGGGATTCCTTATCCGTACCAGCGATACGACATGGGACGGTGGTACTAAATATGGTGCCAAGTCACAGGACTCCAAGATCAGTCTCGACAAGCCTTTTGTACTCAACAATGCAACGGCTGCCAATATCGTCTTTGATTCGATGCAGACCTATTATTATCATAGTCATTTCCAAACTGGCTCGTTTGCTGACCTTAACTATGGACCTGTTGACAAGTGTACTGAAAGTGCTGCCTACAAGGCTATGGTTAGTGTGGCCAAAGGATGGGTAGACAAGGGCGTCGACGGATTGCGTCTCGATGCCGTAAAACATATCTATCATAGTGCCGCGAGTGACGAGAATCCTCGTTTCCTCAAGACTTTCTATGACGAGATGAATGACTACTATCGCAAAGGGCATGACAATGATTTCTATATGGTTGGTGAGGTGCTCTCTGGTTATAACGAGGTTGCTCCTTATTATTCCGGTCTTCCTGCTCTTTTCGACTTTTCGTTCTGGTATACGCTTCGTGATGCTATAGCCTCATCTTCCGGCAATGGGTTCATCAGTTCTGTCATCGGTTTTCAGAAAGCCTATTCTGTTGTGCGTGCCGACTATATTGATGCCATCAAGTTGTCAAATCACGACGAGAAGCGTACTGGTTCAGAGTTGGGGCGTTCGACTGATAAGGAGAAATTGGCAGCTGCCGTACTTATGACATCTCCAGGACAGCCTTATGTCTATTATGGTGAGGAACTTGGTCTCTATGGCACTCAGTCCAATGGTGATGAATATGTTCGTTCGCCAATGCTATGGGGCGATGCCTCGACTACAACTCCTTTCAAGAGTATCGATCCCAAGGTGGCTCAGAATATCGCATCAGTCGTTGCCCAAAGCGCAGATTCTGCTTCCCTGCTAGTCCGTTACCGTCAACTTGCACAGCTGCGCAATACCTATAAGGCCCTAGCAACGGGTGCAGTTGTCGAACATTCAACCTACAACAGTCGCAATGCTCTCAAAGAGGTGGCTGCATGGTATCGCAGTACAGAGGGTCAGAAACTCTTGGTACTCCATAATTTTGGATCTTCTCAGAAGGAAGTCACTCTTACCGATGCCATCGACAAGGCTGTCGGCCTCTTTGGCCGTGCTGAAAGTTCTTCTGCCGATGGTAAGACACACTTGCGTCTTGGCGCATACACTACTGTGGTTTTTCTTGTCAAACAATAAAACTATCTTACAATAATACTTATGAAACTTCGTGTCATAACAACTACAATCTTTGCCATGTTGGCGGCTTCGGCTTCTTTCCTCAATGCTCAGGAGGTCTCGTCGCCATCAGGCAACATCAATGTGGGGTTCAATGTCGACAATGGCGTGCCTTCCTACAATGTCAAGTTCAACGGCAAGCAAGTCGTGGCTAATAGTCGTCTTGGTCTCAAGCTTAATAATGCTCCCGACCTTGTCGATGGTTTCGGCACTAGCGATGTCAAATACTCAAACTTCTCAGAGAAGTGGCAGCCTGTATGGGGTGAAGAGAGCGAAATTGACAACACATATAACGAGATGGCCGTCATTCTTAACCATAAGGCAACACGTCGCACTCTTGTCGTTCGTTTCCGTGTCTATGACGATGGCATAGGATTCCGTTACGAGTTCCCTGAGCAGGATTCTCTCGTCTATTTCACAGTCAGTGACGAATGTACTGAGTTTGCTATGACGGGCGACCATCGCTCTTGGTGGATTTCTGGTGACTACGATACCCAGGAGTATGACTATACCGACTCTAAGTTATCTGAAATACGCAAGCTCAACCGTTCGGCACGCTGCGACAACTCATCACAGACTTTTATCTCTGATGGTGCTGTGCAGACCGCCTTCCAGATGAAGAGTGACGACGGTACATATATCAACATCCATGAAGCGGCTCTCGTTGACTATCCTGCTATGCATCTCGAACTTATCAGTGACGATGAGCTCCGTGCTACAGGACGTGAAGGTCTTTTTGTCTTCCGTTCGGCACTTACACCAGATGCTGTCGGACAGATGGCGCACCTCCAGACGCCATTCCACACACCTTGGCGCACAGTCATGATAACTGATGATGCACGCAAGACTCTTGCGTCACGACTCATTCTAAATCTCAATGAACCATGCAAGTATGAAGATACATCATGGATTAAGCCTGTCAAGTATATCGGCGTGTGGTGGGAGATGATCACCAATAAGAATACTTGGAGCTATACTGACGATTTCAAGAGTATCCATCTGGGCAAGAGCGACTACTCTAAGTCTCGTCCTAATGGCAAGCATGGTGCTACCAACGAGGAAGTGCGTCGCTATATTGATTTTGCTGCTGAGCATGGCTTCAGCCAGGTGCTTGTCGAAGGATGGAATGAGGGCTGGGAAGACTGGTTCGGTCATCAGAAGGACTATGTCTTCGATTTCGTTACTCCTTATCCTGATTTCGACATCAAGGCTCTCAACGACTATGCACATTCCAAGGGCGTCCGCCTCATGATGCACCATGAGACTTCTGCTTCGGTCATCAACTATGAACGTCATATTGACGCTGCCTATGACCTTATGGACAAATATGGCTACAACTCGGTCAAGAGTGGTTATGTCGGCAATATCGTTCCACGTGGCGAACACCACTACAGCCAGTTTATGATCAACCACTATCTGCGTTGTGTCACCAAGGCTGCCGACCACCACATCTGTGTCAATGCCCACGAGGCCGTGCGCCCAACCGGACTTTGCCGAACCTATCCTAACCTTATTGGCAACGAGGCTGCTCGTGGTACCGAGTATGAGGCTTTCGGAGGCAATAAACCTCATCATACGCTCTGTCTGCCTTTTACACGTCTTCAGGGCGGTCCTATGGATTATACTCCTGGCATCTTCGACATTAAGCTCAATTTCCTCCCATTCGATGAACATAGTGCGATTAACACCACACTCTGCAAGCAGCTTGCTCTCTATGTGACTCTCTATAGCCCTCTGCAGATGGCTGCCGACTTGCCAGAGAACTACGCAAAGCACATGGATGCATTCCAGTTTATCAAGGATGTTGCAATCGACTGGCAGAAGAGTCTCTATCTTGAGGCCGAGCCAGGTGACTATCTTACTATCGCCCGTAAGGAAAAGGGTGGTGAGAGATGGTTCGTAGGTGCTATTACTGATGAGAATCAGCGTACGGCTACTATCGACTTCTCGTTTCTTACTCCAGGCGTGAAGTACGAGGCTATTATCTATGCCGATGCCAAGGATGCTGATTACCAGAATAACCCTACGGCTTATACTGTTACTAAGAAGATTGTTACATGCAAAACCAAACTTAAACAACAGCTCGCACGCAGTGGTGGCGTGGCCATCAGTGTCGTACCTGTTGATAAATAGCATCTTGCATGCTGACGTCTCTCGTCATAGTCCCGCATGTCGCTCTTGCAAGCCCATGCGGGGCTTCTTCTTTTCTTTTGAAGCGCCAAAAATAAACGCCGCAACATTTGGAAAGTAAATAATTATTAAATACCTTTGCACCGCAATTCCGATGAGGTTTGCGATACACGGGAGTAGTTCAGTGGTAGAGCACTGGTCTCCAAAACCAGCTGTCGGGAGTTCGAATCTCTCCTCCCGTGCGATAGTAAAAGGACAATCTGCAAAGGTTGTCCTTTCCGTTTTTATATCTCCCACATGCTCCATTCGTAATTATTTATTACCTTTGCCACTACATTTTATAATACTTATATCTTATGAATTACCTCTCGGTTGAGAATCTATCATATCATTGGGGCTATGTGCGTCTTTTCGACGATATCAGCTTCGGTATTAATGAAGGTCAGAAGACAGCTCTCGTAGCACGCAACGGTACTGGCAAGACAACGCTCCTTAACATGATTACTGCTAAGCTTCCTAATGTTAAGTCCGATGGCAAACTCTATCCCGATGAGGGACGTATCGTTTTCAACGATGCCATCCGTGTCGGCTATCTCGAGCAGAATCCTTATTTCAACAACGAGAATACTGTCATGCAGCAGGTCTTCGACTGCGGCACCGAGATTACTAATGCCATACGCGATTACGAACTTGCACTCGAGAGTGGCGATACCGATCTCATGACTAAGGCTACCGACCGCATGGATTCTCTCAAGGCTTGGGACTATGAACAGCGTATCAAGCAGATTCTCTCGCAACTTAAGATTTCCGATTTCGATCAGAAGGTCAAGAGTCTCAGTGGTGGACAGCAGAAGCGTGTCGCTCTCGCTGCTCTCCTCATCTCCGAACCTAATTTCCTCATCCTTGATGAGCCTACTAACCACCTCGACCTTGATATTATTGACTGGCTCGAGGATTATCTTACTCGCTCCAATGTCACTCTCCTGATGGTCACCCACGACCGATATTTCCTCGATCGTGTCTGCACCGACATTATCGAACTCGACCACCAGAAAATTTGGCACTATCAGGGTAACTACTCCTACTTCCTCCAGAAGAAACAGGAACGCCAGGATATTCGTGAGGCCGAAGCTGATAAGGCACGCAACCTCCTACGCAAGGAGCAGGACTGGATGAACCGTCAGCCACAGGCTCGTGCTACTAAGGCACAGTATCGTATCGATGCTTTCTACGAACTCAAGGATAAGGCTAAGGTCGAACGCCAGCAGAAGAGTCTCGATATTCAGTTCGAAGCTCAGCGCATGGGTAAAAAGGTTGTCGATATATATAATATAGGTAAGTCTTATGGTGATAAGCATCTTATCGACGATTTTTCATATAAGTTCGCACCCAAAGAAAAGGTCGGTATCGTCGGTCGCAATGGTTGCGGTAAGACTACGCTCCTCAATATGCTCACAGGTAGTCTTGCTCCCGATAAGGGACATATCGAGGTCGGCGAGACTATCGTCTTTGGTTATTATCGCCAGGAAGGTATCGTTGTCGACGATGGTAAGACTGTGCTCGAGGTTATAACCGACATTGCCGACCATATTCGTATGGGTGGCGACAAGACTATGTCGGCTGCACAGTTCCTTCGCTACTTCCTTTTCCCTAATGAGATGCATCATGTCGAGGTCAATAAACTAAGTGGTGGCGAAAAGAAACGTCTCTACCTTATGACGGTCCTTGTCAAAAACCCTAACTTCCTCATCCTCGACGAGCCTACTAACGATCTCGATATTCTAACGCTCAATGTCCTCGAGGAGTATCTCCAACAGTTTCAGGGTACGGTCATTATCGTTTCACACGACCGTTTCTTTGTCGATAAGGTTGCTCAGCATCTTTTCGTCCTCGACGGAAGGGGTGGTGTTAAGGATTTTCCTGGCGACTACACCGAGTATATCGCTTGGAATAAAAAGCAGGATCGTGAACAGCAGAAACTCAAGGCCGAAATGGCCGCTGAAGTTGAGGCTAAGACTGCCAAACCTGTCAAGGAACGCCAGCGTCGACTTACCTACAACGAAAAAAAGGAACTCGAGGCTCTCGATAAGGAACTTCCACGTCTCAACGAACGCAAGGCCGAGATTGAAGCACTCATGAGCGGCGGGACTACCGATATGGCAAAAATTACCGAACTCTCAGCCGAATATGGGGAGTTGAATGAGAAAATTGATGAAATGGAGATGCGTTGGCTTGAGTTGAGTGAAATAGAGGGGTAAATCTCGTTTTTTATTTGTAAATCTATATGTAGGCACTATATTGTTCGGGTTTCCGACGATATAGTGCTACTTGTTTTTGTGAGTACCCCTTATTTTGTGAGGGTTGATGATAAATAATGATAAAAACCCTAGTTTTGGTTATTGTTTTCTATATTTTCGACCACTTTTCCTTATATTATTCAAAAATTAGCAATATTTTAGGCAAATTACTTGCAAATTATAAATTTCCTCCATATTTTTGTGTCAGATTATAAAACAAGAAGGTTCTGAGTCATTTTTGAGTGATTTTATGAGTACCCTATTAAAATTAGGGGGTCGTTTGAAAAACTTGTTTTGTTGTCTAAGTCGAAAGGCTTGAGTTTAGAAAACAAAGAAAAAAAATAATAACTATCTAATTCAGTAATTATGGCAACACTTAGATTTAAAGCGTTGGGCGACCTGATGGAGAAGAAAGCTCCTCAGATGCAGTGGCCAGAGGACCGAGTTCCTGATTTCTACGGTGAACTCACGTTCAATGACGAGGCTATGAAGAAGTATCTTCAGACTTCTGTTTATAAGCAGGTCAAGGCTGCTATGGCAAGTGGCGAACCTATCGACCGTAAGATTGCCGATGGCGTTGCGGCAGGTATGAAGGCTTGGGCTATCGACCACGGAGCAGTTCACTATACTCACTGGTTCCAGCCTCTTACAGATGGTACTGCTGAGAAACATGATGGTTTTATTAATTATGGTCCAGACGGCAAGGTAATCGAAGAGTTCGCAGGCAAGCACCTCGCACAGCAGGAGCCTGATGCATCTTCATTCCCTAACGGTGGTATCCGAGCTACTTTCGAGGCTCGTGGTTATACTGCATGGGATGTGTCGTCACCTGCATTTATCGTAGGTTCTACTCTTTGCATCCCTACTATCTTTATCTCTTATACAGGTGATGCGCTCGACTATAAGACTCCACTTCTTAAGGCACTTCATGCAGTTGATAAGGCTGCTGTTGATGTTTGCCAGTATTTCGACAAGAATGTAACTAAGGTATATTCTTACCTCGGATGGGAGCAGGAATACTTCCTCGTTGACCAGGGTCTCTATATGGCTCGTCCAGACCTTATGCTTACTGGCCGTACTTTGCTCGGTAACAACTCAGCAAAGAACCAGCAGCTCGAGGACCACTATTTCGCACAGATTCCTGAGCGTGTAGCTATCTTCATGCGCGACCTCGAGGTTCAGTGTCAGCGTCTCGGCATTCCTGTTAAGACTCGTCACAATGAGGTTGCTCCTAACCAGTTCGAGCTCGCTCCTATCTATGAGGAGGTTAACTTGGCTAACGACCACAACCTTCTCGTTATGGATGTAATGAAGCGTATCGCTAAGCACCATGGCTTTGAGGTTCTTCTCCACGAGAAGCCTTTTGCTGGTGTCAACGGTTCTGGTAAGCACAACAACTGGTCACTCGGTACCAACACTGGTGTAAACCTCTTCGCTCCTGCCAAGAATCCTAAGGGCAACCTGCTCTTCCTCACTTTCTTGACTAACGTGATGGCTGCAGTATATAAGGGACAGGATCTCCTCCGTTCTATGATCCTTAACTCTTCTAACCAGCATCGTCTCGGCGCCAACGAGGCACCTCCTTCAATCATCTCTATCTTCCTCGGCACTCAGCTTACTGCTATGCTCGACTCTATCGTTGAGAAGGTTAGCGACGCTAAGATGACTCCTGAGGAGAAGACTGCTCTCAAACTTGGTATTGGTCGTCTTCCAGAGATCTTGGTTGATAATACTGACCGTAACCGTACTTCACCATTCGCTTTCACTGGCGACCGCTTCGAGTTCCGTGCTGTAGGTTCACAGGCTAACTGCGCTGGCGCTATGACTGCTATCAATGCTATGGTCGCTGAGCAGCTCGTTGAGTTCAAGAAGAATGTCGATGCTCTTATCGCTAAGGGTGTTAAGAAGGATGAGGCTCTCTTCCAGGAAATCCGCCGACTCATTATCGAAAGCTCTCCTATCCACTTCGACGGTAACGGCTATTCTGACGAATGGAAGGCTGAAGCTGCTAAGCGTGGTCTCTCTAACATCACAAGCGTTCCAGAGTCTATCTCTAAGATGGTTACTCCTCACGCTAAGAAGGTTCTCGTCGAGAGCGGTATCCTTACTGACCGTGAGCTCGAGGCTCGTGCTGAGGTCGAGTATGAGAAGTATGTCCTCAAGGAGCAGATTGAGGCTCGTGTTATGGGCGAAATCGTTATCAACCATATCGTTCCTACTGCCCTCAAGTATCAGAATACTCTCATCAGCAACGTTAAGGGTATGAAGGATGTTTTCGGCGCTGAGGCTGACGCTATGGTAGAGAACGAGAAGGAGCTTATCCGTAAGATCTCTGAGCACGTGACTATTATCCGCAAGGAGACTCAGGCTATGATCGATGCTCGTAAGGCTGCTAATGCTATCGATGGTGTTGACGCTAAGGCTGTCGCTTACCACGATAATGTTCACCCACATCAGGATGCTATCCGCTACCATGTCGACAAGCTCGAGCTTATCATCGACAACGAGATGTGGCCATTGCCAAAGTATCGTGAGCTCCTCTTCTTCCGTTAGTAGATAAAGAGTCGGTTTAATTAGCCGCTGTTTAATCATACACCAAACTTAGGGGGGGCACCATGTTAGTGCCCCCTTTCATATAAAAATAGTGTCTATTGTAGGTTTTGTTTGTTAAATAATATAATATTTTCGTTTTTTGAGCACAAGGAACCAAAATATTTGATAGTTTTGCAACAAATTTAGTTCTTCGTCAGTATAATGTGATTGAAGGATGATAATTTTATAAATTAAGGCAAGCGACAAAATAATTATTAACTCAAAAATATCTCTAAAAAATGAAATTCGTAAACATTCTTGCTTCTGCTGCTATCGTTGCAGCATTCGCATCTTGCAGCTGCAACAAGTCAGCTGACAACCAGGCTCAGGACAATGCTGAGGCAACTGAGCAGTGTGCAAACCAGGACAGCACAGCATGCACAGCTGGTGCTGAGCAGAGCGCTGAGGCTGCTGAACTCGCAGCTGCTCCTGTCAAGAAGGGTACTATTAAGGAAATCAACGGCAACGACGTAACTATCGCTACTGACGGCGAGGATATCGTTGTTACTATCGAGAATCCATCTGAGGAACTCATCGAAGGTTCTCCTATCGAAATCAAGTATAAGGAAGTTGACGGCAAGCTCGTTGCTTACCAGGGTGGCGTTAAGGTTCCTGGTTTCAAGTACACTAACCTCCTCGGTAAGTGGGCTACTGAAGGCAACAAGATCACTATGGAACTCCGTAAGCGTGGTCGTGCAAACAGCATCGGTCAGCAGAACATCGAGTTCAAGCACTGGGATCTTACTGGCGACTCTATCACTTTCCAGGTTAAGGCTGCTTCTGGTCAGGAGTTCTCTATGCCATGGGCTATCGAGACTAACGACGTTGAGAAGCTCGTTCTTACTAACGGTACTTCTAAGCTCGATATGACTCGTCTCGATGCAAACCGCGAGTAATATTTAGTTTCCATAAAACATTTTAGGGGCGTCCTTTCCGGATGCCCCTTTCTCTTTTTTTGTCCAATCAGCGAAAAAAAAAGAGATGCCTTATAGCACCTCTCTTCATTGTCCATTATCAATTATCCATTGTCCATTGTCAAAGCTCGCTCTCCTTCAGTCGCTCTGCATTCTCTGCCACTATCAAGTGGTCAATGCAGTCCTGAATGTCACCGTCCATAAACGCATTAAGGTTGTAGATGGTGTAGTTTATTCGGTGGTCTGTGATACGTCCCTGAGGATAGTTGTATGTTCTGATCTTTGCCGAACGGTCACCTGTTGATACGAGGGTCTTGCGCTTCTGTGCAATGTCGTCGATATACTTCTGGTGCTCCTTGTCATAGATGAACGTACGCAGACGACTCAATGCACGCTCCTTGTTCTTTGGCTGGTCACGTGTCTCCGTACATTCTATCAGTATCTCCTCTACGGCTCCTGTATTAGGGTTCTTCCAGTTATAACGCAAGCGTACACCAGATTCCACCTTGTTGACGTTCTGTCCACCAGCACCACCGCTTCGGAATGTATCCCACTTTATCTCACCTTCGTTGATCACTACATCAAACTCCTGCGCCTCTGGCAATATCGCTACCGAAGCAGCCGATGTGTGCACACGTCCCTGAGTCTCTGTTGCAGGTACTCGCTGCACACGGTGTACACCCGACTCGTATTTCAATGTGCCGTATACCTTCTCGCCTGTCACCGAGCATATTACTTCCTTGAATCCGCCTGCAGCACCTTCCGATGCACTCGAGATTGTCAGGTTCCATCCCTTTGTCTCGCAATACTTGGTGTACATGCGCAACAGGTCACCAGCAAAGATCGCTGCCTCGTCGCCACCCGTACCGCCACGTATTTCCAATATGGCATTGCGGTCGTCCTGAGGGTCCGAAGGTATCAGCAACAACTTTATCTCTTCCTCGAGTATTGGTATCTGTCGCTCACATTCGTTAGCCTCTTCACGGGCCATCTCCTTCATGTCTGGGTCGCTCTCGTTGGCCAGTATGTCCTTTGCCTCTTCTAGACCATTGAGCGCCTTGACGTATTCATCTCTCTTCTTCAAGATGTCGCCAAGGTCTTTATATTCCTTCGATAGCTTGACATATCGCTTCTGGTCGGCTATTACGCCTGGGTCCGTGATGAGTGTCGACACTTCATCATATCGCGACATAAGTCCTTCAAGCTTGCTTAATATAGTGTTTTCTGCCATATCTGATTAATATTCGAATGTGCCGAATTCGCTGTTTATGGTGAGCTTCGTCTTGTCCGATGCCTCGATGCGTCCGATTATCTGGGCGTCGATGCCAAACGACTTGCTTATCTCCATCACCTTCTGCGCATTCTCCTTGTCGAGGTATACTTCAAGACGGTGACCCATATTGAATACCTTATACATCTCCTTCCAGTCTGTTCCGCTCTGCTCCTTGATAGTCTTGAAGAGTGGTGGCACTGGGAAGAGGTTGTCTTTGATGACATGTACATTCTCTACAAAGTGGAGCACTTTGGTCTGCGCACCACCCGAGCAATGTACCATACCATGAATCTTTGGACGCAATTCATCAAGCAATTTCTTGACAACCGGAGCGTATGTACGTGTTGGCGAAAGCACAAGTTTTCCTGCGTTGATTGGCGAACCTTCCACCTCGTCTGTCAGGCGCAACTTGCCCGAGTATACAAGGTCTTCTGGCACTGCCGCATCATAGCTCTCCGGATAACTCTTTGCAAGATACTTGGCAAACACGTCGTGACGTGCCGATGTCAATCCGTTCGAGCCCATGCCACCATTGTATTCCTTCTCGTATGTTGCCTGGCCGTATGATGCCAAACCAACTATTACGTCACCAGGACGGATGTTCGCATTGTCGATGACGTCCGAGCGCTTCATGCGGCAAGTGACTGTCGAGTCTACGATGATTGTTCTTACAAGGTCACCCACGTCAGCAGTCTCACCACCAGTTGCATATACGCCTACGCCCATCTCGCGTAGTTCTGCCAGCAGCTCGTCTGTACCATTGATGATAGCCGAAATTACCTCGCCAGGCACGAGCATCTTGTTACGACCGATAGTCGACGAAACAAGGATGTTGTCAACAGCACCTACGCAAAGCAAGTCGTCGATGTTCATGATGAGCGCATCCTGCGCTATGCCTTTCCATACGCTGAGGTCACCAGTCTCTTTCCAATACATATAGGCAAGCGACGACTTTGTGCCGGCACCGTCGGCATGCATGATGTTGCAGTAGTTTGGATCACCACCGAGTATGTCTGGTATTATCTTGCAGAAAGCCTTTGGATAAAGGCCTTTGTCGATGTTCTTGATGGCGTTGTGCACATCTTCCTTTGATGCGGAAACGCCGCGCAGGTTATATCTTTCTGAACTCATCGTTTTTATCCTTTTCGGGTGTCCTCTGCCTCCGACGTGGAAGCATAACCCCAAATTTCGTGCAAAGATACGAAAAATAATTGCTATATAATAATTTTCTCCTCTAATCTCTTCCGCTTTTCTCGTCTCTCTACCTATTACATGGTATTCCCACCCATAAAAAATGACACATTTTAGGTATTGCCAACCACCTCTCTTTGCCCTAACTTTGCATTGTCAGATTTCAATCAGAGTCTGGCATGATATTCAAGCAAACGTGCTTGGGCACTTTCGGGCTCTCCGCAGCCCCTTTGGCCATATATCGTTCTTTGGTTTTTTGTTATAAGGAATATCAGGGGTTAACACAAGTGCGTTGTTAATCCCTTATTTCATGTTATTTGCATTGATAAAATCCTTGTCTTCAATTACTTCGCCATCTGCATTTGTGATGCGCCAATGAGTGATGTTGCGCTGTTCGCTTGATATGCTGATTCCGCACTTGGTTACTTCCCGACCGTCAGCCTCGTAAGGTATAGCATACCCTTTGCCGTCAATCTGTGCCAAAGCATTCTCAACCGTGTCATCCACCTTCAGTTCGAGCACATAGATGTCCGATTGAGTCTTGATTACCACGTCGGCACGACCCAGAATACTCTTGACCTCGGTATCAACTTTGCTATTGAGCATAGAGAAGATGACATAGATTAGTAGTTTATAGAAGGCCTCGCGCTTCTTCCTTGCCATCCATTCCTTCTTGGTGATGATGTCGTAAGGCAGGCTGGCAATGTAGGAACGAAGCTGTAGCAAAGCCTCTGACAGGTCTCCGCGTTTAAGAGATCTGGACATGGCAAGAACTATTGCATCTCGCTCTAGGTTGTCTGTGTTAAGCAAATAATTAGACAATCCTGATACCATCCCTTGACGGACCTCATAGTTTGGAAAATGAAGATTATACACTTCATCTTCCTTATTATAATTCTGTATTGTCAGATATCCACTCTGGTATAGCAATGGAATCGGAGTGTCCGCAGATTCACATGGAGCATTGAATGCTCCCAATGACAGTTCAGCACCGTCAAAATCCAATGGATTGAACTCCGGATGATGCTGAAGATGTTCGATTAAGGACTTTGTCGTGCCGGTCTCAAACCAATAGTACGAAGCTTCGTTGTCGTTCAGGGCATTAAGCAGGCTGAAAGGGGCATATATATCTTGGCTGTTCTTGGAGAAATGATAACCATCATAGTTCTTCTTCAACAAAGCGTATGCTTCATCGACTGTTATCTTCAGATTCTGAGCGTATTCCTCCACGCAAGGACGTAACTCGGTGTTAAGTTCTTCCTGGGTGATGCCGCAGATGCCAGAGTATTCATCCAACATCGAAATCTGTTTCAGGTTATTCAACTCTGAGAAAATGCTGAGCTGTGAGAACTTGGTGACGCCTGTGATGAAGACAAAACGTAGATAAGCCCCTTCGTCCTTCAGCACCTGATAGAATTCACGCAACATTGAACGCATCGCATCAAGTTGCTCCTCATCATACATCAGACGCATGATAGGAGAGTCATATTCGTCAAGAATGACCACTACCTTCTCTCCTGCCTGTTGGGCGGCATTGTGAATCAAATCACGGAAACGATCACCTGGAGTTATAGAAAGTGTATCTTTACCATATATATTCTCATAGCCTCTAATCAGACTCTCCAATTTCGTCTTTGCTTCACTTACCGACAGGTTCTTCAATCCACTCATGGTGAAGTGTAGGACAGGAAATTTTTTCCACTCCTTCTCCAGCTCCATCACCTTCAGCCCTTCAAACAGTTCCTTCTGTCCCAGGAAGTAGGCCATGAAGGTGTTGCAAAGCAGAGACTTGCCAAAACGACGAGGACGAGCCAGAAAAACATAACTATACCTATCGGCAAGATCATACATCATGTCTGTCTTGTCAACGTATAACATCCCTTGTTCCCTTATCTTCTGGAACTGGTCTGTGTCTATTGGGCACCTGTATTTGCTCCCTTTAATATGATTT
>JAKSLF010000028.1 GCA_024401355.1 Bacteroidales bacterium | reverse complement strand
AAGGCAAAGCCGACATCGTGTACATGGGTCGTCAGCTTTTGGCAGATCCATTCCTGCCAGAAAAAGTGATGGCTGGCGAGGAAGACAGAATAGTCAAGTGTTTGCGATGCTACACTTGCATGGCAGAACGTCCGGTCACATTCACACGCCGATGTGCAGTCAACCCTGTCATAGGTCGCGAAATAGAAGGCATGGAAGTCAGTCCTGCAGCAAAGAGCAAAAAGGTGATGGTAGTAGGTGCTGGAGTTGCCGGACTGAAAGCTGCTATAACCGCAGCCCAACGTGGCCATAAGGTTATACTCTGCGAAAAGACAGACAAAGTGGGCGGCATCCTCAAGTCAGAACAAGCGATACCATTCAAACACGAGATGTATGAACTGGGAGTTGTGCTCGAACGACAGGCAAAAGACGAGGGAGTAGAGATAAGATGCAACACCACAGTAACACCAGAATATGTCGAGAAAGAACGACCAGATGCTCTCATACTTGCAGTCGGCTCGACACCACTCGTACCGAAACTGCCTGGTATAGACGGAGACAACGTTGTCATCGTCAACAACTATTACCTTGAGAAAGGCAAGGTTGGCGATACTGTCGTAGTTCTTGGAGGCGGATTGGCAGGATGCGAATGTGCAGTACATCTTGGAATGGAAGGCAAGAAAGTGCATCTCGTTGAAATGCGTGACACATTAGCTCCGGACTGCAACATACGCAACAGACCTATCCTGATGAAGAAGGTGGCAGAATATACCGAAGCACACACAGAATATGCCGGCTTGCGTATCACGCCAGAAGGTGTTGTCTGCAAAGACAAAGACGGCAATGAAGTGCTCGTGCCAGGAAAGAGCGTAATATGTGCAGTAGGCCAGAGATCGAACAGGGCCGATGTAGATGCATTACGCCGTTGTGCAAAGTTCGTAAGAGAGATTGGAGACTGCGTCAGACCGGCAAACATCACAAAAGCCATTTACGAAGGCTACCACGCAGCATTGGACATTTAATAGTCACATTGGCAAAACAAAGAATCACCTTCAAAGAGTATTTGGAGGTGATTCTTCTTTATATCGAAACACGTACTTTCAACCTAACGACTGTTGTAAAACATCAACTTCAGAAAACATTTGTCTATTAATGAACGAAAAGTATCAATTCAAAATATAAATTACTATCTTTGCAAAGTTAGTAAATATTCATCGGGAAACAAAGCAATGAAAAAAGACGCCATAATAGACATTATAGCCAACGACCTGAAAGAGATAGAGTTGTTGCTCGAAAATTTCAGAGGAGATGACTACATACAGGCACAGTTTATTGAGCTGCTACAAACGAAGCATGCAAACTTGGCACGAGAAATAGAACTCCTCAACTTCTGGAAGTCGGAAGACGCCATGACAAAGGTTGAAGAGGCCAAGCCCGATGACACACCACAAGAGCCTGTCGTCAGCACAATAGCTGAAGAGCCTAAAATAGCTGAAGAGCCTAAAGAAGAGACACCAGTTGTTGCTGTCGAAAAGCCAGAAGAGAAGACTGAAACAGAGACTGCGCCGAAGGCAACTGAAATTGTGCCAGAGAAGCCAGACATCCAAGAACTCAAGGTTGAACAAGCGCCAACAGAGACTGTAAAACAGGAACCAGCAGCACACACAGCACACAAGCAGGTGGCCAAGGCGAGCGACCTGACCAACTACGGAACACCTGTTAGCGACATCAGAAGAGCTATTGCCATAGCAGACCGATTCCTTTATCAGAAGGAACTGTTTGGTGGCGACAATGAACAGATGAATGCTGCTATCGATGCCATAAACGGCATGGACAACTATGATGAAGCGGAGTTGTATCTCTTTAACAAGTACGGCTGGGATCCGGAGAATGCGACAACGACAGCATTTCTGAAGGCAGTTCATCGCAGATTCTTATAATTTGAAAAAGTTGTAGACATGGGCAAGCTATATGTAGTCCCTACTCCTGTAGGCAACCTCGAGGACATCACAGCACGTGCATTGAGAATACTCAAGGAGGCATCATTTGTGCTAGCTGAAGACACGAGAACATCGGGCAACCTGTTCAAACATTTTGGTATCGAAACTAAATTAATAAGCTACCACAAATTCAACGAACATCAAGTTGTCGACAACCTGACACAAAGGATTGCTGCAGGGGAAACCGTAGCGCTCGTCTCTGATGCCGGCACACCAGCCATATCTGACCCTGGGTACCTTCTTGTCAAGTCGTGCATCGACAATGGCATAGACGTAGAATGTCTGCCAGGAGCAACAGCATTTGTACCTGCACTCGTAAACAGCGGATTACCTAACGACAAATTCTGCTTTGAGGGATTTCTGCCGCACAAGAAAGGAAGACAGACCGCCATACAGCAGCTGGCGACAGAAACTCATACAATGATTATATATGAGTCGCCATTCCGCCTAGTCAAGACACTACAGCAACTTGCTGAAGTCATGGGCAACGACAGAAGAGCTAGTGTGAGTCGCGAAATCAGTAAAATACACGAAGAGACTGTCAGAGGCACATTGGCCGAACTAGTAGATCATTTCACAGAATGTCCACCAAAGGGAGAAATCGTGATGATTGTCGAAGGCCTCAACAGAAAACTCAAAAGCAAGGCCAACGACGACGATGAAGACGAAGAAAATAATTAAAAAAACATAATAGAGAATACACTACGATTTTTATGCGTAATATTGCAGAAAATTTGATAACAAACAACAAATAAAAATATTAGAAATGAAAAAAATTATCTTCAGCGTTGCAGCAGCATTACTCACGCTGACATCATGCAACCAGAAAAAGGTTGAGGAACTTCAGGCTCGCGTAGATTCACTTCAGTCTGTAAACGACCTCAAAGACAGCAGCATGGGTCTTCTTGCAGAGACAATGTCTGACATCCAGAACAACATTGCAACAATCAAGGAGAAAGAGGGCATCATCAGCGTAAGCCTTGCTGAAGGTTCAACTCAGAACCAGATTCAGAACGACCTCAACGCTATTGAGCAGGCACTCGAAAGCAACAAGAAAAAGGTTGCCAGCCTCCAGGCACAGTTGGCAAAAGCCACCAAAAACAGCAAGGAGCTTGAAGCTATCATCAGCGTTCTCAACAGCCAGATTGAGCAGCAGAACCAGGAAATAGCACGACTCAACACAATGCTTGAGGAAAAGAACATTGAAATAGGATTCCTCAACAATGCTGTTATAAAATTGTCAACATCAGTCGACTCACTTGCAATTGCGAAGAACAAGGTTGACGAATCACTTGCTACAGCAACAGACGAACTTGAAACAGCATGGTATGTTGTAGGCGAAAAGGGCTTCTTGAAGGACAACGGATTAATTGAGACAGGTTTGTTCAAGGGCAAAAAGGCAACTGGCAACTTCGAGGAGAAACTCTTCACTAAGGTCAACATCAAGGAAGTTAAGTCAATTCCACTTAACGTCAAGAAGGTAAGCAAGGTCGTATCTGTACACCCAGAAGATTCATATTCACTTGACGAAGGTGCAGATGGCAACATCACTCTTAACATCAAGAATCAGGAGAAGTTCTGGGCAACAACACACTATCTTATCATTATAGGAAAGTAATTATTCTCAATTATAGGGAACGGAATAGGCAGCGAACAGATTGGACTGTTCGCTGCCTTATTTTGTATGAAAACAGACATTCGTCTTTTACCAATCTAATAGAAAAGTTAAGCGACTTTTCAGGATCCTCAAACTCACGGGCTATGCCATTTGATTCTGATGTTAAATACCTATTCCATCCGTTGGGTACGTAATAACCGACACTACAAGTTTTGTAACCACGTTTGTAATAAACACCATATTCTGTCGGTTTAGCATTGAATATCGCACCTATACCAATACTTTGTACAACTGAGTCGTTAAGTGCATCAGTTTCCCATCCATACTGCGAAGACAATTTTGCTTTGATATGCTGGTCATTACCTGTATACAAATAACTATTAAACCATCCATTCCTACTAGGCATGTCTTCAAAATCGAATAGAGAAAACACCCAGTAATCATTTTCATTCCCATATTTCAAATCAGAAACAACCCCATAGTATGCCTCTAAATCCAACCAATCCTGTTCTGTAGAAATATGGAATCCTTGGGGAATACTATTGTTTGTATTGTCAGATGAGACTTTACTAAAGTTAAAAACATCAGTATTATAGTAAGCTGCACATGTTTTTTCATTTACATAAAGGCCATAATCTGGTTCAACATATTTAGCGTCAAAAGGATCATAGTATGTTTTCGCTCTATAGTCATCAATAGTCCATATCTTATTACCAATCTTTGCAAGACGGTATACATTAAACTCATGATCTTTAACTACATCCTGCTTATTGATAATAATATCCTTCACTTCCTGTGGGAAATCGAAAGTCCTGTCGTCAACCTTTACACTAATCGTGAAATTATAGGTGTAAACGATAGGCTCACAATATATGGCCTTTGAGTCATCCCACCAATGTGTATATGCTGCATTTGTCGGACTGCCAGCATCTCCCAACTTAAACTTATATGAGTTCTGACCAGGCTTAATCTCTATATTATCCTCGAATGGATAGCCTTCAATATTTGGAGTCACCTTTATGGTTGTTGGCAACATATTCTCGCCTATCTCATTCCATTTCAATGTAGTGGACCATTCTCCGTCTCCATTCTCTGTTGTAGCTACTACAGAAGGAACATAGTAGAATGTACGCATCTCTGTCTTTTTACCAACGACGCCAAATGCTTCATAAACAGCGTACCAATAATATCTCTTGTATGGTTCCAGTCGAGGTGTATTGGACTTGTACTCTTTCAAATCATCTGGGTCAACTCCGACATAGAACTTGTATGTATAGTTTGGTTCTCTATCACCAACATCACCAGAAATATTACCACTATATCTCACCTTGAATGTTACCTCAGAATCAGTAACAACACTGCCGTCCTCAAAATCTGACTCGACAATCAGATCGCCATCAAAGATTACTTTGTCGTCATCTTCTGTGCAACGGCACAAAGAGAAGAGGATTGATACAGACAAAAGGAAGAAAACACACTTTTTCATTTTACTATCTTATATATATGTTCAAATTTATAGAGTATCTAATTACGGGGCACAAAGTAAAACAAAAACAAAAACAAAAAAAGTATAAAAAAAAGCAGAAACAATCGAAAATCGAGTCACCATAATCACATTAATATTAAAATGAAAGTATTTTTATATTTTTACTTACATTTAATTTGTATTTGAGATTAATATCTTATAACTTTACAGCAAAAATATAAAAGAGCAGTTAAATGGTGCTATACTCAGGGGGGTAAGGCTATAAAGAAAAACTATTAGCTGTTCTTTTTTGAGTGATAGGCACTGCACGATGAGATATCGGGCGTGCCTCTTTTAATTTACTGGATATCAATATAATTTGCCGTTAGGATTAAATAGGTCTCGCTCTTTCGACTTGCGTTTTCCAAAGTAATAGACAAGGTCGACAATCGGCACAGCACCAACTTTGCGAGAAACTGACTCATAATTAGCAATACTCAACGCACCACCTAACTTGACACTAAACTCATTAACAATAAAGCCTTCTGCCTCAGCCTGAAATTCGAATGCAAAATTTCGATCAAACGACCAATTAAAAAGACGGACACCACAATGCATATTTGCCCATTTCAACATACGCCAATCAGCCCAAATCTTTAGGCTGGCGAGGAAGTCGTTATCAAGCAACACTTCGCTTCGGTTTGCCAGGAAATGGCGTGGTATCTGCGGAACAGATCCTTCACGAAATGCCGCTCCCATATATGTACCGAGCGAAGCCGTCAAAATAAGATAGTCACTTCCATCTGTACAGTTAACATCACCAGAAAAGCGACGGCTTATCATCAACTCATGACCGAACTCTATTGCCAAAGGCAACTTATCTTCACGTCGCACAAATTTTTCTTTATCATGTTTTTGTGCATAGAAGAGTCCGGGATAGGCACTACCAATATTAAAACGAGATGAGAAGAACCACAATTTAGGATCACTATTCCATCTGCATTTAAGCATAACATTGGGCTGAAAAAAATCGGCTGCGAGATATGTGGACAATTCCATTCTCTCAGTAATGCCCACACGTGATGCTGTCAACACGCTCACATTTCCTGCCTTACGATATGAAGTTCTTGCAGTCTCATGATGCCACAACTGATCATCACGCATTGTCGCTGATTTACGACGTCCTTTGGTTGCATCAAGATCTGGATTGAACTGCGAATAACCATCGAGACAAGACAACACTAATAAAACCGCAAACAACAAATAACGATTCATATCGACATCATATATTATTTAACTATTTGAGCCATTCCTGCATATTTGTCGGCACGTGATTTCGGAACGTATATGACCAGCTTTTGTCCTATGCGTATAATATTACGACGCATGCCATTCCAATATTTCAAGTCGTTGAGACGGACACCAAATCTAGATGCTATAGATCCCGGAACATCGTCTTTTTTAACTGTGTATATCAACTTGGCACTATTAGCAGGTGCTGCACCAGGAACATATTTTGCATCAGATACTGCAACAATCTTATTGTCAGGAAAATACTTCTCTTTCTGATATGCATAAATAGAATCTTCATGCGCAGCAAATGCCAATGTAAGCTCTACTGGCAATCTGAGAGCATAATTCTTTCCATTCTGAGCTGGTATTATATCATGGCGATACTGAGGGTTCAATTCGCGCAAAAGATCAACTGGTAAACCTAATTTTGACGAAACCTGCTCGAAATGAAGCGGACGAGTAACCATTATAGTATCCGCAGCCACTGGCTTGTTGGTTGCCGTTGCATACAACTGATGCTCTGCAGCATACGTCATGGCATAGGCTGCAGCAATGAATGCAGGAACATAGCCTCTGGTTTCGCGTGGCAGATGATAATATATTTTCCAGAAGTCCTTTTGTCCTCCTGAACGGGCAATAGCCCTATTGACATTACCAGGGCCACAATTGTATGCCGCAATAGCAAGATGCCAATTGTGATAGATAGAATAAAGTTCGCCAAGGAATTTAGCAGCGGCCCACGAAGCCTTATAAGGATCACAACGTTCATCAATGTATGAGTTGACCTGCAAGTCGTAACGTTTTCCAGTATAGTACATGAACTGCCACAAGCCAGATGCACCTGCACGCGAATATGCACGAGGATTCAAGGCACTCTCTATTATAGGCAAGAACTTCAGTTCCAAAGGCAACCCTTGAGCATCAAGCGCCTCCTCAAACATAGGGAAATAGTATTTAGCCTGACCAAGCATTCGCTGTACAAGTGCACGACGTTTAACGACATACAACTCTATAAAACGCTTCACTTGCTCATTATATGTCATCGGGATCATCGACTGCATAGCCTGCAGACGATCTACAAAGACTTCGTCGGGGATTCCATTGATCAACGTATCTGCTGCAGCTATCGTATCAGGGACAAAATCATTGACAACCAGTTCTCTGTTAGCATACCATGCATTCAGAAGACTGTCTACCGCTGGTGTCATAAAAAGAAGTTCAGCAACTACTGCCGAATCTGACTCTGCGGCCATTTCTTCCGCTTCCATAGCTTCCTGTGCTGCGACTTCATCACTATCGACGGTCTCGGTATCTATACTCTGCGAATACGCAGAATCACACAAGGCCATCATCAAAAACAAGCCACAAACTCTATAATATTTCATTATTTTCATTCTTGATTTTCTCTTTGACAAATAGTTTCTTCACATTATCTACATACGACTTGCCTATAGGGAAATATTCACTAATGCCATCCAATGAAATCTGGGCGCCATATAGTGATTTAATCTTGTCAATACGCACTATATATGATTTATGGATTCGCATAAATTTCGACTGAGGCAACATCTCCTCCAAGTTCCTGAGCGATTCCAAGATAATAACCTTTTCACCATTATCACAATAGATGGTCACGTACTCACGCATACCTTCTATATAGGATATCAGGTCTATTTTGATTCTGAACAACTTATGCTCACCCTTGACGAACAAATATTCATTACCAGGCTCCTCCGGCACATCATCATCTGTCGAAGCAGGCGACTGAGTCTGAGCCTGAGCCTGAGACATACGCGTCATAGCTTTGCCCACAGCCTGCATGAATCGATCAAACGAAAACGGCTTCAGCAGGTAATCCAGTACATCGAGCTGATAACTTTCTATAGCATACTCTGAATATGCTGTTGTAAAAACTACAAGCGGCTTCTTTGAGAGCATCTTTATAAAGTTCACACCTGTTATGTCAGGCATCTGAATGTCAAGGAACATCAAATCGACATCTCCAGCCTGAATTACGGGCAAAGCCTCTATACCAGATTTATAACTGCCAAGCAATTCCAGCATAGGTACTTTTTCGACGAATTCCTTCAGCAAAATACGAGCAGGAAACTCATCGTCTATTATTATACATTTTATCTTGTCGCTCATAAAACAGATTTTCAATTAATAAATGTATCTATCTTCATGAACACTCTGAATTCCGAATCATCTGTCGTTATACTCAATTCATATCGTCCAGGATACAACATATCAAGCCTCTTGCGGACATTCTCTACTCCGATGCCACCAACAACATCCTTATTAATCGCTATCGATGGCAATGAATTGGCAACCTGGAACACAAGCATCGGACCAAGGGTCTTAATTTCGACTTGAAGCCAGCCTTTCTTGGTATTGTCAATATTGCCATGCTTGAAACTGTTTTCGATAAACGGCACCAACAACATTGGTTCTATCATCAGTTCCTTGTTGCAATTGGATATGTCTACCCTTATATTAGGTTCGCTATCCATCTTTATCTTCTGAAACTCTATGAAGTTTATTATATAATCCACTTCACGTCCGACTTTCACCTTCTTGTTTTCACTCTCATAAAGAGTAAAACGAAGCATGTCTGACAGCTTCAGAATCATCTCTGGAGTTCGTTCCGACTTGATTATCGACAATGCATATATATTGTTCATGGCATTGAACAAGAAGTGCGGATTAATCTGCGACTTCAAGAATTTCATCTCAAACTCTATGTTCTGATGCATCAAGTCAATCTCACGCTGACGTGTTTTGTTCACATGATTGACATAGGCCATAACAACTATGGCAAGAACAACCAATACAACTGCAACAACAATTAGCGCAATTATCACACTTTTCTCCATTGCTATTCCTAATGCACTTCTATGAGCAAGTCAAAAAAAATTCCTCTGCAAACCAACGTGGTTCATATCACCGACGTAAGTCAACAGAGGAATATTTTTCATAACCAATGATTAATCACGCCTGTCGTATGCCTCGTATGGGTTAAACAGCCATGTATCATTAAAGAACTTACCACCACCACTTGTGACTGACATATCACCATCAGAACCTGTTGTAACGTATGGGACAAACTGCTTTTCACCTGTGCGAGGATTATCCTGCTCAAGAATGAATGACACAGCAAACATACGCTGATAACCTTCAAAATCAGTCTTCTTTATCCAATAGTCACCTTCAAGGTCATACTCCCATGTAGACCTTGATGGTCCGCCAAAACCACCTGTTGTAACATACGCCTTAGCACCATATTTTGCTGTATAGCTATTGGTTGGCAAGGCAAATGCAGTAGAGGCAGATAGATAAATCATATAGTAATCATCATAGGTATCACGACGTACATCTGACACACGACGCAACTCCTCCCATGAATTTGTCTCTGGATTGAAACGCTGGAACCAGTCCATCTTCTCGTTACCATCAGTACCACCTATCACATAGCCATACTCAATTCCGTCATTTGCCTTATAAGTAAATGCAGCAGCTCGAGCACGGTTATGACCGATTGGAGGGACCGCACCACCTGCTGACCACTTTTCGCCATCAAAACGATAGAAGTCACAAAGGTAGTTCTTATCGTAGTCCTGACCTGTTCCTACGTATGCATAGTCCTTATTATCTTTATTCGAATGGAGAACAAAAGCAACAGCATTAACACATGAGTCACCTGGATAATCTGCAATCTTTCTCCAGCTACCTGTAACTTCCGAGCCAAACTTTGCCTTCACATCCGCTGGCAACGATGGATAATCGTTGGCATCTGGAATTCCATTTGGATCATACTCCCAGAAGTCCTTCAAATAGTTGTTGCCTGCATACCCCAAGCCTACATAACCCTTGCCATTCAATGCAAAGGCTACTGCGCCATTACGGCCAGCGGCCGCCTTCTTCACCTCACCGTTTTCTGTATACACTTCTGGCATTGATGTAACACCATTACCTGTACGCTCCCAACGTGCACTCCAAGCAAGACCACCCTCGCCATCTGTAGTACATGAATAGAAATCACGGTAACGTTCTTTCTCCTCAGTCTTTGTTGTGTTGGCACCTGTTCCTATGTACGCTGTATTTCCTATCTGGAAACATACTGCACCACCGCGTGTTGTTCCAGGGAAGCTAGCGTCCACTCTAATCCAGTTGCCCAATTCCTGCTGATTATCCTCATCCTCACAGCTAGTAAAACCTACTGCCATAGTAAGCGCCATTGCCAACTGCGAAAACCATTTCAAATGTTTTGTCATAATTATTATTGTCTTTCTATTTTTTTCTTTTTAATCAACAGATATGCAAAACCGCACACCCTAATAATTTGGTACAAAAATACTGCTTTTTTTTCTTTCTTCAACTATCATTTCGATATAAGTGCAAATATTTTTGGCAAACTTATCAAATTTATCAACCAAAACTGCAATTTTATCAACGTATATCCTTGCGTTTTACTCCTCTAACAGCCTCTTCTTCCCATGGTTTGTCTGGCCATACGTGTTTAGGATAACGGCTCTTCAATTCTTTTTTCACATCAAAATAGGCATTATCCCAAAAACTTCTCAAGTCCTGGGTTATCTGGACGGGCTTGAACCCTGGAGACAACAGATGCATGAGAACCTTTATTCTCCCACCGTCTACAGTCGGCGTTTCAGCCATTCCGAAACACTCCTGCAATCTCACAGCTAAAACCGGAGCACTACCATTCGACTGATACTGCACCTTTATCTTCGAACCACTGGCAACTTCTATATGAGTCGGAGCTAGTTTATCCAAATCCTGCTGCATAGCATAGTCCATGGTATACCTTATTGCCTCAGTCAAATCTATCTTTTTCAAATCTTGCACGCTTACTGATTTTCCCAGATACGGTCCTAACCACTGTTCGGCATCTGCCATCAAGTTCTCCGTACTCACATCTGGCCATGCCATTTCCGGATGCCACTTCCTCAACGACAACACTCTGTTTTGAAGGCGCTCCACTTCCTCATTCCAGTCGAGCATGGACAACCATTCTTTTTCCACGGCCTTCAATATTGCCTTATCTATTTCTCTTCTATCAACATTCGACAAAGGCTTTGCCTCAAGCACTATCTTCCCTAGTCTCAACTCTTGCTGAGCCACGACGGATCCTTTTCTACCGTCCCACGACACATTGTCGATTCGTCTGGCTTTGTTTCTCAAGTCTTTAGGATCAACTGGCGAGGCAAGAAATATTTTTCCCATGGTTTCACGGGCGTCAATATGTGCAATAGCGAGCCACTCTTCACCTGAAAGCATGTCAGTATGTTCCATCTGAGCCAATTGTCCATTTGCCAGCCTATACGTTGCACTACTTCCATTATGAGCCATAGCAACTCGCTCAGGATATGCCGCGGCAATAAGACGACCCGTACAATAGAGGTCCACTACCCCACTGGCAGGACTCACTCTCATCATCTTCCTGTACTGTCCGGCTATTTGTTCTATTCTGGCAATATTTCGATCATTCACATTCCCCGCCCTATACCGCCTCAAGGCTTCTATTCTCAAGTTTATGTCAACACCTGTCTCTCTCCCCATCGGATCGCGTTCTTCCATCAATGCGGCTATATCTGCTGCCACCGATTTTTCTTCATCGGTTTCTGCTTCCATCATCATTTTGGCTATTCGCGGATGACATGGTATTTTTCCAACCTTCCGACCAATGTCGGTCACTCTGCGCTTTTCGTCGGTCACACCCAACATCTCAAGCAGATCATACGCCTTTGCAATCGAGGCCTTCGATGGTGGTGTCAACCACGTCATGTTATCTACGTCACTTTCACCCCACAACGCCATATCCATGGCAAGCTGCGTAAGGTCGGCTTTTTCAATCTCTGGCTGACGGTTCTCCCTCATTTTTCCCTCAGTCACTCTACTCCACATTCTGTAGCACACACCTTCGGCGACTCGGCCAGCTCGACCTCTCCTCTGGTCTGCCATATCTCGACTTATTCTAACGGTCTCCAGACGGGACAGACTGGTCATCGCATCGTATGACAATTGTTTGCAATAGCCGCTATCTACAACAACTCTCACTCCCTCTATCGTAAGCGAGGTTTCAGCTATCGATGTGGCAAGCACTATTTTTCTTCGTCCGTTTCTATCCGGCATTATAGCATCATGCTGTTGCGACTGACTCAACATTCCATACAATGGGCACACTCTGACATCTTCCGACAAACCGCCCAAAGATTCTTCGCAACGTCTAATTTCACCTTCACCAGGCAAAAAGGCCAACACATCACCCTCGCTACTTTTCAAAGCTTCACGTATCACGTGTGCAGTCTGTTGCGAAACATTAGCTACATCAAAGTCTCCAGTATACACGGTCTCTACTGGATACATTCGTCCTTGACTTTCAATTACACACGCATTAAGTTTTCTCGACAGTTCTTCTGTATCAATAGTTGCCGACATAATGACTATCTTCAAGTCTTCGCGCAACACCATCTGACATTCCCTGCACAGGGCAAGCGCTACATCGGCAAAAAGACTTCGTTCATGAAACTCATCAAAGATCACCATTCCAACTCCAGAAAGTCCATTATCGCTCTGAAGCATTCTTGTCAATATCCCTTCGGTGACTACTTCTATCCTCGTCTTGTCCGACACTTTGTTGTCAAATCTTATCCTGTAGCCAACCGTTCCACCAACCGTCTCTCCTATCATCTCCGACATTCTCTCAGCTATCTGCCTCGCTGCTATTCTTCTCGGCTCGAGCATTATTATTTTCTGTCCTTCGCCAACAGTCTCCAGCAACGACAACGGGAGAAGCGTACTCTTGCCGGCTCCCGGAGGCGCTGTCACGATTACACAACCGTCTTTAGACAAGACATCGGACAACCTGCCGACTATATCCGCCGCAGGAAGTCCGAAGCTATGAGGATTAAATATTGTCATTTCTATCGCTTTCTCCGTCAATCCCTTTTTTAGTCAAACTTAGCTTTCTTAAACCATGTCTCTCTGATATTGAGCGCCACTTTCAGCGATTTCAATTTCTCTTTCACCAGACCATTGGCCGCAGCTCCTCGCGTCACATGCTCATACGATATAACCAAGGCATTTCTGTATCTTCCCAGAGGAACTGTCAAACCTGCTGTAACGCCAAATTCGTCAAACCTATTATGGTGTACCACCATGTTCTCTGTCGAATAATAATAGCCAAGTCTGTATCGCATTCTCTTGTAGAAAGGATCATCTGGCTCACCTGCCCGGTACTCAAAACCGCCACCGGCCGACCAACAATCGGCATATCTGACGTTCTCGCCAAACTTCACGTTCTGCAAACTGCCCCACTCACTATATTTATAGTCACCTGTCAAGGTGAATTTCTTTCTCGTATATGCGATACCACCCGTCACACTTCGTGGCACAGCAAACTCTTCTATGGCTGTCGTATTGTCAAAGAACAGGTTCGCACCAAGATCGTTCGATACGATGTGATCATAACTTGTTCTCATGTATCTCTTGTCATTGAACACACCGCCTATTCTGAAGTTGTTCTGGCCTATGTCAAAGTTAAACTGTATACCATATTCGAAGAAGAGGTTGTTGCATGTATATTTCTTCGTGTTGTAGATATTCTCACCATTGAGCGTCGCGAACAATGCCGTTTCCTTCTTGTTAAACGAACCCCATAAAGCTCCGACTCCAGCTCCAAGCACGATATGCTTCTTCCACAACGATATCGAATGATTCCAGTAAGCACGCGACAAGCCACCAGATCCTGTATACTGTATTTTATACCTCTCGCCTGTACCTGTTATAAACTGCTCGTCCGACAAATTATAACCGACTGACGAATATGGTGCATATCCGATTGCCGAACCCCACCACTTCGTGATGCGGAATGCCATCGTGATACCATCTATATTTGCACTATACACACTCTGCTGCTCATTGGCGTTTGTCAGCTTATCATAGAATCCTTTCATCTGGAAGTTAAAGTAGAATGTCAAGCTGTCCAGATTGCTCAATCCGGCTGGATTCGACACGTTGACCCACTCGCTTGGTGCCAATGCAACGCTCGCATGACCCATACCAGCTGCCGTCGCATCTTCTCTGACAACTGGCAGACCAACACCAAACATCGAGTATGGCGAAGCTGTGCTGTTCTGCGCTTTCGAGCTAACACACAACACCATCAGCAACAATATGATGATCAGACTATCTGTCTTCCTTGTCATAGTAGTAATAATAAAGTTTCAGATATGAATAATACTTGTTCTTGCTGTGACCGTTGAACACCATGAAATTATAGTCCGACGGCATCATACCGGCATTCCACATCAGTGCAATTCCTTCATCTTTGTCTACATAGCCGCTGGCCAGCACCTTGTTGAGATAATACGTCAAGTCTGCCGTATAGTAGACATCCTTCTCATCGTATATGTTGTAGTGCAGCAAACCAACCACTCGCTGTCCGCGACTGTCCACCACATCACCCTGAACAACATTACCCTTGTTCACCACCTGCATATAAAGTAATGAAGGGAAGTTTCGTTTATCATACGATCCCTGCTCAGGATATATATACAAGGTAGCTTTGACTATATGAGCATACGAACTCTCACTCATGACACTTTCAAGTGAAGACAAATTCACTCTGGTGTAATAACCCAAGCCCTCAAACTGCACAGAATGCTTACCTCCACGATCCTCTGTTACTTGCTTATATCTCTCCGTGAGTTCATCATACGGCTTCACCGTATTCTCCGTCCACACCGAGTTATATTGGAATCCAAGATATTCGTTTGAAACCGACAATGTTCGCGTATTCTTCACCTTCTCCATCAACGGAATATGCGAATGAAGAGTTATCACTATCGACGACGCATCAAAAGCCAGGAGATTCTGGGCATCATCATACGTCAACTTTATACCACCAAGAAATTTATCAAAATTATTAGCCACATATCCAGACTCCTTATAGTTATTGTCCTTAATAAACTTCACAAGTTCACGACCGAAACTATCATCCAGTCTGTAACGCAAATGCGGACGTGAGTGCGGACGAGGACGAAACCTAAACGAACCTATCGATGACGAATCTCTGAATGTCCTCACATTATAGAACGCATTCTCTCGCTCAGCAAAACGCAACGGCTGAGCTAGACGATGCACGTTTATCGTCATCGCCTTCATCGTGTCACCCTGATATTCTCCCGTATG
Source organism: Bacteroidales bacterium (assembly GCA_024401355.1). GTDB lineage: Bacteria > Bacteroidota > Bacteroidia > Bacteroidales > Marinilabiliaceae > W3P20-009. The sequence goes on along the minus strand of JAKSLF010000028.1, from coordinate 21,599 downwards.
ATTTATCTCTATGGTTATTGAGTCATACTTCTCTTTCTGAGACCATGCCATCGACGATGGAGCGGTCAACCTCACAAGCGCCTCCGAACATACGTCACCTATTATTGGCTTCGTATGTCTTCCTACCCACGCCTTGTTATAGCCCGATGTTCGCACCGAGTCCAGCCTGAACGTACTCAACTGCACAGGGGTGATATTTGTCGACTCCGCATACGAACCCGAATTGATAAAACTGCTTTCAATCCTGAAATCCTCGCCACCGCACGACGTCAGCACCAATGAAGCTAACATCGCTATCGCTGTCACAAGGGTTATCAATCTATTGTTCATCCTTATTGTTTCTACTATTTTTTACTTTCACAAGGCACGCACAAGCATGCCATCCAACAATGAAAATTATACAGCCGATGGAATTCGTTTCCATCAACGCACACTTTTCAAAGTGCAAAGTAACGAAATAGTCTCGAAAATACCCTAAACATTTCAACAAAAGTTCGTGTTTCTTCAACAAAAACACACAAAAGGGCCGCATAGACTCATCTATGCAGCCCCTTTTTATGCCTCAACTAGGCTCTTAACCCGTTTCTACTTCTTTATCAGACGAGCTATCGCAATAACTATTACTGCACCTACCACACCTGTGATAAGGTCACCAACAAGTCCACCTGCAATATTGATGCCCAATACGCCAAACAACCAGTTTCCAACCCAGCTGCCGACAATGCCGAGCAAAAGGTCAATATACCACGCATAGCTGCTCTTCATAAACCAGCCTGCCAAAGCACCTATTATAAGGCCAACGATAATAGCGTAAATCATAATACTACTTTTTTAATTGTTTAGTCACTTACAATATACGTTATGCGGCTCGCTAATGTTTCATGACAATCCGACATTTTATCAATCCCTGCCCATCAACATCTCAAATTCCTTCGGCAACTCCGATGTAAAGTTCAACACTTCACCCGTCTCAGGATGCTCAAATTCAATCTGTTGTGCATGCAGACACAAACGCCCAATAGGATCACTCACAGCACCATATTTTCCGTCACCTGCTATCGGTATTCCAATATGACTCGTGTGTATTCTTATCTGGTTTTTCCTTCCTGTCTCAAGCTCAAACGACATCATCGAATATTTCATTCCATCTTTCTCTATCGTTTTCATCAGCTTATAATGGGTTATCGCTCGTTTACCATGACCAGGACTGCTCACAAACATCGTCATCGTCCTCTCATTCTCCTCAATCCAGGTGTCTATCGTTCCCTCTTTCTGACGCGGGCAACCCTCTACAATTGCAACATACCTGCGGCTCAACACCACTTCATTCCAATTCGAACGCAATTTCATCTGAGTCTCCTCGTTCTTTGCAAATATCAAGACTCCCGATGTATCCCTGTCTATTCTGTGAACCACATAGACACGACCACCTTCTTTCTTGAATTGCATATATGCGTCAAGATATGTCTGTGCACACTCAACCGGCTCACTCATATTACCAACGGTCAGCAAACCTGTCTCTTTCTTCACTACCAAAAGCCACCTATCTTCCCATGCCACTCTCAACCCTTTGGGCATCTGAAATTCCGGCTCTGGTTTTTTGCCAACAAAAACAGTCTCGCCAACGGTCACGATGTCCGTGAGTTTCTTCAACGTCCTCTGTCTCCACTTGCCCTTTTCGTCCCTCTTGCCGACCATTATTGCCCCATTCTGCAACAACTGCTTCATTGATGTCTTACTCTTTCCCTGCATGTTGCGCTGAAGCATCGACTCTATAGTCTCTTCCTGCTTCACGACAAACGATGCACCTGGCATCCTCTTTTTTTGTGGCTTGTCTATATTCATCTCACTTTTTCTTTAACTCCGCAAATATAGCATTTGCCACACACAAATGAAAGACAACACATCTCTTTATTTCCCATTTTTTACTTTTTCCACACCCGTCAGCACGACATTGCCTGACGTATCAGCTCACCAATATGAATATCTACACTATCCAGACACGGCAAAACAGAGTTCCCGTCATTCAGCAAAAGCGGCAATTCCGTACACCCCAACACCACGGCTTCAATTCCATTTTTCCTCTTCATCGCATCTATTATCCTGTTGAATTCTTCAAGAGTACTCTCCTTGACTACACCAACTTCCAGCTCTTCCAATATCCTTTTTGCCACAAGTTCTCTCTCCGCCTTGCCCGGAACATACACTTCCACTCCTGCTTCACGCAAGTCCCTCTTCATATAATCTTTCTCCATCGTAAATATCGTTCCCAGCAAACCGACTTTTTTATAGCCACGTCTGACTGATTCTTGAGCTACTGCTTTTGGAATGCTCACTAGCCTGACTCCCGTCTTTGATTCTATCTCGTCAAACACTACATGCATCGTACCTGCCGTCAAGGCAACAATCTCCGAACCGCCATTTTTCAGCAATTCGACTTTCTCCGACAAATAATCTGTCAGTTCGCCATAGCACCCAGTCTCTACATAATTCCAAGTCCTGCGAAAGTTCACACTCTCGATTGCCACATCAGGCATCGCACGGCCACCTGTCATCTTGTCTATCCGCATGTTCAACTCCTTGTAATACATCAATGTTGACTCCGGACCAGTACCACCAACCAAACCAATTTTCTTCATAACTTTTTTCCTCCTGAAATTAACAATGCTAAGTTATTCGTTTTTGCCAAAACACCATACACAAAGACCAAAAATATTTTTCAACGCAATTCGAAACACGTACTCTCGACACACAAATGTCGAACATTCGCCCTACCCTTATGCTTCCCTTAAGCAACCAATAAACGACAATATCACTTGCAAAGCTCAGAAAAAAGCACTACTTTCGCATTGTTATTAATTTATATAAGTAAAAAACAAGTCTCACTTACTTTTTTCAGAGAACTTGATAAGATATCTTCTCATAAAACGCTGTAGGATAGTTGGCTCGTCAGAGCGCAACTCCGACATCCTCATAGCCAATAGCAAAATCATTGCTATCGGCCATGGGCTCGCTCGTCCTACAGTAGAAACAGAAGAAATCGACGCCAAGGGCAATTTCGTTATTCCAGGACTTGTCGACATCAATTTCAAGCACAGCTTCATGATGAGTACCGACGAACTGCGTCGCAATGTCCACGAAGATGTCAAAGCTGGATTCACCACCTGGATCGGACACGAGACACCATCACAGATGGCCGAGACGCTTCGCCGAATCGACCACCAGGATCCTCGCACGCTCAACTATAGCCTACACTTCTCCGTCGACGAGTTCAAACACGGCGACCTCAGCAAAATACGCGACATGGCAACCATCAACGGCATCACGTCGCTACACTACACCCTGAAGTCACTTAAAGCCGCAACCAACGACAGGCTCGACCTGTTCCTCACAACGGCTGCAAAATACAATATGCTGTGTGTCTTCGACATCATACAACAACCTAGTGCCGACGAACAGATACGAATCATCCATAGCGTGTGCTCAAAAATACACGCCTGCGAATCCGCATCAGAAAACACCCGCGTGAGAGCACTATTCACCAACGTGCGGTACGAAGAAGAGTTCAAGGTCATCTCACAAGGACGCAACAACGACTCCTACGGACACGAACTCTCGGTTCTCATCAACTTCACCGACGAGGTTAGCGGAGTGCCCGGACTCACACCAATAAGCGCAGAATCTCTAACTGAAATTCTACGACAACACACTTGGACTACTGCCGACATCTGGAATAGCAACGACTCGCGATTCCAGCAGATACAACGAATGCTCAACTTCTGCAGGAAACAGGAACTCACATCCGACGAGGTCGTCGAATATTTTACTACACGCCGATGCAAATTTGTTGGACTCTACCCTAACAAAGGAACCATTAAGGTCGGCAGCGACGCCGACATCTGCATAACAGACAACCTGAGAATCACTACCGTGATACAAAACGGACTTGTCACATTCAATTCAGAAATATTTCACGAAAACATCTACGGCAAACATGCTTTCCGCAGATTCATATAACCGGCCACCACGACAATGACCAACGATAATTACTACATAGAAGAACCACAGGAAGAGAACAGCAGGCTCGACAACATGGACTACGCCCGCCTTCTCCACAATGTCCTCCACTACTGGTGGATATTCGCTATCTGCATGGCTATTTCCATGAGCATCGCATGGTTCATCAACAAGACGTCTACACCAATATACAAGGCCGGAACTACCATCCTCCTCAAGGAGGCTTCACGCAACAGCCAGCAGCTCTACGAACTGACACAAGGCTTCGGACTCTCCGGCGAACAGAGCAACCTCGAAAACCAGAAATACATCTACACTTCACCCAAGATGATCCATCAGGCCATCAAAGGCAAAAACTACGAAATAACATACATACACAAGGGACGTCTTCTCGACACCGAAATCTACGATGCCGAATCTCCATTCTATGTAACGTTCGACTCCCTGCACTCACAGCCTATTGGTGCCAATTTCGAAGTAACGTACATCTCACCTAAAAAAGTAAAGATGCACGTCACCGGCCAGCAGATTTTTGGCTACGACTTCACAACCGAAGACTTCACCGACTTCTACGCAGCCGATGTCGACACTACGTTCACTATCGACCTTGGTCAGAACATAACCAACAAGATGTTCTCCATGACTCTCAACCCACAAAGCTACGTCTCACGCGAGAAATACACATATACTACGTTCTTCCATTTCAACACCATACAGGATCTGGTCTCACAATGGCAGCATTGCGTCGACTTCAACGTAACAACCGACGGAGGAACTGTGGCACACATAACTGCCATAGGCACCAACCAACGCAAAGTAATGACTTTCCTCCGCGACCTCAACAACGCCTCTGTCGAATACAACCTTAACAAGAAGAATGAAACAGCAACAAGAACACTTTCATTCATCAAGACACAGCTCAGACAGACAGCCGACTCACTGGCCGCCGCAACCGAACGTCTCAAATTATTCAAACTCAACCATGGTTTCGCATCAAGAAAAGAATACGCTTCCGACCTCGACAAACGCTATTTCACCTACGACCAAGAGGTCCGCGACATGGTTCTCCGACGCGAAAATCTTCATCTCCTCAACCAGAAACTGACTGATGGAGGCAACATCGAAGACTACTTCTCTGTCGCAACGTTTAACGACAACCCACTCATCCAGAAACAAGTTAGCGAGCTCATCACCATACAGCAGACTCTCAACTCTATCAGAGTCCAGACAATACAGAACCCATACAAAAAAGAGGTTGTCGAGCAAGAGACTCTTGTCAAAAAGAATCTTCAGACTATTGTCAACCAAACGATAGCCAACTACGACCAGACAATTGCTGAACTCAAGCGACAAATGACAAAACTGGTCAACGAGAGCGGACAAATACCTGACATGGAAACACAAGCGCTCAATCTCGAACGCGACTACAACATTCAGGATGCTGTCTATACTTTCCTCTTGCAGAAAGAGTCAGAAACTCTCATTGCAAAGGCGTCTAACACCGCCGACAACGAGGTCCTCCAAGACCCGATAAGCCTTGGTCGCATCTCGCCCGACACTCGCAAGAACAACACTACTGCGGCAGCTCTGGGATTCCTTATCCCTGCCATAATTTTCTTCCTTATCGAATTTGCCAACAACAAGATACGTTCTCTGAAGGAACTCAAGAAGACTGTCCCTGGACTATCTGTGGTAGGCATAATACCACAAGAGGATAACTGCGACGATATTCCTACTATCAGCATTCCGCAATCAGCCATAAGCGAAAGTTTCCGTACTCTGCGTACTAAACTGAAGTTCATCTCCACAGAAAAGGACATCCATGTCATAACTGTGTCAAGCTGCAACCCTGGCGAAGGCAAAACATTCTGCTCTATCAACATCGCAATAAGTTTCGCACAAGCAGGCAAGAAATGTCTGCTAATGAACTACGACTTGCGCCGACCACGAGCTGAACAGGCACTTGGCATAACCAACACAAAAGGTATAACCGACCATCTCGTCGATTCCATACCACTTGAAGAACTGATTATCAAAACCCATATCGACAATCTCGACGTACTTCCTTCTGGTACTATTCCACCTAACCCGTCTGAACTGATAACAAGCGAGAAGAACATGGAACTCATCAATGAGGTCAAGAGCATGTACGATGTCATTATCATGGATACTGCTCCTGTTGGATGTGTCGCTGATGGCCGCGTTCTACAGAAGGAGTCCGACATCTTCCTCTTTGTTGTCAAAGCCGGAAAGACTGAATATAGCCATCTTCACGAAATAATAGAATCACTTAAAGAGGAAAAGGGTAACAATGCTCTCAGCCTTCTATTCAATGGTGCCAAGCATTCAAAACGAGACTATTATCGCTACGGCAACTATTACGGCTATGGCAATGCCCAATAACTAAAACCACATCAAATTAAAGCCAGTCAGCAAGTGCTTCACTCATGGCTTCAACGACTTTCTCCGCCCACGGCGAGAATAGCCAGAAGCAATGTGGTGTTGTCGATTCAGGCAACTCTTCTATTTCTGTCTCTGACTTCCCATCGACATCTTCCGACCTGAAGATTCGATATGTTTTAGCCCAATGATGATAATGTCTCAAACTATCACCCATCTCATTTATGCCTGCCGTGAAACGCTTTTGAGTACCGACAATGAATACATAATCCGCCGAATTCGCATTAACATGATTTAGCGCTGATGCCTCAAGTCCTTTTGTCTTGTCCTCTGCCAATGATTTTCCAAACCATAGTGTAGCAGCCGAAGGCTTTCCAGGTCTGTCCTGCCCCTCTGACGAATCCCTATGAATAAAGGCCAACACTCCATCTATATCGATAACCCTGTCAACATGCATATTACTTACTTCACCCCTTTTCACCGAACCGCAAACTATGTCATCCGTGACAGACAAATAATTGTCATTACACCCTACAAGAGATGCCAACTGCCCGCCTGCCGAACTACCGATGACACAGACTCTGCCATCCAGATTCAAGAGATCCGAATAATATCTCTTTATATTCCCCACCGCAGCATATACATCCTCCACCGCTGCCGGATATAGTGCTTCACCCGATTTCCTATAATCAATACAAACACACACGAAACCCTTTCTCGCCATCTCGATAGCCATCGGATGGTCCATTTCTTTGCTTCCAGAAGCCCAGCCACCACCATGAACAAATACAAGCAACGGCTTCTTGGAGTTGTTGTCTGTAGGCAACGAAAAACTATCAAAGCACAAGTTTCTTGGTGCACGAGTTCCCTCTGTTACTATCTTGTATACGACATCTCTATATACTACAAGTCCGCTATCAGATGGCTGATATGGAACTATGAACGGATACTTCTTAATCATTTTGCCATATTGGTTCTGCAGGGTAAACTCCTGGGCATTGACAGAAATAACTATGGCTATAGAAAAAATAATGAATAATAGTTTCATGGTGTACGCAATATAAAACGAATAGAGACGTAGCGACCGCCACGTCCCTTATAAAATAATGTCACTCTGTCCTATTAAATAACTTCTATATCAGCCTTCTTCAGCCAACCGATATTGCCATCCTTCAGCTGCACTTCTATCCACTCACCAAGTTCACTAACAATCTCTACATGTGTTCCTTCATGAAGAACTGCCATTTCCGAACCATTCTTGTCTGGAGATGTGGTAAGTGTTACTGACGAACTCATTATTATACCCTCTTGTCCGTCTATTATAGCATTTCGTTTTCCGATGGAGATGCTCAACGCTACAACGCCAACAAAGAACAGTACTATCGCTGAATAGAATCCCACCTTACGTAATACGATGGCATCGGCAAATAAGAATCCACTAACACCCAAAAGGAACAAGATGAATACAACAACAAACACTACTGCCCATCCATCGCTTCCAAGAATATTAGTAAACGAACGCCACCAACTAACGAAAAAGACAGGTTCCAATGTCTGCATCTGGTCTGTCATCGAATAGGCCTGTTCGAGGTTCGCTACGACGTCTGCATCACCAGGAGCAAGACGCTTTGCACGTTCCATGTTGACAATGGCTTTTCCAAGGCTTCCCGATTTATAATAAGCATAGCCAAGATTATAATATAGGGTTGCACTTTCACGGCCTTCCGACAATATCGCTTCGTATGCATTTATAGCGTCTTCATATTTGCCTTCTTGACAGTTTGCTAAAGCCTGCTGCATCCTCGAGTCTGGTTCTGCATTCGCTATAGTACTAAAGATGCACGACACTAATATGACGAGTATTTTTTTCATTCTTTTAATTGTATAGTGTTATACAAATCTTTTACATCTGGTCTTCTATCTTGCCTATGACATTAGATGCCTGCTCATACACCTTATTCATTGGCTCTGCCATCTCTACAGGAGCATAACGGGCAAATTCACATGTATCAAGCAACTGCATAAATTCATCTGCTGCCTCAGAACTTATGTTATGCTTTTCCATCTCTTCCTTGGCGTTATCTTTGGTGAGCACACTGAGTGGCAATGTGAGTTTATCACTCAGATATCCCCACAGGGCACGCATCACTTCATCGAAGAATGCCTCTCTCTTCTGCTCTTTCATGTATACCGAAGCCTGCTTGAGACGCTTCATGGCTGCCTTGTTAGCACGTCTTCTCTTCACGCCACTGACGTTCATGCTGTCGTTTACTTTCTTCCTGTATATGAAGAACACTGCGACAAATATTGCCAATGGCAGAACAAGACATAGGAAGAATAATGGCGAGAACAGGAAGAAGCCGTTCTTTATTGACAATTCCGTATCCGTATGGACATAGCGTATATCCTTTCCTATATACTGCACCTGCTCACGACTACCACTTGAGAATGACACCGAGTTGTTACCCTGCGATGAAGAGTCACCTTTCACTACGTGTATCTTGAATGGTCCCTGAACTTTTGTCACATACTTTCCCTGCTGAGGGTCAAAGTATACAAATTTCAATTCTGGTATTTCGAAGTCGCCTTCACGTCGCGGTATTATAAGATACTCCGCTGTTCGTGTACCCTTGAAACCTTTTGAGGTTACGTCCATATTAGACGACTCGTTAGGATCAAACGTGTCAAAGTCCGAATGGAACTGTGGCTTTGGAAGTGTCAACAATTTCAGATTACCTTCGCCACTAACTGACACTTTAACCTGTACACTATTGTCAGCCTCTACCTCATCCGGTGTTACTGTAACATCAAACTTGAAGTCACCAACGCCACCGCTTGTTTTTATATTGCTCTGTGGCAATGGCTTTACGTCGAGCGTTATGCTGTTACTGCGTGTATTGCGACGAACAAGCTGTACATCATCGAAGAATCCTCCAAAGAATCCTCCTCCGCTGTTTCTTGTACGCTCTTTAACTACAAACTCATACTCTACTGGGTTGATGGTCAGCTTGCCACTCTTCTGAGGGATAAGCAACTGCTGATTGAATACCGCTGCCTGATATGCCACACCATCTCTTGATTCTGGCTGGAACTGAGGCTGAGATATATTACCCAAGTCCGACGAAACGAACTGAGTCAGGTCTGGCTGCTTGATGTCAGAAAGACTCTGAAGCTGCACACGTGTATATACTTTGGTTGTCAAGACTACAGGTTCTCCCTCATACACCGATGTACGGTTGACCGACTGTACTACAACGATATCTTTGCCGGCTGACGACTGACTCGAAGAGCCTGATGTTCCATTGCCACTCGACGATGAGTTGTCTGGTATATTGGCAGAACCTTCGACTACTTTGATTGTTACTTCGTTCGAGTTTATCTGCTTGCCATCTACAGTGACACGTGCCGGAGACAATGTAAACTGTCCTTCTTTCTTTGCCTTCAATATAAACGTGAAACTGCAGGTTGTCGAACGAGTCATATTACCGTTCTCAATGGACATACTTGTCGATGTCGAACGTGCAGGTCCCATCAATATGTCAAAATCATCTGTCTCTCCCATACGCATATCCGACGCTTGGGCATTGACTGTATATGTAAGCTGGAATTTCTCGCCTACTCTTACTGATGACGGTGCACGACCTTCAAATGTTGTATTGTCGCAACGTGCAGATAGTGGCATCAACAACACCACCATACACACGAACCATTTTAGTATATTCATCTGAGATGTTCTCATATTCTTTTCTTTCTTGGCGTTCATTCGTCCAATATCATCATTTTCAATTTGCAAAGATAGCAATTATCGTTAAGATATCAGTATTTCTACCAGTTCTTTTCAATTTTGCGTTTCTGGCCTACTGGCATCTTCTTGCGCTCTTCCTGAAGCTTATTTTCATCTTGCTGTATCGCCTGAAGTAGTCGCTCGGCATCTTCTCTGCTCATATCATTTTGCTGCTGCTGTTGCTGCTGTTGCTGCTGTTGTTGCTGTTGCTGCTCCTGCTGCTGTTGTTCTTGCTGTTGTTGCTGCTGTTGATTCTGGTTCTGATTCTGCTGCTGGTTGTTGAGCATCTTCTTTGTTGCGACAAGGTTATATCTTGTCTGGTCATCAGCAGGATTGTTTTTCAAGGATGTCTTGAAGTTGTCTATCGCTTTTTCGAGTTCTTTTTTAGCGAAGTGGCAATCACCCATATTATGATACAGCTCTGCCAGGCGCTGCTGGTCTGTTTCGTTTGCTGCCATCTGCTGGTATTTCTCTAGCGCTTCGTCATACTTTTGCTGCTGGAACAAAGCGTTGGCATAGTTGTAATTGGCTTCATACGAGTTGGGGTTTACCGCCATCGCCTTTACCGCAGCTTCCTGAGCTTCGTCAAATATGCTATCGCGATACAACTTATAGCTGTCGCGTATGTATTTACGCTCCTGCTGGGCGTTGGCCATCAGAGGAAACAACATCAATATAATCAATAGATATTTCATCACCGTTGATTTTTTTATGTTATTCTTCGTGTTCATATATGACTTACTATGCTTATGCCTTACTTGAAGGTTCGATAAACAGGTCTTTGTGTTCATTCTTGCGAGTGAATATATCAAAGCCCGACAACTTCGGATTTTTACGACCGAGAATGAGCAGATCCAATAGCAACAGGAAAAGAACTACTGCCTCAAAATATTGGAATCTCTCGTTGTAGGCCGTATATACCTTTGCCTCAAATTCAGTCTTCTCTATCGAGTTGAGTTCATCGATAAGCGCATTGATGCCTGCTCGTATGTTGTTGGCCGATACGTATGCACCATTTCCGGCTGCAGCAACCTGCATCAGCGACTGCTCGTCGATACGTGTTATCACGACTTGTCCATCTTTGTCTTTGATGAAGTTTCTCATGTCTCCTGGAACAACTGGAACTGGAGCTCCCTTTGTTGTACCCATGCCGACTGTATATACTTTGATACCCATCTGAGCAGCCTTGCTTGCTGCTTGAACTGCGTCGTCTTCGTGGTTTTCACCATCGGTGATCACTATGATTGCACGGTTTATGTCCTGCTGCGAACTGAACGAATTAACGCATAGATTTATTGCTGCGCCTATAGCAGTTCCCTGCGTCGGCACCATGTCTGTATTGATGCTCTGCATAAACATCTTAGCCGATGGAAAGTCGGTCGTTATAGGCAACTGCACGTATGCCTGACCTGCAAATACTACTATACCCAGACGGTCGTCCGACAGTTTGTCCACCAGACGCGACACGGCCATCTTTGCCATGTCAAGTCGCGACGGAGCTATATCTTGTGCGTTCATACTGTTCGACACGTCGATGGCTATCATCAACTCGATGCCTTTGCGTTTTGTTGTCTCCAGCTTCGCACCAAACTGCGGTCCAGCGAGTACTACCACCTGCAAGGCAAATGCTATTATCAGCAGCCAGCTCTTTATGTTGAATCGCTTCTCGCTCATCGCAGGCATGAGATGCACGAGCAGACGCATCTGGCCAAATTCCTCAAATGCTTTCTTCCTGCGTCGGCTGAAGTAGAACATCAGCACGGCAAACAATGGCACGAGAAGAAGCAGATATAGAAAATATGGATGAGCAAATCTGAATGAATCCATTATTAATCTCTTTTTACAGTTAATTCTTTATGGCAATGTCCTCAATAACGTGTTGCGAAGCACTACTTCGAGCAGCAGCAATAACATTGCAGCAATGGCAAAAGGCAGATACTCTTCAGTTTTCTTCGTGAATTCACGCACGTCAAGTATTGTCTTTTCCATCTGGTCTATCTCCTCATATATCGACTTGAGACTGCTCTTGTTTGTCGCACGGAAGTATTTGCCTCCCGTCATGTCGGCTATCTGCGTGAGCAGCTCTTCGTCTATCTTCACTTCCTGGTCGACATACTGCACTCCAAAGGCTGTCTGCACTGGCACCTGTGCTGTTCCGCGTGTGCCGACACCAATGGTGTATACTCTCACACCAAATGTCTGTGCTATCTCTGCTGCCTTTTGAGGTGTGATGTCGCCTCGGTTGTTACATCCGTCGGTCAGGAGTATTATCACTTTGCTCTTGGCTTTGCTCTCTTTTATGCGGCTAACTGAGGTTGCCAGACCCATGCCTATTGCTGTTCCATCTTCGAGCATACCAAGCTTCACGTCGTTGAAGAGGTTCGTCAGTGCTGCATGGTCTGTGGTCAGAGGGCACTGAGTAAAGCTTTCGCCGGCAAATATCACCAGACCGATATTGTCATTCGGACGGTTCGACACAAATTGTATACCCACTTCCTTGGCTGCCTCAAGACGGTTCGGCTTGAAATCTATGGCCTGCATACTGCCCGAGATGTCGACTGCCATCACTATGTCGATGCCCTCTGTCTTTTCGTCACGGAAACTATTGCTCGACTGTGGACGTGCTATTACGGCCACAACTGCCACCAAGGCCAACATTCTCAAAACCATCGGCAAATGACGCAGATAGCTCTTCCACGACTGAGGGACTCCGTCAAATGGTGACAATGTCGATATCTGTATCGTGGCGTTCAGCGTTCGCCTTTTCCATATATACCATGCCACATAGACTGGAATGACCAATAGTAGCCAGAAGTATCCAGGATGTAGAAATGTTATAGATTCCATGTTGCTAATCTCTATTTATTGGTAGAATCCTCCTGCTTCACCTGTCGTGTCGCTTCGACAAACTCTATGGCATGCTTTACTGCCATGTCGTTTTCGTCAGGGAGCGGTTCATACTTGGCAAATTTCACAAAGTCGGCCTGCTCCAGTATCGAGCGAAGCAGATCTCTCTTCTGCGTATCACCACTAAATTCGTCTGCCAGACTGTCAAGTGTCTCGTCCGTAGTACTCTCCATGGCATTGACGTTATATCTATCTGATATATAACGCCTGAGAGCGTCGGTTATTGCGGAATAGTGCTCTTTGAACATATTCTTCTGCCACAGCTTCTCCTCTTTGATGCGATTCAGGTCACGCAGGGCTACAACGTCACATGGCTCTACATACTTTGGCTTCACAGGCTCCTTGCCACTCTTGCGGGCCAGGTATTTCCTATAATAGTATATTCCTGCCACTACTGCGGCCAATACTACGATGCCTATTATTATCCATGGCAAATACTGAAGCAGCTCAGCCAATATGAAGGGCGAGTCCTTGACGTCCTTGACATCGAATATCTGAACGCTCTGCGTCTGCTGGTCCACTACTATATTCTGGAACGGATTAACGACGTTCAAGGCCATGTCCGGAGTCTTGTCCGAGCTGCCGTCAGGATACTCAAGTATTGCTATCTGAGGTATGTAGTGCAATCCAGAATCAAACGAAGTGACAATATAGCGCTGCTGCAGACGCACATAGCCATTGACCACTGCGGTGTCAATAGGAAACGCCTTGACGATTTCCACATCTTTGGTCAACGAGTCTGCCAACTGCTTATATACTGCCGACGATCCTTCCGGATATTGTGCCTGCACATTGAAGCCCACCTGTCCTCCTATAACTATTGTCATCGAGTCGAGCTGTGCTTCAACTCTACTCTGAGCCATGGCGACTACACTCATCGCCAAGAGAAGAACAACAGATAATATGTTTTTTATGCAATTCATTTATGCGCGTTGTTTGAATAGTTTGATGAGCTGCTTGACGTAGTCTTCGTCCGTGCGGACCATCACGTTGTCAACTCCTGCCTTCTTGAACATCGTCTGCAGATTGTCTATCCTTCGCTGCCAACTGTCGGCATAATGTTTCCTCAACGATGCGTCACTCGTGTCTATCCATTGCTGGCGACCCGTTTCTGCGTCAACCGCCAACATCATACCCACGTCAGGAAGCACCGCCTCACGCCAGTCATATATATGAAGCGCTACAAGGTCATGCTTGTGGTTGGCTATGCGCAACGATTTCTCGAAGTCGTTGTCCATGAAGTCCGAAATCAAGAATGCCGTACAGTGTTTCTTGATGGCACTTGTCAGATAACGCAAGGCTTCATTCAGGTTTGTTCCACGATCTTCAGGCTCGAATGTCAGCAGTTCGCGTATGATGTGCAACACATGCTTCTTGCCTTTCTGAGGCGGAATGAAGTGCTCCACTTTGTCCGAGAAGAAGATGACACCAATCTTGTCATTGTTCTGTATGGTCGAGAAGGCCAGCGTTGCCGCTATCTCCGTCACCAGATTCTTCTTGAACCTCTCCATCGTACCGAATTCACGGGAACCAGACACGTCGACTAGAAGAACTACAGTATTCTCACGCTCCTCCTCAAAAACCTTGATGAAGGGACGGCTCATTCGTGCAGTCACGTTCCAGTCGATATTGCGGACGTCGTCACCATACTGATACTCTCTTACTTCGCTGAAGGTCATACCCCTACCCTTGAAGGCCGAATGGTATTCGCCAGCAAATATATGGTTCGACAGTCCTCGAGTCTTTATCTCGATCTGACGTACTTTCTTTATTAATTCAGTTGTCTCCATGACTAAGGAACCTCAACCTGGTTGATGATTTCGCTGATGATTTCATCAGATGTGACGTTGTTGGCCTCTGCCTCGTATGTCAGGCCGATACGATGACGAAGCACGTCGTGACATACTGCTCTGACGTCCTCTGGAATCACATATCCACGACGCTTGATGAATGCGTATGCCTTGGCTGCCATCGAAAGGCTTATCGAAGCACGTGGCGATGCACCACATGATATCATCTCTACAAATCTGTCGAGCTTATACTGGTCAGGGAATCGTGTAGCAAAGACGATGTCGACGATATATTTCTCTATCTTCTCGTCCATATATACGTCTTTAACTATCTCACGTGCTCTGACGATATCTTCTGGCTTGAGCAACTTGTTTGGCTGAGGGAACTGCTTGAGGAGGTTGTTGCGGATGATGAGCTGCTCTTCTTCCTTCTTTGGATAGTCGATTATCACCTTCAGCATGAAACGGTCAACCTGTGCCTCTGGCAGAGGATATGTACCCTCCTGCTCTATAGGGTTCTGTGTCGCCATCACAAGGAATGGCTTTGCCATCTTGTATGTCTGGTCACCAATTGTCACCTGACGCTCCTGCATAGCCTCGAGAAGTGCACTCTGCACCTTTGCCGGAGCACGGTTAATCTCATCGGCAAGGATGAAGTTAGAGAAGATAGGACCTTTCTTCACTACAAACTCCTCTGTCTTCTGGCTGTATATGAGCGTACCAAGTATATCCGCTGGGAGAAGGTCAGGAGTAAACTGTATTCGCGAGAAGTCGGCATCTACAATCTTCGCAAGTGTGTTGATGGCAAGAGTCTTGGCCAAGCCCGGAACACCCTCAAGAAGAATATGGCCATCAGAGAGAAGTCCGATGAGAAGACTCTCAACAAGATGCTTCTGACCTACAATCACCTTATTCATCTCCATGGAGATGAGATCAACAAATGAGCTTTCCTGCTTAATGCGTTCGTTCAGCTCTTTCATTTCAATAGCGTCCATTACCTTTTTTTGTTTTTTACTTCTTTAGCGATACAAAATTACTATTTGTTTTTGAATTTACATACCTATATTTCGTATATTCAACGAAAGTAAGCGTTTCCTCAACGAAAACATGACAAAACAAAACCAAAGAGCGCAGTCCGACTCATGGTCAAACTGCGCTCTCTTTTTATCTGTCAGCAGGTCGCCCTGCCGCTTTTCAGAATGATATGCCAAACACCAGGTGAGCCTTGTCTTTGGCTGGCGACACTATCACCTGAGCAAATACCGGAAGAGAATAATGCTCTGTTATCTTTATCTCTTTCGATGCTTTCAATGTGATGTCCATCACCGAGAATTTGTCGTGATACTGACTCTCCCACAGGTTGAAGCCTATGGCTGGCTCCAAGGCTACTCCATGCACATCAAAGGCATAGCCCAGGTTGACGTATGTCGAGAACATCCTGTCACCGTCTTCGTCGAGCTCACCGCTTTTACCACCCATCAGCATGGTATTCCAAGCTATCGACAACGGCACTTTGTCGCTCACATAATAAGCCAGGTTCAATTCAAAGAAGTGGTCGTCGGCATATTTGCCATAGTCTGCGCTCGCACCCATCCAGAAGTAGTCTGTCAACCCAAAGGTAAAATGGTCGCCAGCCGCATAACTCAATGTCAAGTCTATCTCGTCCACTTCTACGTTCGACACGCTGCAATTGCCCCATGCCGACAACGACAATCCTTTTATAGCCAATCCAAAAGCAGGCTGAACTGAGACTCCTGATGCCTGGTCCATGCCTCGCCACACATAGCGGCTGACCAGGTCGGCACCAACCGACACACTCAACGAATCCTGAGCACTCACCGACACCGCACACGCCACTACGGATGCCACAGTCAATGCAACTTTCTTCAATACTGCTATTTTCATGACTATAAGTTTTTTATATTCGGCCCATAATTTTTCACTTTTTAGTTGTATGCACTTTCACCATGCTCATAGATATCGAGACCTTCTTCCTCGATACGCTTGTCGCAACGGAGACCATGTGTATACTTGATTGCGTTGAAGATTATCATACCACATACGAATGCAAATACTGCAACGACAACCGCACCAAGTGTCTGAACTCCTATTGTGCACTCTACACCGTCAATCGACGAGTCGCAGAACACACCAGTAAGAATTGTACCAAGGATACCACCAACACCATGCACTGACACCGCACCAACTGGGTCGTCTATCTTGCACACTTTATCGATGAATTCTACAGAGACGCACATTACCAGCGACACTACACCACCGATGATTGCCGACGCTCCGATGCTCACGCAGTCACATCCTGCTGTGATACCCACAAGACCAGCCAACACACCGTTGCATACCATCGAAAGCGAAGGCTTTTTGTCTACTATCCATGTATATGCCAATGCTACAAGTCCGCCAACTGCTGCTGCCATGTTTGTTGTAACAAATACATGCGACATCGAAACTGCGTTGTCAAAACCTGTCGCTGCTACTGTCGAACATGGGTTGAAGCCGAACCAGCCTACCCACAAGCAGAATACACCAAGCGCACACAATGCAAGGTTGTGACCTGGGATGGCGCGAGACTTGCCATTCTTGTCATATTTACCAATTCGTGGACCAAGAACTATCGCACCAGCAAGGGCAAGAGCACCACCGCAAAGGTGTACTACTGTCGAACCTGCAAAGTCATGGAAGCCCATGTCTGCGAGCCATCCGCCACCCCACGACCAGTGACCTTCTATTGGATATACAAATGCCGAGATCAACATCGAATAGATGAAATACATCGAGAATTTTGTACGTTCTGCCATCGCACCACTGACGATTGTTGCAGCTGTCGCACAGAACACTGTCTGGAATATAAAGTAACATTCTGCTGGAACATTCGAATCTGTTCCTATAAAGCCAAATCCTTCCCAGCCAATGAATGCATTGCCTGCTCCATACATGAGCGAGAAGCCCAATACCCAGTAAAGAACCGAACCACACATGAAGTCACAGAAGTTCTTCATCAATATGTTTGCCGTATTTTTCGATCTGGTCATGCCCGCCTCAACCAACGCAAAGCCTGGCTGCATCCAGAACACGAGCATCGCACCAAGCAACACCCACATCGTGTCGAGTCCGTTTACATACTCCTTCGCTACTTCGGCCACTTCTGCCGCCGCATCTGCCAACCCTGGCATTATTGTCATCATTGTTTCCATAATCATCTTTTTGTTGTCGTTCTACTTCTTGTCCTTCAATACTGTGTCGCCATGGTCACCCGTACGGATGCTGTAGCAGTCAAGCACTTCACTCACGAATATTCGGCCATCACCCACATTACCCGTATACGCTACGTCCATAATCACTTTCACGGTTGGCTCAACCAGCACGTCGCGACATACTATCGAAATAGCAACTCGCTCTATCACGTCGGTCGAATACTGAACGCCTCGATATACTCGTTCCTGACGCGACTGACCAATGCCATGCACGTCATGATACTCGAACCAGTCGATGTCCGACGAAAGAAGCGCTTCCTTCACTTCGTCAAACTTTGTCTTCCTGATAATAGCTTCAATCTTTTTCATACTTTCAGTTTTATATGATTTTTTCTTATTTTCTTTCAACCTTGTCTGTTTTGACGATTCAAAGTTACTAATTATAATCATACGAGCAAATTTTACTTTCATTATTTTACTCAAATAGCCTAATTTTTAATATTTTTTCAGGATAACAGCCATTTCTGCTACAATCTGCAACAATCCCGTTTCTAGTTCGAAACACGTACTCTCGATATACTTTCACACTACGTTTAGGCATACTATACCTATATTAAGAGATTATATCGCCAACTATTTCTATTTATCCAACTTTTTTGTAACTTTGCCGATGTTTTGTCTACGCACCACACACGCATAGGCATTTCACTCTTTATTACACGCAAATAAATAAACAAACATATTAAGTGATGGTATTGTTTTTCAAGAGCGAAACAGGCAACATCTTGGCAGTTAATGCCACTAAAAATGTCCCTGCTGACGACATCAAGAAACTCGAATGGCTTTTCGGCAACGCCAACCAGATCGAGGCTCAATCTATCGACGGCTACTTCGTTGGCCCTCGTCGCGAAATGATCACTCCATGGTCTACTAACGCTGTGGAAATTACACAAAACATGGGTCTTACTGGCATCCTCCGCATCGAGGAATATTTCCCAGTAAAGGATGATAAGGCGACTTTCGACCCTATGCTACAGGTCCTCTACAAGGGACTCGACCAGAGCATCTTCACTATCGACAAGCAGCCAGACCCTATCGTCTATATCGACGACATCCATGTCTACAACGAAAAGGAAGGTCTTGCTCTTTCTGCTCCTGAAATGGAATATCTCGACGGACTCGCTAAGCGTCTTGGCCGTAAGTTGACTGACTCTGAGGTGTTCGGTTTCTCACAGGTCAACTCTGAGCATTGCCGTCACAAGATCTTTGGTGGTACTTTCATCATCGATGGCGAAGAGAAAGAACTCTCGCTCTTTAAGCTCATCAAGCGCACTTCTGAAACAAACCCTAACTATATCGTTTCTGCATATAAGGATAACGTTGCCTTCCTCGAAGGTCCTAAGGCTATGCAGTTCGCCCCACAGTGTGGCGACAAGCCTTCCCTCTTCGAAACTAAGGATATCGATACTGTTCTCGCACTCAAGGCCGAGACTCATAACTTCCCTACTACCGTAGAACCTTTCAACGGCGCCGCTACTGGTACTGGTGGTGAGATCCGCGACCGCCTCGCTGGTGGTACTGGCTCTCTCCCTATGGCTGGTACTGCTGTCTACATGACTTCATACTCTCGTCTTGCTGAAGACCGTCCTTGGGAAAAGGGTATGAGCGCTCGCGAATGGCTCTATCAGACTCCTTCACAGATTCTTATCAAGGCGTCTAACGGTGCTTCCGACTTCGGTAATAAGTTCGGTCAGCCTCTCATCTGCGGTTCTTGCTATACTTTCGAGCATGAGGAGAACGGCAAGAAGTTCGCCTTCGATAAGGTTATCATGATGGCCGGTGGTGTAGGTTTCGGCAAGAAGGGCGACGCCCTAAAGCAGACTCCAAAGCCAGGCGAGAATGTCGTAGTGCTCGGTGGTGACAACTACCGCATCGGTATGGGCGGTGGTGCCGTATCATCAGTAGCAACTGGTGAGTATGGCAACAAGATTGAGCTCAACGCCGTTCAGCGTTCTAACCCTGAGATGCAGAAGCGTGTAATGAACGCTATCCGCGCTATGGTCGAGAGCGACAACAACCCAATCGTATCAATCCACGACCACGGTGCTGGTGGTCACCTCAACTGTCTCTCAGAGCTTGTTGAAGAGACTGGTGGTACAATCCAGATGGACAAGCTTCCTGTTGGCGACCCTACTCTCTCTGCTAAGGAAATCGTTGGTAACGAGAGCCAGGAACGTATGGGTATCGTAATGCAGGATAAGGATATCGACCTACTCCAGCGTGTAAGCGACCGCGAGCGTGCTCCTATGTATGTTGTTGGTAAGACAACAGGCGATATGCAGTTCCGCTTCGAGCAGAAGGATGGTACTACTCCTATCAACTGGCAGCTCTCTGATATGTTCGGTAATCCTCCAAAGACTATAATGAAGGATTCTACCGTTGACAATAAATATGCTAAGGTCGAATATTTTGCCGACCAGATCAACGAGAAGCTCGAGCAGATGCTCCAGCTCGAAGGTGTTGCTTGTAAGGACTGGTTGACTAACAAGGTCGACCGCTCTGTGACAGGTAAGGTTGCAAAGCAGCAGTGCGCTGGCGAACTCCAGTTGCCTCTCAACGACCTCGGCGCTGTGGCTCTCGACTACGAAGGCAAGAAGGGTATGGCTACTTCTATAGGTCATGCCGCTGCAGTTGCTCTTATCGATCCAGCTTCGGGTTCTGTAATGTCTGTCGCTGAGGCTCTCACCAACCTCGTTTGGGCTCCTCTCGCTCACGGACTTAAGGGCGTTTCACTCTCTGCCAACTGGATGTGGCCTTGCCGTCAGAAGGGCGAGGATGCTCGTCTCTATGAGGCTGTTGAGACAATGAGCGACTTCGTCTGCGAACTCGGCATCAACATCCCTACTGGTAAGGACTCGCTCTCGATGACTCAGAAGTATAAGAACGGCGACCAGGTGATGAGCCCAGGTACTGTTATCATCTCTGCTATGGGCGAGGTTAGCGACATTCGCAAGATTGTTGAGCCTGTTCTCGTTCGCGACGAGCAGACTGCTCTCCTCCATATCGACCTCTCAAGTTCTGAACTCTGCCTCGGCGGTAGCGCTTTCGCACAGGTTTGCAACAAGCTTGGCGACTCGGCTCCAACTATCGAGGACACAGAATATTTCATCAAGGGCTTCAACACTATCCAGAAGCTCGTCAACGAGGGTCTCATCCTCGCTGGTCACGACATCTCAGCAGGTGGTCTCATCACTACCCTCCTCGAGATGAACTTCGCCAACACTACATTCGGTATCACTGCCGATGTCTCTACTCTTGGCGATGGTGATGCTGTCAAGGCTCTCTTCAGCGAGAATCCTGGCGTCGTCATTCAGGTTAAGGACCTCCAGAAGGTTACTCGCATCCTCGACGAGGCTGGCGTTCTCTACTCTTACATCGGACGTCCACAGCAGGATCGCAAGCTCACTATCAGCGTAAACGGCGAGACAA
>JAKSLF010000027.1 GCA_024401355.1 Bacteroidales bacterium | reverse complement strand
TTCGATAGCGGAGCAGATCAATAAAGTGTGTGATTTCATCGAGTCGTAAGTTCTTCCGCCATTGTTGGCTACATCGGCAATTACTCAACCGAGTTCCAAATTTCGTCCATTTGTTTGCAACCTCCTTGAAGTAGTTGCGAAGATCCTCTATCGTTAAAACACAAGAGGCGCTGCCCATTGGCAACGCCTCTTTTATTTAATTATAGTTTTGTCCCCCTCACTCCACTGTTACACTTGTGCTCTGGAGTTTCTCTATTTCTGATGTGCCACCATAATATATGTCATATTTACCTGAGAACACTTTCATCTTTCCACTAGCCTCGTCAAACCATTCAAATGATTCGAAAGGAAGGTCGATGCTGACGTTGGCTGTCGCACCTTTGGCTATGTTGACTCGCTTGAAGGCACGAAGGGTCTTCACTGGGCCCTCTGTGTCGCCATGTCGCTTGATGTATACCTGCACTACTTCGTCGCCGTCATATTTGCCTGTGTTCTTGATGTCGACATTGAGCTTGATGCCCTCTCCCTTGCAGACGTTCTCATTTGAGAACTTCGCCTTGCCATAGACAAATGTCGTGTAGCTCAATCCATGTCCAAATGCAAAGAGTGGCTTCTCGGTCATGTAGCGGTATGTACGTCCCTTCATCGAATAGTCTAGGAAGTCTGGCAACTGAAGCGTGTCCTTATAGAAAGTGAGTGGCAGACGACCAGAAGGGTTGTTGTCACCAAAGAGTGTCTCGGCTACAGCCTGTCCACCCATCTGACCAGGGTAGAACACTTGCAGCATGGCGTCGCAATTCTCAGCCTCTGGTACCATTGCCATTGCCGAACCCGAGCAGTTTATAAAGACGATGCGTTTGCCAGCTTTGCGTATCTTAGCGATGAGGTCACGCTGTACACGTGGAAGCTGTATGTCGGTGCGGTCGCCACCTTTGAAGCCCTCTATCTGTACTGGCATCTCCTCGCCTTCCAGACTTGGTGATATACCACCGACAAAGACTACTACATCAGCCGGACGCAATTCCTTGAGCAGTTCATCGTCGTTGAAGTGTGTGGTGTTACCCATGTCAAACATCAGGGCGTTGATACCCTTGCCTGCTATGTAGCGCAGTTCGAGTTCGTATGTCTTGCCTGCCTCTGTAGAGAGTATATATACTGGTTCAGTGCTTTCGCGACTACCAAGTCGTCCCTCTGCTTCTTTGACAACTTTGCCGTTGACGATGAGCTGAATCTTAGCACATGCGGCCTTGATGTCAAACTCTATCTTGCTCGCCTCTGGGGTGCTGATGGTTGTCTTGTATACTGCCGAGAAGTCTTCGAGGTTTACACCTGCACGGAATGTTGTTCCACCGTATGTGTAGAGCTGCATGGCGTTCTTGTAGCGTCCGTGAGCAACTTCAGGCCCACTGAAGTCGTTGGTGTTGTAGTATGTTGCAAACCAACCTTGCTCACCTGCCGAACGACCAACACCCATCCAACTTCTGTAACTTGTGCTCAGCGCAAGGCCACAGCCCTGAGAGTAGATGAGTTTTTCTGGCTTTACATATTTGCGTATGCCGTCGAGGATGGTTGTCGTTGCATCTGGTGTGCCGTTGTAGTTGCCCCAGAGCATGATGCTGTCATTGGCATTTGGACCTACGACTGCTATTGTCTGGCGTGGGTTGAGAGGCAGTAGAGGTGCTTTCTTCCCATCTGCTGAACGTGAGTTCTTGAGGAGCACGATGCTCTCGCGTGCTGCTTGCAGACTCTTGGCTTTATGCTTTGCGCATGCTATTATTGATGCAGGAATGGCATCGTATGGCGTTGTCTCATCCATTTCGCCTAGTTCAAAGCGTGCCTTGAGCAGGCGGAATACGCTCTCGTCAATGCGTGCCTCCGTGATGAGTCCCTGACGTACTGCCTCAGGAAGCATTATATATGAACTGCCACATTCTAGGTCTGTACCGCTCCATACGGCTTTCGCATCGGCATGTACGGTGTCTGGTTCTGTCATGTGGGCGCCTGGTGTATAGAAGTCGTTGATTGCCCAGCAGTCGCTTGTCACAAGACCATCGAAGCCCCATTCGTTGCGTAGTATCTGTGTGAGTAGTCGGCTTGATCCGCAGCATGGCTCGCTCTCATAGCGGTTGTAGGCACACATCACTTCCTTCACTTTCGCCTCTGTTACAAGGGCTTTGAAGGCAGGCAGGTATGTCTCCCAGAGGTCACGTGCTGCAATGTTCTCGGCGTTAAAGACGTGACGGTTCCACTCTGGTCCACTATGCACAGCATAATGCTTGGCACAGGCGTGTGTCTTGTTGCCGTCAGGACCCTGAAGACCGTTCACGGCTGCTACACCCATACGACTTGTGAGGTATGGGTCTTCACCGTATGTTTCCTGTCCACGTCCCCAGCGTGGGTCGCGGAATATATTTACGTTTGGCGTCCAGAATGTAAGACCCTGATAGCGACGTATGTTGTCTTTGCTCTCCTCGCGTGCCAATCTGTTCTTTATTCGTGCTTCGGTACTTGCCACGTCAAAACATTCTTGTACGAGGTCGGTGTCGAATGTTGCTGCAAGTCCTATCGCCTGCGGAAACATTGTAGCTACACCGTTACGAGCCACTCCATGAAGTGCCTCGTTCCACCATTGGTATGGCT
Organism: Bacteroidales bacterium; assembly: GCA_024401355.1. GTDB lineage: Bacteria > Bacteroidota > Bacteroidia > Bacteroidales > Marinilabiliaceae > W3P20-009. The sequence goes on along the minus strand of JAKSLF010000027.1, from coordinate 36,233 downwards.
TCACACCAAGGCGTTCTACTGGTTTCGACTGGTCCATCATCAGACCTACCTTTTCTTCAAGTGTCAGACGCTTCAAGAGGTCGCTTGCGCGTACATCAGCGCTGAGATTGGAATCCTTGTAGGGCATGTAGCCATCAGCGTATGGTTGTGCAAACACTGAAGTAGCGCACATCATTGCTGTCGTTATTATTGCCCCAATTACATTTGATTTCATGAAAAAATGACTTTGGTTGTATATGTTAATGAATGTTGATGCAAATTAAGCAAAAAAATATAGTTTGAGGCGTTTCGCGATAGAAATATTTGTGTTTGTTGGTTTAATATCTTAAATTTGCTTTGACTTATAGTCAGTATTTTAAAACTCAAACTCAAATAAAATGAAGAATTTTTTTACATTAATTATTGGCGCATTGCTGTGCTGTGTCTCTGTGTCTGCAGCAGATATGGCCTCGTTTGTGGTTGATGGCATAGGCTACTCAATCATCGAAGGTACGTCAAATGTCCTTGTGGGAAAGAGAAGTAATGCTACTTACCCAGACAATGTCGTCGTGCCAGACGTTATCACTTATAACAACAAGCGTTATACAGTGACAACGATAGGCGTTGACGCATTTAGAGAATCGACTATCAAAAGTGTAGTTCTGCCAAATACGTTGACTGAAATTCGTGGAGGAGCATTCAACGAATGTAGCGAACTTATTCAGGTGAAGATTCCTTCATCTGTAAAAACATTAGGCGACTGTGTATTCAAAAAATGTTCAAAGTTGTCAACCGTGACCATCCCTGCATCGGTTACTTCATGTTCGTTCCGTCAGATGTTTGCAGAATGTACAGCTTTGACTTCTGTCTATATCAATTGTGATCCAACCCTGACCAAGGGAAAAACAAGCAAGGATTGGTCTATGGGTACGCTTACATTCATGGGTTGTACAAACCTTGCTAATGTATATATGTCATCGGCTGTGCCACCTACATTGAAAGGTGATAATGGTTCCGCACCTTATTATGTCGAAGCTACAACTGTTGACAACATATTCAGCGAGGTCGGTTCTGTTACTATTAACATACCATCGGGATCTAAGAGTGCGTATGAAAGCAAGTGGGGAACTGGTGAATATGTTAGCGTGAAATATACTGAGTTTCAGACGACGGTCTCAAATGTTGCTAGTGTGACTGTCAGTGGAACAACAACACAATATAATAACATCGTTGCTGCCATGGCTAAGGCTCAGTCCGCTTCGTCTGCAACTGTTAAACTTCTCTCCAATATAACTCTCGGTACAAACGAGACGCTTGCATTGACTGAAGGTAATATCACTCTTGATCTCAACGGATATACTTTGAAGGGCGATTGTAAAACACTCGAAGGCAATGTTGGTGCCATAACAGTTAATGGTGCCAAGCTCACTGTCTGCGATGGAAGCAATGCCAAGAGTGGCAAGATTATCCATACTGCTCAAACAAAGGTATGTGGCATAGTGGCAAACTTTGGTGAAGTGACTATTAATTCTGGTTACATAGAAGGCGAAACGTCAGCCGTCATGACTAAAACTGATGCTGTTTTGACAATCAATGGTGGTAACTTTATGTCTGACTATGCTACACTCTCTGTTTCGACAAAGGCAACTGTCAATGGAGGTGTTATAACAGCTAACGACAGAAAAATTGGTATGTGGATTCTCACAGGAGGCGATGTGATACTTGCTGGAGGTTCATTCTCTGCTGGTACAAACGGTTTCGCAATCAGCAATGCAGGAGGTAAGGTCGCCTTCAAGGAAGGTTATGCTTATTTGTATACTAATGCTAGCGGAAACACTATATACGGCACTACTGCTGACGAAATGAAGAAGGCTGGCGAGGTTGCCCTTTTGCCTACCGAGTTTGTTGTCAATGGTATACGATACGTGGTTATCGAAGGGACAAACAATGTATATGTCGGAAAGAAGACGTCTGGAGTTTATACAGGTGACGTTATCATTCCGTCCAATGTGACTTATTGTGGTTTGACATATAAAGTTACCGAACTTGGTCTCGAGGCATTCCGTAATGCGACAATAACTTCGATAGAACTGCCTAATACGCTTACGACTATCGGTGGAAGTGCATTCAATACATGTAAGGATCTCGAGGAGATAAACATACCTTCATCTGTCACCTCAATCAAGGATTGTGCATTCAAGAATTGTACAGGTCTTACATCGATGGTTATCCCTGAGACTGTAACAGACTGTTCGTTCCGCCAGCTCTTTTCTGGTTGCTCTAACCTCGAGGATGTTTATATTAACTGTACCTCGGATAAGACTACAAGCCCGTCTACAGGAAAATGGTCAATGGGCGACCTTACTTTCGATGGATGCTCAAAACTTACTAGCATCTATATGCAGTCTGAGGTAGCTCCAGAACTTAGTGGCGCAATTTCAAGCACATATACCTCAACTGGATATTCTGTAGGTTCATTCAATTATAGTGACGTCTTCCCATCTAATGCAATAGTTTATATTCCGCAGGGATCGAAAAACAACTATGTTGCTGAATGGAATTGTGATGAGAAAAAGACTGTTGAAATGAAAAATATTCCTACACCAGTTGAAGAAGTTGAGGCCAATGTTGAGGCTATATACTATGACCTTAGCGGTCGTCGTGTTGATGCCAATGCCAAGGGTGTCGTAATCAAGAAGCAGGGCAACAAGGTTACAAAGTATATCAATAGATAATATTTTTCTGTTATACAAAATGAAGGCACTGGCCCCCTCATCGGACCAGTGCCTTTTTATTTTGTAAATTAACGTTTGAAACAGAAAAATCAACTTTAAAAACTATATTGTCCACCTGTCAGCCTCTCTTTTGTTATATCTTTGTCCTCAGTAAAAACAACAAAAACTCTGAAAATGAATTATAAAGCTGCTTGGGCCATCGCTGTAATGACATGCATGGCTTCGTGTTCTACTCCAGACCACTCAAAACACATTCCGACTGAAGATGAAATGGGTGCCTACGTCATGGTATATCACAAAGATATAGACCACGGACTTCACATGGCTTTAAGCTATGATGGATATACCTGGACTTCACTCAATAACGACCAACCTGTCATCTCGGGCGATACCGTAGCTTCGCAGCATGGCATACGTGATCCTCATATTTTTCGTGCACCCAATGGCTCTTTCTACCTTGCAATGACCGATCTTCATATCTTTTCGCAGAAGGATGTCGCATCACGCATCGGAATCAAGGAGATATCTGAATACCGCGAATCGCAGTTTGAACGTGATGATGAACAATATGGCTGGGGAAATAACAAGGGACTGGTGCTGATGAAGTCCGACGACCTTGTCCATTGGACCCGAACTAATCTCGATTTCACAACTCTTACTTGTCCTACAAGATTCGTTGATGCTGAAGGCAATGATCTGCCATGGAGCGAAGCCGGATGTGTCTGGGCACCAGAGACTGTGTATGACTATGAAGCTGGTCATCTCCTTGTGCATTTTACTACTCGTATGCAGCGTAATCTCGAGCGAATCTACTATGTCTATATGAACGATGATTTCACCGAAATGCTAAGTGAACCTAAGACCTTGTTCCAAGCTCCGGCTGACTCTACTGGACGTCCTCGCTATACGGTGATTGATTCTGACATAATTCATGTTGGCGATAAGTATCATCTCTTCTATGTGAGCCATGAACATGCAGCTACTGTAAAGCATGCGTCTAGCGATAATATCCTCGGTCCTTATGTGCAGGATGACAAGTATGACGATCATGATCCTGAGATTCACGAGGCACCAAACTGCTGGAAGCGACTAGGGCAGCAGAAGTGGGTCATAATGTATGATAACTACCACCGTCACCCTGCCAACTTTGGCTTTGTCGAGACTAGCGACTTCGAGAGTTTTACGCCACTTGGCTATTTTGACGAAGATAGCGTCTGCATGAAGAGAACTAACTTTAGCGAACAGAAACATGCAGCGGTAGCTCATCTTACAGTTGATGAGGCCAAGGCTCTAGAAGCATATTGGAAATGATAGGTAACGAATCTTATTCGAAACACGTACTTTCGAGCATGGAATAAGCAACCTTTACCCTATACATACCGAACAAGGCTCCTTGGTGGCATTGACTGTCAAGGAGCTATTTTTTTGTCGTAATTGTGAAAACTTTGTTGAAATAGCATGGTAGTATATATGTAGAGTAGTTATATTCCGAAAAATTAGTATATTTGCCGATGAAAGATTTCTTAGATATAGAATTATATGTGTGGCATAGTAGGATATATAGGCTATAGGGACGCATTCCCTATACTCACAGGTGGACTTCATCGTCTCGAATATCGTGGTTATGATAGCGCAGGTGCTGCTTTGGTTTCAGCATCAGGTGTTTTGAATATATATAAGGCCAAGGGTAAGGTTTGTGATCTTGAACATGCTGCAGAAGGTAAGGACTGTTCGGGTTCTCTTGGCATCGCACATACCCGCTGGGCAACTCATGGTGTTCCATCTGAGATTAATGCACATCCACATGTCTCACAAAGTGGCAAGTTGACGCTTGTGCATAATGGCATTATAGAGAACTATGCTATGCTCAAGCAGCAGCTCATTAATAAGGGATTTACATTCAAGAGCGAAACCGACACAGAGGTGCTGGTTCAGCTTATCGAATATACTAAGCAGACTAACAATCTCGACACAGTATCTGCTGTTCAGGCTGCATTGAAGATTGTCATAGGCGCCTACGCCATTGTCGTTATCGATAGCGATTCACCAGATATGCTGATTGCTGCTCGTAAGAGTAGTCCAATGGTTATTGGCATTGGTGAAAATAACGAGGAGTTTTTCATCGCAAGTGATGCTTCACCTATCGCTGAATATACCAAGCAGATGGTCTACCTCAACGATGAAGAGATGGTTGTTGTAAGGTGTGGTGAGAAACTTCAGGTGCTGACACTTGACAATGCCGAGGTCGATGTCAATGTCAAGGAGGTCAATCTTGATCTTAATATGCTCGACAAGGGTGGATTCCCGCACTTCATGCTTAAGGAAATTTTCGACCAGCCTGCTTGTCTTAAAGATTGTATGCGTGGACGTCTGTTTGCCGACCGCGGTATGGTGGTCCTAAATGCCATTATCGAGAAGCGCAAGGAACTGATGTCTGCTCGAAGAATAATAATTGTAAGTTGTGGTACATCATGGCATGCCGGTCTCATCGGCAAGCAGCTTATTGAGCATTTCTGCCGCATACCAGTTGAAGTCGCCTATGCCAGCGAATTCCGCTACAGCGATTCTGTCATCGAGCGCGATGATGTGGTGATGGCTATTTCACAGAGTGGCGAAACTGCTGATACATTGGCTGCAATAGAGATGGCACGCAAGAGCGGCGCAGTCGTGTTTGGTGTCGTCAATGCGGTCGGTAGTAGCATAGCACGTAATACTGACACAGGCACCTACATACATGTTGGTCCTGAGATAGGTGTAGCATCAACTAAGGCGTTTACTGGACAAGTGACTGTACTTGCCTTGCTCGCACTTGCATTGGGCTATGCCAAGGGCACTGTCAAGCGTGACGAGTATGTAGAGATGATACACGAACTAGATACAATCCCTGCTAAGATTGAAAAGGTGCTCGAACAGAATGACAAGATAAAAGCTCTTGCTCAGACGTTCACCTATGCACGCAATTTCCTCTATCTCGGTCGTGGCGTAAACTATCCTGTTGCACTCGAAGGCGCATTGAAGTTGAAGGAAATTTCTTATATCCATGCAGAAGGCTATCCTGCTGCTGAAATGAAACACGGTCCAATCGCTCTTGTTGATGAGGAGATGCCTGTGGTCTTCATCGCTACTAACCATAAGTTACACGAGAAGATTGTCAGCAACATGCAGGAGGTTATTGCCCGCAAAGGTCGAATTGTTGCTATTGTTACTGAAGGCGATGCTATGGTCAAGGATATGGCCAAGTCTGTTATCGAGGTTCCAAAGACCAACGAGTGGCTCGAACCGTTGTTGTCTGTTATTCCTCTTCAGTTGCTCTCTTATCATGTGGCAGTTGCCAAAGGCTTGAATGTCGATCAGCCTCGCAATCTTGCAAAGTCGGTGACTGTTGAATAATAATGTTATTAACTATTTGATAATAAATATAATCCTATGAACAAAATCTTCTTTACACTGATGCTTCTTTGTGTGTCACTTTGCGGCATCGCACAACAGGCAAAATCTTTCGATATCGACATGTGGCAAAATGGTCTGCCCAATAGCAATGGTATTGACAAGACTCAGCCTTACGACAGCGAAAAACGTAATTTCAAACCAATGATACGCGTTTTCCTTCCTGAGGAGTCTCAACGCAACGGCATGGCCATACTTGTTATTCCTGGTGGTGGATACCGTGTGCTTTCTATAGGTCAGGAAGGCTATGATTGGGCCGACTACTTTGTTCCACAGGGCATTGCGACAATTGTCTTGAATTATCGTATGCCAATGGGCTTTAAGGAAGTGCCAATGAGCGATGCTACAGAGGCTATGCGTCTTATTCGTGAAAATGCAAAAGAGTGGGGTATAGATCCAGAAAAGGTCGGTGTTCTCGGCTCATCTGCCGGTGGTCATCTCGCTTCAACAATCGCTACTCACAACGAGGCTGCAACACGTCCTAATTTCCAGATTCTCTTCTATCCTGTAATCTCTATGGATAAAGCATATACTCATCTCGACTCTCACAACTGCTTCGTAGGTGAGAATGCTACCAAGGAACAGGAGGACGCGTATAGTAACCAGTTGCATGTCGACCAGCAGACACCACCTGCTATTTTGTTGCTTTCCGATGACGATTTCCTCGTGTCGCCACGCAATTCTGCAGAATATTACCTTGCGTTGAAGAAGGCTAATGTGAAGGCCAATATGCATGTGTACCCATCAGGTGGACATGGTTGGGGATGCGGACATTGGTTCAAGTACCGCGACCAGATGCTTAAGGACCTTCAGATTTGGATTGACGCATTGTATGCCCCTGCACCAGAGTTCCCTGCGTTCATGAAAAAGTAAAAAGTCTTTGGCTGTTTTATATATGGTGGTGTCTTTAGATACCACCTTTTTTGTTGCCATCTTCATGCGTTTCAGAGCCCTCAATCTCGTTCCTTATTCTTAATAACCGGACATTATATTCTTATGCCTACAAGCAGGGCATCATCTGTCTGCTCATAGATTCCCTCATGTGCTAAAGGATCTTTGCGCCAGTTGACCATTTCTTCTTTGAGTCGTTTCTTCTGTTCTGTAAATGGCATGTCACAGATTTCACTTATCAACTGATGCAGACGTTTGTGACCAAACTTGACAATTCGGTTTTTGCTGTTGTCATAGCCAAACTGGTCGGTCATGCCGTCTGTGTACATATAGATGCAGTCGTTTTCTTGAAGCTGTATCTCGTTGTCTGTGAATGTTTGGTCTTTGATGTATCGTCCGACTGGCATGCGATCACCCGCGATTGATGTCACTTTACCATCACGTACTATAATCAATGGACGGAATGCACCGGCAAAGTGAGCTTCGAGAGTTTCTGAGTTGACTATCAATAGTGCCATGTCAATGCCGTCCAGATTCGTTGTCTCATTATTGGCCTGTTGTTCTTCAATCGTACTTTGGTCAGATTCCGCATGCCTCATGATAGAGTGGATAAACAGTCGTCTGATTTCATTCAACAGATATCCTGCGTCAAATTTTTGTTCGCGGGTTCGTCCAGCTAAGGTTTCAAGTATGTTTATGCCAAGCATGCTTATGAAGGCTCCTGGCACGCCGTGACCTGTACAGTCACCTACAACAAGCATTTTGTATTTGTCAATTTGGGTTGTCCAGTAGAAGTCTCCTGAGACTACACTCAATGGCTGAAGAAGCACCATGCCATCTCCCCATATTTGCCTTACTATGGCTTTCGATGGCATGACGGCACGCTGTATAACACTGGCGTAATTGATGCTGTCTGATAAATCGTGATTTATTGTCGCCAGAAGCTTGTTTTGCTTGTTTAGTTCCTCATTCTTCTCGTCCAAAAGAATGTTGTTGCGTATTCGTTTACGTATGTTGCTCGCCAATATGATTGAGAAAATCACAAGCAGACAGATGATGACCAGACTCGACCATATCAGTGCTTGTGTTGTACTGTTGCGTCGTTCCATTTCAATTTCTCTGGCTTTCAACTTGTTCTCAAATTCAGCCTGAACAAGCGATTGGGCAGCGTCTGCCATGAAGTTTATCTTCACATTTCGGTGTTCGCTCTCTCGCAAAAGTCCAAGGGTTTGGAATGCACCATCGTTGTCTTTTATTGTTAGGTAATATTCCAAAAGTCCTCTATAGATCAAAGGTACCTCTTTCCAATAGATCTCCTCTGGCTCGTTTTTCACTATGAGGGCAAGTGAGTCAAGATGGGCTTTGCTCTCTTTATATTTATTTTGAGCTAGCAGAAGTTGTCCGTCAACGATGTTCACCCTGAGCCAGTCTTCCTGATTTGGTATTGCATCAAATGTTTTGTGGCATTCTGCCATGAGATATTCGCATGAGTCAAGTATCTCCTGTTTACGTCTCTTGCTATGATTGCCTATGCGTATCTGCAGACATAGCGAACTTGCTAAACGAAAACATGCCTTGTACTTGCATAGTGTGCTGCTATATTCCTGCGATAGGTTCAAGGCTGTTATAAAGTCTCTTTTTGCAGATTCCAGCAAACTGTCATTTCTGTGGCAGTACATGTCTGTTCCATAGAGAGTATATGATATAACTCCCAGTCCCAAATAATCTTCGCAAAGTTGTGTGTAGTTATTGCTTACCTTGTCTAGGTCTCGAGCCATGCAATAGTATATTCTTGCTTCTTGGTACATTTCACTCGAACAGTATATATCACCGATGCCTCGATATATATTCGACATGTTGTCATCGTTGCCCTCTTCTTGGTGTATTTCTAGCGCTTTGTAATAGTTGGTTACTGCTGTGTTGCCTTTCAATATCATACGGTACGAATCTCCCAGATCACTATAGCATAATGCCATCATCGGACGGTCTCCAACAGAATCGGCTATTGCCAGCACTTCATATAGACGCTCTATGGATTCTACGTAGTTATTCTTTCTGAATGAAGCTTTGGCTTTATATCGTTTGGCATTTATCTCAGATGTGATGTTATGAAGCCTGCTGGCGATCTCTAGTTGGATGTCTGCGTATTTTGAAATGGAGTCGCTGTTGTATAGGCGTTGGTTTATGCTCTCTACTGCTTTGAGGCGTTCCAAGTCGTTGTCCGAGTGGTAGAGTATTTCTGTTAGGCTGTCGAAATAATGGTAAATAGTCGGTGGCTGGGCTGTGGAATTTACAGCCATAATAGTAGCACATATAGTGCTTATTATGATATATAAAACTTTAGTGCTATACATTTTGAAAATGGTATTTTTGATTGATACGTATTGAGTGTAAGATAGTTGCACTAAAACATTGTTTTTTTACCATCCGCCACCTGCGCCGCCGCCACCGCTGTAACCGCCACCACGGTAGCCGCCGCCCGAACTGTAACTTCCCGAACTATAGCCGCCACTTCCTCCGCTGAATGACGATTCGTCGCTGACGTCGTAGAGCTCAGACAACTTGGGGACGATAACGGTCTCGGTTGTCTCGCATCCGCAACATTCGCACTTGGCTGTGTAGAGCCATGAACCTTTCTTTTTGAATTCGGCTCTCACTTTCTCCTCTTTGTTGGTCACCTTGGCCGAGTATGCTTGACAGTGTTTGCAGAATATGTAATTCTTGACTTTGTTTGTCGGCATGAGCAGCGCCGTGTGGTGTCCATTGCCACATGTATAGAGTGTGGCTTTCATTACGCATTCTCTGATTTCATATTGGCGTGCCTCGTGCATTGGACTATAGTTGGCCGACGCTTTTTCTAATTTGCCGTTGCATTTCGGACACTTGAGAACTTTGCGTGCTGCTTTTTTCTCTACAATCTTGCATACAAGGTAGAACGGTATTGCGATGTATGGAGCAACAATCATGTAGAATTTTAGTTTCCCACTACGACTCATGGCGTTGGCTCGTGTCAGCGTGTCGCGACTTGTGTCGCAGCTCCACAAATGGGATGTGGCAATGATTGCATGAATAATAGCCGAGAATCCAAAATAACCTGCCACGTAAGGAAGGAAATGCATGAAGTCATCGTATTGCGTATCGCCTCCAGCATAGTCCATATATTCAAATGCTTCACACAGAAGCCAGACAAATACGCCCATGAAAAGCAGATACCAGAGGAATTTCTTGCCGTCCCAGAATCCCCACTTGGCTATTCGCAGATTGTCTGAATAATATGCCACATTGCATTCGCTATTCTTATATATAAGTATCTTGCTTTCCACATTTTTTAGTGGAGCATTGTTTAGTCCGTAATAAGCTATATAGATGCCGATGAATGGTACACAGAGAAATAATATGATGAAGCATCCTATCCAGTCGCCTTCGCTCCAGTCTTCATCGTCTTCCTCCTCTTCGATTCTGGTATCACTTATTGCGTTTGCCCTGTCCAGTCCACCATATTCCGTCGCTTTGTATTCCATGTCAGTTGCTACTCTGAACACTTCCGATAATGCCTGATGGATTCCTTTTGCATATTTGTCTTCGCGAAATTCTGGTACCATTATTTTGTTGCCTATTCGTCCAAGCATCACGTCTGGAAAGTCAGCTTCTGCACCATATCCGGTAATGAACTGCCACTTGTGCTGGTTGATGACTATAAGCAGTATCATACCACGACTATCGCGTCCTAGTCTCCAGTTGTTGTATAGTTTTACACCAAAGTCGAATGGCTCCATCTCAATCTCGTCGAGTACTACAATGGCTGTCTCCAGGTCTGCCTTAGTGTTAAGACTATCGCACAGGTTGTTGATTTCTGTTCGTTGGTCAGCATCGAGATATCCTGCCGGATCCAGCACATACGTCTTGTCAACGGTATATGGGTCTGTCAGGTTATCTGGCGTCCATTTCCCTTCTTCATCGCTACAAGCGATAAGGAATAATGTGCTAAATATTATGAGTAGTATGCGATACATATATATATATTATTGAATAGGATCACCATCCGCCACGAGCTCCACCGCCACCGCTTCGTCCGCCGCCACGGCTACCTCCACTGCTGCGGTAGCCACCGCCACCACTGCGTCCGCCACCACCACTCGATGAATGTGTCAACATTGGCAGTTCTTTCTTTTGTTCGTATGTGTGTCCACAATGTTTACATGTGATAGTCAACACTTCTTCTCCCTTCGACGAGTATGTTGGCTCGACGGTCCTTACTGTCTGGCTTACCTTGCATGTGTGTCCTCCACATTCCGGACAATCTGTATATTCTTTATAGCTGTCGCCTTTCTGAAGACGTGCCACGGTGTGCCCATTGTCACATTTGTACATCCAGTAATACTTGATGTCGTTTTCTACTTCAAACAACTGGCTCGCCGAAGTCGGCTTGAACTGGGCGGTTTCGTCTCGAGTCAACTGGCTGTCGCATATAGGACACGATATCATTTCCTTTTCATATTTTTTGTACTTGCGACGCATTATCAAGTAGAATGGCAAAGCAACGACTGGTGCTATATAGCATAGAATCGGCAAGCAGATGCTGTGATATATAGAGTCAGTACGTATGAATTTCTCTACGTCGGTATTCGCTTTGTATAAGTTTATAATGGCTAACATTATCCACAACGCTGAAGCATAAGTGATGAAAACCAATATGCCTCCAATGGCATACCAGATGTTGTCTGCGATTGCTGAAATACATATTGCAATGACAAATCCTATGTCAATAAGCAGAAAATGCAGACATCCCAAATGCGACCATACACTCCACGACATGTCCTCCTCTGTGTTGATGTATGTCACCGATCCATAGTCTGGTGTCAGTTTCTCTCTTTTCAGCTCTCCCTTGATCTCCTTCATCGGTTTGGCCGAATGCAGTATCGCACCTATTGGCAGTTCTACCCATACCACTCCCAGCAGCCAGCATGCTATCAATATCTCAAACCATTCCAGCTCAATGTCTTCATCATTTTCATTGTCTTCATCATACGTCTTTCCTTCCCATGCCGCCAACTGGCTCATTGAATAGTTTTCTTCTTTATAAATACTGTCAGATGCCACTTTCGTGAGTTCGATGAATGCGTCACGCAGTCCTTCATAATATCTACTTTCACGGAATTGTGGAACAAGCTTCTGCTGGCCGATATGACTGAGCAGGATGTCCGGGTAGTCTCCTTCAGCACCATAACCCGAAATGAATTGCCAAATGTGCTGCTCCATCACAACCAAAAGCAATATCCCTCGGTCGTCGCGTCCCAATCCCCAACGGTTGTATAACTCAACACCGAAGTCGAACGAATCCTCATCAATGTCGTCAAGCAAGACAATCGCTGTCTCAAGGTTGTTCCTGTGATTCAAGTCGTCGCAGATGGCATTGAGCGTGTCTGTCTCTTCGGCATCCAGATAGTTCATCTCGTCAAGCACATAGTGCTTGTCGTCTATAGTGTATGGGTCCACCAGATTCTCCGGCGTCCATTTGCTCTCGCCGTTTGCAACACCTGCTACTGCAACGATGCATAACAATAATATGTATATCCTTTTTGTCATTGTAAGAATAAACAAGGATTTGTTTTTATATAAATTGGTACAAATGTAAAAAAATAAATTCACATGTAGAAATATTTGTTTTACTTCGGTTATTTCTCCATCCATTTTTTTGCATTCGAAACACGTACTCTCGACCCATCTTTTCCGTAGGGATACCGGTAGGATACCGTAGGTTTCCCTACTCAATTTCTATTCCCTGTTTATATTTTTGTAATTGATGATAAAACATTATATTTGCATTCTGTGTATCATGCTTTTTTGATAACTATGGAAATTTTACAAATAGTCTTAATACTTATAATAGGCGTTGCCCTCGGATTTGTCGTCGGATTCCTCTTTTCTCGCATATCTTCCTCGCCTGTCATCAACAAGCTTACGCTCGAACGCGACAATGCCTATAGCGAACTAAGTCGTCAAAAAGCGGAGGTCGACCGTCGTACTTCTGAAGCCGACCGACGAGTTGCTGAAGCTGAAAAGAATTGCAACGATCGCATCGAGTCCGAACGTCGTCATTTCGACGATCTCCGTCGTGAGTCTGACAAGCAGTGGAACGACAAGTTTGAAGCTATGAAGCAGCAGAGCCGCAAGGAGGCTGCCGAAATGCTGGCTTCCAAGCAAGAGGATTTGCAGAAGAACAACCGTCTGCAGATTGATGAACTTCTCAAGCCTGTCAAGGAACAGTTCGCTTCGTTCCAAAAGGCTGTCGAGGAGGCTCGCAAGCAGAACGATGTCAATAGTGCGACAATGAAGGAGTCGTTCGAAGGTCAGATGAAGCTCTTTGCACAGCAGCAGACGATTGCTGTCAATGCTATGAACGAACAGACCAAACGTATTAGCGACGATGCAACCAATTTGGCCAAGGCTCTGAAGGGCGACAGTAAGTTGCAGGGTAATTGGGGAGAAATGGTTCTCGAGACAATGCTCGAACAGGCCGGACTTCACAAGAATGAAGAGTTTTTTGTTCAGGAGAAGTGCTACGACGAAGAAGACCGCTTGCGTCGTCCCGATGTTATCGTCCGTCTTCCCGAAGGTCGTTCGTTGGTTATCGATTCCAAGGTGTCGCTCACGGCTTATGCCAATGCTGTTGCCGAAACCGATGAGACTCAGCGCGATTTGCTTCTCAAGAAGCATGTCAAAAGCATGCGTGACCATGTCGACGAACTGGCAAAAAAAGGCTATGGCAAGATTGTCGAAAATGCTATGGACTATGTCCTCATGTTTGTTCCGAACGAGGGTAGCTACATCGCAGCCATGCGCCACGATCCTGCTCTCCACCAATATGCTTTCGACAATCATGTCATCATTATCTCTTCAAGCAATTTGCTGATGACCATACAGTTGGCTTATAATATGTGGCAGAATGATAAGCAGAAGAAAAATGTCTCCGACATTGTCAGCCGTGCAGCGTCTCTCTACGATAAGGTCGTCCTCTTCCAGACCGATTTCGAAAAGATTGGCGTGCAGATAAATCGTCTTGCCGAGATGTTTTCCGATGCTAAGTCCAAGTTGTCCACCGGACGTGGCAATGCTCTGTCGCAACTCGAAAAACTCAAGTCTCTCGGCGTGACTCCTCAAAAGCAGCTCACTCTCGAGGATGCTGATGATGATAAATAATACCTTAATATATATTTCTCTCGAAAGATTCATTATCTTTGCAAGCGTAACCAAAATAATTACAATGAAATTCACTCGCATATTCATTATGGCTCTCCTTGCCTTGTCTATGGTAGGATGTGCTTCGCATAAAGGTTCATCGTCTTTTGGCGATGGCAATAAGAAATCTGTCATGACTCCACGTGTGAAGTCCGACGAACAAATTGCCAAGGAAAAGGCTGAGGCTGAACGACTCGCCGCCGAGGCTGCACAAAAGGCTCAGGAAGCTGCTCAAAAGGCTCAGGAGGCTGCCGCCAAGGTTAAGGCTGATGCCGAAGCTAAGGCTAAAAAGGCCGAAGAGGCTGCCGCAAAAGCTGCTGCCGAAACCAAGGCTAAGGTAAAGTCTGAGGCTGAAGCTGTCAGAGGAAAGGTCGAAGAGGTTTCCGACAATCTAAAGAATATGTCCAGCGAAATGTCTGCCAAGGTCGAGGCCGAGGCTGCCAAGGTGAAGATTCGTGAAGAGAAGGTGACAATGGTTGGTGGTAGTGTCGCTAAGGGTCATTATCATGTGATTGTTGGCACCTACAGCAAACTCGAGAATGCCAATGCTGCATGCGACAGAGTTACTGAGCAGGGTTTCAAGCCTAGTGTGATGGAGAATGCTGAAGGTCTTTACAGGGTCGCTGTATTCTCTGCCGATAATGAAGCTACTGCACGTACTTGGATTGCTGCTTTTAAGATAAAGTATCCTGCCTACGCCGATTCGTGGCTTATGTTGCAGAAGTAAGAGGCGTTTGCCCACATGAAGCATGTTGACATCATAGGTGCTGGAGTCGCCGGACTTTCGCTTGGCATCGCTCTTCGCCAGCTTGGCTTTTCTACTTCTATTTTCGAGAAGCACTCGTCGGCTGGTGGTTTGTGTGTCAACTGGACTCGCCAAGGATATACTTTCAATGGATGTATGCATTGGCTGCTGGGCGCTCGTCGTGGCACTTCTTTCTATAATTATTGGAAGCGGCTCATCGATGTCGATTCCATGCCGTTCTACATGGCCGACGAACGTGTCGTTATCCAATTACCTGTTTCCGATGTCAACGGCGATAATCTTTTTCATTATTATACTGATATAGATAAGTTTGAGAGCTATCTGCTCAACATTGCTCCTGAAGACAGGTCTGCTATTCTCAAGTGGACCGGCATGGTGCGTTTTGTTGTTTGTCATCTCGATCAGTTGCCTCCTTTTTGGCCCGACGGTTTCCTCAACAAGGTTTCTTATGCCATGCGTATGATGCCTCTTGTGAAACTGCTCGCGTTCATGAAAGGGTGGGGTAGGCTGACTACTAGCCAGTTCGCTTCACAGTTCAAAAATCCTTTCCTCTCATCGGCTGTCAGACATCTTTATGCTCGTCCGACGCCAATGTCCGCTGTCGTTTTCTCTCAGGCATATTCATCTGCCAAGGTGGCTCAATATCCTATTGGCGGTTCCGCTTCACTCACTTCGGCTCTCGTATCTCGCTATCGTGAGTTGGGTGGCTCGTTGTCTCTTTCTACACCTGTTGCTAGCATTGCTGTCGACGATGGCGTGGCTCGTGGATTAGTTCTTGCCGATGGACGTACAACGAAGGCCGATTATGTTGTGTCGGCTGCCGATTGGCATTGGACGGTGTTCGATGCTCTCGGCGGAGCTTTTGTCTCAGATGCAATGAAGCGTTTGAGCTCTCCTTCCAAGGACGAGGTCTATTACTCCTATTGTCGTGTCTTTATTGGTGTCGCTATGCCGATGACGAATTATCCTCATTTCGCTCGTTACATGACTGACGAGTTCTCGCTGGCCGACGGAACGGTCTTTGATAATCTCGAGGTCGAAACTTATTCCAACGACCCAACGCTCGCTCCTGCCGGACATACTGTCATGGCTGTCAATATGCTGACGCGTGAAGGCGACTGGTGGATAAGGTTGAGAAATGACGACCATGAAGCTTATCGAAAGGCAAAGGACGATTTCCGCATTCAGGTTGTTGAACGACTTTCTCGGATATATGGAAAAGAGTGGGTCGATGCTATCGAGGTGGTAGACCTTGTCACTCCTGCTACGTTCAATCGTTACACGTCCAATCTCTTCGGTAGCTCCCAAGGTTGGGCTCCTTCGAGCGATTTGATGTCCACTCATCCTGCCCGAACTGAGCTTCCTGGTCTGCGCCGGTTTTCGCTGTGCGGTCATTGGACTGTGGCTGGTGGTGGATTGCCTGTGGCAATGCTTACCGCACAACAAACGGCTGCTCGTATTGCCAAAATGTTGAATTAGTTGGCTGTGTTGTGTTATTTTTTCATTATTAATCAATATCTTTGCATCCAAATTATATCGAACTTAGTGTTTGTAATTTACTCATGGGCATGAAAAAAATACTCAGTATGTTGTCTGTCGTTTCGTTGGCTTCTTTTATGGTGGCTTGCGATGATGACAATAACGACAATCTTCCTAACCGTACAATACCTGAGGTGCCTGTCTCTTCTAATGTTGACGATATGGTTGTCGAAGCCAATAGGTTTGTCAAGGAGACTATGGACGACTATTATTATTGGAGTGAACAGATGCCTAAGGGTCTCGACTATCGTCTGCAGGAAAATACTGAAGACTATTTCTATGCTCTACGCTATTCCGGCGACAGGTTTTCATTCATTTCTGACGATGTCGACGAATACAACGAAAGTCAGGAGGGTATTTCTACTTCCATGGGATGGGAGTGTATCTATTCTACTGTCAATGGTCAGTCCAATCGTGTTGTTTCCATCATCAATTATGTCTATCGCAATACACCTGCCTATAATGCAGGCGCTCGTCGTGGCGATGTCGTGATTGCTGTCGATGGTCAGGAGATGAATATCGATAACTATCGTTTGCTCGCTTCTAAGTCTTCGGCAAAATATACTATTTTGCGATACGATTCCGATAAGGCTCAGGCTGATCCAAACAATCCTTATGTCGAGATCGAATATTCTATCCAGTCAGGGAAGATCGAAACAAGTCCTCTTGCCGAACATTCGGTTTTCGAAGCCGATGGTCATAAGATTGGCTACCTTCTCTATATGGATTTCTATAGTGCTTTCAACGACGAAATGGGTCAGGTGTTTGCCGAGTTCAAGTCTAAAGGAGTCGACCGCATGATTCTCGACCTGAGATATAATCCTGGTGGCGAGATGACTGCTCTCGAATGTCTCTGCAGCCATTTGGCTCCAAAGGCTAATGTGGCTAACAATGATCTCCTCATTTGGTATAAGTACAATAGTACCCTGAGCCAGTATTCTATGTTCAGCAAGGAGAATTCTGCCTCTTCTCTGAAGGATTCACTTGCCGATGCTACTCTCGACCTGAAGAGTCTTGTCGTCATTACTGGCACTGGTTCCTATTCGGCTTCCGAGGCTACTATCATTGCTCTCAAGCCATATATGGATGTCTATACTATTGGCGATGTTACCGGTGGCAAAAATACTTCAATGATTATTTTTACACCAGCCGATTTTACTTACAACAATTCGTCGAAGCCTTATTATAATAAAGGTATCAACAACTGGCTTATCGCTCCTATCGTTGCTACCTATTTTAATAGTGTCGACTATACTTTCGATACTAGTGATGGCAACGGCATGGCTCCTGATTATTCTTTCAATGAGTATGATCTGGATAATATGGGTATGCTTGGCGAGGCCGATGAACCTCTCACAGCTTTGGCTATTGAGTATATCTGCAATGGTTCTATTACTGCAAATGCCAACAAGTCTTTGCATGAGCCGAGAAAGGTGCTTTCGCATGGATTCAATACGACAAGAGGCGGTGCTGTGATGAATCATCTCAAACCTCTCGCCCAATAAAAAACCGCTCAGACCGTCACGGCCCAAGCGGTTAATCCTTAACCAAATAAAACTCTAAAATTATGAAAAACGCTACAATAAAATATACAACAACCGTGCCACGATGATGTGTGGTTGTGCCGATTTTATTGTTTGCTGATACGAATAACGCAAAAATACAATATACAATGAAACTAGCAGTTAGATGTTTGGCATTGGCTATGGTAGCCATGGTGTCGTTGGTTTGTGAGGCTCAGAAGGTGGGCCTTCAGGTAGGTGACAAGGCTCCAGAGTTGATGTACAACAATCCAGAAGGCAAGGTTATTAAGTTGAGTTCGCTGAAGGGGCAGATGGTGCTTATTGATTTTTGGGCTTCATGGTGTGGTCCATGTCGCAGGGAAAATCCAAATGTTGTTGCTGTCTATAAAAAGTACAAGAGCAAGTTGTTCGTTGGTGGTGATGGTTTTACTGTCTATAGCGTTTCACTCGACAATGTTGCAAAGCGTTGGACGTCTGCCATCGAAAGTGATTCTCTCGCTTGGCCATCACATGTATGCGACTTTGGCGGATGGCGTAGTAAGGCGGCTCAGCAGTATGATGTCCATTCTATTCCATCTAATTTTCTCATCGATGGCAACGGCATCATTGTCGCCAAGAATTTGCGTGGTGAGGCACTCGATAGAAAGTTGGCCGAACTGGTCAGAAATAAGTGATGCCGTGCATTATGGCTGTGGAGGCCCTTCCTCCTCGCTTCGCTTGCTTCACATACATGACAGTCTTTTGTCAAAGGCTGTCATTGTGTGCGTGTATATATGTCAAAATGTTCGCTTTTTGGTGTCGCCAAATGCTCAAATGTGACAATGTGGCATAAAAACATCGTGTGGCAAGCCTTTTGATGAATGTTTGTGATGAATAAAAAAGAAAGTATAATATACCCAATATGGCAACAGAAGAACAGAAAATAAACGAAGAGGAGTCAATCCAGAACGATGAGATGGAACAGGAGTCTGTAGCACAGGAACAGGCCGAAGCCGCTGAAGGTCAGGCCGAAGCGTCTGCCGAAGAGGCAGCTGAACCAGTCGACGAAGCTCAGATGCTGCAGAAGAAGATTGACGAGATTAACGATAAATATGTACGTCTCGCAGCCGAGTATGACAACTACCGCAAGCGTACTATGAAGGAAAAAGCCGACCTTATCAAGGGTGCCGGTAGCGATATTCTTGTAGGACTTTTACCTGTTATGGACGATTTCGAACGTGGTCTTCAGCACATGAATGATGCTGCCGACGTCGCTTCACTCAAGGAGGGCGTTGACATTATATATAAGAAGTTCTCCGAATTCCTTACTAAGAAGGGTGTTACTGAAATTGCTGCCAAAGGCGAGGCTTTCGATGCCGATGTCCATGAGGCAATAACTACTATCCCAGCTCCTTCCGAAGATATGAAGGGTAAGGTGTTCGACTGTGTCGAGAAAGGCTACAAGATGGGCGATAAGGTTATCCGTTTCGCCAAGGTCGTAGTGTGCCAGTAATGAGGAGTAACTTAATTAGGAGTTAGAAGAAAAATGGCAAAGAGAGATTATTACGAGGTGCTTGGCGTTAGCAAGAACGCTACAGCTGACGAAATAAAGAAGGCTTACCGTAAGTTGGCCATCAAATACCATCCTGACAAGAATCCTGACGATAAGGATGCTGAGGAGAAGTTCAAGGAGGCTGCCGAAGCCTACGATGTACTCTCCAATGAGGAGAAAAAGGCCAAATACGACCAGTTCGGTCATGCCGCATTCGAAAATGGCGGCGGTGGCGGCGGCTACTATGGTGGCGGTATGTCTATGGACGATATTTTCAGCCAGTTTGGCGACATCTTTGGTAGCTTTGGATTCGGCGGTGGTCGTAGCCGTGGTGGCCGACGTGTCAATAAGGGTTCCAGCCTTCGTGTTAAGGTTAAGCTCAACCTCAGCGAGATTGCCAACGGCGTCGAGAAGAAGTTTAAGGTAAAGAAATTGGTTCAGTGTGACAAGTGTAACGGCTCGGGAGCTAAGGATTCGTCAAGCATCAAGACTTGTTCACATTGTCATGGCACCGGTGTCATCACACAGGTCGTTCAGTCTTTCCTCGGACCAATGCAGAGCCAGTCTACTTGTCCTTACTGTAATGGTGAAGGCAAGACTATTACCGACAGGTGTACTTGTTGTCATGGCTCCGGACTTGTCGAGAAGGAAGAGGTCGTCTCTGTAAAGATTCCTGCTGGTGTCGAAGCTGGTATGCAGCTCAATGTTGCCGGTAAGGGTAATGCTGCTAAGGGCGATGGTATCAATGGCGACCTTCTGGTTGTGATTGACGAAGAGCCACATGGCGAGCTCGTTCGCGATGGTAGCAACCTTATCTATCATCTCTATCTTGGTGTTCCCGACGTTTTGCTCGGCACTCAGGTCGAGATCCCTACTGTTGATGGCAAGGTCCGACTCAAGATCGAGGCTGGTACACAGCCTGGCAAGGTGCTCCGTCTCCAGGGTAAGGGTCTTCCTGATGTCAATAGCCGTTCTAAGGGCGATCTCCTTGTTCGTGTCGATGTCTTTATCCCTAAGAGTCTTACTAAGGACGAGACTAAGATTGTCGAACAACTTAAGGATTCTCCTTCTTTCAAGCCATCGGCTACTGAGAAGGCTGGCTTCTTCTCTCGCATGAAGTCTATGTTCAATTAATATTATTATTTTTAAGGAGTGTAAGGCTATGCCGAAGATTTCATTTCGCAATGAACTGACCGCACGACTTGGCGATGGCAGCAACCTTACTCCACTAAAAAATAAATTTATCCATCAGACTGCAGCTGAACTGTTCGATGCCAAGGCTTGGGCACCAACGGGGCAGCTGCTTTCACGTTCCGACATATCCGATGAAATAAGTAGGCGTCGACTTGGTTCGATGACTATGCCACTCGATTCTCGTGGTGTCTATGGCACTTCACGTATTGTCCTTGAACATACCGAGTGGACTCTTCATGGATATTCTTCGTCTGAGAAAAAACAGGGAATGCATCTTGTTATGCAACCTGGCGACTACGAGTTTACTAAGGATGTGTCGTTTGTTAGTGCTTCTCAACTTGTCGATTTCCTAGCCGAGGCCGACAGTCTTTTCCTCCAGTGGAGTGGTGGCGACTGGGATGCCTATGTTGTCGAATGTCGCAAGAGGTTGATCGGTAGCAAGATAACAAATACGGCTGTTGAGGCTCTGGTCAAGAGTCGACTTGCTGGAACTGGCATTAAGTTCTATGTCATCCATCAAGCGGTGCAGACCAAGATTGTCTTTCTCATCGCCCAAAAGCAACTGATGGAATTCTCTTTCGCCACTAGCTCGTTCCGCGATCAAATTGACAATGCCGTCGATGCCGCAATGCAGGTCAACGATATTGTAACGAAGCTGGGCAAGCCAATGAAACTCACTCGTTGTTCCGTTCTCGACCAGCAGTCGACTATGTGGATCGAGTGTTAGTGATATACGTAATTTTTCAAAGCAATGATAAACATCAACACACAGGAGCTTATTGACATTCTCGATGTTACGCCTTCATGCCAAAATATTATGCTTGTCGGAAGACATGGTATCGGCAAGTCGCAGATCCTGACCGACTACTACGAGAAGAAAGGGATGCGTGTTGTTGTTCTCTTCCTTGGACAGATGAGCGACCCTGGCGACCTCATAGGTCTTCCAGTTCGTAATGGCGAAGAGGGCAAGACCGATTTCATGCCGCCATACTGGTTCCCTACCGATGGCAAACCTGTCGTGCTTTTCCTCGACGAACTCAACCGTGCCAGACCTGAGGTGCTGCAGACTATCATGGACTTGGCTCTCAACCGCAAACTTGCCGGACGTTCACTTCCCGAAGGTTCACGCATCATCTCGGCTGTTAACGATGGCGAGGAGTACCAGCTGACCGACCTCGATCCGGCTCTCGTGTCTCGTTTCAATGTTTATTGTTTCTGTCCTACGGTGGCCGAATGGCTCCTTTGGGCTTCTCGTTCTGGCATCGACCAGCGTGTTGTCGATTTTCTCGGTGAATCTTCTGTCTGGCTCGATGGCGAAGAGGGTAAAGGACGCCAGGCCGACACAGGTCTCGACAAGACTCCCGACAGACGCGCTTGGCACAAGGTGTCTGATATTATAAAGGATTCACCTTCACTCGGAGCTATACACGGAAAGACTATTGCCGGCATTGTCGGTGTCCCTGCTGCAGCTAGTTTCATGGCTAGTGTTGCCGAAAACAGAATTGTAAGCGGAGTCGATGTCCTTCTCGATTTCGATAGGGTAGAGCCGACTCTCGCTGCTTATCGCATTCATCAGTTGTCGCAGGTCAACGAGGCTCTTTTTCGCACTCTCGAGTCCTCTGGTATCGCTCCTTCCGATAAGGCTGTCGCAGCCTCTAATCTCAAGAAATATATCTCGCTGACGTCAAAGTCTCAGAAGGAGTCTATGGCTCATTTCGCTTCGCTCTTTACGTCGGGACTCTATCCCGAAGCGGTTGCTTTTATTATTACCGAGACACCCGAGGTCTATGACAATATGATGGAGTATGTCAACCAAATCTGATAAGGATTGTTCTGTCGAAGATCGCATTCGTAGTGTCTACGATCAATGGTTTCTCAGCGACCCTGCCCTCCATGCTGTTCTCTGTTCGTGCGATGTCCGTCCCGATTTTTCCATGTCGTGCAGCATCCGTTCTGGTGAGGGACGCATCGACTATCAGCCCGAAATCATGGACGAGATGGACCTTCCGACTATCGAGATGCTTATGCGTTCCGAGGTCATCCGTATTATGCTAAAGCATCCCTATACCCGACGTCCCGAAAATTGCTCCAATGAGATTCTGACTATTGCTAGCAATTGTGTCCTCACCGACAACTACGATTTCTCAGCTATCAATCTCGATACCGTGACTCAGCATGGTCTCGATGGCGGCCAGTATTATGAATGGTACGCCCATCGGCTCAACGACCAAAACCAAGGCAATGCCGACAATTCGTCCGACGACAATAGTCACCGCCAGACTCCCAACAATTCCAATTCCGACAACTCTCACGACCAAAGCGACTCGTCCAATTCCAAAAGTTCCCAGAGCGAGTTGTGGCACGAAGACGAGATGCAGGTTGTCAACATCAACCGCATAATACAAAATGTTCGCCAATGGGGCTCGTTGCCAGGCTCTCTTGTCGAAGAGATTATCGCCTCTACGCAGGCTCGCATCGACTATCGTAAGGTGATGTCCGGATTCCGATCTTCGGTCATGTCGTCGCGTCGCAATCTGACTCGTATGAGACCCAACCGACGCACCGATTTTGAAAATATGGGTAGCATCTACCGCTTTTCAACGAGTCTTCTCGTCGCTGTCGATGTCAGTGGTTCTATCATGGATGACGATATAAGTCGTTTCTATAGTGTGGTCAACAGGTTCTTCCGCTATGGCATCGAGCAGGTCGATACTGTCCAGTTCGATGTCGCTATGGGTGAAATAGTTCCGCTGAAAAAGGCTGTCACCAAGGTCACCGTCAATGGTCGTGGCGGCACCAGTTTCCAAATGCTTTTCGACTATGTTTCACAGCACCCTCAGTACGACGGACTTGTCATCCTTACCGATGGTTATGCACAGCGTCCCGAGGTCGGTAATTTGGGTCCCACTAAGGTACTTTGGGTCTGCAATACCGAAAGCGAATATGAAGCTCACCACGAGTGGATGGAGAAAATAGGCCGATGCTGCGTGATTAAGTAAAAGTTTTCTTATCTTTGAGGAATTAATCACAAGTCATGAATAGACGATTCTTTTGTTTTATACTTTGGGTGCTGGCTAGTCTGTCAACTGCCGCACAGCCAATGCCTTCGTCGACCGATGTCCGTAAGGTGTGCGATCTCGTCAACTCCTATTTTATGACAACGTATTCCGACTATACTGCCAATTCTTTCGTCCGTGGAAAAACTCGTCCTAGCAATATCTGGACTCGCGGCGTCTACTACGAAGGACTTATGGCATGGTACGGTTGCAACCCTCGCGAAGAGTATTACGACTATGCCTACAATTGGGCCGAGTTTCATAAGTGGAATTTCCGCAGTTCTCCTGCTACTCGCAATGCCGACGATCTTTGTGCCTCACAGACTTATATCGACCTCTATCGTCTCTGTCCTATCGAGCAGCATTTGCGTCCTACTCGAGCTCAGATGGCTATGATGTTAGGCAATGCTAAGGTCGACGACTGGACTTGGATCGATGCTATTCAGATGTATATGCCGTCACTTGCCAAGATGGGTGCTCTGACCGGCGACGAACGTTATTTCGAGAAGATGTGGCAGATGTATTCCTATTCTCGCAATGTTATCGGTGGCGGACTCTTCAATGTCAATGAAGGACTCTGGTGGCGCGATGCCGATTTTGTCCCTCCTTATAAGGAACCCAATGGAGCCAACTGCTATTGGTCAAGAGGCAACGGATGGGTCATCGCTGCTCTCGTTCGCACTATTGCCGAGATGCCTGCCTCTGCTGTCCATAGGTCACAGTTTGTTGCCGATTTCCTCTCGATGGCCAAGGCTGTTGTCAACTGCCAGCGTACCGATGGTTTCTGGAATGTCAGCCTCTTGTGCGAAGACAATTATGGAGGCATCGAACTCTCCGGTACCGCTCTTTTCGTCTATTCTCTTGCGTGGGGTGTCAACAATGGCATTCTCGACAAGGCAACATACGAACCTGTTGTCCTGAAGGCTTGGAATGCCATGGTCAGCTGTTGTGTCCGTACCGATGGCAGTCTCGCTTACGTCCAGGGAACTGGTAAGCAGCCGTCTGATGGTCAGCCTGTTACTTTCGATAGCCGTCCCGATTTCGAGGACTATGGTACCGGGTGTTTCCTCCTCGCTGCTTCCGAAGTCTATAAGATGGCGATTGCAGCCGGACGATGATTGTTAATATTTAGTAAGGTTTTGATGTGAAAAAGACATGCTTTGACATATTTCGTGGTGCTTTGATGGCTCTGGTGCTTTTGTCTAGCATCTGTGCCATGGCTCAACCGGATTTTGACGACAACGTCCAGTCGCGAAACTCTTCTGGACTCATCAACAAGCATCCCTATCTCGAGATTGTCAACAAGGGACTTGGCAAACGCGTTTGCCACCACGCTATCGAAGACCGCAACGGATTCATCTGGGTCTCTACTAACAATGGCGTTGCCCGTTACGATGGTCTCCGTTTCGAGACGTTTTTCTCTACCGAAAGCCGAGACCACTATGTCAACGACATCTCCGCTATCTGTGAAGATACTATCAACCATTGCATCTGGGCCGCATTCTCCCGACGCCTGGAACTCGCTTGCATCGACTACTACACTTTCGAAAAGAAGATTATCAAGTACAATATTGAGTTAGACCTGTCCACATTCGAGAATTTCATTGTCGGACTCTACAACTACAATGACACGTTGCTCATGTCTTCTACTCGCAGTGGTCATATACTTCTCCATAAGCAGACCGGCGAGGTTATCGGTCCTTTCGATTCCGACAAGACTGCCCATTCTCGCATGCTCCACATGGCCGGCTACGACTATATGGTCAGCCGATGCGATTCTATTGGAGATAATCTCACCAGGTTGTGCCGCATCGTTGAACGTTCCGTACCTAAGCCAAGGTTCGAATGGATTGATATCGACACTGGCGTATTTACTAATCTCCGACATATCGACCAGGTCAACGACTCTATTCTTATGCTCGAGCTTTCCACACCTATCGCCAGGAATCAGTCCGGACAGGCTCGTTTCATCTTCTGCCGCTATAATGTCTTTACCGGCAACACTAAGGTGATATACAATGGTCATGGTCGACCCAAAGACTTTGTCTGCATGGACGACGGTATCTGGTACTCTACCAATGGCAAGGATATCAAGATGTTCGACTATGCCACCCAGCAGGTCGACGAGACGCTCGCACGCAATCTCTCGGTCAGTTTCTCCAATGTCAACAGTTTCTGCCGACTTCGCAACCAGTCTATCTGTTTCATCTGCTCCGGCGAGGGACTTGTCAAGAACGACTACTATACCTCCAGGTTCAATGTCGTCGATCTTCGCCGTGTCACCGATTCCAGAACCTGCAATTCCTTCCTCATACATAAGGATTTTAAGGGCGGATACTGGACGTGGATTATCCAGGACGGACTCTACCACCGCAAGCCCGATTCGTTCCTCTTCCTCCAGGAGGATATACGTAACGGCAGAAACGAACAATGGGGCTTCTTCGGCTGTGTCGACGATACCATTCATGCACTTACTTATTTCCGTAATGTCTATCGCATCTTGTGCTACGACCATAAGACCGGCAAGACTTCTATCGTTGTCGACTGTTTGTCCAAAGATAGAAATAAAGCCACTTCGGCTATCAACGATTTCCAGATGATCGACAATGGTCGGATTCTCTTCTCATGCGGTTCCAATGTCTGTATCTACGATCCACAGAAGAAGTCGTCTTCCGTTATATGCAGCAAGAAGGAATCGCCTATCACTAAGGTACACTACGACGGAGATTCTATTGTATGGATTTGCGACCGACGTTCTCAGCTCTACAGCTATAATATGCTGAATAGCGAAATGCGACTTCATGCCACAGTTGGCGAATCTACTACCAACATTCTTGGCATCCATTCGCAGGTCAGAGACAATATCCGCGAAATATGGATTTGTTGTGTCGACGGACTCTACTACTATCTCCCTTCCAAGCGACATCTTTCTAAGGTCGAATATGGCAATGTTCTCAACGATGCCCTCAAGTCGATGGTTGTCGATAGCTACAAAAATGTATGGGTCGCTAGTTCCAATCGAGTTGTCTGCATCAACAATAGCAACGGATGTTTCTACGAATACGACCTCTCCGACTATAATGTCAACATCGATTTCAATACGTCAACGGCCGAACTCTCACCCGACGGCACTGTCCTGATGGCCGGACAAAATGGATTTGTCGAGTTCCGTGGCAACGATTTCATCACCAACGATTATTTCCCCGCACCTGTTGTCGGTTCCTATAAGTATATGAACTCCATGTCCAACGCCTACGACGCCTATACGGTCGACTATCAGTATGGTCGCAGCGACACTATTGTTATCCCTACTGGTATTCGTGCAATGGAACTCAATGTCAGGGTGCTCAACTATAGCAATTCTGAAAAGAATAAGTTCCAGTGGCGTGCTCTCGACTGGTCTACTGATACCGATTGGAAGACGGTCAACGCTGGCAGCTCTATCCTCTTCTCCAATATGCCTCGTGGCATCAGTCGTGTCGAGTTGCGTTCGTGCGATCTCAATGGCTATCCTACCCAGAATGTTCGCACACTCTATATCAACAATTTGGTATTCTTCTACGAAAATCCTGAGTTCTGGATTCTTATAGGTATTGCCATGATTCTTGTCGTCTTTGCCTTGGCTCTCTACAAGAATGCCGAGACTAAGCGTCGCCGTAGATACCTCGAACAGGAGGTCGCCAGACAGGCCGGAGCTCTTCAGCTTGTCAATACCGAGCTTATGCGTAATCAGCATATTATCGAACTCCAAAACGACGAACTCCGTCAGCATAAGATGAACCTCGAACAAGAGGTCGCCGATCGTACCGCCGATCTCGAAGTCGCTCGACAAAAGGCCGAAGAGAGCAGCCGACTCAAGTCCGCTTTCCTCGCCAACCTCTCCCACGAGGTGCGTACTCCGATGAACTGTATCGT
Organism: Bacteroidales bacterium; assembly: GCA_024401355.1. Lineage (GTDB taxonomy): Bacteria > Bacteroidota > Bacteroidia > Bacteroidales > Marinilabiliaceae > W3P20-009. Next base: position 8,418 of record JAKSLF010000027.1, on the reverse strand, counting down.
CGGTTTCTCCAAGCTGCTCGCCGACCCCGAATGCTCTGCCGACGACCGTCGCGAGTTCATACATCTCATACAGGAAAGTAGCCAGGGTATGCTCGTCCTCATCTCCGATCTCCTCGACGTCTCACGCATCGAGAGCGGACAGCTCCGTGTCAACATGAAATATTTCAACGTCGCACGCGAAATTCACGATGTCTACTCCATGCTCTTTGTCGCACGCAAGTTCCCAAATGTCGAGTTCAAACTCGAAGCCGATCTCGAAGCTATCGACCGCGAACTCTATAGCGATAAGGACCGCTTCCGTCAGGTCATCATCAACATCTGCTGCAACGCTTTCAAGTTCACCGAAAGCGGACATGTTGCTGTCATGGCCGATATCATCCGTCCTTCTCAGCTCGCCGACTATGCCTTCACTGGCACCATCCCGTCTTCGCTCAACTGCGACCTTCTCCTCGTCCGCATCGAGGATAGCGGCATCGGCATCCCTGCCGATAAGATGGAGGTCATCTTCGAGCCTTTCCGCAAGCTCAACAACAACAAGACGTTATATCCCGGACTCGGTCTCGGACTCAACATTGTCAAGAATCTCATCACTTTGCTTAAGGGACAGATATGGCTCACAAGCCGTGCCGATATTGCCGATCATGGCACGACTTTCTACTTCTATCTGCCTTTCAACGAAGATCCTCCGCTCGAGCAGCAGAGGAAGGAGTAATACTATTGTGGAGGAACTGTTTTTATAATGAATCTTTTACACCATAGACAACGTAGGCTGGTCAATATCCACCTCGTCCGCAAGTCGGTCGAATATCATCTTCGTTCCGGCTTCTGGCGTGGACATCATGTCCATAGCCCTTTTGTCTATCATCTCGTTCGACATGTCATTACAACTCGTCATGTCGACAAACCTCTTCGCGAACTAACTCGTAACTACCGCAAGCGTCTCCTCGCCGACCACTCGTCTATCGAGGTCCTCGACCTTGGCACTGGTGCCGGACGCAAGTCTCTTCGTCGTGTCTGCAACATAGCTCGCAATGCCGCTATTAGCGAGAAATATGGTCTGCTTCTCTATCGTCTCGTCTCCGAGTGGAAACCTCTTCGGGTGGTCGAACTCGGCACTTCTCTCGGTGTCAGCACTCAGTATATCGCCCGTGCTCTTGCTCCCGACGCTCAGATGATTACTGTCGAAGGCAGTGCCTCATGTGCCGAGGTCGCTCAGCGTCTTCTCCAGGCCGACGGATTGTCCGTCATTCAGCGTATCGGCAATTTCGACGACATTCTTCCCGACGTTCTTCAGTCCATGCCCGATGTCGAGTTCTTCTATGTCGACGGCAATCATACTTACGAAGCTACGATGCGCTATTTCTCTCTCATCGCTCAGCATGCTACTCCACGCACGATGATTGTCTTCGACGACATTCATTGGTCACAGGGCATGACTGCCGCATGGAACGATATCGTGGCCGACTCTCGTGTGATGACTAGCATCGACCTCCTTCATCTTGGCATCGTCTTTTTCCGCCAAGGTTGCCAGAAGGAGTTCTATCGTGTCAGGTGGTAACCCGTTTTTTTAGTTATGAATATATCTTTAGCAATATGAATATCAATATAACCAAAGTCGCACTGACTCTCGCCGTTGCTTTCGCTGCGGTGTCATGCATCAAGGAAGACGATAATAATAGCGACGACAAGCGTAAGGGTGGTGTCGTCCAGGTCCCACAGACTGTGAGCTACGACATGGCTGTCGATATGGGTCTTTCTGTCCGTTGGTCCAAGGTCAACATGGGAGCTCTAACCGAACTCGATGCCGGCGACTACTACGCTTGGGGCGAGGTCACTCCTAAAGACACTTTCACTCTCAAAAACTATCAGCACTACGATACTGCCTATGTCCATATCGGCAAGGATCTCGGTGGCACCCAGTACGATGCCGCTCGAATGGAGTGGGGCGGACAGTGGCGTATGCCGACCATCACCGAGTGGAAGGAACTCGTCGACAGTTGTCAGTGGCGATGGCGTTGGGATTTCAAATATTTTGGCTACGAGGTGACTGGCCCTTCTGGCAATTCCATCTACCTCCCGGCTGCCGGCTCCTACCGTCGTCTCGACGCCCCTTACAAGGTCTACGATTTTCAGGCTAAGGGCTACTACTGGTCTAGCTCTTTCTTCTACGTCGGCATTGGCTACCGCATTCTCTTCAATTCCAACAAGCCCGATGTCTCGTCTGGCGATTTGACCTACATCGGTATGCCTATCCGCCCAGTCGTGAAAATAAACAACTGACCGCTACTCCTTGTCAAAGGCGTCCAGCTTGCCGAGGTAGTAGCTTCTCAGGTCGTCCCATTTATAGTATGGGTAATTCTCCGTCTTCACTGGCATCGACATCTCATGCTCGTTCAGCAATGCTTTCACCAGTATGTCTCCTTTGCCTTTCGTCGGACGGTAGAACACTAGTTGTATGTTACAGCCCATCGGATAGATGCGATAGTTCAGCCATTCCTTGTCCAGGTTGTCAAGATCCTCCACAGCCTTCGCACAGTCACCCAACTCCAGCAACACCGCCAGCGGCATCACGTTTATCTCGTGTCCAAATCGCAGTGTCGCTCCGTGGTTCTTGTTCGCTATGATGGTGTCCGCTGTGCTTATGATGTTCCTCAGCAGGTTCGCTTGGCTGTATGGTGCTATCCCTTTCGACGCTGGTGCTGCTCCATATCTCACATACCATGTTATGTTTTTTATCTTCCACAGGTCATACAGCTCGTCTTCAGTGAATATGTCGTTGAAGGTGAACTTCGCATCGTGGCTCTGCAGGTTGCCGTTGAAGTCAAAGAGTCGCTGCATCAGCTTCGCCGCGTCAATATGTTCTGCTACAAACACAGGGTCGTTAAACAATACTCCCATCAGTCTCGACGGATGCGTCAACTCCACTTCATAGTGCCTGCCGATGGCTCCCACTGTGTCTACTGCTGACTGTATTCTATTCTTTATCGGTCCGTTCATGTACCACTGCAGACTCTCGCTGACGTCGTTGTGCATCTTTATCTTTGGGTTGAATGCCATCAGCTCCTCACACTCTGCCGTCATGCTCAGTATGCTTCGTATCACTACCGTCGAACGGGCGTCTACATAGACGTCATCTCCAGCAAACACTTCCGGAAATCTGTTCGCCATGCGTTTCGCTATCCCGTGATGCTGCCTTTCGCCCACTGGCGTCAGCTCACCCAGTCTGTTCTTGCATGTCTTGACGAATTCCCTTATCTTCTCCAGCACGTCTTTGCCCGTGTCGGTCAGCTTGCCATACTTTTCTGCCATGCCAAGTGTCTTGACCAGGTCCGAATACTGCTCCGGAACTATCAGCCATCTCGACCCATGACGTGCATAGTTGCTTATGTAGAATGGTGCATAGTTCTTCGGCGAAGGTGTATATTTATAGGTGTCGTCTGGGCGCACATTGTCGTATGCCACGTAGTTGCTTGCCGAGAGGTCCTTGTTCCTCCTGAAGTCTTCTCTTGCTGTTTGGGCCATGCTTGCTACCGAAATTATCAGTCCTGCTCCTATGGCCAATAGCGAATCTATTTTCATGATTATGGAATCTTATTGTTAATACTTAGTTTATAATGCAAATATATGCAAAACAATGAATATCCCAACCTCCTTACCTCTTTATTCTTTCCTTTACTACAAAAAAAGGCAGACATTTTCAGTCACTGAAATGCCTGCAAGACTAAACCCATTAAAAAAAAGAGCGGCAGACGGGACTCGAACCCGCGACCCTCAGCTTGGGAAGCTAATGCACTACCAACTGTGCTACTACCGCTTGTACCTCCACGCTTTTCTTCTGCAAAGATATGAAATATTATTTAATTTTTCTCTCTTCTATCACTTTTTTGATTGCCGATGCTATGTTTTGACGAGCCACGTCGGGTCTCATCAGATCTTCCTTTGCCATCTCAATTCCTTCGTTGATGCTTCTCACTCTCCAGAATCCTTTCGCCTCAAGCATCTCCTTGTCCTCTATCGCTCCCGACAGTAATGCCACGTCTATCTTCTGCTTCTCTGCTCTCTGTCTGACTCCTTCCGCCACTTTCCCCATCAGTGTCTGTCGGTCGCTTCGCCCTTCACCTGTCACTATCAGGCTCGCACCTTTTATCTTTTCGTCAAATCTCGTCGCATCCATCACTGCCTCTATTCCCGGCTTTAGCGTCGCATTCATGTATCGCCTGAATGCATATCCCATTCCACCAGCCGCTCCAGCACCTTTCTCGTTCGCCCTCTTCTCGTCGTCTGCATACAGCTTCAGTCCTATGTCCAGCCTCTTCACCATCTCTTCGTTGGCTCCCTTCTGGGGTGCATAGATGTGGGCCGCACCTCGTGGACCATACAGCGGATTGTCTACGTCACATATTATCGTGAATTTCGCATCCCTCACCTCCTGACCTACGTTCGTCTCGTCTATCTTACCTACGTTGCTCAGCATCTTTCCACACATCGGCTCAAAGATGTCCTGCTCGTCTTTACCTATAAAAAAGTAACCCAACGCCTGCATCATTCCTGTTCCCGCATCGTTCGTCGCACTTCCACCTATACCTATTATTATATTATTACATCCTCGTCCCAATGCGTCGGCTATCACTTCTCCCAGTCCGTATGTCGTCGTCAGTTCCGGATTGCGTTTCTTCTCCGGCACTAGTGTCAGTCCACACGTCTGAGCCATCTCGATGACGGCAGTCTTCCCGTCGCCTGCTATCACGTAATGTGCTGTGCATGGCTCCATCAGCGGTCCGTGAGCTTCTACGCTTATCATGCTTCCCTTCAATGCTTCCCCCATCACTTCCAGCATTCCCTCACCACCGTCACTCAACGGCAATTCTACGATCTCTATTCCCTCCATGCCAATGTTTGCCGCATGGCACGCCTCGGCCGCACTTAGGCAACCTTTGAACGAATCGAATGCTATAATGATTTTTTCAGACATCGCTGATGAAAATTAGAGTGTGTAAAGATAATCAATAGTTGCATATAAACATTGCTATTTCGACTTTTTTATTTTTTTGAGGCACATTTAGATAATAGTGTGCTTTATTATTGATGTAGTTTTTATAAATTTACAACGTAAATATTATTTGAAACTCGAACAGAAATTTGCCCTATGGACATATTCCTTGAAATTCTATCACTTGTCGGCTCACTGGTCTTGTTCCTCTACGGAATGAAGATAATGAGCGAAGGTCTCGAAAAATATGCAGGCGACAAGCTGCGAAACATTTTGGCTGCCATGACTCGCAACCGTGTCATGGGCGTTCTTACTGGTATCCTCATCACGGCTCTCATCCAGTCGTCTTCCGCCACCACTGTCATGGTCGTCAGCTTCGTCAATGCTGGCATGATGACCCTCAAGCAGTCCATCGGTGTTATCATGGGTGCCAATGTCGGCACGACAGTCACGGCGTGGATCATCTCTGCAGTAGGTTTCAAGGTCGATATCGCGGCATTCTCTCTGCCTCTCATGGCTCTGGGTTTGCCACTTTTCTTTTCTAAGGAGTCCAAGCGCAAGAGCATCGGCGAATTCATCTTCGGCTTCAGCTTCCTCTTCATGGGTCTCTCCTACCTCCAGGTCGCTGCTACCAACCTCAACATCGGCGAGGCTGTTGCCGGCATGCTTGCCCACATGCCTTTCGATAGTTTCTGGACTATTCTCCTCTTCGTCCTCGTCGGAGCTCTCGTCACTATGCTTGTCCAGGCCAGTGCAGCCACCATGGCTATCACGTTGATGCTCTTCGATATGCACATCCCTGGCTTCGGCTTCGAACAGGCTGCCGCACTCGCCATGGGTCAGAACATCGGTACTACCATCACGGCGTTCATGGCTTCGCTCACCGCCAATACTTCGGCCCGTCGAGCAGCCCTCGCCCACATGTTCTTCAATGTCTTCGGCGTCGTCGTTGTCCTCATCGTCTTCTATCCGGCTTGCAATTTCGTCGGATGGCTCGTGACCGACGTTCTCGGTGCCGACAACAACGACCTCTTCAAGCTCTCCGCTTTCCATACGGCTTTCAACATCTTCAACACTCTTCTCCTCATCTGGTTCGTACCTCAGATCGAACGACTCGTCTGCAAGATGCTTCCTCAAAAGGAGCAGGAGGAGGAATACCGACTCCGCTACATCTCGGCCGGACTTCTCTCCACTTCCGAACTCTCTGTTCTCGAGGCTCAGAAGGAAATCAACAACTTCGCCGAGCGTTGTCTCAAGATGGTCGGCTTCGTGCGTAGCCTGACCGATGCTACCAACGAAGACGACTTCAATAAATATTTCTCCAAGATCGAGAAGTACGAAGGCATCACCGACAACATGGAGGTCGAAATCGCCAACTACCTCAGCAAGGTCGGTGAAGGTCGACTCTCCAACGAGTCTAAGATTCAGATTCAACGCATGATGAAGCTCATCCCTGAACTCGAAAGCATCGGCGACTCATGCTACAACCTCGCTCGTACTCTCGGACGCCGACGCCGCTATGGCAAGGAGGATTTCAACGACGACCAGAACCGACGTATGCACATCATGCTCGACCTCGCCGAAAAGGCCGTCGACGGCATGGTCAAGGTCGTGGCTCGCTCACAGGCTCTCGAACCTGTCGACTACAACGTACCTCTCAACACCGAGCACGAAATCAACAACTATCGCAAGCAGCTCCGCAACCAGAACATCGCCGATGTCAACGATGGCGTCTACAGCTACCAGATGGGCGTCTTCTACATCGACTATGTCAACGAATGCGAGAAGCTTGGCGACTACGTCATGAATGTTGTCGAAGCTACCAAGACCGTTATCGTAAAGTAACACATAGCACATTGGCCATTTCCCCCTTTGGGCCATTAATGCGAATCGGACCTCACAGCAACTCTGCGAGGTCCGATTCTTTTATAGTGTCATTCTGCTCTTTTCAATACGTCTTCACCACCAGTCCCGAACGTAGCTTGGGCTCAAACCATGTCGTCTTCGGTGGCATGATGCTTCCCGAGTCCGCAATGTCTATCAGTTGCTTCATCGAAACAGGGTAGAGCGCAAACGCTACCTCCATCTCGCCCGAGTCCACTCTCCTCTGCAGCTCACCTAGTCCTCGTATTCCACCAACAAAGTCTATCCTCGTCGAACGTCTCAAATCCTCTATCCCCAATATCTTGTCCAGCACCGCATTGCTCAGTATCGTCACGTCCAGCACACCAATTGGCGTCTCATCGTAACTCCCCGTTCGTGCAGTCAGCTTATACCAGTTCCCACGGAAATACATCGACATCTCATGCAGCCTCTGCGGCTTGTATATCTCTCGTCCCATTTTCTCCACGTCCATCGCAGCCTCCATCTTGCCCATGAACTCCTCGTCCGTCAGACCGTTCAAGTCTTTCACCACGCGGTTGTAGTCTATAATCTGCAGCTGGTTGTCAGGGAAAATCACCGCCATGAAATAATTATACTCCTCCGTGCCATTATGGTTCTTGTTGCTCTTCGCCATCTCAGCACCAATTCTAGCCGCAGCAGCCGTACGGTGATGTCCGTCAGCCACATACATCGACTCCACCTTCGTCGCAAACAGCCTCTCTATCTCAGCCACCTTCGCCGCATCACTTATCACCCACAGCTGATGACCGAAACCGTCCTCAGCCACAAAGTCATACTCCGGCTCACCCTTTATCGTCTCATTCACTATAGCGTCAATCTCAGCCACAGCCTTATAAGCAAAAAACACCGGACCCGTATTCGCCCTCAAGTGGCGGGTCAGCACCATGCGGTCCTCCTCCTTGTCTGGTCGCGTCAGCTCATGCTTCTTTATTGTTCCCCTCATGTAATCCTCACATGAAGCACCAGCCACAATGCCATACTGAGTCCTTCCGTTCATCGTCTGGGCATACACATAGTAGCAAGGCTTCTCGTCTCTCACCAGCCAACCCTCGTCCTGCATCTTCCTGAAATTGGCAACCGACTGGGCATAAACCTCCTCGCTATGCGGATCCGTACCTGCCTTGCAGTCAATCTCCGCTCTAGTCACGTGCAGGAAACTCTCCGGTTTCCCTTGGGCCATCACAGCAGCCTCTTCGGCATTCATCACATCGTATGGCAAACATGAGACGCGCTCTGCTATCTCGCGAGGTGGACGCAGTCCACAGAAAGGTTTTACAGTTACCATGATAACAAGATTTTTAGTTCTATTAACACAAAGATATAAATCTTTTCAGACAAAACAAATTTTTTCCCCACACAGCCGCCACACCTTCATCACCAATGTCTTCGAAATTTACATCCCTTCTAATGTAATTTCACCTTCCCGTCCCCACTTTATATCCGTTCGAATGTAATATCTCGCCTCCATCCCCACCAGTAAGGCAACTTCTTTTCCGCCTCATTCTTGGCAACGATGTCTTTGA
>JAKSLF010000026.1 GCA_024401355.1 Bacteroidales bacterium | reverse complement strand
TTTCAGAGCTGTCACTATGGCTGTTAATCAGAATTAACTTGCTTTCCTTTCCCTTATTCTTGCACTATAACAATATTTTCAAAGATCGTATCTTTTCACTTTTCAGTATCAACCCGATTCTGTGTCTCGTCGTTTCTTTCGAGTTGCGGATGCAAAGTTAGATTGTTTTTTTCTAACCACCAAACTTTTTTCGAGAAAAATTAAAAAATCTTTTTCAACCGCCTCAACCTGTCTGGCACTCAGTCCTTTCAATCTCTCTACCACTGCGGCTCTTCACCACACTGGCGACTTCCCCCTTGGAAAGCGAGTGCAAAATTAGACGATTTTTACATCCTATCCAAATATTTCGTGAGAAATTATTTCGAACCAACTCACGCCTTTCATGGCAACGCTCTGTCCGCCACTTGATTACATCAGAGTTAAAATGTGTTTCCTCTTCAGCCTCACTCTTCAAACGCTTGCACCAATAGGCTATTGCAGCTCCTCGCGCTGTCTTCTTCCCACTCTCCTTGGCCACTTTCCTCCAATATTCAAGTCTCTCCTTCTTCTTCAACTCCTTCGACACTATGGCATTCGCTTTTTCAAATATTTTCCTTTGCTCCACCTGCTTCACACTATTAGGCTGCCTCTGCTCACTCAACTTATACGTATACACCCTGCCATGTCTCACAGTCAAAGTGAAACATCCGCCTCGACGCACCATTCGTCTGGCTTTCGCCAAATCTTTACTATTCCTCAATTCTAGTTTTGCCATTTCCGTTTTGTCCAGTAACTCATGCCTACGTTTCAATCTCGTTTTTGTTTCATAAAAAATCAAAATTGATAATAAATGAATTTCTGCAAATCAGCCGTGACAAATTGATATACTACAAATACTATAATAACCGACACTATCACCATGACCGGCAAAGGCATTGTCGCAAACCATATCCTATATCTGCGTTTCAACCTCTCAGGCAGCCAATGTATTATCATGCCAGCTACTATCAAACCAAACACATTCGCATAATTCATCACCATCTCACCAATCATATCCACATTCCAGCTTCCACCAATCTGCCCTACCATGTCCTTCGCTGTGTTCCATGCTGTCTCATTTGCCTCTGCTGGGTCAAGATTACTGCCCGACCTGAAAAACAGACGAGTAAAGGTTATAAATACAAAGGTCTGCAATATAGCCCACGCATGTTCCAGCCATTTCAATTCCATCGGGATTCTCATCAGGTTATACAACGCCCTCAACGTAGCACCAGCCGCCGTAACACCAGCCCAAACCACAGCAATATTGAAGAATGGCCATCCTGTCATCTCAGCAACAACATAACACAATCCCAATGTAGCAACCGACACAACTGCCCTCCAATATATTCCTATGCTCTTCCATATTTTGAAGATTATCATGCCCAAGCCGTTCAAGCCACCCCATATCATGAAGTTCCAGCTCGCACCATGCCACAAGCCACCAAGCAACATCGTATTCATCGAGTTGATGTTCGTCGTGATCAGTTTTCTCTTTCCAGAGTTCAGCACCACAAATATAGCACACCCCGATGCTATCGTCATCACAGCAATTGCCACCCAGATGTTACCCGACAAAACTGTTCCAACTACCGCCACCGTCGCTATAACCATATATGTACCCAACGTCGCATTCCTGTTTCCACCCATAGGTATATATAGGTAGTCCTGAAGCCACCTCGAAAGCGACATGTGCCATCTCTTCCAGAAGTTTCCCGCATTCGGAGCTTTATATGGAGAGTTGAAGTTCTGCGGCAGATAGAATCCCATGGCCAGCGCCACACCTGTCGCTATATCCGTATAACCCGAGAAATCCGCATACACCTGCAACGAATATCCAAACAACGCCGCCAAGTTCTCAAAGCCCGAATACATCGTTGGATTCTCAAACACTCTGTCTATGAAGTTGACTGCTATGTAATCCGACAATATTATCTTCTTTGCCATGCCATTCATTATCCAGAATATCGCCATGCCAAAATGACGTCTCGACAACGAATATGGTCTGTACAGCTGACCGATGAATTCATTGGCCCTCACTATCGGACCAGCCACAAGCTGAGGAAAAAACGACACATAGAATCCATAGTCAAGAATATTGCTCACAGGCTTTATCCTCTCTCTGTATATGTCCATCAGATAACTGATACATTGGAACGTAAAGAACGATATGCCCACAGGCAGAAGTATCACGTCAGCCCTGAATATGTTGTCCCCAGCTATGCTGTTGCCTATCATCGCAAAATAGTCAACAACTTCCATCTTCAACCCAAACATGTTATTCAGCATGTCCGTTATGAAATATGCATATTTGAAGTACGAAAGTACCAACAGGTTGACCACCACACCCACACCAAGTATACTATTCTTTCGCCATCCAGCTCTGGCCGTACTTACCCACTTACCTATAATAAATGAGGCAACTATCGCAAAAAGCAATATCAAAGTAAATATACCCGACGTCTTATAATAGAAGAAAACACTCGCAGCAAACAGAAACGCATTCCTCATCAGCAACTTCTTCTGAAGCATGGCAACAAATACCATAACAACAGCAAAAAATGCCCAGAAGTAAAACTGAGTAAAAAGCAACTGGTCATGCTCATTATATAAGAATATGTCCGCCAACTTCTCCATCATCTCTCTTCCTCCTTTTCCACATCATAGTTTAGATAGTAGTCCATAAATGCATTGAAGAACATTTTTCCAACCACCTCATAACCTGCCCTGGTGAAATGCACTTTGTCCCTCTGCGCCAAATGCTCCTCCTGCCATTTCTGCATCGATCCCTCGCCACCCATTATCTCATACAGGTCCCAAACCGGCGAATGCCACTTCTCCGCCAACTCATAAAAACCACGTCGAGCCACTTCACCATTCTTGTTCACATAGTATTTTCTCCTCACTCTCCTGTACGAGTCGTTATTCGTAATAAACAACAGAGCACAATCAGGCGCCACACTCCTTATATTATATATAAGGCTGTCATAATTTGCCACAAATAGCGAATCTGTAAAGTTCGCTGCTGTCGCATCATTTATTCCAATAGCAAATATAGCAAGGTCAGGCTTGACAAGCTTCAAGTCTCTCGAAAAGTTCCTGCACCCAAGATACGACGGAACCGACGCTCCATTTACACCTATCGTCGAATAGACAATACCAGGTTCATCGCTGTCCATAACAAGCCCATTCAACACAAATGTGTCAGGCTCCGCAAACTGCATTTTATCGAACCTTGGAGCTATGCTTAAGCTACCTATACCCTCACCCAATTCATACACATAGCCCGTCTCCTCCTTTTGTCCTCTTACCTCAACCGAATCCCTCACTATCAACACAGGCTCCACTCTCCCCTTCATCGACGAACATATCAAATGCACTTTCGTCGCTGTCCATCTTATAACCGAATCCGGATTCATGTCCACACCTACCCAAGCTGTAGTATCCGTCGTACTGACCAATATTCCACACGCACCCTGATCCAAAGCATACTGCTTCAACGCATTCCTGGCCGGAGTCCACGTCCCGCCATACTTCACTTTGTAGTTCGAAGGGTTGTTGGTCTTCGCAACAGTATATGGGAATATCATGCCACGCGGAGGTGTAAGACTACCATTCAGCGAATCAATATTCTGTCTGAATACATGTGTATACATGTCCGCCTGAACGTGCGAACCACCAATATGTATTATATTTACTCTCCCCTCACCAAATAGCACAACCGAATCCATCTTCTCAACAAAACGTGCCATCTCACGCGACTCACCACCAGGCAACTTCATCATGTTCGAGTCGGTCTGCGCACAACTAGGCAAAGCCACATCCGCCGCCACTCGCTGCTCTATACCATATATGCTGACCGTATCTGCCAACACCGCCTCTATGTCGATGTCCGGATACGACTGCCCAATGGCAACGACTGCTGTCATTATTGACGCTATTATCGATATGATCTTGTCGCACATAGGTATACGATTGTACCTTACAAATATTCTTTTAATCACTTTATTTCGCAACGACACCTTCATCAGAATCTGCCCCTCGTAGCCCAAAAATAGAAAAATTTTATCGCTATCGGCACATGATGACATACCGTCGACACAATTCCATAATGCCTGACCATTATCCCAAATCTTTCCTTGAGGCCGGCTGCTATATTATGCTTGGTTATGCCCCCATCAAGAAAACGCGACAACGTCATCCTCGTGTTGACTCTCTTGCTACTCCTTTTCATGGCTCGCACACACCAGTCAAAGTCTGCCGAAAATCTGTATCGGGTGTCATACTCGCCACATATATCCTTCCTTACAACAAACGACTGATGACTCACAAGCATCCCATTCTTGAAACTCTTCCATGTCAGCTCGTCAGGAGGCACTAGTCTGCGTCCACCTATTACGTTCCCCTCCATGTCTGTCATCACCGTGTCACCATAATATATGTCTGCATCAGGCTCCGTCGCCATCATCCTGCTTATCGTGTCCGGCTCCGCCACCTCATCACCTGCATTGACAAACCATACATACTCACCACTTGCCATCGCCAGTCCCTTGTTCATCGCATAATACAATCCCCCATCAGGCTCACTCACCCATCGGTCCACTCGTCCCGCATGTCTCTCAACTATCGACATCGTACCATCTGTCGACTTGCCGTCAACCACTATATATTCTATATTGGCATAGTCCTGTCTCTCCACACTCTCAATTGTCCTCTCAAGTGTAGCTTCAGCATTATACGTTATGGTGATTATGGTTATTCGGGGACAGTCCATTATCTTCTTATCCGACTCGCAGCTTATTGATTAAGCAACTTGTTGTATAGGTCAATATACTGTTTCGATACAATATTCTCAGCAAATGTCGCTATCGCAGCCTCACGCACCTGATCTCGCTGCTGCTGGTTGAAGAACAACATGTTATATATACCATTCGCCAGACTCAACGAATTCTTCACCTCAGCCAAGAATCCCGTCTGCATGTGTGTTATCATCTCAGGTATACCACCAATGCCAAATCCTACCACAGGCGTTCCACAACACAAACTCTCCACAACCGTATTTGGAAGGTTGTCCTGAAGCGAAGGAAGAATAAATGTGTCTGCCGCATTATAAAGCTTAACAAGCTTCATAGGGTCAGAGATGAAGTCCATCGTGTGTATCTTGAACGAGAACCTGTTGGTCCATCCTTTTTCAAGCTTACCAAAAACTACAAGTTCTATCCTGTCAGAAATCGCTGGGAAGTTATCCTGTATGATCGTCAACGCCTCCTCCAGATACCTGAATCCCTTGCGCACGTCAAGTATGTTGGCCGCACCAAATAGTATCAGCTTCTTGTCCTGCGGAAGTCCAAGTTCCTCCCTGCATACTTCCCTGTCCATCGGACGGTAGAATTTTGTGTCTATCGGATTCGGAATTGTCGTCACTCTTGTGTTCTTCAACAACGAACTACTCTTCGCCATCGAAGCCAGCCATCGGCTACATGTGACTACCGTAAGATTTCCATTTGCATATATCTCACGCTTCTTGGCGTATGTCTCAAACGACATGTCTCGCTTCTCCTTCTTCTTCAGAAACGGACAGAAGCCGCAATGTTCGTTGAACTCAAAACATGTACCAGCATAATGGCATCCACCTGTAAAAGGCCACATGTCATGAAGCGTCCACACTATTGGCTTACCCAATTCAAATATCTCCTTGAGGTTTTCAAGTGATAGGAATCCCTGGTTTATCCAATGAAGATGTATGATGTCTGCTTCCTGAACTACCTTGGCGTCAACTATGCTCTGTCCCGTATTCGCTATCGAGAAGTTGTAGCGCATATTCGAATCCCTCTCCTGAGGAAGAATCGTCAGTCTCTCTTTCACAAAACGATAGAAGTTCTTTGAGTCATACACCATTCCTTTTCCAAGCGTATGCTCATTCGCCTCATTGCGCCTCTGCTCCTGAACAAGAATATGCGAGTCAATACCCGAACGCAATAGCGAACGATGGATTCGCAGAGCCGCTACAGCCGCTCCGCCACCCGCATCTGTCTTATTTATGTGAACTATCTTCACCGCGCTTCCGTTTTTGTTTGTTTACACAATGCAAAATTAATCTTTTTTATGAAATGACAACCATGATTTATTGTCTAAATAATGGCATATAATGTATTTTTTGACGTATCACTTTAATAACAAGGACTTTTCACCTTCCAAAAATGTTTTGTGAATTTCATTTCCCGTCAACTATTGTTGCCTAATTCTGCATTAAATGTTTCTATCAACAGTCATGATACTTCAAATGACATAAGGAAAAAAGAGGCCTGCAAGCTTGTGCCGCAGGCCCACTTTTTCTATTCTTGATACGACTATACTCCAGCAAATGAACTGAAGCCGCCGTCTACAGGTATTATTGTTCCAGTAACAAACGAAGCCTCGTCTGAAGCAAGGAATCTTACTATGCCGTTAAGTTCACTTATGTCACCAAATCTGCCCATAGGTGTCTTGTTCAACACTTTATGGCTTCTCTCTGTCAGACTTCCGTCATCATTAAGAAGAGCCTTGCGGTTCTGCTCTCCGATGAAGAATCCTGGAGCTATGGCATTCACACGTATCTTGTCGCCATACTTGCGTGCAAAGTCCTGGGCAAGCCACTTTGTGAGTGCGTTTACACCTTCCTTGGCTATTGAGTAACCCATCACTCTCGACAACGCATCGTATGCTGCCATCGAGCTGACGTTGATTATGCTGCCACTCTTCTGCTCTGCCATAATCTTGCCAAATGACAAACATGGATATACTGTTCCCCAAAGGTTAAGGTCTACCACTTTCTTCAAGGCTTCCATGTCACATTCATAGACGTTCATGTCATCCATGATGTTGGCACCTGCCACATTACCACCAGCTGCATTTACAAGAATGTCAACACGTCCAAACTGCTTCTTCACTTTTTCAGTAAGAGCAACTATCTCTTCATGGTTCAACACGTTGCAGACAAATCCTGTAACTGTCGTGCCATTTGCCTTAGCTGTTGGCTCAAGCTTTGCCAATGCCTTGTCTACGGTCTCCTGACGCGAACCTACGATTATTACTGTTGCCGATGCCTGAAGCAATCCCTCAGACACGTTGCTGCCAAGCACACCTGTGCCACCTGTTACTACAGCTATCTTGTTCTTTAAAGATGTCATCTTGTTTATTTCTTTACTCGTTAATCATTTCTCACTCCTAGTCAAAGAATCCTGGCTGGTGATATGGCTTGCCAAGTTCACGGTCTACTGTTGCTATGATTCCCTGCACCTGACCGAGTGCAAACATACGGCCCAGGAACGAATAGCCTGCATTATAACCCTTGTCCTCATCGCCAAGCATGGTCATGCCATGGTCAACTCGCATCGGAAGCAACTGTGTCGCCTTCTGTCGTGTCTCCATTCTGTGAAGCTCTTCCTGCTCGAATATGCGGGCCAACTCTATAAGGTCTGCACGTCCGCCAAGATGGCTCGCCTCTGTGAAGTCGCCATTGTCAAATATGTGGCACGAACGCAAGTGTACAAAGTGTGTACGCGAATGGTACTTCTTTGCCATCTCTACTATATTGTTATGTCCACCTGCCGAAAGCGAACCGGCACAGAATGTCAATCCGTTGTGAGGATTTGGCACAGCATTGAGGAATTTCTCTACATCAGCATCACATGTCACGATTCGTGGCAATCCAAGTATCTGGAATGGTGGATCGTCCGGATGTACACACATGTCTATGTCATACTCATCACATATTGGCATGATTGCTTCGAGCCATGTCTTCATGTTGTTCTGGAGATCCTCTTTCGTAACTCCATCATAGAGCGCGAGCAACTCACGGAACAATTCTACTGGCTTGTCATCACCCTCTTTAAAGTTACCGCTGACAAAGCCCTGTGTCTTTATTACTATTGTGTCAACAAGGTCATGGTCATACTGAGGTGTTGCCTTTGCCTTTATCTCTGCCACTTCGGCCAATATGTCGCGGTTCCATTGCTTATGCTCTTCCTGGAATTTCTTCCAGTCGGCTTCTGCTCCCTTGCGCTTGAGGATGTAGATATCAAAATAGGCAAATTCTGCCCAGTTGAAGTAGAGGTTTGACGATCCATTAGGATTGGCATGCAGAAGGTCTGTTCTTGCCCAGTCAAGCACAGGCATGAAGTTGTAGCATACACAATGTATTCCCTCCTTGCCAAGGTTTGCTAACGACTCCTTATATACCTCTATCTGCTGTTCGCGGTCTTTGCCACCATATTTTATTGTCTCGGTTACTGGCAACGACTCAACAACACTCCAGCGCATACCATAGCTTTCGATATACTCCCTGAGGTCACGTATCTTCTCACGTGTCCACACTTCACCAAGTGGCACATCATGAAGTGCTGTAACGATGCCTTCAACACCTATCTGCTTGAGCATAGCAAGAGTAATCTTGTCCTTCTTGCCAAACCAACGCCATGTCTTTTCCATTTGTCCTTTTCTATTATTACTATTCGCCACATGTTATTATGCGACTCTTTTTCAAATACCCAAAAACGCCCGCACGTTTTACCGAGCGGACGCCTGCCGTATTTTATTTCTTGTCATTCTTACTTCAAGTCCGAAGAAGCAATCACAAGGTCTTTTACATTTCCTGTAGTAAGATTCTTATAACGATATATAATGTTCATGTCTACAGTCTTGCAAAGATCAACCAGCTCCTGAGCTTCTTGATCAGTCTTTGCACTCTGCAGAAGGCTCTGTACTGCTGCTGGCTTGCTCTCGTCCGAGATGATGTCATCTACATCATACTCTTCTGACAACTCAACTGAATAGAGGTATACAACATTGTTTGCTTCTGCTGTAACGCTTGTGAGCTCAACGCCATCACCAAGATTAATAGGACACTTCTTGTTGAGATCTTCTGCAATGCTGTTTGCTGTTATTCTTCCGCAGCTCTGCATAGCTAATGCCATAACCATTATGGACAATACTGTAAATACTTTGCTCAAAGTTTTCATTTGACTAAGGTTTGTTTTTGTTTTACTTATGCCACTCGAAGAATACTTACACACCTCTATGGCTGTTTACTGGTCGCAAATATAACAATTATTTTTTACGTCACGTTTGTTTTCATAAATCTTTGTCTAACTTTGCGACAATTCAAAATGATAACTGTTATTTCATAATGGCTTACAACAGACGTTTTTCTTCCACCTTGTCTAAGAGTATCCTCTTTTTTTCCGCTTTCATCCTGTGCGCTCTCACTCTCTGGTATACCAACTGGATGGTCAACGACTTGGAGGCTGACGAACATGGCAAAGTAGAACTATGGGCCAAAGCCACCAATATGATTGCTGCCGACTCACCCGACGAAAGTGATGTCATCGATCTCCTTCTGCAGATCATCCACAGCAATAATACGATTCCTGTTATTGTTACTGATAGCGCCGAAAATGTTATCTCGGTCAGGAATCTCTCCGAAAACGATACTATTTTGTCATCCAAGGAAATAGCATCGGCTCTTGCCAAGCTCAAGGTCAACGGACAACGTATTGACATCCCTGTGTCCAACGGACAATTCCAGCATCTTTATTATAGCGACTCACGAGTTATCCGCCGACTGTCTTTCTTCCCTTTTGTCGAACTGGCGCTTGTGGCTCTCTTCATCATCTTCGCCTATATCGTTTTCAGCAGCATCAAGCGTTCCGAGGAGGACAAGGTTTGGATCGGACTTGCCCGAGAGACTGCTCATCAGTTGGGAACTCCTATTACTGCTCTTATCGGATGGACCGACCTGCTCGAGTCAGGCGATATCGACAACCGTACGGCATCTGCTGAAATCAAAAACGACGCAGAACGACTCCGCAATATAGCCGACCGATTTTCAAAGATTGGCTCACAACCCGAAATGCTCGAGACTCCACTCTCCGAAACTATTGCATCAACTGCCGAATATCTGCGTAGCCGACTCCCGAAACGCATAAAGCTTGTATGCAATCTCGAAGCCGACTCAATACCCATCCGCCACAATCCTGTCCTGATCGGATGGGCCATCGAGAATCTTTGCCGCAACGCAACTGACGCTACCGAAGGCGACGGCACTATTACCATCCGATCATACGCCGAAGGCGAACACATGATCATAGATGTTACCGATACCGGCAAAGGAATGCCTCACAATATTGCTCGCAACATTTTCAAGCCCGGATATACTACCAAAAAACGTGGCTGGGGCATCGGACTGACGCTTACCCGCCGCATTATCAACGAATATCACAACGGCCGAATATTTGTTGCTAATACCGAACCCAATATCGGGACAACTATCCGCATCGTCCTCAACTGACTACCATGAGCTGCGACGTATGTAGCCATAGTCGTCGTGGTAGCACTCCCAGTCATAATCATCGTCAACGCGATGAAGACTGAAATATTCTCCGCCGCAATATCCCTTGAAGCGGTATGAGTTCATCTTGTAGTCGTCGATGACGGCATTCATAGCATGATTATGAGGATATGACAATTCAAGTCGTTCGTCTCGTATCTCCCAGTCAAAATGGAAGTACTGGTATTCGTATGGACCATCATAGTAATAGTCTACTTCTATTCCATATCCATGTGTCGCAAACGGATAGTCAGGTACAAATTTCAAGTATGTCTCATCTGAATAGAATACCTGCTCCTTGCCATGACGGTTGCTTATAGAATATGATGTCCCGAAATATCCATGCCATTCACCCGAAAGGTTAAATGCCATCTTCTCGTCGTCATCACAGCCCGACAACCCCACTATCATCATGAGTGCCGCAACCAACAAACCTATCTTATTCTTCATAACAAAACGATTTTAGTTCAACTTCTTGCCCGAATCTCTGTTAGCGGGTAAATTTCCACCAGTCCATGTCGAATAGTTCTTCATAGCCACCACGGAATAGCACGTATACATCATGAATTCCTGTCGCAGCTTTTATTATCTTTCCCTCTGTGACATTATTGCGGTCCACATCGACACTTGCTATTGGACGCCCGTCTATGTTGTCTATATAGAATTCTACCACGCCGCTGTTCTTCACGTTTGCAAAGCAGGCTGTAATCTTTGTCGCCTCCTTGTCGCCAAAGTCGACGTTGCGCAGCTTCACCCAGTCACCATTATGGATAGATGTGACGTAATGGTCAACACCTGCTTTATGATCAAGCTTGATGCCCCACGACGACGACATGGTCTCTGCCTCTACTCGCTCGTATGGATTCAAGGTTCCCAATGGCTTTACGCCTTCTTTGGTAAATGGTATGAAAGGTATTGATCCATCGGCATTAAATGTGAATTCCTCTACGGCTGTCGCACGACGGAAACCACCACCATTATGGAGCATTCCGTTGTGATAGAACATATAGTCGTGACCTTTGTAGTTGACGTTGCCACCATGAATTGTGAAGCTGTTTTGAGCCTCGTCCATTATTCGTCCACGGAATGTCCATGGTCCGTCTATGGTTGGCGCGGTTGAGTAGCCCATGTATTCAGGAACTCCTCCCGCAGGATATACGGCATAATAGATGCCATTGCGCTTTGTCACCCACGGACCTTCCTCATACTGGGTCATCATTCTTTCTTTGCCTATGCTCCAGTCCATCTTCGACTGCAGTTCGCCAAAGCTTTTCGGGTCGGTATATCCTGGCACTTGCTTATATCCATTGGCAAACGATACCATATCGTCGTTTAGCTTTCCATACCAGAATCCTTTGTTGCCCCAGAACAAATATGGAGTTCCATCGTCGTCGATGAATATTGTCGGATCTATAAATCCATATCCAATAGCCAATGGCTTGCCTATGGCATCTTTCCATGGTCCTTGAGGCGAGTCGGCTACGGCTACGGCAAGAGCATCTTTCCCGTCGGCTGTATTACAACAGAGATACCAATACCATTTGCCCTTATGCTCAACTGCCTGTGCCGCCCAGGCTCTGTCACCATGTGCCGCCCAGTCGAAGGTCTCTGTTGTCACCTGCGTACCCAGATATGTCCAGTTGACCATGTCTTCTGTGCTGAACAATATCCAGTCTTTCATCTTGAAGTAGACTGCATCGTCTTCGTCGTGGTCAACAAATAGGTATAACTTGTCTCCATAGACGTATGGTGCCGGGTCTGGTGTGTAGATGGCATCTATCACAGGATTTTGAGCCATAGCATTAAGGCTGAATGCCATTGATGAGGCAAAGAGTATTTTTCGAGATATCATCGTTATACTTTTTTATTTGTTTCTAAATATGAAATCATACATTTCACAAAGCGATTTGCCTTTGGTCGACGAGTCAAAGACAAAATACAACGCCTGCTTGCCCTTGCTGGCTTTAAGATTGCTCACTTTGCATTTTATTTCGGTTGCCTTCTGGTCCATGTCCTTCGAGAGTTCAAACGAACCAATCTCTTTGCCACCATTCTCTACCTTAGGGTCACCCAGCAGTATTCTGACTGTGCCATCAACTCCTTCTGGCTTAAGATTCACAACAATTATGCCATCGTTGCCCATTTTGCTGAAGTCGAAATATTTGTATCCAACTATTGAACCTGCCGTATTGTTGACTACCGGGGTTATAGGCATCTTGAGGCTGAACGGTCTCTGCATGGATGTGCTGTCTATACGCGTTGGCGCCATGTGCGAACCCGAATGGAAGAAGTTAGGATAACTCTGTGTGGCTGGAGTCGGACCTGTGTAGTAGCACGCTATACCTGCTGCTGTACGATGAAGCGGATTCAAACCATTCTTTGCAAATCCTTCTGATGTATATTCGGCTTCTGATATGGTCACTTTGCCGCCTTTGCCCTTTTCTACTTTTACCTCTACTGGTGCTGCCATTGCCTGACGGTTATACTCCGAAAGTCCTGTCTGACGATGATAGACTACCCACCATTGGCCGTCGGCTTCGAATATGCTTCCATGGGTGTTGCCAAATGGTGTTGCCGCAGCAAATGTCTTGCCTGTCTTCGCATCTTTTGTTCTTGCTCGGCCATCGATTATTGTTCCACCATACTTGAATGGTCCAAGTGGCGAATCGCCATACGCATAGGCAAGTGTATAGTTTATGCTTGGCAAGCCAAATTCACCCTCACGTGTCCAACGGCTGTAGATAAACACATATTTGTCTTCTATCTTGCGCATCGACGATGCTTCGAAGAATCTGAACACCTCATCGTCTTTATGGCTAGGCACAAGAGGGTCAACAAGGGTTTCAGGCTTTATCGTGGTCATGGTCTTAGGGTCGAGTTCGGCTGCATACGAATGCTCGAAACCCCAGTAGGCATACACTCTGCCATCGTCGTCGATGAATACCGCAGGGTCGAAGCTGAGCTCGCCAACGGTCTCCCTCGGATTCTCCTTGCTCCAGTTGATCACTTCAAATGGTCCGTCAGGACGCTTAGAGACTGCCACCATGCCATTTCGACCTCCCTCCTGGTTGTTCGGGTAGAGGAAATATGTCTTCGAGCCGTCGGCTTCAACACGTTCTGCTACATCAGGCGCATAAAGCATATCGCCACGTCCGTCTTCATGCAGCAATTTGCCGTCACGGTCGTGGGTCACCTTGAGAGTGACTCCATCATAGCGCCAGTTCTGAAGGTCTTTTGTCGATGCCGACCATACTACTTGCTCTCTGCCACAATATTCCTTTATGGCCGAATCGTGAGAACCATAGACATAGACTCTATATTCGCCTGGCTTGTCCGGATCTTCAAAGACGTATGGCTCCCCATCTGGAATATATTCCCACAAAGGCAGAAACGGATTCTGCGCCGCTGCGTCTGCTGCAACAAGGACCATTGCTCCCATCGACAGCATTCTGACCATATTCTGATATTGCTTTTTCATATCTTCTATTTTTTTATTTTATCTTTCCTGTTATAATTCCTCTTCCATGGGTTCCGACATATACTCGTCCATACTCCTGCATGTCGCCACAAATGTGGAGCACAAGTCCATACTGATGTTCGTCGTCGTTTATGCGTGTCCACGATTCCGCGATGTCGTCTGACCTGAAGAAGCCGTATATGCCGTCGACAACTCCTATTATATATAACGACGGATAACCTCCATCAGTTGCCGCTTTCCCATATCCGAATGCATAGATTGTCTCTACATGTCCCTTCTTTTCTGTTGGTTTGTCACCATCTATGTGATAGAGACCGTCGTAGGCCGCCAGCCACAAGTCGCTTTCCCTTTCAGGCATGGCATATATCCTGTCTTGTCCACCTCGATTGTCGCCTCGTCTCCTTGGCTGTGTGGTTGTCAACTCTATGTCAAGACTATCTCTTTTATATGTTATTCCTCCGTCGAAGGTTCGATAAATTGCTTTGTCCAATACATCGACTGCATACAATTTTTTCGGGTTTTCCTTGTCGGCCACCACACGTATGTTTTCTGGTAATCCCTGACATTCTGCCCACGTCTCTCCCTTGTCTGTCGTGTAATATGGCTTGCCTCCACGAGGTGTCCACACCCACACACTTCCATCCGCATTCACGGCTATATGTCCACTTTCAGCTTTCTCCATCGGCGATGTCTTGCACCCCTGCCATGTCATGCCACCATCTTCTGAATATGATATGGCTGGTATGTCTTGTAGATGATTGAATATAACACCTACTCGCACCATCTGTTCCGGACGTTTCCACGCACCAGTCACACCATCGGTATTACCAAAGTATGGCGCATAATGCATTCCCTGAGGGGTCGGACGGGTGATGTCAAAATGGGTATGTCCGCCATAGTCGCCCACTCCGCTCACAAGTCTTGCCCCCGAAGGCGGACAATACAGCTCCAGAGGCACGGTCTCCTCTACGCCGTCGGTCGCTATGCTCCAGACGATAGTGTCGCCTTCTCTCTCCCCTGCCGAGAGGTTGAATGTCTCCCAACCACCAAAGCCTGTAGTAAAGTAGGCATGTTCCGCATCCGACGGGTCTATTTCAATATCAAACATCCAATGCAATGGTGCCATCTTGGTGTATGGCGCCTTGCTGTGGTCATATCTGTATCCATGCTTGAATAATGGAGTCCAATTACTACCGCCATCGGTCGAACGGAACATCTCCTCTTCGCCATAGCCATGTTTCCCCCACAACCCATGTGTTGATACTATCAAGTGATTTGCATTATGGCTGTCAACCGACACGGCTGCATACCCGAAACCAGCATTTGTCCCCTCTTCAAAACGCAATGGACTAATCTCGTTCCATGTCCCAGCATTTATGTCGTAGCACCATACGGCACCATCATTCATGCGCGATGGACCCGGAGTGTCGGCGTAGGTTATATATAGTTTTCTGTCTGACGATTTCACCATGTGAGTAGGTCTTAGCCTCTGCGGATGACCTTCAACGCCTGCCCATGTCATACCACCATCATGGCTCACAAACAGGTTTTCTCTGCCCTTGAGCGAAACGGCAACATATATGCCGCGTGATCCGCTGACGTCGTCTCCCTCTTCGTCAAATACTACAGCTATTATTCCGCTACCACGCTTATGCCAGTCGTTGCTACTTGTTTGCTCCTCTACGTCTGGAAAACTCTCAACACGACTCCACGATTCACCCTCATCTATCGTACGCCACAAGCCACTCTGACGTGTGCCAAAGTATATTATCGAAGGGTTCTTCGGGTCAACCATCATTCTTTCGCCGTTACCTCGACCGTTTTCATTACCACCCATTGGTATCGGCACATCAGTTCGCTTGAAGGTCTTTCCTCCATCCGCAGATTTCAATATGCTTCCATTCTGGTTGGTATAGGTGCCACATGCCAAATATACTTTGCGTGAATCCGTAGGGTCGACGGCTATACTCTCCACGCCTTGCAGATTACATTCGTCGAGCGATACCCAATCGAGCATCTGCACCCATTTCTCCTCTCCTGCATCCCATCTATATGCTCCGCCCATGTCCGTACGGCAATAGCGCACTTCCTTGTCGGTCGGATGCAAGATGAAACCATCGACAAATCCGCCACCTACAATAGGCACACTACACCAGTCATATTTCTGGCTGTCTCTGTTGGTCTCTCTTTTCCCAGCACATGCCGCCAAAAAGACCATACATGCTACGGTTGCTATTGTCGATGTTCTCATATTATATATTGTTCTTGATTATTTCTCCTCCAGTTTGCTCTTGAAGAACGCCCTGACGTCTTTCCAATGATAATATGGAAACATGTCGGTTTCAAGCGGTATCGAGGTCTCATTCTCATTGTGGAGGAACTTCACCACTACGTCACCCTTCTTGTTCTTGTAGAATATCAGCTGGATGTTGGCTGCCATTGGCGACACGTAATAGTTGTGCCATGCCTGGTCCACTTTGAAGACGTCTTCCTCTCGGGCGTCACATCCCTTGAGCTGCATTATTGCGGCCAGCGGAATTATGTTGCCGTCGTGTCCAAAGCGGAGTGTTGCCACATCTCCCTTTCCCTCTATAGCCAGGTCAGCCTGCTCGACGATGTTGGCCAGCAAAGGTCGTGTGCTCTCTATGGCTGTACCCAGGTTGTGCGGACTGTCCGAGTCACAATGGTAGAACCAGCTGTTGCCATTTCGCCAGCATTCATATAGTTCTTCTGAGGTAAAAAGGTCGTACAACGTTACTTCTGTCTCCATGTCCTGAAGGTCGACTGCGATGTCAAACAAACCGTTCATGAGCATTCCTGGGAACACTTTCGCCTGACGGAAGTATGATGTGTCCGACACCAGCTGCGACACAAATCGGTCCGACTTTATCCCGCGTGCAGAAAAGTCAAAGTGCTTCTTGGCCCATCCGTTGCGGTCTTTCTTCAGGTCATTATATCGCTTCGTATGATAATTGAGATACGACATGTTCTTCCTGCTTGTCTCCCAGTCGATATTGAGTTTCGGGTCTAGTTCCTTCAGTCGTTCGCAGAAGGCCAGCATACTCAGGGCAACTCGCATAGATGTGGTCGAACGGGCTGTTATCCGTCCCTTCGCCTTGAATACTTCCGGATACGCTTTATACATTCGTTCGGCTATCCCCCTGTGCTGGCGCTTGCCTAGCGGAGCAAGCTCGTCACCATGAAATTCTGCCTCTTTCCACACTTCCTCCATCCGGGCAAGGGCACTCTTGCCTGTTTCGGTCAGCACGTTATCCTCGTCGGCTTTGCGCAATATGTCGAGTGTCCTCTTGTAGTCGTTGTCGTTCAGCAGATATCGCGATCCATGACGACCATAGTGGCTGATGTAGAATGGCTTGTATCCCTTCGGAGCTGCTGTCTGCGTTGTTGTCGGTCCAGGATAGGCATAATACACGCCACCCGCTTTGTTTGGATTTTGGCTTATCTCTTCAAATGCAGTCTGTGCCGACGCTACAAGGCTTATCGCCATCGCACCCATCAGCAACATTCCACGATGTAAGAACTGTACTTTTCTCATGTAGATTTTTTTTTAATGTCTTTAATGTTTATTCGCAAAGATAGTCATTATATGCATAGAAAACAAAAAAGCCTCACCATTTCTGATGAAGCTTTTAGTTCGCTCTCCAGGTAGGACTTGAACCTACGACCTACGGATTAACAGTCCGCCGCTCTAACCAACTGAGCCACTGGAGAGTGTTATGTTCGTGCCTTATTTCTAAGACGGTGCAAAGGTAGAAAGTTATTTTGAATTATGCAAGCGATTGACCGAAAAAGTTGCGAAAAAGAATCATATTAATTTCTGTAGCCTACTTTTTCCTGCTCATGTTGTAGTCCACTATCGCGCAAAGCGAACTCTTCGCATCCGAATCCGGCAATATGTCCAGACATCTCTTCGACTGTTCCGCATACTCCATCATCTTCTTCCTCGCATATTCTATGCCTCCATGCGCGATGACAAATTCTGTTGCCTTGGCGGCTGTCTCGTCTTCCTTATAGCGCTTGCTTATCAGCTTCATCATCTCCGATGCCTCTTTCTTGCCCGCATTAGAGAGAGCATAGATGAGCGGCAAGGTGATCTTCCTCTCTTTTATGTCGTTGCCCGATGGCTTGCCTAGCAGGTCGCTCTTCTCAAAGTCAAATATGTCGTCTTTTATCTGGAACGCGATGCCAAGGTTCATGCCATACTGGTACATGGCTTCTACAACCTCAGGCGACGACTTTGTTGAGTGGGCACCCGATTTCGTACATGCAGCTATGAGGGTCGCCGTCTTCTTCCTTATCACTTCGAAGTATGTCTCTTCGGTGATGTCTAGTTTTCTCGCATGTTCTATCTGGAAAAGCTCACCTTCGCTTATCTCACTAACGGCGTCCGAGACGATCCTCAACACATCATACTGGTTGGTCTCGAGCGATATCTGCAGACCTCTCGCAAGGAAAAAGTCGCCAACAAGTACGGCCACCTTTGAGTTCCATATCGCGTTGACGCTAAACTGACCTCGTCTCTGATATGTCTCGTCTACTACGTCGTCATGCACAAGGGTCGCTGTATGCAATAGCTCGATGAGTGTCGCTGCAGCGTAGGTAGCCTCTGATATCTCGCCTGTCGCTTTTGCCGCTAGGAATGTAAGCATCGGACGCATCTGCTTGCCCTTGCGGCGCAAGAGATAGTTTGTCACGATCGACAACAACGAGTTTGGCGACTTCAGCTTCTTCCTGAA
The DNA here is from genome assembly GCA_024401355.1 of Bacteroidales bacterium. GTDB lineage: Bacteria > Bacteroidota > Bacteroidia > Bacteroidales > Marinilabiliaceae > W3P20-009. The sequence continues at coordinate 27,010 of JAKSLF010000026.1, read as the reverse complement.
GAAGGGCTCAAAGTCTGCCATTTCCTTTTCTATAGGTCTCTTTATGTCGTCGAGTGTCATCCGATTTTTCCTTTTTGACTGCAAAAGTAGCAAAACTTTTTAATCTTCTATCGATTTTTCTTGCCTAAAAGGCTCAGCATCGCATTCACGAATGTCAAAGGGTGTGTTGGGTTGCCCGGCACGTACAGGTCTACTTTATATTTGTCTAGCACCTTACGGTTGACGGCTTCGCTATCTTCAAAGAGTCCGCCGCTGATGGCATCCATGCCTACCAGTATCAGCACTTTAGGGTCTGGAGTACAGTCGTATGCGTTTTCCAGCGGAGCTGCCATGTTCTCACTTATAGGTCCCGTCACTACGATGCCGTCGGCATGTCGAGGCGATGCAACAAAGTCTATACCGAAACGTCCGATGTCAAAGTTGACATTACCCGTGGCATTCAACTCCATCTCGCAGCTCGCGTCACCACCAGCCGACACCTGTCTGAGCTTTATCGACTTGCTGAAGAGCTTGCGTATCTCCGGACGTATCTTAGTCTCGTCCAGCTCTATAGGCTTGTCCTCTCCTGCCCTGACGATAAGTCCTTCGCGTGTGTTGGACGCCAGCTTATAGTCTTTTGTGAATTTCACTTTCTCCGGACATGCAAAGGCACATTCACCACAGAACGAGCATCGTCCCAGGTCTATCGTCATCGGATGCGTACCAATTGCACCCATCGGACACATCTTGGCAAGAGCCTCTTCGTCCACTTCTGCGTTGGTAATAACAGGACGGCCACGGAACACTCCCGGAACGTCTGTCGTTGTTACATCAGGTATATACTGCTTGCCCTGATGAAGCCATATCTTTAAACTTTCTAACATCTCAGCCTCGTCTTTTTACTTTAATAATTAAAGGTCGTGTCCGCAATACGACAAGTCAAAACTCTTGTTGCATATTGGGAAGTCCGATATACCGTTGTTTCTCACAGCCAACGCCAAGCCCATCCAGTTGTGCATCGAAGGGTCCTTTATCTTGTAGGCCTTTATCTTGCCTTCCCCATCCGTGAGGGCACAATGGCATATCTCACCACGCCATCCTTCTGTAAGCGAAACAACAAAGCGGTTGGCACCAAGTTTCGCATCCATCACCGGCTGATAGCCACTCTTGTCCTGGCTCCAGTCTGCTATGCCTATGAGCTTCTCGATGTTCTCTATCGAGGCAAGCACTTCTTCATAGCGCACACGAGCTCGTGCATATACGTCACCAGTCTTCTTGACTACTGGGTTCACATCTATTTTTGAGTATGCTGCGTATGGGTGCGAAGCCCTAATGTCACGCGCTACACCTGCTGCCTTCGCAGGCATTCCGACGAGGCCAAGACTCTTGGCTGTCTCCGCACTCACCACACCTGTTCGCTCTATTCGCGAAAGTACCGAAGGTAGGTCAAACATCTCCTCGGCCATCTCGATGAAGTGAGGCTTATATTTTGCTATCGTGTCTTTCCAGTCGTCGGCCAGCTGACGTGTGAATGGGAAGTTCGTCTTGCCCGGACGGATAAGTCCCTTCGCAAAACGGTTGCCACACCACTTCTGGAAGTAGTTGATCATAGGCGTACGAAGTCTGCCAAATACGGCATTACCAAGCTGATAGGCTATGTCCGTACAGATCGCGCTAAGGTCACCCGTATGTATCGCGATGCGCTCCTGCTCCAACGCTATGGTTCGGTCTACCGACAACTTCTCGCCCACTTCGATGCCGGCAAGCGACTCGTATGCCTGCGCAAATGCCACGCTATGTCCTACTACCGTGTCACCTGCTATCTGCTCCGCTAGCGTTGCCCTCTGCAAGACGTTATCTTTCTTCAGGAATACGTTCTCGAGTCCTCTATGCTGCCATCCCAGCTGTATTTCGAGGTGATGAATCTTCTCACCCTCGCAGATGAAGCGGAAATGTCCAGGCTCGATGATGCCCGCATGTATCGGACCTACACCCACCCTGTGAAACTCTTCGCTCTGTATGTTGAAAAACGGATAGTCATAGATCGTACCGTTGTTGGCTCTGTCGTGTGGGAAGCGCAGAGGCTTCAGCCATGGATGACCATCAAAGTCGAGTCCATAGAGTTCATGCATCTCACGCTCAAACGGATGAAACGCACGATGCATGGCTGTCAGAGACGGAAGCTTGGCATCCTTCTCGACAACTGTTGACAACACGTCTATTATCTTCTCATCATCATTGGCGATGCAGCAGAGGAGCTGAAACTTTCCCCCATCCTGTGGCACCGCAAAGTAATTTACACAATGTGCCGATGGCTGCTGCTCTATCAAATTGTTCACGTCAGCATAGAACGACTCGTATGTCGCTACCTCTATCTCATCTATGCCTACCGACTGACCGTTTTTTACCTTCATATATATAAAAGTCTATTTGAGGTGCAAGTTTATAAAAAAAAAGCACACATGATACCCAACAAGCACCCAGTTTACGTATTATTAACGTATTACAAGAGGCTTGCAAAAACGCAAAAAAGGCAAAGCCGCCTGCGCAGCTCTGCCTGTTCTCATCTTCTCTCTTGCTCCCTCGACGGAGCTACTGTGCATATATCGGCACTACCTGTGTTGGATTGGGGGGCTTGATGTCTACCACGCATGATGTGGTGCCCAAGGTCGTCAATATCGAGGTTATGACTGTCACGATAATGTTAAGCACTTTCTTTACTATTTCCTTCTTCATGGTTTGGGGTTTTTGGGGGTTACAATTTTACTTCTTCCACAATTCCGCAAAGATGTAGCCACGGAGTGTAGCATATTCCAGCTTATGATTGTGATACTGCGAGGCGTACGAGTCGTAGAGGTCGTTGCCTGGTCCCGAGTTTATGATCATCATCACATCGGCGCTCACTTTCTTGAATTTCTCGCGCATGGCTGCCTGTTCTGGTGTTGGGCCCGACTTCGATGGGTGGCAGATGCGACCCGTATAGGTCTTGCCGTTGCGTGTTGCCGTGTAGAATTCCGAGTCCTGGCACACCTTGCCCGAGGCACTCTTGAACATGTCGATAAGTACTAGTTTCATTTCTTTCATTTGTTTTGGGGTTAATAATTCCTTTCACCTCATCGCGACGTGGCCTTTGTCCGATTCGGTATTGCAAAGTTACCACTTCCCACCCCACCATTGTCCTCATCCGTCCTCATCGGGCTCTGTCTGTCCTCATCAAGGTCTGTATAGTTACATTACTCTTTTTTGTCTTCCATATAACTAGACGGAATAGACGTAAGTATGGATGACTTCTTCCCACCTACTGTATTTATCTCACCTCTTATCAAGGAGCCGATACATATCTTGGCTGCTATAACACATGAGCTTATTCATGCGTATGAGACAATGAGTTCTCGTCATTCCAAGCAGTTCAAACTTAAAGCTGAGGAAGTTGGCTTTGTTGATAAGAAGACTGACTATCAGATGAGTGATATACTGGAGTCTACGTTGAATGGTGTTCTTGAGAAGCTTATTGCAGCTCATGGCGAGTGGCCGGGTGTAGCCATCACAACGCCTGCAAAGAAGGACTCAGAGGAAAAGGAAAAGAAGACTAATACCGTAGTCTATTTCTGTCCAGAGTGTGGCTTTGAACTTAAGACCTCGAAGAAATCTGCTGAAGAGCACCCGGGTATGCCTACATGTGTATGCGGCTGTAAAATGGGAGTTGACGGCGGAGAAGAAGAATAATAAATAATTTTTTAACATTAATAAGACTGTCATAATAGTAAATTATGTGACAGTCTTTTTATATTTTACTTATAAAATACTTACACTAAAAAGTATTAACTATGAAGAAATTATCAGAATTGAATATTATGCAATCTCATGATGAGTTTGAGTTTATGCTCATTCCAACATGCAATGATTATTATATAGATAATTGTGAGTTCTATCATATACCTTGTTCTTATGATATAAATGAAGGACTCATGTCATCATATCCCGTAAGTTTCGTTAGCGCCAAGTTGAAACACTATGGAGTAGTAATGAGAGATTCAGAGTATGAAGTCACTCTTTTCACCGTTGGTTTTGATAAAGAAAAATTTAATAATCTAAAATCAGAACTGGCATCATACGGATGGTACATAGCAACAGTAAAGACAGGAAACATAACATCTAAGGACTATAATTTTGAAAATAGCACTGGAAGTGTATTCTTTATAGAAGCAAAGTTTCAGAATGAAGTATCTGTACCAAAAACATTATATCATGTGACACCAACGAAGAATGTCAAAAAGATAATGAATGTAGGTTTGACTGCTAGGTCTCAATGTGCAACAGTGTTCAATTATCCTGAAAGAGTATATCTTTTGAATATTACTGAAGACATAGTAGTGAATGCTTGCAAAAATTACGCAAAACAGTCTGAAAAACGATATGATAGTTGGACTGTACTAAAGATAGATACTACAAAGACAAAAAACGTCTATTATAAAGATATAAACGTCCCAAATAACGTAGCAGTTTGGACGGGAGAACCCATATCACCTTCTGCTATTACTATTTTAAATAACTTTAATATTTAATGATATGAAAGCAATTAATTTTACAGAAGAAGACAGATACATGTTAGTATTGTCAACTGGAGCGATACTCATGACTCCAAAAGAGCTATTTCAGATATATGGTGAAAAGAACTATAAGGAAATAGATGAATCATTGACTGTAATACCAGTTCCACGACTACCTCGCTTCGTTCAAGCCCGAAAATATGCGCATCGCCTTGCGCGACCTCTTTGCCGTGCTCGACACGCCTGTTGACAAGCGCGACAAGTTTCTCGAGAAGAAGCTGGCCGACTTCCCCTACGTCAACGGTTCGCTCTTCCGCCAGCGCGAGGGCGAGAGTATTCCACCTCTTACCGACGAAACGGCTAGTCTGCTGCTCAACCATGCTTCCATGGATTTCGACTGGAGCGAGATTTCGCCTACCATCTTCGGAGCCGTGTTCGAGAGCACTCTCAACCCCGAGACTCGTCGCTCCGGTGGCATGCACTATACTTCCATAGAGAATATCCACAAGGTCATCGACCCACTCTTCATGGACAGCCTGCGCGACCGCTTCAGCACCGTCAAGGCTATGCCTCGCGGCAAGCAGAAGACCAACGCCCTCAAGGCTATGCAAGACGATATGGCCAGCCTCCATTTCCTCGACCCCGCTTGTGGCTCGGGCAACTTCCTGACGGAAACATATATGTCGCTCCGCCGACTCGAAAACGACATCATCGAGCAGATGACCGACGGACAGACCATTCTCGGCTTCGAGGAGGCTAGCCCCGTGAAGGTCAGCATACAGCAGATGTATGGCATCGAGATCAACGACTTCGCCGTTACCGTAGCCTCTACAGCCCTCTGGATTGCCGAAAGCCAGATGCTGCGCGAAACAGAAAAGATTATCCGCTTCAACAACGACTTCCTCCCACTCAAACCCTACAACAACATCCGCGAATGCAACGCTCTCCGCATAGATTGGAACGAGGTCATAAAGGCCGAAGAGCTCGATTATATCATCGGTAACCCTCCATTTGTGGGGTATTCGCTTCAAAGTGCATCTCAAAAGGAAGATATGCTTAGCATCTTTGTTGACGAGAAAGGTAAACCATACAAGACAGCAGGCAAGATAGACTACGTGAGTGCATGGTATTGGAAGGCATCAGAATTAATGCAGAAAAACGACAAGATACATGCGGCTCTCGTATCGACCAACTCTATAACTCAAGGCGAGCAGGTGGCTGCAATCTGGAAACCTATCATGACACGCTTTGGCATACATATCGACTTCGCATGGCGTACATTCCGATGGGATAGCGAGTCGGCCTTGAAAGCTCACGTCCATTGTGTGATTATCGGGTTCTCTGTAATAAAAAGTGACAATTCTCTTGTATTATATTCGAGCGATGGTCACTACAAGATATGTGAGCAAATCAATTTCTATTTGACAGAAGGTCCGATTATATTCATTGAGGCCAAGACTAAACCCATTTGTAATGTCCCAACCCTGCTTAATGGAGGTAAGCCTACAGAAGGAGGATTTCTTATAATGACAGAAGAAGAGAAAGAAGCCCTTGTTCTAGCCAATCCTATTGCTCAAAAGTGGCTCAGACCTTACATGATGGGTAAAGATTTCATTGATCGTAAAACACGGTTCTGCCTATGGATGGTAGGAGCTAATCCAGCAGAGCTGCGTAAATGCAATCGAGTGATGGAGCGTATCGAAAATGTCAGGAATTACAGACTGGCAAGTCCCAAGGCTGCTACTCGTCAAAAAGCAGAAACCCCGATGCTTTTCGATGAAGTTCGTGAATGTACGACAGACTATGTTGCCATTCCAAAAGTCTCATCAGAGAGACGGCGCTATATACCAATGGAATATTTGCCAAAAGATATTATTCCTGGCGATAAGCTCTTTATGTTACAAGAAGCAACACTATACCATTTCGGAATATTGACCAGCAACGTGCACATGGCATGGATGAGTGCTGTATGCGGTCGTTTGGAAATGCGTTATAGTTATTCGAACACTATCGTCTACAACAACTTCCCATGGCCCGAACCGACCGACGCCCAGAAGCAGAAGATAGAGCAGACCGCACAAGCCATCCTCGATGCACGTGCCCTCTATCCCGACAGCTCCCTAGCCGACCTCTACGACGAAGTCACCATGCCACCCGAGCTCCGCAAAGCCCACCGCCATAACGACCAAGCCGTCCTCGCCGCCTACGCCCTCAAACCCGACATGCCCGAAGAAGACATAGTAGCTTGGCTCATGGAGAGGTACGAAAAGCTGACGAAGTAGAAAAAACAAAGGACCTCAATTGAGGTCCTTGTAAAAGAAGGGAGGTATAATCAAACCGAAGGAACACCAGGTTCTCAAAACTAGAGTGATGCGCTCCCTTTATTTTGTATAATTCAAAAATTGTCTTTAACTTTGATTGTGCAAAATTACAAACTCTATTTTGCATTACAAAACAAAAAAAGGAATAAACATCAACCGATTGTATTAAACAAAAACCTTAATCTAATAAAAATAATAAAAATGGATTACGCTGTATATTCATACGAAATTCAAGAAGGCGAGCGCAGCCTATTCTACAAAGACACTAAAACTAAAACCATAGAAAAAGCACACGAAATCATCGGCAATCTGCTGCATGAAGGATTGCCTATCATTGGAAAGAAAAATACACAAGACATTCCACTAAAGAGTCTTGAGCGTCATGAAGACGAGGATATTTATACATTCGTTCTTTGCAACCAGAAAAAAATTAATCAGTTTGAAGGTCATGACAAAACTCCCCTAGAGTCTTTTCCTGGTAGTTATATCATCTTTGACAATAGAAAAGACGTATGCCAGATACTTGTGGAGAAGAATGGAGCATTCTATTCCAAAAACGACCAGGTTATAAGATTTCTAAAACGCACCCTCGATGAATTGCTTTCAGAATATGGTCTCAGCATAATCATAAAGCATAAATATCAGGCAGGAAAGTTTAAGGAACTAGTTGAAAGACGCATCATAAATAATGATAACGTAAAAAAGATTGTATGGGAATATCCTAATCCCGACAAGATAAAAGGCATAGATGCAACATATCAGACGAAAAAGAAACTTCAGTATCTCAGTTCATTAACCCAAGCCACCAAAGCTCTGAAAGGTAAAATTACGCTATATGGTTCAAAAAAAGAACCTATGTTTATCGATGAAGAAAAGGTGGATGAGTTGGCTCAAATGATAGCATTAAGCGCTCAAAACAACTATAAGCTATGTTATTATTTCTACAATTCTCCTATGATTAATTTCAAGGATGTAGCCTATGCTGTCTGTTCGATAAATAGTAATACCATCCATGATTTCGAATGTAAACAACTTTGCAACAGAGGCAATGGTGAAACTTATGAGCTGATAGAAAGGCTTGATGAAATCAGAAAAGAAATAGCTGACTATGACTATGAAAAAATTGTTGACTACAGAGAATAAGCGAAACGTTAGGGAAAAATATAAAAACAATCCTATCTATCGAACGATAAACGAAGCGTACAAGGATAAAGAGGCATCCATGAAGGTTCTGCGCTTCTCGACCGAGGAGATATTCATCAATTGTAAGTATAAGATTGATGAACTGCTGAAACAGCATAATGAGGCTGCCGACATTATTGAGAATTTCTGGAATGACATATATTGCGACTTGCGTGACGAGGCAAATGACGAGGGAAGAAAATATGAAGAAACAGAACTTGAAACAGCCACTTCATGTATTGTCTATTCGGTAATTGTATGTATAATCGCTATGAATATCTATGAGATAACGCGATATACAGATAAACTGATACATCAAATAAGCGAACATTCTGTCATAGACGATATAGCCATACCATTATTTAATTCTATCGACGAATCATTCATCAACGCTCTCAATCAATATGTCAGCCAAGGCCAGTATTTGAACGGCAATAAAGATATTCAAAGAACAATCTTGCCCGAAGAGCTGGCTTCAGATGCAGCTATGGACATTTGGCATAAACTGCAAGATGCAAAATTAGTCGACCAAAATTATAAACCTATCGGAAGTAAAACAAATAGTAGCTATTTGGCTTATTGGATAGCAGAACGTCTTGGAATAAATACTCCATGGACTGCTTTTGCAAAACTATGGGGAACTAAAGGTGAAACGCTACGATCATACTACAATAGATCATTAAATCAGAAAAAAACAAGCGAACTCCAAGACAAACTCAAAAAGATACAATAGCACAAATTTTTGATATTTAATATTTTAGCATATGCCGTAACAGTTACGCGTAACAGTTACGGCATATTTTTTTCTTCCCCATCCCCCTATCTTTGCCATGTCAACCTTCGGGAGATAGCTGACATGGTGTCGGCTACGTGCCACCCCGAAGCGCGACCATACCGATGGCGACCGCATGTGTGGCACACGGGCATTGCGCATCGGTTAATTTTAAATGAACAACAAATATAAAAACACCGGCTCCTGCATCAACGAGCCAAAGTGTATCGGCGACATCATCCGCCACTATCTCAACAACGGCGAAGACAATTTCGCCAAGGCGTACCGCAACACCCACCTCTGCGTCGACCTCAAGACCATCCTGCACACCGACCGCAGCGCCGTAGCAGGTAAAAACTACACCGGCACTCTCGTCAACGACGATGAAGACCATTTCCTCTTCGTCGAGACCCTGCCACGGCCTGTCAAGCGCAATCCACGCATCTACGTCGGATCTTTCGTCACCATCACCAGACGCGACGACGGCACTCTCCGGCCTAACCTCCGCTTGCTCAATCTTACACAGCACAGCAACTACCAGCAGTATGCTTGCCACGTCGCACACGACCTCATCAAAGGATTCCGTAGCCTCGTAGAGAAAAACAACAACGCACTTTTCCCTACAGATACTATCGGATGGTAATCTCGTCTGACAACTGACAGTTCTGACAATTATAAAACAACTGTCACAACTCCCCCTTTATACATCTTATAACTTATTGTATATCAATTAATTATATAAGAATATAAAGAAAGGGATAACACCAAATTATTAATTGTCAGAACTGTCAACTGTCAGAATTTAAAAATATTTATTCATCTAAAATACTCATTTATAATGAAATACAACATTTCAAAAACAACTGCACCTGCAATGCCCTCTCTCGGCAATGGCACAGAATGTATCAAACTCCTCCTCTCACAGGTCTCAAAAGATATGTACGAACCTATCGTTCCTATGCTTTTCCCTATACTGGGCGCACACCTTAGCGGAGCTGAATTTCAATATCCCGACCTTAGTTGGAAAGAACCTTGCGGAATGATGGCCAACCTAGTCGCTGAAAGTGGTGGAAACAAGGGACAATTGTCCAATCTCGTCGAAGCCATCTGCCGCGATTTCCGCTCACACGACGAAAGCGAACTGCAGAAACTTGTCGAATGGCAGAAGCAGATAAAGACTAAGGCTGCCAACAAGGAAAAGCCACAACGACCAGAAGTCGCTTTCTGGATTCCACCTGCCGACGTCACCAATGCCGCTTTCATACAGAACGCCATGGCTTGCGAAGCTCTCGGCGAACGTACACAATACCTCAACTTGCCAGAGATCGAAATGGCCGACCGCATCTGTGGCGGACATAAGCAGATTTCACAGATGATGCGCAACATATACGACCGACAGCGTGCCGGAGCTCTCCGAGCTACCGCCGACGGCGTCACCGGAAACCCTCTGCTCAGAGTCAACATCACTGCCAGCTCCACTCCTTACGCCTCACGCAAGTTCTACCGCAACGACCTCTTCAACGGCACGTTCGGACGCATGGTCTTCTCCTACAAACCTCGCACTTCGCGCGATGGACGTATCCCACGACAGGGCACATACAATAATGCTTTCTACACACAGCTCGACCAATACATCATCCGACTCAACGCCTGCAAGGGACGTTTCATCATCAGCCGACTCAACTCTCTCGTCGATAAACTCGCACAAGATATGGCTTCTCTTGCCGACCTTACCGACGACGACACTCTCTGGGATGTATCCAAACGTGCACTCGTCTCCGCATGGAAGGCTGGATGCGTCATGTGGGTACTCAACAACCAAACATGGACCAAACACATGGGCGAACTCGTCGAGTGGATGGTCTACCACGACCTCTGGTCCAAAATGCAGCTTTTCGCCGACCTTCTCATAAAAGATTCCAACTTCGTCGACGAAACACACCGACGCGGACCAAAAAACCTCCTCGACGACCTGCCCGACACTTTCAACCAGGCACAGCTCGAAGCTCTCCGACTCTCCTATGGCAAGACTAAGGAAGGTACCAGAGATCAACTCTATAAATGGGTCTCACGCAAGTTCATCACCTTCTCCCCACAAACCGGACTCTACACCAAAACAGAAGAATACCTTAAACGCAACTCTCTTAATTCTTAATTACAATGACCAACATACAGCAATTAAGGCAGCTTCCCATCGAAGCCATTGCCGACCGACTCGGACTCCGAGTTACACGACACAAAAGTCTCTGCCCTTTTCATGACGACCACCACGCCAGCCTCTCCTTCTCCGTCCGACGCAACACCTACCGATGCTTCGTCTGCGACGCCAAAGGTGGACCTATCGACCTCGTCATGCAACACCTCCACCTCCCATTCATCCAGGCCTGCCGCTGGCTCGCCAATGGTAGCAACATCATTCTCGACGAATACCGACCACTGTCCGCCATCGAACCGCCTAAACCCTTCGACGCCTCACGATATCTCCGGTTCTTCGAAAAGCCTTTCCTCAATCCACAGGCACAGCACTTCCTCTTCGACCAGAGGCATATCGACCCACGCGTCGTCAGTTGGTGCCGACTAACCTCATGGACCGATCGCAACCACAACCCATGGCTGCAAATACCTTACTTCGACAACTCGTGGAATCTCATCGGATTTCAGAACCGTAACCTCACACCAGGAGCACTCCCACGATTCCGATTCCCCAGCGGAGCCACTTGCAACATCTACAACCTCCCCGTGACCAACCTCCTTCGTCCCGGCGACGAACTCTACATCACCGAAGGTTGCTCCGACTGCTGGGCCATGCTCTCGAGCGGACACAAGGCTATCGCTATCCCGTCTGCCACTCTTCTCCGACCTTTCGACATCGCACTCTTCAACAGCCTCGCCCAACGTGGCATCTCATTCCACATGTTCCCCGACAGAGACCTACCCGGCGAAAAACTCTTCCTGCAACTCAGGAACATGATCCCCACCTTGGTCCGCCACGATCTGCCACCACACTTCAAAGACTATTCCGAGGCTTACACAGCAAAACTATTCAGCAAGGGATGAGCAAGGGATAAGCAAGGGATAGCATACCTTTCCCCTCGCCTCAACAATACAACTAATAACATAAAAAAAGGAGTAAACATGACAAAATCAACAACAAGAAAAGAACTCGCACTCGCCGCCGGCGTATCCACCAAAACCATCAACCGATGGCTCGCTCGCATCATGCCACAGCTCATAGCTCTCGGCTACCGCAAAGGCGACAAACTCTTCAACCCAACGACAACCGCACTAATCTGCCGACACTTCGACATCGAACTAAAGCAGAATTAGCTTCGTCTTAACTAATAATTTTAACGGCAGAGGTAACACATTTTCAATTAATGTTGTTACCTTTGTCACATAATAATATAGCTAAAACAAAACATCACATGAAAAAGATAACATTCATCCTCGCTGCCTTCGCAGCACTCTTCACAGCTGAAGCCAACGCACAGCTCGTCAACGATACCGACGGATACCAGCGTTTCGAAGCCTCTTTCGCTAGCGGCAACATGCATAGCGAAGTTAACCTCATGGGATTAACCGAAAAAGACGACGAAAAAACTAAGGGTTTCGAACTCGGATATGTCAAGGGTATCAACATCACTACCAACATGCCTCTCTTCCTCGAACTTGGCGGTAACTTCACTTTCCTCCACAACAAGAACGAAGACCACGGCATAACTACAAAACTCACTATGGCCAACATCGCCATCCCTGTCGACGTGGCATACAAGTTCGCCTTCTCTAGCAGCAACTTCACTATCCTCCCTTTCATAGGTCCTAACTTCAAGTTCAACCTCATCGGCAAAACCCGAGCTGATCTTAGCCAGATTGCCGAAGAGGATTATAAAAATAAGCAGAACCTCTTCGACAAGGATGATATGGGCGACAATACCGCTAAGCGTTTCCAGTTCGGTATGAACATCGGTGCCGGCGTCAACATCGGAAAAATACTCTATGTCGGCTACAAGCTGCAGCCCGACTTCATTCGCTATATGAAGATTGACAGCGACAATTACTCGAAGACCAGAACTCAGTACGTAACTATCGGTATTAACTTCTAATATTCCTATACTATGAGACTTACAGGAAGAAGAGAAAGCACCAACGTCGACGACCGCCGCCGCAGCGGTGGTGGAGTTGTCAGAAAGTCCGGACTCGGCATCGGCGGAGTCATTATTGTCGCACTCCTCATGTGGGCTGCTGGCGGTAATCCACTCGACGCACTACAATACATGGGCGGTTCCGAACAGACCGTACAGACTAGCAACTACACTCCTTCTGCACAAGAGCAGGAACTCGCCACTTTCGCTAAGCAGATTCTTGCCAGCACCGAAGAGGTCTGGACTGCCGAGTTCAAGAAGATCGGTCGCACATACCAGCCACCTACGCTCGTCCTCTTCACAGGTAGCGTTCAGTCTGGATGCGGTGGCGCTACAGCTTCGTCCGGACCATTCTACTGCTCGGCCGACCAGCGCGTCTATATCGACCTCTCATTCTTCACCTCTATGAAGAAACAGCTCGGAGCCGATGGCGATTTCGCATACGCCTACGTCATAGCTCATGAGGTCGGTCACCACGTACAGCATCTCCTCGGCACTCTCGATGCTGCTCACAATCAGATGGCTCGCTCTAGCGAAACTGTCAGCAACCAGATTAGCGTCCGACTCGAACTGCAGGCCGACTTCTATGCCGGTGTCTGGGGATACCACGAAAACCAGAAATACAAGTCACTCGAAGATGGCGACATCGAGGAAGCTCTCGGAGCTGCCAAGGTTATCGGCGACGACTACCTGCAGAAGAAGAGCCGCGGATATACCGTCCCTGAATCATTCAACCACGGCACCTCGTCTCAGCGCTTCCAATGGCTCCGCAAGGGTCTCAGCACAGGCGACATCCGACAGGGCGACACTTTCTCACAAAGCTACAGCGAATTGTAGAAATACCATCTGACACACTTCGTCAGGTACACAATAAAAATGCTACGCTCAAAAAACAGAGCGTAGCACTTTTTGTTTCACCTATATCAAAAACTTTTTTTCGCCTACATCTTCCACACTTTTCCTTCGTCCTCACACTCCTCTAGCAGGTCTGCAACACTCTTCCCCAAGACCGGATGAATCATCTCCCGACACATCTCAGCCAAAGGCACAAGCGTAAATCGGCGCTTATGCATCAGCTTGTGCGGAATCGTCAGCCTCTCCGAATTTATTACTATATCTGACATCTCCCCATCTGCCAATCTCACATCATGGCACATCAGAATGTCTATGTCAATAAGGCGCGAATGATACACACCGCCACTACTCTTCTCCATTCGTCCCATAAGACGCTCTATCTCCTGCGTCTGCTTCAGCACGTCAAATGGTGTGAGAGAGGTCGACAGCTCAACAACCTGGTTATAAAACACGTTCTCCGCCTCAAATCCCCATGCCTCGCTACAATAGACCGACGACATCCGTCCCACACAACCAAGCATCCCAAGATGCTCAACTGCCTTAGCCAACGTCTGCGGCACGTCACCCAGATTGCCACCTAGCAATATCAGATAATGGAAAACATTCTCGGCCCTTTTCATGATGCAAAGTTTTTATTTGTCGCTCCTGTTGTCGATATAGTCAATTATCATGTCGGCACACTTCTCCAGCGATATGCCCGTCGAATTAATGCACAGGTCGTATGACGATGCTGCACCCCACGTCTTGTTTGTGAAGAAATTATAGTAGTCCGCACGGGCCGACTCCAGCTCCTCTATTCTCTTGCGGGTCTCCTCGGCCGAGAGATTGAAATATTCCGATGCCCTCTTCACACGGTCGTCCATGTCTGCCGTGATAAACACATCAATCCTGTTAGCATATTCGCGAAGTATATAGTCCGAACAACGTCCGACAAATACCGCACCACCCTCTTCGGCCGCCTTCCGTATCGCATCACTCTGAAACTTAAACAAGTTCTCCGACGTCAGGCAACTGCCACTACCAACTATCGAATGCGACATCGTAAAATAGCTCGTCAACCTCGAAAGCAGCGAATTTCGCTCATCACTATTGACAAAAAACTCATCACGTATGCCACTCTCACGTGCCGCACGGCTCAATATCTCATGATCGTAGAACGCTATCCCAAGTCGGTCGGCTATCATCTTGCCTATCAGCCTACCGCCACTTCCAACCTGGCGACCTATCGTTATTATTATATTACTCTTCTCCATGATTATCTATGTTTTTATATGCCTTTTACTTTTTATTTCTGACTCGCCTGGTTAAACTTGCGCAACTGGAAGAATATCATCACAGCCACCGTGATAGTTGACATCAAATCGGCTGCCGGCATGCTGAACCATACTCCATCAACTCCAAAGAAATGAGGAAGAATCAAAAGGAATGGTATGACCATCAGCAACTGACGCGTAAGCGAAAGGAAGACTGCCTTGTGAGCCATGCCAAGCGACATGAAGAAACCCGTAGAGGTAATCTGGAAACCGACAAGCGGAAAGATACATGTCATGACCGCCAACGCATGGCACGCTATCTCTATCATCTCCTCATCACTTGTGAATAGGCCTACTGCCAACTCTGGAAAGAACATACTCATCAGGAAGCATGAAGTAGTGACCGTAACCGTCGCCACAACAGTCAGCTTATAAGCCTTTATCGAGCGATATACCTGTCCTGCTCCATAGTTGTAGCCCAAGATAGGCTGCATTCCCTGGTTGAATCCATTCGCCACCATGATGAAGACAAATGCTATACGGTTGGCTATACCGTATGCTCCGACATAATAGTCGCCTCCGTTGCTCTTCAGTCCGTTGTTGATGAGAAGGACTATAATGCACGCGCAGAAGTTGGTAAAGAATGGCGCACATCCAATGGAGAGTATCTCCTTCGCCGTCTTGGCGCGAAACTTGAATATCTTACGCTTGAACTTAATGTATGTGTCTGGGCGTGTATAGTGGTAGCACAATCCGCAGAACGCAACAAACTGAGCACACAACGTACCAATAGCTGCTCCCTTGATGCCAAGGTCAAGAACGAATATGAAGAAATAGTTGAATACCGCATTTATGCCAACCGATGTTAGTGTTGCCGCCATGGCTCGCTGAGGATAGCCCGAAGCTCGCACCACGTCGTTCAAACCCAGATAAAGATGCGTCAGCACGTTGCCGAAAAGCAGCACCTGCATATATTCTCGTGCGTATGGAAGTGTGTTTTCACTCGCACCAAAAAATGTCAGAATAGGATCAAGAAATATGAGCGCCACTACCATGAAGAGCAGTCCTATAATCGTATTCAGTATTACCACGTTCCCCAACGTGTTCTCCGCTCCTTCTATATCCTTCTGCCCCATCTTGACCGATACAAGCGTAGAACTACCAACGCCTACCATAGCGCCAAACGCAGCACTCAGATTCATCAAAGGAAATGTAACGGCCAAACCCGCTATCGCCATCGGTCCGCAACCACGACCTATAAATATACTGTCGATCATGTTATAGAGCGATGCCGCCGTCATGGCTATAATCGAAGGTATCGAATAGCGCAAGAGCAATTTGCCTATCCGCTCTGTGCCCAGCTCCAGCTGTCGCTTGTTTCGTGTCTCTGCTGTTGTTGTCATCTTGTTTTTGTCTTTGTTGGAATTATCGCTTGATGTTTTTTGATATCTTTTCTCTTGATGTCTTTCTCTTGATGTCTTTTTCTCTTGATGAGTAGGGTTATTCGCCCTTCTCCTTCGCCTTGCGGTTTTCCTGTCTTATCTTCCTGAAGTCGTCTACTATCATAAGAGCCTCTTCACGTATGGAATCAGGCAATTCTATCTGTCGCAGCTGTATGCTCTTTAGCCAGCCTGTAACCTCATGCATCTGAAGCGTCAGAAGCACCTCACGGAATTCCTCCTCCTCTTCTTCGCTATACTCGTCCGACTTACGTCCTCGGTATTCATCAAGCTCCTCGTCGCTATAATAGATTATCTCCTCGCTCAACGTCAGAAGTGTCTCAGCCTCACATACCTCATGCTCGCCGCAGCATTCAAGATTAGGATTGACTTTCTTTGCCTTGGCCGCCTCTTCTTCCGCATTTATTTCAGGCAAGTCTCGACGATGACTTATTATCAGATAAACCATCATTACCGCGGTAACAACCACTATTAATATTAGGATTATTGTCGTACTCATTTATATAATCGTCATTTTTGATGCAAAGTTAATCAAATTATAAACAGCAATGCTTGCCATTAACTACAACTTTTTCTACATTTGCATTATTACATAACCATTAAACTATAAAAGCTATGTCTCTATTTAGAATTCTTTTGGCTGTTATCCTCCCTCCACTTGCTGTATACGACAAGGGTTGTGGTGTTATACTTCTCGTCTTTGCGCTTACCATCGTAGGATGGATACCTGGCGTTGTTGCTGCACTTTACTTCCTCAATAAGAAATAATAGTGACGTCACTTTCGTTTCTGATACCGACGTATAATTTCGTATGTATCCCCCTCGCGGCAGAATTGTCGCGACAAATATCGTTATGTGGTATAGAGGCGGAAGTTATTGTGATGGACGACGGCTCGTACGATACAGATAGCGTCAACAAAAACAACGAGATAAACAACCTCCCCCATTGTCGCTATATCATCAACGGGCATAACGTAGGAAGGGCTGCCATCAGAAACCTCCTTGCCGCATCTGCCCAGCACGAGCATATCGTTTTCCTCGACTCCGACGTCTTCCCGTCTAACGATCAATTCGTAAGCCAATATGCTGAAGCAGCAACCATGGCCGATGTCGTCTGCGGAGGCATCTGCTACAGACGCGATGCGGAGTCAAAGGTATGCAGACTGCGATATGTCGTAGGTAATGCCGCCGAATCATTCACGGCAGAGCAACGTTCTGCCAATCCCTACGGGAAATTCAGCTCGGCCAATTTCATGACCACACGCACCATTCTTAAGAGTTTCCCGTTTGACGAGACGCTAACCCGCTACGGCTACGAAGATGTTCTGTTCGGCAAGCAACTTGAAGACCATCACATCAGCATAGCACATATTTCTAATGCCATTTTCCACGACGATAACGACACAAGCGAGCAATATCTGACGAAGGCTCGCACGGCTACAGAAAACTTGCTGCTGATTGCCGACAAGATTGGCAACAGATCTAATGTAATAAATGCCTACAAAAAAGTACGCCGCCTTCACCTCGACGGCCCAATGTCTATATTCTATACTTCGGCAAGAAAACTAATTGAACGCAATCTGCTTGGCAACAATCCAAGCCACCTGCTTTTCAACATCTACAAACTCACATACTACTGTCATCTGTGCCGCTTGCAGAACACTCAGATGAACTAACATCAGCAGATTCACCATCAGCCTCATCGGCCGACGACAAGAAAGAACGGTAGGAATAGTAGACCATGAGCGACTCGACAAGCACCTGTGAGATTCGCTCAGAACCACGCTTTGTAAAATGTATATAGTCAGGCGCAGCCCAAGCCGGTCTATGATTGACCCACGCCATCATCGATTCATTACCACCCATAACCGAAAACATATCCCAGAATGCAGCTCCGCTTTCCGTTACCGATTTCTTCATCTGCTCAACTAGATATGGCAACAGGTGATGGGTCTTGAACTCGCCATCGACTTTTACCGACATATCTGCAGGACCTATTACCATCACTTTTGCCTTAGGCACCATGCGACATACATAACCTATCTGAGCCTTGAAATAGTTACACCAGCGATTGACCGCAGCTGAGTCCTTGATGGATGGCAAGGCATTACCACCAAACTCAAGTATAATAAGACGTGTGTCTATATCGTTGAGCATATACTTCATGGCATCAGGATCGATACGGCTGAAGAATGTTCCGTCCGAACCTCGCAACGGTATGTTGGTGACGGCAACTCCCTTCTCACCTTCGATATTTATGCCATAGACATCACCTCTTCCAGTAAACGACATAGAGAGCGACGATACTGGTTTAGGCAGGTCGAGCGTAGCCTTGCACGTGCCAACCGATGGCTTGAAGTCGTAATACACTCCATTTACCGAGAAGGCAAGCAACGAATCAATATTACCAGCATAGACTGTAACACTCTGCAAATTACGGCCACTCCGGCTCTTGATGCTGCATAGCAAAGTATCCGACCTGCTGAGCTGAGCCATCTGCGCCATAGCACCATAACGCTTGTGCCCGGCTCGAGGTCCAATCATGCCACCAGCATAATACATGGCCACGCTATCCGAAACCGACTGCTGCACAGACATGGCCGGTATAGGCTGTCTGAGCGGAATAAGTCCGGGACCAGAACCACCAAAACGTTTTTGAAGTTCAGAACGTAGATAACCCGTGATGCGATCTCCTTCGATTTGCGAATCGCCATAATGCATGATATGTATAGGTCGCAAACGGGCACTATCCAAGGCGTCGAAAAGTGGAAATAGGTATGTCGGGTCGTTGTCAGGACAACAGATGCGAACAGGACTTTCGGAAAAGAACCTCTGGTAGAATGCCATAGAATCCGAACGGGCTATTGAAGCTGAGTCGACATTTAATGCCAATTCATTTTCAGCGGCAAGTATCATGTCGTCGGCCGTAGCAGCTCTTGCCGTATCGGCTTCTGACGGATTGAAAATCTTTCCAGGTGAAGGAAAATGAAGTTCGACACCACATACCTTCAGCGATGGCTGCGGAAAGAAAAAGCTTATTACTGCCAGCAAAGCCAGAACAGAAAATATGAATATTATCGAACGGTATAACTTCATCGGTATCTACTTTTCAATCTTTTTTCCTTTACGGTTAAACCTCGCGAAGACGAGATATATGAGTGCCACAATTATGGCACCTATAAGTCCGGCTATGCCCTTGTGCAAATAATAATTCATTTCGTTGTGAGCATAACGGTCCTCATCAAAAGCAACAAAATAGATGTCCGACATGGCTGTCGAATCTGTCTTGAGAGCTATATCGTGAAGACGGTCGTCGGTCAGACGCATCATGGCAATAGGCAACTCGACAACATCTGTTGATGAATTGTCCGAATCAACAATACCAGAAGGAACGTCTGATTCGTCAATAGCAACAAGCGCGGCTCCCTTGTTGGCAAGCTTTGCCAAATATAGAGGAATATATAAATCGGCTTTGTCACCTGGGTTGCGAGTAATAGGGAAAACATTTGTCGTGTGTCGGATTATCTCCTTGTTGCTTTCCGTCTCTTCAACTTTGCGTTCGACATCGGCATTCGACATGTATGTTTTCTTGATGCGGAAGTAACCAGTTGGGACAAGCGACTTCACCTGAAGTGCATAGTAGAGGTCGCCAGTATCGTCAGATGGTCCGGCAAAACGGTTGATGTCTCTGGCTGCCTTGCGTCCGGCGATACATCCATTCTGGGCATCGCTGAGAGATGCTTCGCCTTCATACCACATCATGAAACGCTGAGGATTGAAAAGCATGAAGCCTGTAACAAAACATACTACAGCAAGGGCTATTGACAATAGCTTGGGGATGTTGACCGTATCGTTGTCCTTGTTCTTGTTGATTAAAATGCGTCCGATAAGAGCCAGAACCGCCACAACTACAACGGCAAGTAATATTTTTGAATCGTGCATTATTGTCTATTATTAATGAATTTGATGTTATGGGAAGACATGCCTGTCGACAATCTGATGTTTGTTGATGTCGTTCTTGATAGTACGGTCGACTATATCGATAATCTTCTTCTTGTCGGCATCGCTATTGGCAAAGTCGATATCGTCTACATTAACGATAAGGAGCTCTCCCTGGTAGTTCTCGACCCAAGCCTCATAACGCTCGTTGAGCTGCTGGAGATATTGCGGACTTATGCCAATCTCGTATGATCGGTTGCGAGCTGCAATCTGACGCATGAGGGTCGGAACAGAGGCACGCAAATAGATCAGGAGATCGGGCGGAGTGAGGAAAGAGTTCATAATCTTGAAGAGATCCATATATGCCGAATAGTCACGGAAGTTCATGAGCTTCATGGCATAGAGATTCTCGGCAAAGATATAGGCATCTTCATATATGGTACGGTCCTGCACAATAGTATCGGGCGACCAACGTATGCGTTGGATGGTCTTGAAACGCTGGGTAAGGAAGTAGACCTGAAGGTTGAACGACCAACGTTGCATATCGGCATAGAAATCGACAAGATACGGATTGTCGTCTGCCATTTCATAATGAGGCTTCCATCCAAATGTAGAAGTCAATATCTGCGTAAGTGTTGTCTTACCGCAACCAATATTTCCTGCGATGCCGATATACATAATAGAATCAGTTTAGTTTAAGAAGAGAGTCTATATACTGACGGTTGTTGGAGAGGCGAGGTACTTTGTTTTGTCCTCCGAGTTTGCCTTGTTCCTTCATCCAGTCGAAGAAAAGACCGTTGCGTGCCAAGGTGACACGTGGACCGGCGAGTGTGATATTTTTATAACGCTTGGCATCATAGTCAGAATTGACTTCGCGAAGCGCGTTATCAAGAACAGAGGTGAATGTCTCAAAAGAATCGGGCTCGCGCTCGAACTCGATGAGCCACTCATGACATCCCTGAGATGAAATGTCCATATAGACAGGTGCGGCTGTATATTCCTTAATGACTGCTCCTGTTGCCTGACATGCAGAGTTGAGTCCATGTTCGGCGTTGGCAATCATAAGTTCTTCGCCAAATGCATTTATATAATGTTTGGTACGTCCAGAGATGATGAGCCTGTGAGGTCGGAGACTCGTGAATCGTACTGTATCGCCTATGAGATAACGCCAAAGTCCACCATTGGTTGTGATGGCCATGGCATAGTCGACACCTGTTTCAACATTATCAACGGTACGTGCCTTTGGGAACGGGTTGTCGAGTTCGCTGAGCGGAATAAACTCATAGAAGATGCCATAGTCGAGCATGAGCTGCATGTCGTGGTTTTCGTCTACCTGAATGCAGAAGAATCCTTCGCTGGCATTATAGTTTTCCATGAAGTTGATGCCTTTCGGACATAGCGCCTTGTATTGATCGCGGTATGGCGTGAAGTTGATGCCTCCATGGAGGAAGAGTTCGAGGTTAGGCCAAATTTCGTGAAGATTATTTTTGCCTGTAACTTCAAGGATGTGCTTGAGGAGAATGAGGAACCAGCTTGGCACGCCGGCTAGAGATGTCACATTCTGCTTGACTACAACATCTGTTATCTTGACGAGTTTCTCTTCCCACTTGGCAAGCAGGGCGATGTCGCGTGATGGAGTCTTTGCCCAGTTGGACCATAATGGGGCGTTGCCAATAAGGATGGCCGAGAGGTCGCCCGTCTGTATGCCGCTATTGATTTTGCTTATTTCCTTGCTTCCGCCGAGAGTTAGGCATTTGCCATAAACCATGCGTGAATCGGGATGAGAATTGACGTAGGCGATGACAGTATCTTTGGCACCACGGTAGTGGCACTTCTGGAGCGAGTCGTCGGTTACAGGTATGAATTTGCTTTTGGCGTCGGTTGTTCCTGACGACTTGGCAAACCAGCGGACTTTGCCTGGCCAGCATACGTTGGCTTCGCCTTGTTTCATTCGGTCGACGTAGGAACTGAAAGCAACATAGTCGCGTACAGGAACGCGAGATGCAAAGTCGTCGTATGACCTGATGGACGCGAAGTCGTATTCACGACCAAAGGCTGTTGTTGCCGCCTTCGAGACGAGATGGTCGAACTGCTCATGCTGTATGTCGACAGGTCGCACAG
Source organism: Bacteroidales bacterium (assembly GCA_024401355.1). GTDB lineage: Bacteria > Bacteroidota > Bacteroidia > Bacteroidales > Marinilabiliaceae > W3P20-009. The sequence goes on along the minus strand of JAKSLF010000026.1, from coordinate 4,436 downwards.
TAAAGTCGGCAATCTGCGACATACGTTGCGATCCATATAGTTTTACTATAGAATTAAGAAACGACATTATTTCGAAATGCTACCTGATATTAATCCAAGCACCAAAAATAATAAAAAAAACAGAAGTATCAATGCTTGACGCGATTTTTGGATGAAGTGGTGAGGAAATGTAGTCCGACGACCACTTCGAAATTATTCTGGTTACCATGTGGATTGACTACAATGGTCTGTTCGACATACGAGTATGGGTCGACTGTTGTCATTTTGTCCTCGTCGAGAAAAGGCAAGACGTTAAGTCGCATACCGACGGAGAGCTGAGTAACAGAACCTATGTGGTAGAAGATGCCTGCCTCGAGTGCAAATCCTGGTTTTATCTGATTGGATGTGTAAGAGACCGACTCGTCTTGCGAGGTGCCTACGTATGACGACTTGAAGTCGAGAGAGTTGCGAAGATAATGTGCGTTTGCGGCTATTCCGAAGAAAGGCTTGACGTCGTATGTGCCGAAGAAGAGTCGTCCGGTAAGTCCGGCACTCATGTCGCGGTATGAGGCGTTGAAAGAGCCACGTCGGTTGAGCGACGCCCAGAATTGTTCTTTATATGGGAAAGAGTTAAATCCGAGTTCACCTCCGACGCCCACGACTGAATTGACCAGCCAGAAGACGTCGCCTTTGGCTGCGAAACCTACGGATGACACATCCTTGAATGAGATGTCGTCGGATGAACGTCCAAGAGATAGAGGGACGCCAACTCCAAGTCGTGCTCCGGCATATATTTGTCCGCCTGAGAGTGGTGATGTACGCACTCGAGAGTTGCCTTTGGCAGAAGCAACAAGCGAGACTATCATGAGCGAACAGAGGATTATATATTTGAACATAGTGAATAGAATTAGTTGACGAACCGAAGAACGGGATGAGCAAAAACGAAAAGAGGAGAACCGTAAAGTTCTCCTGCTTTAGAGTACCCGGAGCCGGGATCGAACCGGCACGCCTTGCAGCATTGGTGTTTGAGACCAACGCGTCTACCAATTCCGCCATCCGGGCATGTGGCTTGCGTTTTTGCGGTGCAAAGTTAGGAAGGATATTTTTGTTTTGCAATAGTAAACGAAAAAAAATTTGACTTTTGGTGATTAGTAAATTGATTATGGAAGATGGTCAATTGTATGGTATGGGTACGGTATCCCTATGGTAAGGTAAGGGCGAAGGTTCGATAAAATGGATGTAATGGAGTCGAAAAATGTGGTTATTGTTGCTATGTTTTAACGGTTAATATTTGGATATGTAATTTATTTTACTTTATACTGATATTCTTTGCGTTATATTTGGTTATTTGAAGTATTAATTGTATCTTTGTAATGTAATAAGAGATAAGGAAAAATGGCAAAGTTGAACATGGGCATATTAGGCGGTTTCAGCGGCAAGGTCGGAACGGTGGTTGGCTACATCAGAAAGGGTCAGCCGGTGATTAGGGCGTTGCCACAGAAAAGCCAGGCGGAACCTTCAGAAGGCCAGAAGTCGGCAAGAATGCGCTTCGGAGCTTTGAGAAGGATGATTCCGGCGTTTGTGCCTGCGTTTAACATCGGCTTCAGGTCGCAGCTGGATGAGAAGATGGTGCATTGTGTGGCATTTTCGGAGTTGTGGAAGCTGAATGTCGTTGGCGATGCTCCTGAATGTGCAATTGACTTCTCGAAGGTGATTGTGAGCAAAGGAAGACGTCCGAACCTTGCAGCAGCAGAGGTGAAGAGAGACGGCAAGGAGTCGGCTCTGGTAACATGGGCGCCAAAGGGAAATATTCCTCCTGCTGACGGTACTGACGAGGTGAGACTTGTGATCTATTCGGAGGACGAGACTTATGTGAGAGTGTCGGATCCGGTCGAGAGGTCGGCAGGCAAGCTGAAGATGAATATTCCGAGTGGCAAGGTCCATTGCTGGATTATGGCAGCTGCTGCCAAGGAGAAGGAGACTTCGACGAGCCAGTATTTCTTGTTGCAATAAGAATGGATTTAAAACTTTTCATCATAAATTAAAGAGTGTGCATCAACCGTGACGGTATTTTGAATGCATTTACAGATTGCTTATATTCGAAAGAGAACCATCCGCTGTGAAGTGTGATGGTTCTTTTCGTTTGTGGACGGAAGGGCAAAAAGGTCGTCGGAAAGGGCAAATGATTTAGAAGAATTTTAAATAGAGAATTTTTTCTTTAATTCAGTTGGTAAGTGGAAACTTGTGACGTATTTTTGCAGTAAAATATGTTATATGGTATTTTAATGGCCAAAGAACAAAAAATCAAAAATCAATAAATACACAAAACAATTAATTTTATGAGTGGATTATTAAATTCATCAATCGGAAGAAAGTTGATTATGAGTATTTCAGGTTTGTTCCTCGTACTCTTCCTTCTCTTCCACATGTCGATGAACCTGGTCGCTGTGTTCTCAGGTGACGCTTACAATGCTGTATGCGGTTTCCTTGGCACAAACTGGTATGCACTTGCTGGTACAGCAGTATTGGCATTGGGCGTAGTTGTACACATAGTGTATGCGTTCATCCTTTCATTCAAGAACCGTGCAGCTCGTGGCGCAGACCGTTATGAGGTAACTGCAAAGCCAAAGAACGTTGAGTGGGCTTCACAGAACATGCTCGTTCTTGGTATTATCGTATGCCTTGGCATCGCTCTCCACCTCTTCAACTTCTGGTACAACATGATGTGCGCAGAGTTGCTTCACGTTGAGGGCCTCGCTCACAGCGCTACTGATGGTGCTGCTTGGGTTGCAGAATGCTTCCAGAACCCTGTCTATGCAGGTCTTTACCTCGTATGGTTCGTAGCATTGTGGTTCCACTTGACACATGGTTTCTGGAGCGCCCTTCAGACACTTGGATGGAATGGCAACGCATGGATTAAGCGCCTTGAGTGCATATCATTCTGGTATGCAACAATCGTATGTGGCCTTTTCGCTGTAATCGTTATCGGATTCTTCTTCGGAGTATTCCCAATTTTCGGTTAATAGCCAATCAATTGCAATAACAAATTACAATTGACAGAACAATCAAAATAAGAAAACGAATTTTTATGAGCACTATAGATTCAAAAATTCCAGAAGGCCCAGTCGCAGAAAAATGGACCAACTACAAAGCTCATCAGAAGCTTGTCAACCCTGCTAATAAGCGTAAGCTCGACATCATCGTTGTAGGTACAGGTTTGGCTGGTGCTTCTGCAGCATCAACACTTGGTGAGATGGGCTTCAATGTATTGAACTTCTGTATTCAGGATTCACCACGTCGTGCACACTCTATCGCTGCACAGGGTGGTATCAATGCAGCAAAGAACTATCAGAACGACGGCGACTCTGTATATCGTCTCTTCTATGATACAGTAAAGGGTGGTGACTACCGTGCACGTGAGGCTAACGTATATCGTCTTGCTGAGGTGTCGAACAACATCATCGACCAGTGTGTCGCTCAGGGTGTACCTTTCGCTCGTGAGTACGGCGGACTTCTTGCTAACCGTTCATTCGGTGGTGCACAGGTTTCTCGTACATTCTATGCAAAGGGTCAGACTGGTCAGCAGCTCCTCCTCGGTGCATACTCTTCACTCAACCGTCAGATTAAGGCTGGCAAGGTAAAGAGCTTCAACCGTTATGAGATGCACGATATCGTTATGATCGACGGCCGTGCTCGCGGTATCATCGCTAAGAACCTTGTTACTGGTAAGTTTGAGCGTTTCGCAGCTCACGCAGTAGTTATCGCTACTGGTGGCTATGGTAACACTTACTTCCTCTCAACTAACGCAATGGGCTGTAACGCTTCTGCTGCTATCGCTGCATACCGCAAGGGCGCTTATTTCGCTAACCCATCATACGTTCAGATTCACCCAACTTGTATCCCAGTTCATGGCGACAAGCAGTCGAAGTTGACTTTGATGTCAGAGTCACTCCGTAACGATGGTCGTATCTGGGTTCCAAAGAAGGAAGAGGATGCTAAGGCACTTCAGACTGGCAAGAAGAAGGGTTCGGATATTCCTGAGGAAGATCGCGACTACTACTTGGAGCGTCGTTACCCAGCATTCGGTAACCTCGTACCACGTGACGTTGCTTCACGTGCTGCTAAGGAGCGTTGCGACAAGGGCTTCGGTGTAAACAACACAGGTAAGGCCGTATTCCTCGACTTCTCTGAGGCTATCAACCGTCTCGGTATCGACGTTGTTCGCCAGCGTTATGGCAACCTCTTCGATATGTATGAGGAAATCACAGACGTTAACCCAGGTCAGTTCGCTAAGGAGATCAACGGTGTTAAGTACTACAACCCAATGATGATCTTCCCTGCTATCCACTATACTATGGGTGGTATCTGGGTTGACTACGAACTCCAGACTTCAGTTAAGGGTCTCTTCGCAATCGGTGAGTGTAACTTCTCTGACCACGGCGCTAACCGTCTTGGTG
>JAKSLF010000025.1 GCA_024401355.1 Bacteroidales bacterium | reverse complement strand
CCATGAAGATGAGGCAGACTAACAGACGGATAAATGATGTTATTCGTTTCATTGTTATTTGAATATGAATAGTTGTTAAAAAATTACATTTGTAAATGTGTGTTGCACAATTATCAGATTACAATATTAAAAAAACAGATTACCCGTTTTTCACTCACCTTATGAGTAACATATTTGAGATGACGAAAACACCTTTTGGGCTGATAAGCGGTAAAAGAACTAAATAGAGGCATGTTATTCGCCGAATTATAATCCAACATTTCTTAGTATATGGCTCACTTGATAACACTACCATCAAGACCATACTTAACACCATTCTTGATTACGACAACCTTGCCGTTCTCAATAGTCTTAACAACTTTGCTAGCCTTATTGATGCCAATGCCGCCAATAGCCGTCGGAGCTGAAGTTTTTGCCTTATAGACAACCTCATAATCATAAAGTCTGTATAAAACAAGTACAAGTTTGTTCTCGCTGTCTACTTCAAAAACATACGCATTCTTTTCCTCATCACTCATGGCGTAACCATTGTCAATCACATCAATATAGAACGAATTTCGCATAATCTGCTCGTACTCTCCATTTCTACCACAGACACGACCATCACCATTCACATATATCTTTTCATAGCAATAAGCTTCACCCACTCTTTCATACACAACATCGCCAATCAATTGAGCAATCTCTTCCTCATAGAGGATTTGAGGATCCACCGGTATATTGAATTCTCGAGTCTGCTTTCCAGGTGCCACCCATGTTATCCTGGCCACAGTCTCTTCTTCATCCAACTCAAATGTCAGTTTGTCTCTGCTGTCACTATTATTGGTGTAATAAAACTTGTTGTCAGCAAAGCTTAATGTGTATCCATTATCGGCAAACACAACAATGTCTGCACATTCCTGATAGTTTGCGATGCAGACTCTTTCCCGTCCATCCATCGCTATGTAATAATCTTCGTTATCTGAATCAACAAAATGATCGTAAGGTAATGCATTTGCGAGGCGTTGCTCAAGAGTATACTCATTTGCAGCTAACGCTGATGTAAACGTCGTCAATGCAACGACAAAAAGAGATAGAATTTTTTTCATCACACTAGTTTTATTGAATTAAACACTTTACATATCATGAATCTTGCTCATTTTCTGGTCGACATCCACATAATACTTCTTCATATTGTTGCGGTCGACATATATTATAATGTCATCTCCCGGGCGGAATGTATCCATAGGGTCGGTATAGATGTTCTTGCTCTTGAACCTATATATCTCGCCATTAGACTTAGTCCAGGTACATACGACTACCCATGGGTTTTCGCCATTAATCTCCACAGCTGTATTACGTGAAACGTTCTCCACTTTGCCCACGAGCTTGTCGCCCTCTTTGACGAGGCGTTTAGCGCCAGAGCCAGAAATAGCTCTCACGAGGAAGATACCGCCACCGATGCCGGCGAACACCAATCCAAGGATGAGAAGGATGGTCTGGGCTATACCACTGCCCCAAGAGAAGTCGCTAGGGTTTTCGCGGTCGACATATATTTCGACGGTACCGCCCACGTACATAGAAGAAGAGTAGCCGCCCAGAAGAGCTGGGCCATACGTCTCACCACCATATTCGTATGCTATCAGCACATTGACATTTTGTTTGTTGGCTGCCATGTCAACAATTTCAGCCTCTACAAGATCGGCATGTGACTTAAAGTCTTCGTAGTTTGAACGAACTACGTATGCTGCGATGAGCAAAATAACACCTATTCCAAGGAATAGGCCTGAAACAATAGTTAGTATTTTTTTCATTGTTTATTAAGATTTATTTCTGCTGCAATAATACAAAAATAAAAAACACGATTTTCAGCCACGTGACGAAGAGCAGGTTTGAGCTGACGAATGACGGGTTTGGGATGATTAACGGTAATTCCCATATACAAAAAAAGGGCGTTTTGTATAAATATTCAGAGGGTTTCATGAAAAACGCGCGAGACATTACGTCCCGCGCGTCAACTTATTTTTATCTTGGAATCTACTTCAACATGTCACAACTTCACATCCAACATACTCAACAATTCATCCTTCTTGCGACGAGACACCTCTATTTGGAATCCATTCGACATAACGATTGATGGCACATCTCCTTTGACATAACTGTCGACGTTGCGTACATTGACAATAAACGAACGATGTACACGTATGAAGATGTTCTGAGGCAATATATCTTCATAATATTTCATGTTTTTGCATACATGCATTTCTGTTCCATCCACTAAACAAAACACCGTGCCATTACCATCGGCCGAACAATAATCTATCGACTCAACAGGAACAAACTTCACACAATCAGGCATTGCAAGCCCAATTTTCTCAAATCGGTTGAAATTGTTGTTGAATTGCTCCACAGACACGGCTGCCAGTCTGTTTTCCAGCATATCAAAGACTCTCTCTGCTGCCTCCTGAAACATATCGGGCTCGATAGGCTTCAGCAGATAGTCGGCAGCATTATATTTGATGGCCTTTATGGCAAAATTGTCATACGACGTAACGAAAACCACCTTAAAGTTTCTCTCCTTGACGTTCTGCAACAGATCAAAGCCAGTACCGTCTTGCATCTGTACATCGAGAAATACGATGTCTGGCTTGAGCGCTTCTATCACTTCTATGCCACTCTTCACCGAATCGGCCTCGGCAATGATTGACAAATCCTTATCAAATCTCTTCAGATTGTGTCGGATAACATTTCGGCCACTGGCTTCGTCATCGATAATAACTACTTTATACATCTTCAGAATATGGGATAATGATTGTTACTTTTGTACCTAATGCCTCTTCATGCTCACCAATAAGGTCTGTTATAGTGCAAGTGAATCCGACCTGAGTCTGGTCGTTAAGCTCCTGCAGACGATCTCGAGTCAACTGCATACCTACCGAACGATGCCCTTTCCGCTCCTTGCTAAATTCGGCAGAGGCTTTCCGACCAATGCCATTGTCTATTATCTCGCACGAAAGAGTATGCACTTCGACATTTTCTCTTATATTTATCGTTATCTGGCCATCATCGGTCTCCTTGTGCATAAGACCATGCAATATGGCATTCTCGACAAATGGCTGGATGAGCATTGGCGGAACGAAAATTATGTCGTCTTCTATTTCCTCGTCTACATTAATCTTGTATGTAAACCTGTTGCTGAAGCGTACTTTTTCCAGATCCAAATAGAGCGAAAGAGAGAGCAATTCATCCGACAATAATATTCGCTGTTTCATCGAGTTGTCGAGAATCATTCGGATAAGTTTCGCAAATTTTGACAGGTAACGCTCAGCCTCATCTTGATTGTTGCTTATAATAAAACTCTGTATGGAATTGAGTGCGTTGAAGATGAAATGAGGATTCATCTGCGTACGCAAGAGTGTTCGTTCAACTTCGAGAGCTTTATGCTTCAACGCATTCTGCTCATTGTCTTTGCGCAAGCGGAAGTTGCGGAACATCAGCACCGATATGATAATTGCAACTGCGATAAAGGCTATAAGCAAATACAGTTCAACTCTTTTTTTCTGCATTTCACTATCATGCCTACGTTGAAGGTCCAAACGCACGTGATATTGCTGTATTGAATCCGACTCGCGTATCTTGTTGAATTCATACTCCGACTCCATTAGTGTCATCCTGCGAACAAGGTCTTCATTCTGAAGCGAGTCATGAAGCATCGAAGCATAATCTGACAGCCTGAAGGCATCGGCACCACGACCTACACTCGCATAACAACGCGAGAGTAGTTGCATGCTTTTATATTTCACAAGTTTATAGTTCGACTTCTCGGCTATTTCAAGACTCTCCTCCAGATAACGTATAGCTTTCTGATATTGTTTGCGGTTATAGTATGAGTTCGCAACAAGAATGGATACATCTGCACAGTCGTAATCCTGATTCATGAGCTTGTAATAATCATAGGCTTTCTGAGAGTAAACTATGCTCTCATCGTCTTTCCCCTGCCCGTTCAGAGCCGAAGCAATATTCTTATACGTAGATGCCAACATTGCCTCACGCCAATATTTGCGATAATCAAGAGTCGACGAGGCATTTGTGATTGGTATCTGGTACGCCTGATCCTCAGTAAACGACTCCTTGAGTTTCAAAGAAGACGAGAGGTAATAGAAAGCCGAATCATACTGCTCTAGCTGAATGTATGTCAGACCTATATTATTATATGAATATGCCAAGAGGATTGAATCACCAATCTGCCTGCGTATATCAAGAGCTTCACGCTGCAACTGCAACTCCTCCTTGTATTGTCTTAGGTCGTTCTTTATGTTTGACAGCAAATCTTTGGTATAAGCAATTCCTATCGAGTCATTCATCTTTTCGTTTATTGCCAATTCTGCATAGGCACATTGCTGCGCGAAAAATGGCTCGGCAATCTGCTGATACAATTGGGCCTCCAAGTCGTAGCACACTCCCTCGCTATAGTCATTGCCTACTTGGCTGTATAAATTGGCTGCTCGCTTGACTACGATTATTGCACTATCTATCTTTTCTACTATTCGATAGTTGATAGTCAAATTATAGTTGAGCGCCGCCAAATTACCTATGTTGTCAGAATCTTTCTCCAAATGATGCAAACGAATCTCGATAGCCTTACGGCAAGCATCAATAGCCTGCTCATACTCTCCTTTATAATGATAAGCATTTGAAATGTAACGATAGACATTTGCCTTCAGCACATAATTGTCAGACACCTTGGTATTGGCACGATGCAACAACGCCAACGCCGAATCAGGGTCTGACCGATACATCTCCTTGCCTAAGGTATATAAAGAATCTGCCGAAAGCCCACTATTGTCTGCTATCGAAAAAAGCGGAACAAACAACAAAAGGAATGGCAATATACACTTGTATATCCTTGCTATCACTTGATAGTTTATCAACATTAGTTCAACGAATTATTACTGACTGGTTTTTTCCGATTGCAATATAGTATTTTTTTTATTAACAATTAGTATAAATCTATCAATTTATAAGCAACACTACTCCAATGACATCACTACACCTGGTGTTTCATCTACCAGTTTCATTATGTCGGGACCCAATTCTATGCTATGCGAACGTGAGAAGAGGTTTACCTGTCGGTTCCTTTCTTCATCCACCAGATGCACACTTAGAGGAACAACTTTTCGACCATTGGCCGAATCGGCTACCGCACGACCTGCCACATTTTTTAGCAGTATCTTTCGCAGTTTTCCGATGAAACTGTCATCAACGAGTTTGTAGTCCAAAGTCAACGTCAATGCCTTAAATCTGTTCTGCATCAACAAGTCGGCCATATACATTACTCGTGTGATGTTCTTACGTATATTGTCATTATAATCCGATTTCGCAATTGTTCCCATGACACATACGTATGAATGCTGCGTAAAGAAGTTTGCATAGTTTGCAAAGTCTTTGCTGAACAACGCTATCTCACCAGGTCCCTGCATATCTTCAACGGTCGCGATCATATATGGTTCACCCCTCTTGGTCATTCCATTTCGTGTTCCGGTCACTATGCCACCTGTTATAAAGTTCCTGCCCAACATGTTCGGCAGATTATCATTTGTCAATTCCGACACATGCGTATTCAAGACATATTTCATCTCAAATTTATACATGTCCAGTGGATGTGCCGAGAGATAGATGCCTACAACTTCTTTTTCCTTGTTGAGTCGCTCAAGGTCGGTCCACTTCACATAGTTTGACGGCAGACTAGGCTTTGTTATAGCCACATTCGAGAACATGTCGCCAAACAACGATGAAGATGAGTTGTTCTTATCCTGCTGATATGTGTTGCCATACTGCACTAGCACTTCGCTGAATGTCTGTTCCTTGCTATTGACTGGGACAAAGAATTGCTCTCGCTCTATGTCTCCAAGCTTATCAAATGCTCCTGCAATGGCCAAACTCTCTATCGCTTTCCTGTTGCACACCTGCAGATTGACTCGCTCAACAAAGTCGAAAATGCCTGTAAATGGACCACCTTCTTCACGTGCTTTGATGATAGCCAATACTGGTCCCTCACCAACGCCTTTGACTCCACCCATTCCAAAGAGTATCTCTCCTTCGCCATTTACGGTAAAGTCTATCACCGATTCATTCACGTCCGGACCCTTCACCTTTATGCCCATGGCTTTACACTCTTCCATGAATTTCTGCACTTCGGTAATGGTGTCCTTGGATATGGTCAAGTTGGCTGCCAAATATTCTGCTGGATAATGTGCCTTAAGATATCCCGTTTGGTAAGCAACCCATGCATAGCATGCTGCATGACTCTTGTTGAAGGCATAGGATGCAAACGCTTCCCAGTCTTTCCATATTTTCTCTAGTGTCTCCCTAAGTTTGTCGTCGCTCATCTCTTCTGTGAGACCATCACGTATATTAGGGTTCTTCATGGCTCCCTCGATAAACTTAGGCTTCAACTGCTCCAGCATCGCAAAGATCTTCTTACCCATCGCCTTACGCAACGAGTCCGACTGACCACGAGTGAAACCTGCCAACAGACGCGACAAAAGCATCACCTGCTCCTGATATACCGTAACGCCATACGAATCACCAAGATATTTCTCCATTATCGGAAGGTCATACTTGATCTCCTCACGTCCGTGCTTACGGTTGATGAAGGTTGGAATGTATGCAATAGGACCCGGACGATACAGGGCGTTCATCGCAATAAGGTCGGTAATGACTGTAGGCTTGAGCTCACGCAAGTATTTCTGCATTCCAGGACTTTCGAACTGGAACACTCCGATTGTTCGGCCCTCACCAAAAAGCTTATAGGTCAGTTCGTCATCTAGTGGAATATGGTCAATATCCACATCGATGCCCCTCGACTTCTTCACGTTCTGGATTGTCGTCTTGATCAGCGTAAGGGTTATCAGACCCAAGAAGTCCATCTTTATAAGACCAACGCTTTCAATAACGTGTCCATCATACTGAGTCACAAGAACGTCCCTGTCTGTGTCCTTATCTTTTACTACACACATTGGTGCAAAATTGGTAAGGTCATCGGCACCAATAATCACACCACAGGCATGGATTCCTATCTGACGGTTTGTGTCCTCAAGCTGTTCGGCATACTCACACATGGTGCTGATATTCCTGTCTTCGGAATAGCGAGCCTCTTTCAACTCTGGAATATATTTGAAGCAGTTCTTGAGCTTCACCTTAGGCGGTTTCTTGCCCGACGAACCAAATGACTTGCCTGTCTCTGGATCAATGACATCATCAAATTTGTCTGGGACAAGCTTCTTCAAACGGTTAACTTCTTCAAGCGGCACTTTCTGCACTCGCGCTACATCGGCCAATGCCGATTTGGTCGCCATTGTTCCGTATGTGATGATACGCGCCACTTTCTCTTTTCCATATTTCTTGGTAACCCATTCGATAATCTTACCTGTGTCCTCAAAGTCCACATCGATATCAGGAAGTGAAATACGGTCTGGGTTTAGGAATCGCTCGAAAAGAAGGTCGTAGGTAAGAGGGTCGATGTCGGTAATCTTCAAACAGTATGCTACCACCGAACCAGCCGCAGAACCACGTCCCGGACCGACAAACATGCCCAGTTCCTGACGCGCCGCACGAATGTAGTCCTGAACTATAAGGAAGTAACCAGGGAAACCCATGGTCTTCATTACATGTAGCTCGAATATTATCTGATCCTTCGCCCTCTGTTCAAGGTCTACATCATAGCGGTTGTTCTCCGCATCCCATGTGAGCTTTGCACCATATCGCATAGCCGCACCTTCCCAAGCCAATTTGCTCAAGTAGTCTCCTTCGAGCTTGATACGATATAGTTTTTCATAACCTCCCAGACGCTTTATCTTTTTCTCCGCCTCCTCTTGCGACATGACTACCTGTCCCTTTTCATCACGAGTAAACTCATTGAAAAGGTCTTCGTCGGTAAATCTCTTGCGGTATTGCTCCTCGGTTCCAAATTCTTCAGGAATATCATACTTAGGCATGATCGGACCCGAATCGATGGAATAAACTTCCACCTTGTCCGCTATCTCGTTAGTGTTTTCAAGCGCCTCAGGATAATCAGGGAAAATGGCAGCCATCTCTTCTGGAGTCTTCAGCCATTCCTGCTTGGTATACATCATGCTACGCTTTGGATCGTCATAGTCGAAGCCTGTAGATAGACACACAAGACGTTCATGCGCTTCGCCATGATTCTCCTCCACAAAGTGTACGTCGTTGGTACAGATTATCTTTACATCAAACTTGCGAGCCAAGTCTACAAGAACAGGATTAACTTCTTCCTGACGTATGAATGTATCGGTAGCCGCATTAGGTTTGTCGGTCTTATGACGCTGAAGCTCTATATAATAATCGTCGCCAAAAATACTCTTGAACCACTTGATGGTCTCTTCCGCACCCTCAATGTCACCTGCAATAGTCTTCTGGGTCAATTCGCCACCAAGACATGCAGAACATACTATCAGACCTTCATGGTATTTCTCAAGTATGATCTTGTCTATACGAGGCTTGCCATAAAAACCATCCACATATGCCTGGGATGCCAACTTACAAAGATTCAGATATCCAGTCTTGTTTTTAGCCAATAATATAAGGTGCCAACCATTACGGTCTGGAATAAATTCCTTGCCTGTCTCTGGGTCTATCTGCTTGAAGTTCTTGTCCTTGTCTTGAAGTGTTCGACGCGCACAATAGGCTTCAGTTCCCACAATAGGCTTAAATGGGATAAAGGCTTCTGCCTCGGCTTGCAATTTAGCGAGTTTTTCATTGAGCTCGGCAAGCTTGGCCTCGTCTGTTGTTTTATCTATCTCCTCCTGGCAGTCCTTGATTTTCTTCTTGGGAGCTCCATTGACTTTGCCAACATAGTCAAGGAAGTCCTTGATGCCAAACATGTTACCATGGTCTGTCAACGCCATGGCATGCATTCCTGTACGCATGCACTTGTCTACCAGATCGGGCACCTTTGACATACCATCAAGCATAGAATAATGCGAATGGACGTGAAGATGAGTAAACTGAGTCATATCTTTTTCTTTCTTTTTTTACACAATTGCTTTTCAGCTGTTATCAGTCGCAAAACTATTACCTGGGTATGAACAAATCGTTCATAGGTTCAGCTTTTTCTAAACAGCTACTTTTTGTTCTTTTTCTTCCACTCAGGGAATGTCACAGCCCACGCGTCTCTACCATATCGCTCGACCAATGTGTCGTAGTCAGCTATCGAACTATACGGCAATTCCTTCTCCCTCCACGGCCGCCTTATTTTATTCACCATATAATTGCCATACAACTCAAATTCCGAAAATCCCGAAAGCACATTCCTGTTGATACTCTCTATAATGGCTTCTATCCATGGCTTGCCACTACGTACCTCGATTTCTCTTCTCAACTGCTCCAGACGTTCTCTGTCAAAAAGCATCTTGTGATCTACATACGACAAGGCATCAAGCTCCATCTGAGGGAACAACCTATGTATGTTCTCATAGTACGGCTGGTTCTCTTCCTTGCTCATATAAAACACCTGCTCTCCACTTTCCGATAAGAATACGTGAGGATGAATCAATACATGGTCAGCGTCTATGCATAAATAATAACGTGACGTACCAACTCGCCCAGACAACTTTATCAACTGCTGATACAACCATCCGCTTCTGTTTCTCTTCGTTCCGTCTTTCAGGGTCACAACTAGGTCAATGTCCCTTGCGGCAAAACCGAGAACCGACTCCTCGTCTACGAACTCAAGTCCATATTTCTCGCAGAACTGTCTTATCTGAGGTTCATCCGGTGATACTATATATTTGCCCACCACCTTGTGTTTCAACTGTTTCTGCAACCCTTCAAGACACAACGGCAATATATCAAGGTCTTTGCTGACTACAGGTATCACTATGTCTATGCCTTCGTCCGATGGCATAATCTCCTCATGGCATTTGCATGCCATAAGCATATATCGTATTTTTCGTATGAGTGACATGGCTTCTTTCTAAAACATAACAAATATAGACAAAATACAAATACAATCCGAAAGATTAACTCCCTTTCGTCTATTTTTAGCAATAATGGGCCTAACGGGGTGGGTTTGTTTGATTTTATTATTATATTTGCATGTTTGTCGTCATTACACCCTATTCGGTGTATAGATTGACGAAACATGGTTGGGCACTATTTTTGCTGTCCAATTTACAAAAAACTAAAACTACAGACTAAGGCCAAACTATAAGGCATGATAGACATAGCTATAAATATAGACTCTTCTTTTGTTCCTTACTCTCATGTTATGCTATATTCGCTAGAAGAGAGTAACAAGGAAGAATCTTTTGCTGTCCATGTTGTCAACGTTGGCCTGGACGATTGCCATAAAGACGAGTTCGTCACCAGACATCCTAAGATGACGTTCCATTTTTACGACATCGACAACGACAAGGTCGCAAATCTGCCTATGTGGCGTAAAGACTATGTGTCACCTGCCACTTACTTGCGCATTTTTATGCCCGACCTGATACCTGCCTCTGTAAATAAGGTATTGTTTCTCGACTGCGACACGTTAGTTTTAGATAGCATACGCCCACTTTGGGACACCAACCTCGAAACAGACGACCACATGATTGCCGCTGTAGAAGAGCGTTCGCCGTATGACACTCAAAAACCCCAAGAACTAAACTACGACGAGAATCTGTCATATTTCAATGCCGGAGTTGTACTCGTCAACCTTAAGGCTATGAGAGATTTTCAATTCACACATAAAGCCTCTCTTTTCATAGATGAACATCGTAAGACTCTTCGTCATCACGATCAAGATATAATGAATGCTTTGACCGCTGGCCGAGCTACTTTCATTTCATGCAGATGGAACCTTCTCGACTTCTTCACATACAAGAAGCCCGACATACAGAACCGACGCATGAATGACCTCCACGAGGCTCTTGCTAATCCAGCTGTCGTTCACTTCTCTAACAAACGTAAGCCATGGCGATATAATTGCGACAACCCGTTCCGCAACCTTTATCTGAACAAAGCCTCACAATATGGTGTGGCAGTAGGTTCTTCATGGGAGCTGAATACAAAACGTACCATGCGAAGACTTTTGTATTCAATCCTGCTCAAGAGATCAAAGTACATTGAGCCAGATAATGTACCGTATTTGTCAACGCTTTCGTGTAAGACTAAATAAATACAACTACTGATGAACATCGGATTCGACGCAAAACGACTATATAATAACTTTACCGGCTTGGGCAACCACAGCCGTACCACTATAGATATTCTCACAGGTTATTACCCTGAGAATACATACTATTTGTATACTCCTAAAATAAGGCCACACAATATGATGCGTGCCTATCTCGACAAGGAGCATTGCAAAACCATATTCCCAGACAAACACATCAATGGTAGCATCTGGAGAACTTTCGGAATGACACAAGACATCAAGCGAGACAAGATCGACATTTTCCATGGTCTCAGCAACGAGCTTCCTGTCGGTATTGACAAATGCAACATTCCGTCTGTTGTTACAATACACGATGTCGCTTTCAAGTCATTCAAGAATATGTACCACTGGCAAGACCGCCAGATATATGACATGAAGTGGCGATATGCCATCAAACATGCCGACCGCATTATTGTCATTAGCAAATTCACCAAGCAGGAGCTTCTGAGATATTACGATGTCGACGAAAGCCGTATCGATATAATATATCAGCCTGTCAATCCTTCTTTCTACAAGGACGATTGCTGTCTCTTGTCGTCTGAGGAAGCCAATATGCAGTTGTCTGCATACCCCGACGATTTCCTGCTCTATGTCGGATCTATCAATTCGCGCAAGAACCTCCTCGGCATTATTAAGGCTATCGAACTGCTCCCTAAAGACTTGCAAATACCTGTTGTAGCTGTGGGCGACGAAAGTTCATACAAGACTGAGGTTCTGCAGTACATCGCCAAACACCATCTCGAGAACCTTGTGATTTTCCCAACACACCGCATCGAAGACGACGAGCTGCATCTTCTCTATCAGAAGGCACGTGCATTCGTATTCCCTAGTTTCTATGAGGGTTTCGGTCTTCCTGTTGTCGAGGCACAACTCAAAGGCTGCCCAGTAATAACCAGCAACACAAGCGGACTGGTTGAGGCTGGAGGTCCTTTCTCGCTCTTGTGCGACCCGCACAACCCCGAAGACATAAGCAACAAAATTCAGATGGCATTGACAGATGACGTCCTTCGAGATAAGTTGATTGCCGGTGGTAAAGATTTCGCCATGAACAACTACCACCCACATGTCCTCGCAGAAAGATTAATGGATATATACAATACATTAAGGTAGAATTACATTCCACAACAAAGTCTATGAGAACATCTGTCGCAATCTGCACATACAATGGAGAGAAATATATCGAAAGCCAACTTCTCTCTATTCTCAACCAGACAGTAAAGGTTGATGAGATTGTTATTTCCGACGACGGATCTTCTGACAAGACACTTGATATCATCTCGGCACTAAAGGAGAAAAGTGGAACAGACATTAAGTGCATGAAGAACACCCAACCACTTGGTGTGTGTGCCAATTTCGACAAATGCATTAAAGCATGTACTGGCGACATCATTTTTCTTTCCGACCAGGACGATTTATGGATGGAAGACAAGGTTGAAACCACTCTAAACTGGTTCAAGGCCAACCCACAAAAGGAGGTCGCTTTTTCCAATGCTATCTTCATCGACGAGAACAATGCCAGATATACAGACAGAACTCTACTCGAGACTGTCGGATTCAGCCCTAAGGCAATGAAGCATTTTGATTGGGGTTTTCAGATAGAGGCTCTTTTGCTACACAACAGATGTACTGGCGCAGCAATGGCCTTCAGAAGTTCATTCGTTCCTTTTCTCAACATAGACAAAACGGCAACGACGAAAAACGAACTGCCTCTCCACGACTTTACTATCGCACTATCTGCCGCAAGCAGACAAGTGCTAGGATATATAAAGCAACCTCTTATCAAGTACAGAGTCCATGCTTCTCAAGAATGCGGACTCGGCGAATGGATAAAGAACCCACCCCAAGACGACAATCTTATAAGGCCTCTGATTCCTGTTGACAGGTTCGTCAACTACGTCACACCTGAATGCAAAGAGAGGGCCACTTTCGGAGTAAAACGACTTGAATACATCAAGAGCCATCGAAAAATTAAAGTACTAAGTCATATTTTCAATTATTTCAGAATTTATGGCATTATCGCACATCGCCCTTTCTTTTACGATTTGTTCAAATAAATTTGCCGTTTTGTATCTGATTAGTTCCTAAAAGTATCAACATGAGATTAGTACCCAAATTTATTAGTCATGCATTCAGCAAAATATATATCTTGACTACAATCAAGATATCGGGTCTGTTTGATGCCCAATGGTATACAGAAAAATACCTAAAGGGTGTGGATTGTCAAATGACCCCAATAAAACATTACATAAGAGTTGGGTACTTAAAAGGTTATTCTCCTTCTCCAAAATTTTCACATTCAAGATATATTACAGCATACCCTCTTATTCATGCTCAGGGACGAAACCCTTTAATGCATTATTTATTCGAAGGCCGATACCAAGGGTACGTTTGCTACGGCGAGAATTCTATCGGCAAATACAATGATGCCACAAATCCTATAAGACCTCTTGTTAGCATTATAGTCACAAGCTATAATTATGCCCAATTCATTCCGGAAACTTTAGATTCTTTGCTGGAACAAACATACGACAACTATGAAATAATTGTCGTAGATGATGGTTCTGAAGATAATTCTGTCGAAGTAATCAATGGGTACGTCTCAAAAAGCAATAAAATAAAATTGCTGTTGCATCCTAATGGAGCAAACAAGGGTATTATCGCTTCAATGAAGCTTGCAATAGAGAATGCCAAAGGAGATTATGTCGCTTTTTGCGAGAGTGACGACTATTGGGCACCAAACCACTTGGAGAAGAAGGTCGAAATGATCAATAAATACAAGGACGTTTGTATTGTCTCAAATAATATCCAACTTGTTGGCGACCCAAAATGTATCGAACAAAGAGAGGAATATATATCCGTCGTCAGAAAATTACTCCGCGATGGTGGTAATAAAATAGATTTGCGACATAATCAGGAGGTTAATTTCATACCGACTTTTTCGTCGGTTATGATTAAAAAAGATGTCCTACAGTCCTTGATTTTCGAATCTCCTATCCCTGCTTGGATAGATTTTTGGCTCTATAGACAGATTTTAAAAAACAATCTTCTGTTCTTCGTCGACGAAAAACTCACTTTCTGGAGACAGCACGAATCTTATAATGGCGCCGATTATATAGAGGATAAGTTTCAGGTTAATAATGCTATTTTCTTGCCAGCTAGTGATAAAATCATTGGCATAAAGAATAGTATGCAAAAAGAGGAGGGGCTTGAAAGTGTAAGAAATTCTCCTTTGTTCGATCGCTCATACTATTTGAAGAATGTTCGGGAAACGTATGGGCTGAAGCCTTCTATGCATTATTGTACGATTGGTTGGAGAGAAGGGGATAACCCTTCTGCCAAATTCCATAATAATGCCTACTTGACACAGCATGTCGAGTTGATTCCTGTAAACATGTGCCCTCTAGACCATTATGAATATGGCGGGCGTAAAGAGGGCAGAATAATCCATAGCGTTCGCGAAGTACAGGAACACTGCATTACCCAATCTGATGTCGATAGAATCCAATCAATAAGAAAAGACAAAAAGACAATCTTGCTTTTCAGCCACGATTTATCTATGACTGGCGCACCACGAGCACTCCTTAATCTGGCTGTCAGCCTAAAAAAGCAAGGGGCTCACCCTGTAATACTGTCTCGCCAAGAGGGCGTCCTACTTTCAGAAATAGAATCCGAAGGAATAGATTATAAAATAGCCTACTCCCTGATAACTCGCAAAGCGTCTCCAGCAAACGAAATATCTTTCAAGGATTACGCTTCGTGCTTCGATGTGGTTCTATTCAATACTATTTCAACTCTTCCTCTGATTAGAGAAATAAAGGATATCACATCAAAAAAGATTTGCTGGGTTCACGAGGGTTGGATGAGCATCCAAAGTTTTTCTTTCAACAATAAAGCAAAGTATTATCTCGACTTATTTGACGAAATATTGGTCGTAGGCCGTTACGCAGAAAATATCTTGAGAAAAGAATACCCTTCTTTGAAGAGTGTCAACCAGTTCTTGTATGGAATTAAGGATATTCCATGCGTCCCTAAAGAATCGGAACCGACCTCATCAAAAATTAAACTAATAATGGCTGCTACTATCGACGCTCGCAAAGGACATGATATCCTCATCAAAGCTCTAAATTTGCTGCCATCGGATGTCTTGTCTAAGTTGGACATAACAATTGCAGGCAATGAACATGACAAAAATCTAGCATCAATGCTGAGGTCTCAAGAGAATATTGATATACATATCTTGGGTGAAGTTGAACATGAATCCCTCTTGAAAATGATTTCACAGTCCGACGTGTTGCTATGTACTTCAATTGATGACCCAATGCCTATTTCTTGTACCGAAGCAATTATGTTCGGTGTCCCTACTTTGGTTAGTGACAATACTGGTACAGCTTCTTTCATCCAGGATGGAGTGAATGGCTTCGTTTTCGAAAGTGGTAATATAAAGATGTTGGCAGAGAAATTTATTTATATAGTCAACCATTTAGAGGCTCTACCTGACATAGGACAAAGGGCAAAAACAATCTATACCGATAATTTCTGCCCTTGCTCATTCAACAATAACGTCAGGAATATTTTCCTCACGTAATCATTTATCCTTAAAACCCTTGATTATCTCATCAAAATCAAAAGAGCCTCTTACTATTCGTTTTTTATCATTATCATACTCGTCTGAGAAGCAATCGTATTTTGCATTATATTCTGGAGTTTCTATACCTCCAAGATTAAGCAGAATATGACTCAAATCTTTATTCATAATCTTCAAATCCATCGATTCTGAGATTTTCTTCGCCAAATCTTCATGATTTGCCTTAAATGTATCCGACAAATACACCATAAAGGGTATCTCAAACTGATAATGCGCTACCTCGGGCAACAATTCACTCTCATCTGTACGCATATAGGCATCACGCCAATCATATACCTCTTCACCATGATCAGCTAAATATATGCAGATTGCATCAGTACCACTGACTTTCTGCATTATGGAGCCTACCACATAGTCATTATATAAAAGGGAGTTGTCATAGTTAGCTACTACATGCTTACCTATCTCTCCTCCATATTGAGGATTTACATCGTCTGGCGTAAATTTTCTGAACTCTTCAGTGTACCGTAGTGCATAATCAACATGCTGACCAATAAGATGAACTACTATTAGCGTCGGCTTACTTTTTAAAACTTCTATATCAGGTATCTCTTCGATAAGTTCACCATCAAAAGGGTATACATTCCTGTTTCTATAGGTAAATTGCAACTCCGAGAGCTTCCTATTATTAAATAGCGTACCCCAAAGTGATTCCATATATCATCAAAATTAGATGCAAACTGGTTTGAAAGGAAATACACATCGTATCCAGCCTTCTTGAATACTGCCGTAAATAATGAGTGATTGGTCCAATCATCAGCTCCATCAAAAGAGGATGTAGAAAACATCTCCTTAAATGCTTCTGTTGTATGATTGTGGGATGTTATCGCATTGTCAAAAAGGAACAAATTGCCCGATTGCTTCAGTGCCGATAGCTGTGGAGTCGTCTCAAGATACGACGGGTTGTATACGTGTGCATGCGCTTTATCATACGACTCTCCTATAACAAGAACTATCAGCGGACACTTATAGGAACATCCATCTACTTTCGTTTGCTCTACAGTTGTCTCAATATTCTTGAGGTCTTTTAATACTACATACTTGAACGACAACCCATATAAAAATCTCACTACTGGGGTATCTTGTCTTGGCTTCTCATTTTCATACGAGATAAAGTTGCCTAAATACTCATAATCAAAGCATTTCTTTAGTCTGACATAAGCATCATGCTGAATAATAGCCGAAATTATAACTAATACCAATGAAACGCATGTGGATATTCGTTTCACAACTTGAACTTTATTACATAACAATTTGAAATACTTTGAGATTAGAAATCCTATCACAAGTATCCCAATGGTAATAATAACTGAATATAGAAATGCTGATGATGAAAAAGCAGATGAGACAAATTCCAGACTCTCTCGCGCATCTGTATCTGTTAATAGCTGAACTACATGAATGTTATATAATGAATGATGGAAAAATAGAGTAAACAATTCAGCGTATAGAAACACTATAGAGATTACCCACACAACCCACCTCATAAACACTTTTTCTAGTACCCACGCCAGTAGACATACTATATATGAGCCAAAAATCGGAGCAATCCATATCATGTACGGGTTTGCTGGTTCTTCCGTGACAATCATTGAAAGTACCGAAAGTGTTACAGAAAACAATATCAATGTCAAGAAGAAACAAACATTCTTACTTACAGGCATCATTATTGCTCTGAATATTGCGTCTGCCTTTCTCATAATCTCATTCATCGTTATACTTTCTTTGCCTTTTTTATTTAATACTATATGCAGCATCTACCATCTGGGCAACCCTGCGATCAAATGAGTCTACATCAAATACTTCTTCAAATACTTTTCGTCCTCGATTTCCTACTTCTTTCATCTCTCTTGGATGTTCGATAGCGTAACATATTGCGTCTGCCAACGAATCAATATTTCCTGCTTTAACTATAAGTCCATTTTTCTTATCGTCAATCAAACCTGCAGTTCCCGTGTGATCACTCACTATTATAGCCTTACCTTTCGAAAGCGATTCAGCACATACTATCGGCAGCGGATCTTCTAACGATGGACATAAAACAATGTCAACCTCATCGTATAGTTTCACAAATAAATCGTGCGATAGTTCTCCTCTATATTCTACATTTTCTCTACTATCTGCCCAACCTACTACTCGCTCGTACAAATCCATCTCCGACATACTTTTGGGCCCCGCTATAATTATCTTTATTCTTTTTAAATAATCGTCAGGTAGCTTCTTTATAGCTTCCAATAATATATGATGACCTTTTCTTTTGGTAATCTGACCTGGCATGAGGAATCGCACAACTTGCTGCTCGTCGTCGCTAATACTCTCGACTTCAGGCTCTATATGTTCTCCTATATCGGATATACCATATGGAAACAACTGGAATAGTACATTCTTGTCACAGTGGGGCGCAAATACATCAATGGTAAACTGACTGACAGCATATACTAGTGACATCTTAGATATACTCTCCACTAGCCTGCTTGTGACAAACACATTCTTCATCGCAACTGGCCCATCATGAATCCAACATAGACTTGGTTTATCTATCTTAGGTAAATCGGCCGCCCAACAAAGACCTATTATACAGTTGAAAACGACAAAATCAAACGCTTCCATAAAGCGCTTTACACGTAGCCGCTCTTCTTTATATCTTCTCCTGTAGGGTGACGGGAATAGCCCAACAACAATATTTTCTATCCCCCTTCTAGTTATCTCTCCTTGCAGATTGCCACTGGTCAATGATACCATAAGCGGGGTCAACCCTATCTTTTTCATCGATTCGGCCATCCCTAATAACGCTATAGGAGCACCTGTATTGGAAAACTCATGACTGATAAGTAATACGGGACGCTCTTGTCGCTTGGCCCATCCTATCCACTCTTCTAAACCTTGCCCATGAACAATATCACGATAATACGACGATGGGATAGGTGAACAATCATGCCTGTACCCCCAAAAAAGATAGTGCTCTAACGGCGAATACGAAAATTTATTGTGCCAGTAAAACTGATCACAATACGCATCTGTACAAAATGCTTCTGAAGGGTCATACCCTGCCTTCCATCCCGTTCGCAAATAATGGTAGAGCAACGCCGAATCACTCATCGTCTCTCCTCCAGCAACTTGCGTCTTGTAATACTCGGAATCAAACAAACCACTGTCTTCTATCTTTTTACGCCATTTCGACCCTTTTACAAACAGGGCCATTATGTGCATAAAACCAAACCTAATGGGGTTTGTTACCAATAGCTTAAATGACAGCGTCTTCATGTTTCTATATTCGTAGATTAAGGAGACTATGAGTCCTACATAATACTAATTCACATTCTGCATCTCAGTAAGCTTCTTGTAGTACCCATCACGTGCCAACAACTCATCATGCGTACCTCGCTCTACTATCTCTCCCTCTTTCATCACGTATATCTCGTCTGCATTCTTGATGGTTGACAATCTGTGGGCAATGGCGATTGTTGTTCGACTCTTCATCAGTCGCTCCAATGCTTCCTGCACAAGTCTCTCACTCTCCGTGTCAAGGGCACTCGTCGCTTCATCCAAAATCAAAATAGGCGGGTTCTTCAATATAGCTCTTGCTATACTTACTCGCTGACGCTGACCACCCGACAACCTGCCTCCACGGTCACCAATATAGGTGTTATATCCATTCTCCGACTCCATGATGAACTCATGCGCATTGGCTATCTTGGCGGCTTCTATCACTTGCTCCATCGTAGCACCCGGACATCCGAATGTTATGTTGTTATAGAATGTGTCGTTAAACAATATTGCTTCCTGGTTTACATTACCTATCAGCTGACGCAAGTCTGTCAATGTGACGTCCTTGATGTTCTTGCCATCAATCAATATCGCTCCTTCACCAACTTCATGAAAACGCGGTATCAAATCAACCAATGTACTCTTACCTGATCCCGACTGTCCAACCAAGGCAATTGTCTTACCTTTCGGAATGGTGATGTTAATATGCTTAAGCACTTCCCTTCCTGGAGTATACGAGAAAGACACGTCTCTGATTTCCAAATCTGAATTGAATCCATCCAATACTTTTGGATTCTCAGGATTCTTGATTGGGTTCTCTGCCTTAAGGATAAAATCAATTCGCTCCATCGAGGCCATTCCTAATGGTATATTGTAGAAGGCTTTCGATAAGTCCTTGAATGGATTGATGATGCTATATAGTATCACCATGTAAAAGATAAACATCGAGGCGTCGATAGGCGACCTGTCCTGCAATATCAGATATCCACCAAACCAAAGCACCAACACTATCATACATGTTCCCATGAACTCACTCATCGGATGAGCCGAGGTCTGTCTGATGACCATGTTGTTCGTCGCCTGCCTGAAGCCTTCATTGGTCTCTGTAAATCTCTTCAACATCCTATTCTCTGCCAAGAATGCCTTGATGATTCTCAGTCCACCCAATGTTTCATCCAACTGGGCAACTATATCACCCCATGCTCCCTGCACTTCGGTTCCGCTGCTCTTCAATTTTCTCGACACGCTGCCCATGCCCCAACCCGCAATCGGAATGACTATCAGCACAAACAATGTCAACTGCCAGCTGACGCCAAACAGAGTAATAAAACATACAATTATTGCGATTGGATTCCTTATCAGCATGTCCAAACTGCTCGTCAACGAGTTCTCCACCGACTGCACGTCAGCACTCATTCTGGCCATAATATCGCCCTTGCGCTCTTCCGAGAAGAAACTGAGAGGCAATCTCAATACTTTATTATATACTTCTATTCGTATGTCTTTCACTATACCTGTTCTCAATGGTACCATCACGGCTCCCGAACCAAAATATCCTGCCGTCTTCAATGCTGTCATGAATATCAGCACACCACCCATTATCAGCAATGTAAGGAATTCGCCATATTGCAAAACAACCTGCTGAATGTAGTAGTAGCCATTGTTTATCAAGACGTCCTTGCTGACATGGTTCCACTCAAAGTCCATGAATTCATAATGTGTGGTGTCTATCTTAAAGAGCAGGTTTAAGATTGGTATCAAGGTAGCAAACGAAAACACATTGAGCCACTGCGATACAAAGTTCAATATCACAGCCCAAACCAGATGCTTTCGGTATGGTTTTATATATCGTGCCAAAAGGGCAAAGAATTGCTTTAACATTGTCCTATCGTTAGAAGTTATAAATTGCAGCCAACTTTAATGATGCCGAATTATACATCTCACCCAGATCCGCCGCTATGCTACCCTGAAACGAGAGGTTGTCTCTATATGCATAAGTGGCTTTCAGCAGGATGTAATGCTCTACCATACCATCAGGCGAATAGAAATAGTTCGGAGTCTCTTCCCAACTATATGCTCCTCGGTATGTTCCTACCCAGCTTCCAAAGTTTCGCGAATATGTATATCTAAACACGTAATCCAATTTATCATTCATCTTTCCACTCACACCGACGTTGGCCGCCCAAAGTCTAACCAGCGGAAAGTTGGTGTCCACATTTATTCTCGATGCGTCGGCATACTTCTCTCCTGTCTTCATCGTGTGGAACAATGCCGATCCCATACACAGTCCGTCTTTGCTCCATCCCTGCTTGTAATAAGAATTTGACGAGTACTGCGTTCTGCCTCCATAGCCATATATTCCTTTGTTATAATGCCACATGAAGAGTCTCGACAGGTCGCCAAATCCAACCATCGGATTGTTTATGTGAACTTCGTATGCATCTATGACTTCCTGCGGAATGTATGTCTCCATCCACGATCTCCAGTTGCTTTCGTCAAGGTCGCCCGGATAGATATAATGTGTGTTTCCATACTTGTCTACAATCACCGGATCAGGTGTTGCTCTCGATCCCTGCCATACTGTTCGAACAAACTCAAGGTTCACATGCGTCTTGTTCCTGTTCTTGATTCTCAGGTCAACACCTATCGTCATGTCCTTGGCGCCATAGCCACCTATTTTGTCGAAAAACAGATACATCGCCTTGCTGTCAGCAAAAGGACGCTGATAATATGCACTCAAGCTGACGTTCGCTATGTCGATGTCAACTCCGGCATCCCACATTCCCTGATGGCCACCAGCCGCATTGGTAACTTCTCCTCGCTGACCGTCTTCACTAAACTTCGCCGTTGACCCCGACATTCCAAACATCGAATGCCACAAGTCAATAGGAGTCTTTTTCCCGTTTGGCAATACTCCACCCATCATCACCGAGTGAACCAGTCCAAGATAAGGCTTGACAAATGGTGTTCCCAATCGTCCGTAAGCACACTTCTCATGCAGCAATATCTTGTCTGTGAATTTGCTGTTCCCCTCGTCGTTCATGTAGCTGAAGAATACCGAACCTCTCACCTGAATCAAGTCCCAAGTAAACGGCAACGACCAGTATTTAAACAATCCAGCACCAACTCTCGGCAACGGACGAGCATTGTTGCTCATCAAGTACGAACCCGACGACAACTCATTGTTGCTCAACACCGGCGTCATCGCATGCATACCTATTGTATAGTCAAATATCCACAGGTTGCCTGTCAAGTATCCTTCATGCACAAAGATTCTCTCCTTCTCTGTAGACAACTGCCCACTCAGTCCGGCTCTAACACTAAATAAAGGTATCAATCTTTCCGTGTCGTGCGCACCATGTAGTCCACACCACTTTAGATTAACGTCTGTCGATGTCTTCCATCCTATTGTCGCTTTCGCATACAATGACAAGTTGGCTTGGTCATACATGTTCTCCAATCCCCACTGGTTCGAATACGACCACAACGGCTGCAACGATTCCGTTCCCACCTGAGCCGAAACTCTCGTGGTGACGTTGAAATCAAGCAGTCGCTGAGCTTGTACCTGGTTCATCGCCAAGCAACACAACAGCAGTATTATCAAACTTTTTAGTCCGTTCAAATGCATTACAGACATATTATTTTATGACATATTCGGCAAATATATAAATAAATGCCGACATAGACACTTTCATTACTCCTTTTAATTGAATTTCACAAACGCATCCACTACGCTAAACTGATCCAGCGACATGTCCACGTTCTTGTCCATCATATACCTCACAGGTTTCTTCCCATAGAATGACGCCCACATCGAAAACGTACTCGGCGGACCCATTATATAGTCACATCTCGATAGTCCATAAAGGTCTACTGCCACCGATGTTCCATCCTGCGAAAATATCTCACATCCAGGAAATTCCTCTTTCGTAAAGCGCTCATTCGAACTTAGGAAGAATCTCACTCTCTTCCCCTCCGCCTCCAACGCTCTCTTCACGTCGTTCATGCACCTCAGATAAACGTCATTCTCATAGTAGTACTGACCGTTCCTGTATGTCCTGTAGTCCCCTCGGCGTATGTGCACACCGACTGTCACTACTCCATCTTCTTTTCCAAACATTCCGTCCAACTCCGACTCCACTTCCACCGTCGGAGCAAACATGTCTGTCAACGTCTCTCGGTGCTTCGCTACGTATGCGTTGTCATACCTCACTTCTCTCCACCGCGGACCAAACAACACTCCCCAAGGTTTTCTCAGCGGTATCTTCTCTCCCGGCTTTATCACCAGATGCACAAACAGGTTGAAGAATCTCACGATGCCATAGACTACTTTATATATGGCTTTCGAGTTCACTTTCGAGTCCTCGCAATACGACTTTATACCATGCTTCTCCAAGTTCGGAAACATGGCCGCATATTTGTCATATTGAAACCAGAAGCACACTTTCTCGTTCGCTTCCAATGCATACGATATTATTGGAAGATACGTGAATATGCGGTTGCACAACTGGTTCGTATGTTTACAGATGACTATCATTCCGCCTCTTTATTTCGATGACTCTTCGGCTCTGCGCTGACGCTCCAGCCACTCTTCTTTCGAACGCTTCCATCGCTTGTGAGTCCACAACCACATGTGCGGAACTCTTACGATGTCTTCCTCCAATGCTCTCATGAAGGTGTCTGTTATTTCATAATCCGGCACTTCCTTCGGATTGTCCGTTATCAATTCATACTCTACACTATAGTGTCCTCGCTTCGGACGCTTTATCCTAGCACATACCACCGATGCGTTAAATTTCTTCGCCATCTGCTCTCCACCAACAAATACGGCTGTCTCCCTGTTCAGAAATGGCATAAAGTGATGCATTCCCTTCCATTGTGGCAACTGGTCCGTAATAAATGCCGCAAACACTTTCTTGCCTTCCTTGCGCAACTGCAGCAACCTTCTCAATGCCAAGTTCTTGTCTATACACTCACCACCATATCTCTGGCGCACTTTCAGAAATATCCTGTCAAACAATCCATTCTCCAGCGGAGTATAAAGCTGACAACACAACGCCGAAGGTGTCCAGTATGCAAACGACGCCAACCACTCCCAGTTGCAGTAATGACCCAGATACACAAACACATAGTCCTTACCTTCGTCAAACTGCTTCTGAACTACCGCCAATCCCTTCTCGCCAAATGTCACTCTTCTCATCATCTCTTTCTTCGATATCGAGAAGGCTTTGATGTCCTCTGCAAAGAAATCACAAAACGCATGATAAAATTTCTTCTCTATCTCCTCTATCTCCGCCTCCGTCTTCTCCGGAAACGATCCCTTCAACTGCTCATGCACCACTTCCCTGCGATAATATCTCCTAACAAGGAAATACAACATGTCCGAAAAAACATACAGCACTCTCAGCGGCAGAAGCGATATCAGCCACAAAAAACCGTATGTAATATAATATAGTATTGTCGACATCTCTTGACGTTAAAAATGTGAGATGCAAAGATACTAATTTTTTTTCTAATGCTCCCTATCATCGTTTCTTTCATTTTTTATTATAAACAATATTTGCAAATGTCGAACTTTCAGCATATCTTTGCCCTACTCTTAAGCCAACACTAATGAAGGTTTCACTCACATACAACTCTCCTAAAAACATCCGACGAGCCCGACATCTCGTCCGCCGCAGCGGACTTCTTCTTACTCTCCGCAACGGCTCTCTCTACACTATGGCTTTCCGCCCCGGACGACAGCCCGACTCCGAAGCACAACTCAAAAACCGAGCTCTTTTCAAGGAAGCCAACGACCGTGTCGCCGCCGACTTCGCCAATCCATCACGACGCGAATATTGGATCAACAAACTCCACTCACAGAACAAATACAAAACTGCACGCGGACTCGCTCGTGCGCACTACATCAACATCCTCCGCAACAATCTGTCCAACAACGATTTCAACGCCGCAACCGACACCACTACTGCAACACTTTCACTTCGACCAATTCTCAATTCTACAACGTTCCCTTCACGCCACCTCGTCGCACCTCTTCCACCATCTTCTTCACTCCCCGTCTACGCCCGTCTCCTCTCGTGGCGAACCCGACTTCGTTCCGCATCACGACAACTACATACATAATTAATAATACGTATTTCATATTTCGCAATTATTTCATATCTTTGCACGTCATTATCACGATGTAAACATGTCAGAAAGAGGAACGGTCATAAAATCAACGGGCAGCCAGTATGTCGTCCGAGCCGAAAACGGCTCTCTCCACACTTGCCGCATCAAAGGCAAGATGCGCCTTGACGACATCAAGAGCACCAACCCAGTTGCCGTCGGCGACTACGTGATGTTCGAAGATGCTGCTACCACCAACGACGAAGATGGAGCCATCACCGAACTTCTGCCACGCAAAAACTACGTGGTCCGCAAGTCCACCAACCTCTCCAAGCAGACTCACGTCCTCGCCGCCAATGTCGACCAGGCTCTTCTCATCGTGACTGTCAATTTCCCTATCACAACTCCTGTCTTCATCGACCGATTCCTCGCTTCCGCCGAAGCCTACGGAGTCCCAGTTGCCATCATCTTCAACAAGGTCGACCGCTACACAGCAAAAGACCTCGACGAACTCGATCGCTACAAGGATATCTATACCAGCATGGGATATCAGGTCATGGACATCTGCGCAAAAAAGGAAATCGGACTCGAAAAGGTCAAGGAACTTCTCAAGGATAAGGTCAGCGTCGTCGCCGGACATTCCGGAGTCGGCAAGTCCACTCTCATCAATCGCATAGAACCCGGACTTAACCTCAAAACCGACGAAATTAGCGAAATCAACAATAGCGGCAAGCACACCACAACTCACGCCGAAATGCACGAATTCAGCTTCGGAGGTTACGTCATCGACACTCCCGGCATCCGCGGTTTCGGCATCACCAATATCGAAAAGGAAGAGATCGCACACTACTTCCGCGATATTTTCAAGGTGTCCGACGATTGTCAGTACAACAACTGCACTCACCTCCACGAACCAGGCTGCGCCGTGAAGACTGCCGTCGCTGAAGGTCGCATCGCTCTCACCCGATACCAGAGCTATGTCAACATTGTCGAATCTAGCACAGCCAAATACAGATGAAACACTCTCTGGCCTATAGCATTCTCTCATTACTTGCTTTAATCCTTGTCGCCATCAGTTGCGCCAACCCTGGCACTCCGACCGGCGGACCCAAGGACCGCAAGCCGCCAGTCCTCATCAAGTCTACTCCCGAACCCAACTCAACAGGATTCAACGGCAACATGATAACTCTGACGTTCGACGAGAACATACAGCTGAAGGACCAGGACACTAAGTTCGTCATGTCTCCTCCCGTCGCCGCCAAGACTAAGCTCGACGCACACGGCAATCTGCTCCGCGTCCGATTCGACAGCGATACTTGCCTCATGCCAGCCACTACTTACACTCTCGACTTCGCTGATTGTGTCTCCGACCTCAACGAGAATAACATCCTGGAAAATTTCACTTTCACTTTCTCTACAGGCGAAAGTCAAGACTCCATGATGATTTCCGGCAACCTTTATGATGCCGCAACTGTCTCTCCTATAAGCGGATGCTACGTCCTCCTCCAATCCAACCTGAGCGACACCGCATTCACTTCCGTTCCTCCTGTCCGAATCGCTAAAACCGACAACTACGGCCGCTTCGCTATCAAGAATGTCCCTGCCGACCGCCAATATAAGATTTTCGCCCTTAACGACCAGAACCGCAACTACCTCTACGACCAGCCAGGCAACGAACTGATCGCTTGGATGGATAGCACCGTAACGCCTTCCTGGGAAATAAGGCAAATCAACGACAGCGTCCGCATCGACTCTCTTTCACTCTCGGCCGACACCTCACAATGGGTCTTCGAGCATGTCGTCCGCGACACTCTCGTCTACACCCCAGATTCACTCATACTATTTGCTTTCACAGAAAATATTTATAACCAGTATATCGCTTCCGACAACCGTGGCACAAGAAACAATATCAAGCTCACGTTCAACAGTCCTATGGCAAACAAGCCACGCATAGCTTTCCCTGGTCAGGACAACGCCGACAACAAGGACAATTGCCACGCAACGGTCGAATATAGTCTCAAAAACGATACCGTCAGCATCTGGATGACCGACACTCTCATCTATCACAAGGATTCCGTGATGATCTCAGTCACCTATCCCGTGCTCGATAGTCTCAACAACATGGTCGACAAGGTCGACACTCTTACTTTATGGCATTTTGAGAAAGCTGCTACCGACGACAAAAAAGACAAGTCTCGCGGCCGACGCAAGACCGATAACAAAAACGACAAACCACAAAAGCCAAAGACTCTCAGCATTCGCTCGCAAGGTTCTACCGCACCTTACAGCCCAGTAAATATCACTTCCGAAACTCCTTATAAGGTTTTCAACTGGGAGAACATAAGACTCAAGCATAAGGTCGACACCAACTTTGTCGAAATGAAATACACAGCCATCGACGATACTGTCAACCTGAAACGAAAGGCTGTCAAAGCAGAATGGATTCCAGGCGACTCCTACGTCATCGAAGTCGACTCTGCTGCCGTAAGCGACATCTACGATGTTTTCTGCGACAAGCAGGAATACAAGTTCACTGTCACCAGCCTCGACAAATACGGCACTCTCTACATCGTTGTCGACAAGGTTTCCGACAATATGCTTCTTCAGCTGCTCGACAACAAGGACGAGGTCGTCCGACAGAATTATGTTCCTAAAAATGGTAAGGTCGCTTTCCGCTACCTCAAACCATCTACCTATATGATACGTATTGTCTACGATAACAATCGCAACGGTATGTTCGACAGCGGCGACTGGAAGAACAACATACAGCCCGAACAAGTCTCTTTCTACATGGAAAGGGTCAACGTCCGTGCCAACTGGGACATTAAGGTCGAAATCGAAACCGGACTCTTCACTCCCGACAAGTTCGCACGCAAGTTCCGAATGAAAGGTTCATCAAAGAGAAATAGAAGATAATAGCCGATGTTGACTCCAGACGAAACTTTCATGCAAGCCGCACTTCGTGAGGCACACAAGGCTCTCGAAGCCGGAGAGGTTCCTATCGGTGCCGTAGTTGTCTGCAACGGACAAATTGTCGGACGCGGACACAACCAGACCGAAATGCTCTCCGACGTGACCGCCCACGCCGAAATAATCGCCCTCACCGCAGCCACACAAACTCTCGGAGGAAAATACCTTACCGACTGCACTCTCTACGTGACTGTCGAACCTTGTTGCATGTGTGCCGGAGCTTTGGCTTGGGCACAGCTGAGCCACCTCGTCTATGGTGCTTCCGACGATAAACGTGGCTACTCAAGATGCCAACCTTCCATCCTCCATCCCAAAACTACTGTAACTTCCGGCATACTCGCCGAACAATGTAGCCAACTCATGGTCGATTTCTTCGCAACCAAAAGAAAATAGCTTCACCAAAAGGAAACAAATCCTATCTTTTGACGTATCATGATATGACTTAAACGACATTAAGTCATAACAACGCACAATAATTACACATTTAAGATGAAGAAAAAAAGATTCAATAATGTCATCGGCATTGTGATGCTGCCTATCATATTGGTTGTTATTCTTATTATCATTGCTTGTGTGATAGGATACACCGCCGAAAAGAACATTATGAAGAATTACGAGACTAAACAACTCTATTCCAAACTCGTCTCTACACGTACTGTTTTCGAAGCACAAATCAGAAACCTCGAAAATGTAGCCAGGATTATCAACGACGACCACGACGATATTCATACCGCATGGATGAACGATGATATGGAACTCGTCAACATAAAGATGAAAATGGTTTGTCGTGCCGCCAATCTTCACGGATTCATCATCACCGACAACGACGGCAAAATCCTTACATCATCCTACGACGACATACTCGCCAGAGAGGTTAAGGATATCGCGTCTGCCACACACGACAAAGGCTTGGTCGAAGGTTGCGGCGACTTCCTCGCCAACAAGATTTGCGAATACCTCGCCACTCCTGTCAAGACATCCAGCGGACTCGAACTCGGAACCGCAATTCTCGTTGCATACATGGCCGACGACACAGCTACTCTCGAAATGTCAAAGATGCAGAACGACATCGAAATATACATCTTTGCCGGAAGCCGATGCCTCAATTCTACTGTAAAGGATATCGATTTCAATAAGGTCGAAATGCCACAAGAGGCTATCGACACCTGCTTCATCAAGCATGCACCATGGATTGGCGAAGCCGAAATTCTAGGCAAGACTCAGTTCCTCGCATGCATACCTTTCATCGACTTCAATGGTATTACCAAAGGATCTATGATGATACAGGTCGAGCGAACAGTCTATGACCAGGTGATGGGAACTGTTGTAATCTTCCTCCTGTGTGCTTTCATCTGCGTCACTGCTCTTCTGGTCGTACTATACATACGTATCAGACGACGTCTTGAAAATCCTATCAAGAAACTTGTCAAAGAGGTCGGCGTCATAGCTACAGGCGACCTCCGGCAGCATATCGACCAGCCGAAGTTCTGCGACGAAATCATCGAACTTGCTAGTAGTGTCGGAGATATGCAAGATAAGATAAAGAAGGTCATCGAACCTGTTGTCGAGGTTTCCGACGCTATAGAGACGTCTGTATTACAGCTCACCAATGCTTCTAACAACATGTCCAACTCGGCCAACCGACAGGCTGCTTCGCTCGAAGAGATTTCAAGCTCTATGGAGGAGATGGGAGCTAACATTCAGCAGAATACTGACAACTCTATACAGACTAACAAACTGGCTGAAGAGATCAACGAACAGGTCGACAATATGGGCGAGGCAACCAATAGCAGCTACGAAGCTATCCGCCGCATCGCCAACGATGTGACTGCTATCAACGAACTTGTCATGCAAACCAACATCCTTTCGCTCAACGCTTCCGTTGAGGCCGCAAGAGCTGGTGAACAAGGCAAAGGTTTCGCTGTCGTCGCAAAAGAGGTCGGACGTCTCGCCGACCAGACTCACGAAACTGCCGGAGGCATCAACGATACAGCTACATCAAGTATCGCCGAAGCAGAAAACGCTTACAAGATTGTCAACGAACTCCTCCCTAAAATCGACAAGATTGTCGACCTCATTAAGGAGATTACCGCCGCTAGTATCGAACAGAACGCTGGAGTCAACCAGGTCAACGCCGCTATCAACGAACTTAACCGCGTGACCCAGGAGAATGCCGCAGGAGCTGAAGAAATGGCTGCAAGTGCACAAGAACTTCAAAGAATGCTGCAAGAGGTGACCGACGCTATTAGAATATTCAAGGTATAGTACCATCACATTTGATGTACTATATAAAAAAGGTGTAATACGAACTGGATATTATAGGGAAAAGATGTATCTTTGCAGAAAATAATAGACTTTTCTATTACAACATACCATGAAGACAAGGGTTGCACTATATGTGCCGCCCCGTATGAGAGAAACAAAAAAAATGGAAATAGGAAACAAATACACTACAGAACTATTTGTGACTGCAGAACTTTCAGCAGAGAAGATGGGATCTGGTGATATGCCAGTTCTTGCTACGCCTGCTATGGTAGCAATGATGGAAAATGCTGCCATGAAATGTGTTGCCGACGACCTCGACGATGGACAGACTACTGTTGGTATCATGATGAATACCACTCATGTTAAGCCAAGCCCTGTTGGTGTCAAGGTTTATGCTACTGCCGAACTTATAGCTATTGATGGCAGGAAACTGTCTTTCAATATTACCGCATATCAGGGACAAGATATCATAGGAGAGGCCACTCACGACCGATTCGTTGTCAACAAGGAGAAATTCCTTGCCAAACTTCAATAGTCACCGAAAAAGACTAATTTATGAACAAACATCTAGTAATAATGGCAGGTGGCGTAGGCAGCCGTTTCTGGCCTATGAGCCGCCCCGAAAACCCCAAACAGTTTATTGACGTACTTGGCGTCGGAAAGACTTTACTCCAACTGACAGTTGACAGATTCGGAAAAGATTTCGACCCTAGCCATATTTGGGTTGTTACATCTGCTGACTATCTTAATAAGGTAAAAGAACAGCTTCCCGACGTCCCTACTGATAACATTCTTCTCGAACCATGCATGAGAAACACAGCTCCTTGCATCGGATATGTTGCATGGAAGATAAAGAAGAAATACCCTGATGCTACACTCGCTATCTCGCCAGCCGACCATTTCGTTGTCGACACTAACGAGTTTAGAAGATGCATCAATGCCGGAATCGATTTCGTGAAGGGCACTTCACGCGTACTCACTCTCGGCATGAAACCAACACGTCCCGACACCGGATATGGATACATCCAATCTGGCAATCCTGTCAACGGAACAGAAATGATGCACGTACAGGCTTTCAGAGAAAAACCTGACTACAAGACCGCTCTCCAGTATTGCCGCGAAGGCAACTACAACTGGAATGCCGGAATCTTCATCTGGGATGTTGCAACTGTCGAAGCTGCCATCCGTATGTTTGAACCAGAAATGGCTTCCCTGTTCGACCAGATGTACGATAGCTTCTACTCTGCCGACGAACAGGCGACTGTCAACAAACTGTTCCCACAATGTAATAAGATTTCTATCGACTATGCCGTAATGGAACGTCTTGCCGGTAAGAATATTGAACTCGCCGGACAACCAAGTGGCGTCTTCGTAATGCCATCTGATTTCGGCTGGTCCGACCTTGGCACTTGGGGCTCGCTCTACGCACAAACTCCTAAAGACGACAATAACAATGCTGTCATAGGCGCCGAAAATGTATCACTCATCGAAAGCACCGACTGCATAGTCCGCACATCAGGAGATATAAAGATGGTACTGCAGGGTCTCGATGGCTATATCGTCGCCGAAGACAACAAAACTATCCTTGTCTGCAAAAAAAATCAGGAACAAAGGATAAAAGAATTCAGCGAAACCATTACAAAGCAATAAAAATATTTATATTTGCATTTAGGAATAGGAATTTACCACTTCCTTGACTCAGACTTTGATATGGATATTGAAGAAAAACTAAGTAACAGAGCAAGATTTGTGAGAGTAATGCTCACCGTCGGGACTGTCACCCTAAGCATCATCTCGTACTTCATTACGATATGGTGGCTTTATGGTGCAGCATACCCAAGTGCGCTTAATATCATAAATCCTGACTTCCTCATCGCCAGCGTCTTTATATCCCTCTATTGGTCAGCCCTCGATACTTGGCTGAAGCTCAATGAGGTCTATAGAAGCCGTTCCTATGGCTATATAGTCCTTTTCCACATAGTTGAAAACCTTGCCGGCATCATGCTGCTGACATTCACGTCCGTTTTGCTCGGATTCTCCAACTACGGACGAAACGTACTGCTCATCTTTGGAGCATTGAGCACAATCAGCTGCCTTCTCTTCAAGGTCTGCTTCTACTGGGGACTCCGAAATGCACGCAAAAAGGGCTACAACAACAGAAAGGTTTTCTTCATCTGCGATAAAGGTGGCGACGCTCTGCTTAGCCTTCTCCACAAAAGATACGAATGGGGCTATAAGATTGTCGGTGCTATCGGCGACTCATATATTGTCAACAAATACAATGGCGTATTCCCTGTCTACGACGCATCCGAAACTGATGTCGACAGCATGATTACACAGGATGTCGAAGAACTTATCTATGCTAAAAGCTACGACAGTTCACAGGAAATCATCCGCTATCTCGACCTCTGCAACGAGTTGGGCGTAACTTTCCGTCTCTACTCACAGTTCCTTAACCGTTTGTCTAAGAACACACAGCTGAGATACTTCGATACCAACGCAGTCATTACTATCACCAACACTCCGACAAACTATGTCGCATTGTTGTTCAAGAGAACGTTAGATATTCTGTTCTCCGCAGGTGTCATCCTTTGCGGATTACCATTCTTCTTGATTATTGCACTTCTCATTAAGCTCGACTCCAAAGGTCCTGTATTCTTCAAGCAGAAAAGATCCGGACTTCGTGGTCGTGTCTTTGACGTCTATAAGTTCAGAACTATGGTCACCAACGCCGAAGAACTCAAGGCACAGCTCATGTCTCAAAATGAAATGGACGGCCCTGTATTCAAGATTGCCAATGACCCTCGAATTACCCGTATCGGTAAAATACTAAGAAAAACCGGCATCGACGAATTCCCACAGTTCATCAATGTCTTCATTGGCGACATGTCTATCGTTGGTCCTCGTCCACCTCTGCCTAAAGAGGTCGAGCAATACGAAAGATGGCAGCTCCGACGCCTCGCCATGCAGCCAGGCATCACTTGCCTATGGCAGGTAGCACCCGAAAGAAATAAAATCACTTTCGAAGAGTGGATGAATATGGATATGGAGTACATCGACAACTGGTCTATAACTCTCGATTTGGTCATCATATTCAAGACCATCAGAACTGTATTCCGCGCCGACGGAAAATAATGCCGATAGACAATGAACAAGAAAACAGCGATTATAATTGCAGTTGCAGCAACCGTTGTCATTAGCGCTATTTCATATTTCGTCATCAAGGCCAACGATATTATTCCATCCGAAAAACGAATGGCTCAGATTATGTCTGACATCTATCTGGCCGACGCTATCGCCCAAACCAAAGGCAATCTCTACGGAACCGCCGCAAAAAGCGACAAGACTGTCGAAAACACTTATCATACAATCCTGACACACTACGGCATCAACAAACAGATATACGACAGCGCTCTAGTCTGGTATTCCAACCACCCAGACAAATACGCTCGCGTCTACGAAAGAATTGTCAACATCATATCACAAAAGGAAGGCAATTTTAAAGTCATTCTCGCCCAAAGAGATTCCATAGAGAAAGTTATCAGCAGGAAAAGAGATTCCATCACGGTGAAAATCGAAAAAAGATCCAGATACATTCACCTCCCATTGGAAGAAAGAGACTCTATTAAAAACAAGGATCTGAAGTTC
Organism: Bacteroidales bacterium; assembly: GCA_024401355.1. Lineage (GTDB taxonomy): Bacteria > Bacteroidota > Bacteroidia > Bacteroidales > Marinilabiliaceae > W3P20-009. Next base: position 11,606 of record JAKSLF010000025.1, on the reverse strand, counting down.
ACGTATGAACTCGACTCTATCAAAGGCGGCAAGATAGAAGCTTCCATGAGGTATATTTTCCCTAGAAAAAACGAGGCGACAAAAGCCCCCAGTTTTGAGATCATAGTCGTATACAACGACACTATTGCCGACACTACGTCCGTAACAATGCAGTTAGGACACATCCAGAAAACTGCCGAACTCACTTATGACGTACGCAAAGACATTCCTGCAGTTAAACTTCAAGCCACTCTGGTCAAAAGCCCAGAATTCAAGAAGGTTGTTGCAACTCTCAACGAAATTAATATCACATACATTCCATACGACATTAGAGATAGCGTAAAATTCGATGAAATACTCCTCCCACCTCTATTATCATACTGACGGCACTTTTGGACGATTCCCCATTGTCGAACTTGACAATACAGGACGTTTAATTAGCCTCACGGAATGTACGGATACACTAACCGAATTGGCAGGAATCCGTTTCTTTGCTGGAATAATCGTTCCATATCTCGTATCCACAGATGAGTTCGTTTTCCACAACAAAACAGAGTTTTGCCAAATGGTCAACAAAAGAATCGATGCCAACAATCCCGACAGAATAATGCTGATTGAAGGATTCGATCTCAATACGTTCGACCATTCCGGGATGTCTATTAGAGAACTAAAATGACATCTTGTTTGACGCATTTACGATTTATGCAAAGTCATTGACTTATTTAATGGTAAATCAAGAATAAAATAGTAATTTTGCACTGCTTTTACATCAATAGGCAACAACATTAAAAGGAATAACAAAAATACATTATACAATGGCACAGGAAGACGTTTTCAAGAAACTGGTTTCACATTGTAAGGAATATGGCTTCGTATTCCCTTCAAGCGAAATCTACGATGGTCTTGGCGCTGTATACGACTATGGTCAGAACGGCGTCGAACTCAAGAATAATATCAAGAAGTATTGGTGGGATGCAATGGTAAAGCTTAACGACAATGTCGTTGGTATTGACTCATCAATCTTTATGCACCCAACTATCTGGAAGGCGTCTGGCCACGTTGATGCTTTCAACGACCCTCTCATTGACAACAAGGACTCGAAGAAGCGCTACCGTGCCGATGTTCTCATCGAAGAGCAGATGGCCAAGTACGACGAAAAGATTGAGAAGGAAATCGAAAAGGCTAAGAAAAAGTTCGGTGAATCATTCGACGAGGCTAAGTTCCGCGAAACCAACCCACGCGTTCAGGAGAATCAGGCTAAGCGCGATGCTCTCCACACTCGTTTCGCTAAGGCTCTCAACGACAACAACCTCGAAGAACTCCGTCAGATTATCCTCGATGAGGAGATTGTCTGCCCTATCAGCGGCACTCGCAACTGGACAGAGGTACGTCAGTTCAACCTCATGTTCACAACTGAAATGGGTTCTACTGCCGACGGCTCAATGAAGATTTACCTCCGTCCAGAGACTGCTCAGGGTATCTTCGTCAACTTCCTCAACGTACAGAAGACTGGCCGTATGAAGATTCCTTTCGGTATCGCTCAGATCGGTAAGGCATTCCGTAACGAAATCGTCGCTCGTCAGTTCATATTCCGTATGCGCGAGTTCGAGCAGATGGAAATGCAGTTCTTCGTTCGTCCTGGCGAAGAAATGAAGTGGTTCGAATACTGGAAGGCATTCCGCATGAAATGGCATCAGGCTCTCGGCATGGGCGCTGAAAACTATCAGTTCCACGACCATGACAAGCTTGCTCACTATGCAAATGCTGCTACTGATATCGAGTTCCGCATGCCATTCGGCTTCAAGGAGGTCGAGGGTATCCACTCTCGTACTAACTTCGACCTTTCACAGCACGCTAAGTACTCAGGAAAGAAGATCGAATACTTCGACCCAGAACTCAACCAGAGCTACACCCCATACGTTATCGAGACTTCTATCGGTGTCGACCGTATGTTCCTCTCTACACTTGCTGGTGCATACACAGAGGAGCAACTCGAAGGTGGCGACAGCCGCGTAGTATTGAAGTTGCCTGCACAGTTGGCTCCTGTTAAGCTCGCTGTAATGCCACTCGTCAAGAAGGACGGACTCCCAGAAAAGGCACGCGAAATTCTCAATACAATGAAACTCGAGTTCAACTGCCAGTACGACGAAAAGGACTCTATCGGTAAGCGCTACCGTCGTCAGGACGCTATCGGTACTCCATTCTGCGTAACAGTTGACCACCAAACTATCGAGGACAACACTGTTACAGTTCGTTACCGCGACACAATGCAGCAGGAGCGTATCTCTGTTGACGAGCTCCATGCAATGATCTCGAAGAACGTAAACAACAACGAACTCTTCAAGCAACTCGTATAGTTCTCAACGACAATAATACTAAGCGGCGTCAAGATAAAAATATTGACGCCGCTTTTTTCATTCTATCCATTAAGCCCGATAATCATCAGCTCTTGATTGTCTCCGCCAATTTCTCAACATTTAATGATCGCGCCGAAGCATCAACTATATCCTTATATACTCCTCCCTGACGATATAGTTCGTCTGATGTTCCACTCTGCTCTACCCTACCATTCTTAAGGGCATATATCATATCACTATCAATAATTTGTGATATACTATGCGATATAATGATTACTGTACGATCCTTCTTTATTGCGTCAATTGATGCCTTTATCTGTTCTGTTGCAATAGCATCCAGACTTGCTGTTGGCTCATCAAGGAATATTATTGGAGGATTCTTTAGGAACATTCTTGCAATAGCTATTCGCTGCTGCTGACCTCCCGACAACTGAGTCGCCTTTGAGTCAAATCCATCTGGAAGAGCAACTATCTGATCATATATATAGGCTTTCTTTGCCGCATCCTCAACTTCTTCCAATGTCGCATTCGGACGTCCGTATCTTATATTCTCTATTATAGTGCCATCAAATATATGGTTCTTCTGAAGCACAAGGCCTATGTTCTCACGCAAGAAGTGCGTATCATAGTCCTTCAACTCTACTCCGTCTAGTTTTATCGATCCACAATCTGCCATATAGAATTTGTCAAGCAGATTAACTATCGTTGACTTTCCTGCACCCGACAAACCAACAAATGCAGTAATCTGGCCACTCTTGATGCTCATATTGATATTGTGCAAGGCTTTTGTTCCATTAGGATACGTGAAGTCAACACCAGATATCTCAATGTCACCCTTTACCGCTTGTGGTTTATATGTTCCGGTCTGCTCTACTTCTTCTTTCGCATCAAGTATGTTAAAGAAGCCCTCCGCATATATCAGTGCATCATTCAAGGTGTCAAATATTCGATGCAACTGAGTTATCGGAGCCGTCACATTGGCAAACAGCATCACATGATACATTATCTTACCAATTGTCATCCCCGGATATTCTATAAGTACCAAATAAGCTGTAAGGATTATTATAAGAACTGTTCCTATCTGCTGAACAAATCTCTTGAGTCCATCAAAGTAAAATGAGGTCTTCCTCACTTTCATCTGATTATCCGTGAACTGTGTCTGGATATTCCACTGCTTGTCACTTTCTATCTTCTCACGATTGAAAGATTTTATTACATTGATGCTCTCTATAATGTTCATTATGCCATGGCTCTTTTCCTCCCTGAAATGACGCATATTCTGCCTCCATCCTTTGAGACGACCCGCCTGCAAAATGGTTATCCATATATATATAGGAACTATAAACAATGCTGTAAGACCAACATACACGTTCGCAGCAAACATCAATATCAAAGCCAATATTGCACTCGTAAACAAAGGCAATAGGTCAATAAAGAAACTTTGTACTGTTGTCGAAAGACTACCCACACCCTGATCTATTCTCGTCTGCAACTTTCCAGCTTCATTATTGTTTTTCGAAAAGAACGCCATGCGATATGTCAACATCCTGTCAACAACTGCCTGCGACAAGTCTTTCGACACAAATATTCGCATCTTTTCACCAAAGAAGTTCTGCGCATAGTTTATTACTACCGCCAACAACTCTTTGCCCAATAATATTGCTGTTATTATCGTTAGGATATGCACAGCTTCCGACCACAAGAAATCCTTGTTTACGATGAGCGCATTAACCTCATCTACTGTCCAGTCAAGCACCAATGCATTAATCTGTGCTATGAACGACCCAATGAGGGTCAATACCAACGTAAGAATGACAAGTAATCTGTATGGTCTTACGTATGGAGCAATTTTACGTAGGAGTTCAATAAGGTTCATGATGTCGTTTTGTGAATTGTGTGAATTGTGTGAATTGTGTGAATTGTGTGAATTGTGTGTATTGTTTTATTTGCTGTCGCCCAGAAGCCTACTCATCCTTTCACGCTGGAATATCAGCAATGCTATTATTCCTACTGATATCGCCGCATCTGCAAAATTAAACACAGGCCTGAAGAATATAAACGACTCCCCACCCCATATAGGCACCCAATCCGGGAATCGTCCCTCTATAAGTGGGAAGTAAAACATATCAACAACTTTTCCTTGCAGCCATGTACTGTAACCACCATCTGCGGGGAACATTGATGCTACCTGACCCACACTCGAGTTAAACATTACTCCATAGAATACCGAATCTATAATGTTACCCACAGCGCCAGCAAACACTAGCGACACCAACACTATAAAACTTGTACTCTCTTTTGTCTGGCACATCTTAACCAAGCCATAGGCTATTCCGCCAACCGCTATTATACGGAATAGAGACAGGATAAGCTTTCCTATGCTTCCTCCCATCTCCATACCAAATGCCATTCCGTTATTCTCAACAAAGTGTATCAGAAACCAGTTACCACATACACTGAATTCTTCACCAAGGTGCATTGTCGTCTTGACCAGTATCTTTATGATCTGGTCTATTATCAGTACAGACGCAATTACACCTATCGATATCTTTGCATTCTTTGTCATCTGCTACTGTTTGTTCTTTGCTTCTATGCTAAGTGTCGCATGAGGCACTGCCATAAGTCGCTCCTTAGGTATCAGCTTTCCAGTCTCACGACACACTCCGTATGTCTTGTTCTCTATGCGTATGAGTGCGGCTTTCAGACTCTGGATAAATTTCAACTGACGCGCAGCCAAACGACCTGCCTCCTCTTTGCTGAGGTCTTCGCCACCATCTTCGAGAGCGTGGAAAGTAGGTGAAGTGTCCTGAGTGCCATTCTCACCATTATGGGTGATTGCAGCATTGAACAACTCATAGTCGCGCTGAGCAAGTTCGAGCTTGTTTAGAATAAGTTCCTTGAACTCCTGAAGCTCTTCGTCTGAGTATCTTACCTTCTCTGCCATGGGCTTAAGAATTATTAGTATTTTGGTTATTGTTTATACAAAAGCAATGCCACGGTTACCCAAAGGCACTGCCATTATTGTTTTTTTATATCTTTTCTACTGCCACAAAGGTTGTTATCTCTTCGTCTATCTCAACCTTCGTTGCATTTGCTTCGCTAAGTCCTTCAGCTATCTTCACCTCGTTGGCCAATGTCTGCTGACCGATATAAGTGCCGAAGTTTGCTATCGCGCTGTTGATTGCATCATGTGGTGCTATCTTGACGATAATCTTGTCTGTTACGTCAAAGCCCGAATCCTTTCTCAAGTTCTGGATTCTGTTGATAAACTCACGTGCAATACCTTCTTCACGAAGTTCTGGCGTTACGGTGATGTCAAGTGCTACGGTCAACTTGCCTTCGTTTGCAACCAACCATCCTGGGATGTCCTCTGATGTGATTTCTACGTCCTCAAGTGTCAACTCTACATCCTGACCTTCGATTGTCATCTTATACTGGCCTGCCTTCTCAAACTCAGATATCTCGTGCGATGTCATATGAGCTATCTGTGCCGCAAGCTGCTTCATGAGCTTGCCATAGCGCTTGCCAAGTGTCTTGAAGTTTGCCTTGATCTTCTTAACCAACACACCGTCAGTATCTGTCAGGAACTCTATCTCCTTCACGTTAACCTCAGTAAGTATAAGGTTCTTGATAGACTCTATCTGACTCTGGAACTTGTCATCGAGGATAGGAACCATTATCTTGCTAAGTGGCTGACGCACCTTGAGGTTGCTCTTTCTGCGAAGTGCAAGAATCATTGATGACAATGCCTGTGCATAATACATTCTCTCTTCCAAACCCTTGTCGATGAGCGATGTGTCTGCCTTAGGGAACTCTGCCAAGTGTACAGTAGAGTCCTTGTGCTTGCCCGATACTGCGTTCAGGTCTGTGAAGATCCTGTCTGTCAAGAATGGTGCTATTGGCGCACTCATCAATACTACCTTCTCCAAGCACTCATACAATGTCTGGTATGCTGCCAACTTGTCTTCGTTGATGTCGCCGCCCCAGAATCTCTTTCTGTTCAGACGAACGTACCAGTTCGAGAGGTTCTCCATTACGAAGTCCTGGATTGCACGACCGGCTCTTGTTGGCTCATAGTTCTCAAATGCGTCTGTAACTTCTGCTACAAGGCTGTTGAGCAATGAGATAATCCAACGGTCAATTTCTGGGCGTTTCTCGAGTGGTACGATAGGCTCAGAGCCTGTGAATCCATCGATGTTCGCATAGAGTGCGAAGAATGAGTATGTATTATAAAGTGTTCCGAAGAACTTTCTCTTTACTTCATCCACACCTGCCACGTCGAACTTCAAGTTGTCCCATGGCTGTGAGTTGGTAATCATATACCATCTTACGGCGTCTGCACCATACTGGTCGATTACCTCAAATGGGTTGACAGCATTGCCAAGACGCTTAGACATCTTGTTGCCGTTCTTGTCGAGAACGAGACCATTCGAGATAACATTCTTGAAAGCTACGTTGTCGAAGCACATTGTAGCAATTGCATGCAAAGTGAAGAACCATCCACGTGTCTGGTCAACACCCTCAGCGATGAAATCGGCTGGGAATGGGAGGTCGTCCTTATGCTCGAATGGGAAGTGATACTGTGCGTATGGCATTGCTCCCGAGTCAAACCAAACGTCGATAAGGTCTGTCTCACGACGCATTGGCTTGCCACTTGCACTCACCAATATTACGTTGTCAATATATGGACGGTGGAGGTCGATGTTTTTAGGGTCGTAGTTCTCGGCCGACATGTCACCCACCTTGAAGTTCTTGTATGGGTTCTCTGTCATCACGCCCGCCTTGATTGCCTTGTCAATCTCTACCATGAGCTCTTCCATCGAACCAATGCAGATTTCTTCCTTGCCATCTTCTGTTCTCCAGATAGGAAGTGGTGTACCCCAATAACGCGAACGCGAAAGGTTCCAATCCTGAAGGTTCTCAAGCCAGTTACCAAAACGACCTGAACCTGTCGACTGTGGCTTCCAACGGATTGTGTTATTGAGCTCTATCATGCGCTCACGAAGAGCTGTTGTCTTGATGAACCATGAGTCAAGTGGATAGTAAAGCACAGGCTTGTCTGTTCTCCAGCAATGTGGATATGAGTGAACGTGCTTCTCTACTCTGAATGCCTTGTTCTCCTTCTTGAGTTTAACTGAGATGTCGATGTCAAGTGTAGCATCGTCAGCTGTCAATGTGCTGTCAAATGCGTTCTTCACATATCGGCCTTCAAATTCCTTATATGCTTCGAGGTTTACGTAGTTCTTAACGTAGTCGGCGTCGAGTTCGTCGAGTGTAGCAAACTTACCCTGGCGGTCAACCATTGGCATCTCCTTGCCGTCCTTGTCGTATGTCATCAACGCACAGATGCCGTAGTTTTTCGCAACCTTAGCATCGTCTGCACCAAAGTTTGGAGCAATATGAACGATACCTGTACCGTCCGATGTTGTTACATAGTCACCAGAGATTACCTCAAACGCCTTGCCTGCTGGCTTCAACATTGGCATCAACTGCTCATAGTGCATGCCTATAAGCTGCTTGCCTGTATATTCGCCAGTAATTCTGTATGGCAACTTCTTGTCACCTACGTTGAATTCCATTGGCAACTCTTCACCTTCTTTAGCGAAGTAGCTTCCAATAAGGTCCTTGGCGAGGATAACTGTTACTGCCTCACCTGTGTATGCATTGAATGTCTCTACTCTATTATAGATAATCTTCTCGCCAACGCAAAGTGCTGTGTTCGAAGGCAATGTCCAAGGAGTTGTTGTCCAAGCAAGGAAATAAACTTGATGCTCTGCGCCGTCGAATATCAACTGGCTCTTCTCGTCCTTGATAACCTTAAACTGTGCTGTGAGTGTTGTGTCCTTCACGTCACGGTAACAACCAGGCTGGTTCAATTCGTGTGTCGAAAGACCTGTACCAGCAGCTGGTGAATATGGCTGGATGGTATATCCCTTATAAAGAAGTTTCTTGTTGTAAAGCTGCTTCAAGAGATACCACAATGTCTCGATATATCTGTTGTCGTATGTGATGTAAGGGTCATTCATGTCAATCCAGTAGCCCATCTTCTGTGTCAAGTCTGTCCACTGGTCGATATACTTCATCACCTCCTTGCGGCATGCTTCGTTATAGCCGTCTACAGAGATCTTCTTTCCGATATCCTCCTTAGTGATGCCAAGCATCTTCTCTACACCAAGCTCTACAGGCAGACCATGTGTATCCCAACCTGCCTTACGCTTCACCATAAAGCCCTGCTGTGTCTTGTAACGGCAGAAGCAGTCCTTTATAGCACGGGCCATGACGTGGTGAATACCAGGCGTACCGTTAGCCGATGGAGGTCCGTCGAAGAATACATAGTTAGGATGTCCCTCACGTTCCTTCAAGCTGTTTTCGAACGTCTTGTTAGCGGTCCATTTCTGGAGCACGTCTTTGCCTACCTGCGAGAGGTCAAGGCCCTTATACTCGGTGAATTTCTTGCTCATCTTTGCTTTATATTACTGCCCACAACAACCCACAAAACATAACAGGTCGCTCTAAGGCGGTGCAAAGATAGTTACTATTTTTCTTTTTGGCAAAAAAAACTTTATTTTCAACACTTTTATTGCCAACCCTGCCATGCCAACATCCTTACCCAAACAACCCTTTCAGCTTCGCCCAAATTCCACCCGCTATCGAGTAATCCGTCGAGCCACACTTTGGACATTTAGGATTCATGGGCATTGGTTTCAATACTACTCCACCTGATAAGTGATAATATGTAAAGACATGCCCACAGGCTTTGCATTTACATGGATATGGTGTCATTGAAAGCATATCAATCCAATAGTTTTTCGTCATTCTTATTATGCGGACCGTTCGACACTATCTTACCTATCACGTCAAGCGCCGATTTCATCAGCTCTCTGTCATCAGACTCTGTTGCCTTGTCCAGCACAGCGTATGCTCTCGACAATGCTTCATCTCTCTCTGCCATCATTCTGCCCGACACATCGGTCTGACGAAGATAATCATATTTCATCTGCTCTTTCGCCATCAGTCGGTCATGCTCCATTCTCGATGTCTGGAAGTCGGCCTCCACTACGAATCTCAAGAGGTCCAGCCCCTTCGATGCCACGTTCAGCCACTTGTCACTAATCTCATAACGGTCCGTTGGCACTATGCCACCATTGCCGTTCCATGTTGTCAATTCCTTTGCCATAACACTTCGTTTTTATGTTTCTGGCTGCTAAGGTATATATGGTATACGCCAAAAGATGGCCGACCTTTATTTTTTCTTCAATTTTTGTATCTCTTCAGCATGTTTTCCACATACCAGGTCATATCCTTCCTCACCCATTCTGGTGATAACACCTCTGCCTCATCACCCAATGCCAATATCTCATGGAAGAATTCATACGTTGCCCTGAGCCTGTATTCAAATATCGAATACTCTTCTCCACTCTCCACCATCTTCTGGCTCGGATGTAATGGTAGAGTGTTAAGATATTTGTCTTTGTGTCTATTGGCATAAACTTTCACTCTTATCGTCTCTACCTCGTAGTCCTCCGCCTCTACCGACACACCTATCGTATTTGCAAAATATTCCTCTGCATCAAATGTCTCTGGCATTACGAATTTTTCATCCCCCACTATCGCCATTCCCACTATCCTGTCCAACGCATATACTCTCAGTCCCTTCTCCGTCTTTCCAAGCACATACCACCTTCTCTTGTTTGCCTTCAAGCAATATGGCTCCACTTTCAGCTTCCGTGGTTCACTACTCACAAACGACTGGTATTCCATCTCTATCACATTCGACTCTTTCATCGCCGAGAGTATATCCAGAAGATACTTCCCTCCCGAGGGCACTTCTTCTATCAATATCCTCTCTTTCAACTGCATGCTGTCTGCTATGCGATTGCTCACCACAAACGTGTCAAGCAGCCATTTCCTCAACCTGTCGTTGTCTATCTCCTTTCTCGAGATGCGATATCTATAGCTGTCACATGCTGCACACTCTATGTCTACTCCAAACAATCCTTCTGTCTCTGTTTTAAGGCGCAAGAATGTTCTCGGACTCATCTGGCACGCTTCATCAAGTCCATACGTACCAATCCAGTCATCCTGCAACTCAGCCAGTGTCATCCCATTCGGATGGTTATAAAGCCTGTCTATCAGCCATACATATTTCGCTATCTTCGTCGTTGCCATTATCCCATCACTTTCATTATTGCCTTATACCACCAGTCCCACGAATATCCCGCCGAAGGATGATACACAAAGAATGTCCTCGCCTTCGATCCGTCCGACATCGAATAATAACCGTTTTCAATGGCATATCCGTCATATACTACGTCTGCCGACGACGTCCATCGCTCCGTTGGCATCTTGTCCCAAAGTCTCTTCCCCCACACGATTATCACTTGTGGCTTGTACTGGTCTATAACCTCAAAGAAACCCTCGGCTGCCTCTCTATATTCCTCTGCCGTCCCTGCTACTCGCGGACCACTCAATGGCACTTGCAGAAAATTATAGAACAACAACGAGTTCCAAATCTCTCTGCTCTCCGAATATGTCGTTGCCTTGTTCACTAGCGACCTCTCAAACTTCCTGTATGTCTGCATCCACCCCTCATTCTCCGAGGCCGGATCCAGATAATACTCTATCACATCTCTAGTCAATGAAGGTACAGCATCACTCGCTTTCTCACAATAATGACTATCTCCGAGAGCCATTATCCTCTTCGAGAATATGCCACCACTTTCATAGTTGGCACCTACGTATGGTAAAAAATGAATCATGACAAATACGATTATTAATAAACCTCCAATCCACGCTTTTCAACTAAAGCTATCATTGCATCACGATAGACGATGGCTTTTTTCTGCACATCAAATGTAACATATTCTGCATACAAACCCTGACAGAATCCACATAGTTTATTTTTTGTTGAAGCACAACAAAGATAAGGATAATCAATCAATAAAAAAACACCATTTATTAGTCCCAATGGCGTTTTAACAATCTTTATTCGTCAGGACCTTTTTAAACCCTCAAATCCTACGTTACGACCGAAAAGCGCCAAGGACCAAACAAATCGTTAAAAAGACAGTCTGAATAATGATGATTTCTTGTTTTACACACTTTTAAGGACGACTTTTTGTGGTTTTACACACTTTTAAGGACGTCTTTTTGTAGTTTTACGCACTTTTAAGGATGACTTTTTGACAAAAAGAAGAAATATTCATATATTTGCAACAACTATTCATCTGTAAAACAAGACGATATGCAAAGAACTCTCATAAACAAACT
>JAKSLF010000024.1 GCA_024401355.1 Bacteroidales bacterium | reverse complement strand
TGCGCGAGCTCTTCCTCCAGATCGTTTACGGTCGTACACAGTCAGCTTTCTCAGAAGGTGGTTTGATGATTGGCGCAGGTCTTGAGGACCTCGGCAAGGGTCTTATCTCTCAGACTGGTACACTCTATGGTACAAAGGTTAAGGGTACTCGTTACCTTCAGCTCACAGAGGGTTACATCACAAAGATGTTCCTCGATGCTGACGACCAGGTATGTGGCTATGAATTCGTTCACATGGGCAAGTTCATGGATGCAGTAAAGAAGGGCATGGATGCCAATGAAGCTCTCAAGAGCGTAACCGGTACTTACGGCCGCACAAAGGCTGAGGACGGTGCAGTTAAATCAATTGACCCACGCAAAGAATAATAAGGAGGAATATACTATGATACGTGAAGTAAAATTCGAATCTCAGGACCGCCGTATCAAGCAAATTCTTGCTTGTTTGAATAAGCACGGCATTAAGACAATTGAAGAGGCTAACGAAATCTGCGACAAGGCAGGTCTCGACCCATATAAGACTTGTGAAGAGACTCAGATGATCTGCTTCGAGAACGCAAAGTGGGCTTACGTAGTAGGTACAGCAATCGCTCTCAAGGAGAAGGCAAAGGACGCAGTTGAGGCTGCCAACTACATCGGTGAGGGTCTTCAGTCATTCTGTATTCCTGGTTCAGTAGCTGACGACCGTAAGGTAGGTATCGGCCATGGCGAGCTCGCTGCTCGTTTGCTCCAGCCAGAGACAAAGTGCTTCGCATTCCTCGCTGGTCACGAGTCATTCGCTGCTGCAGAGGGTGCTATCAAGATCGCTCAGATGGCAAACAAGTCAAGGCCTGCAGACAAGCCACTCCGTTGCATCCTCAACGGTCTCGGCAAGGACGCTGCTATGATCATCAGCCGTATCAACGGCTTCACATACGTTCAGACTCAGTTCGACTATTTCACAGGCGAGCTCAAGGAGGTTAAGCGCATTGCTTACTCTAAGGGTCCACGTGCAGCAGTTAACTGCTACGGTGCTGACGACGTACGTGAAGGTGTTGCTATCATGTGGAAGGAAGACGTTGACGTATCTATCACAGGTAACTCAACAAACCCAACACGTTTCCAGCACCCAACAGCAGGTACATACAAGAAGGAGCGTACACGCGCTGGTAAGCCATACTTCTCAGTAGCTTCTGGTGGTGGTACAGGTCGTACACTTCACCCAGATAACATGGCTGCAGGTCCCGCTTCATACGGTATGACAGATACTCTCGGTCGCATGCACTCTGATGCACAGTTCGCTGGTTCTTCATCAGTTCCTGCACACGTTGAGATGATGGGCTTCCTCGGCATTGGTAACAACCCAATGGTAGGTTGCTCAGTAGCTTGCGCCGTTAACGTTGACCTCGCACTCAACAAGAAGTAATCATTGGTAACAATGTACAACTATAGCGGCTTCCACAGAAATGTGGGAGTCGCTTTTGTCATAAAAAAGAGACCAACTTGCATTTGACAAATCAAACGCTTATATTTGTGACATAGAAAAAAAACAAACACAAATACCGATGAAAAACTGGTTGAGCAAAGCACTTACAAACGACAAATTCATCCTCAGTGTAATATTCATAAATGCGATAGTTATCTATCTGCAGGAAAGCGAAATAAAATGGAGAATACTAGAGTATATCGACATAACATGTTCGCTAATATTTCTGGCAGAAATGATATTCAAGCATATCAATCTGGGAATAAAAGGATACTGGTCAAACGGATGGAACAAGTTGGACGGTACACTAGTGATATTATCCATTCCATCAATCATCATGTTTTTCTATCCGGTACATCTGGCAGACATGTCGGTGCTATTGACCCTAAGACTACTCAGAACGCTCAGATTTTTCAGAGTAATGCATTTCTTTCCTGGATTCTCGGCAATAATAGACGGATTCAAACTTGCCATGAGGCAGTCGTATGCAGTATTGTTGAGTTTCTTTGTAATAATAGTCATATTCGGACTCATCAACTGCAGTCTGTTCAAAGATTTCGCGCCGGAATACTTCGGAACGCCAATGAGTTCGATATTCTCAGTATTCCAGATGTGTACAATAGAAGGCTGGTATGACATACCCAACGCAGTTGCCGAAGGAGCCAATTCAGAGACACTAGGTCACATAATAAGCATATACTTCTGCATATTGCTGATAATGGGAGGAATAATTGGCATGTCATTCATCAATTCAGTATTTGTTGACGCGATGGTCAGCGACAACAACGACGATGTCAAAAAAGAACTGGAAGAGATGAAGACACAACTAGAAGAGATAAAAAAACTACTAGAAAAGCAGAAATAACGGTAAAAAAACGACCAAAAAGACGAGAAAGAGAGCGGGAGAAGAAGATATTTATAGTTTTTTTAGACATTTCTCTTGGTTAAAAGGATTTTTGTATCTAACTTTGCAGTGCAAATGAGTCAAGAACTACATCAAGTAGAAAAGATACATTGCGGGGTGGAGCAGTTGGCAGCTCGTTGGGCTCATAACCCAAAGGTCATTCGTTCGAGTCGGGTCCCCGCTACCACAGGAGAATCAATGAAAAGTTGGTTCTCTTTTTTTATATATTTGACAGCAATTTTGCATATTTCGGTAAATAGTAGTACATTTGCCAATAAATATGCATATAGGAAATAATACATTCAGATGAGACTGATCAACCGGTTATTAATAATGTTTGCCGTATCTAACGATGAAGATTTAGCGGCAGAGGAAAACTTTGAGGTTTCGTTTTCGAATGTAGTAAACTTCATGCTCCTCGTGCACTGCATCATCAGCGGAACGCATGCACTACTAATAGAGAATATAGCAATGACACTGTCGAACATGGTGTTTTGCATTCTATTCATTTGCCATTTCCTATCACACTACATATATCAGAGGAACACAATAATCACAGCAATAGACAGAGTTGTCATTTTTGCACAATTTATTGCATCGTTCATAAATGGCAGCACACTAGGTTCTGCAGCCATCTCAATGTTGATGTACCCTTTCATTGCGATAATTCTGCACGGAAGAAGACTGGGCATAGCATTGTCATTAATACAAATGATAATAACTGGAGTATATAGTTCGCTATGTTTGACTGGTGTACTTCCTTTCACATTCAAATATACGACAATGGATGTGTTTGCAATATTCTCTGTCCAGTTTGTAAGTATATTCACATACTACTTTGCCATACGCGGATTATCCTCTCTGATATATGACCGCATAACAGAAGTCGGACAGCTGAACGAAGCCTTAGGCATAAAGACAGAGCTTATAAAAGACCTTTCAGACAACATAAAATCACAACTAAAGAACATAAACACAGCTGCGCATATACTATCGCACGAACGCCTCAATGTTAATCAGAGAGAGTTGGTGGCGAACATGAAAATATCATCAGAGACACTGATAGACACAGTTGAGAGCATAGCTAATGCATCGGAATTGGACATCAAACCAATCCAAAAGGAAGAAATCACATTTAATATCTACAACCTTGTTTCCAATGTGTTACTTCTGTTTGGTTCGAAGACAGACAAGGGTAATAACATACATTCAGTCAGCATGTCACCAGAAGTGCCACAAACGGTATTGGGTAACAGCCAATTGACAAGGCAGATATTCCTGCTTTCATTTGAAGCACTTGACAGGAAATTCAAGCTTACATCGACGCCAATGAAAGTGGCTGTTTCAATGAACGACATAAATGCAGACAATCTGACTCTGTGTTTCTCCATTATGTCAGAGAAACAGATTCACCTTGACCACAGAGACCTATCGACCTCAGAATCAAAGTTGTTGTACCAGCTTCAGCTTGACTCGACACAACGTTTGGTCCAGGCCGCCGGTGGTGAATTCACAGTTGAAATTGCCAATGACGAATCATTGCAAATCGAATTCACATTGCCATTCAAGGATGTAGTGATAAACCAGAACACTGACAAGGATCTGGACATGAGTTTGGAATATACACCAGTAGAACCAACCGTAAAGACAGAAGACGCAAGAGTTTTGATTGTAAGCGGCAATAGCGACTACTGCAAGAACATCTGCGAAGGCATGCAGAACAAAGTAAAAGATGTAATAACCGCTCCTCATTCGAAACTCGGAATCAAGACATACGAAAACGGGAAGTTTGATTTTGTAATAGTAGACATGTCGGACAAAAACGTCGAAGGACATCTTATGATAAGGGCCATCAGGGAAATAGAATTTGGAGACGGACCAGGTGTACCGATATTTGCCATTGTAAAAGACATTGACAAGGAGACGTATATGGGAGACCTTACAAATAAAATTGATGGTAAGATTAGCGAAGAAACTACAGCAAAAGAAATAATAAATATAATAGAAGAAACGTTAGCCATTGGTCAGCGCAAGTAACAAACTCCAAAAAGGACAAAAATGAACAAGATAATAGCAAGCATAGCATTAGCGGCATCAGTGTCCGTATCAAATATAGCGAAAGCAGACGAAGGCATGTGGATTCTCACAATGCTAGACAAGATGAACTTGCAAACAATGCAAGAAGAGGGCTGCAAACTTACTGCGGAAGAAATATATAGTGTAAACAAGAGTTCACTAAAAGATGCAGTAATCATATTTGGCAATGGATGTACTGGTGAAATTGTATCAGACAAGGGCCTAATATTCACAAACCACCACTGCGGATATGATGCCATACAAAAACTATCGGGGATTGGACATAACTACTTAAAAAATGGTTATTGGTCAAAATCGACAGAAGAAGACCTTCCTGTAGATGGCTTGACAGTAAGATTTGTAGAAAAATTCGAAAACTATACAGATTCTGTTCTCTCAGTAGTCAAGGACGACATGACATACGAACAAAGGACGTTAGCTATCGAAGACAAGATATATGAAATAAACAACAGAAATTTCAAGGATGAATTCCACCAATCTATAGTTGTTCCGTTCTATGGAGGTAATCAGTATTTTCTGATTGAATATTCAGTATATAGAGACATTAGACTTGTTGGTACGCCACCAGAGTCAATAGGAAAATTTGGCCATGACACAGACAACTGGATGTGGCCAAGGCATACTGGAGACTTCTCTATCTTTAGGGTATATGCAGATAAAAATGGCGAGCCTGCAATGTATAGTCCAGACAACAAGCCATTGAAGCCTAAGCATTACCTTCCAATCAGCATTAAAGGAACTGAAATTGGAGACTATGCAATGACAATAGGATTCCCAGGATCGACACAGAGATATTTGACATCGACAGGCATAAAAGAAAGAATGTATGTCGAAAACCAGGCAATGATAGAACCTAGAGGGATAAAGCAAGACATTTGGCAAGAGGCTATGCTCGCATCAGAAAAGATCAACATACAGTATGCCGCAAAATATGCCCACAGTTCGAACTACTGGAAAAACAGCATCGGAATGAACCAGGGCATCGAGAAGAATAATGTAATTGAGAAGAAAGAGGCATTGGAGAAAGAGTTCCAGCAATGGGCCAAAGAGGATGCAAACAGACGCAAAGAATATGGTAATGTACTAGACCAATTAAGAGAAAACTACAACAACTATCACCCATATTTCGAAGCGATGGAGTATCTATATGAATGCCAATTGGCAGGACCAGAGATATTCAGATTTGCACAAAATGCGAAAATGCTTGTTGCAGCACTAGCACAAAACAACCAAGGGCAAATAGAGTCTGCGACTGAAGCATTGAGAAGCGCAGCTAAAAGCTTCTATGATGACTATAATGCAGAAACAGACAAGAAGGTTGTTGAGGCTCTTGGTGAATATTATAAGAAAAAAATAAAAGGATTTCAGCCATCGTATTTCACGATAGTAGATAAGAAATATAAATCGTCATTCAAGAAATTCTCAGAAGATCTTTTTAAGAAGTCCATATTTGCTAATGAAGAGAGACTGATGAAATTCCTTCAAAAGCCTAATAAAAAGACCATTGAAAAAGACATGGCATATATAGCAGTAAACTCCATCATGGAAATACTGCAAGATGCATATAACAAGGGAGAACAATATAGCATTAACATCGAAAACCTTAACAGATTGTTCATAAAAGGATTGATGGAGATGAACAAAGAACAGCTCTTTTATTCTGACGCAAACTTCACAATGCGACTAAGTTATGGAACCGTTGGAGATTACGAACCAAGTGACGCAGTACATTACAAGCATTTCACGACATTAAAAGGTGTTATGGAGAAAGAAGACCCAGACAACTGGGAATTTATAGTTGATCCAAAACTAAAGAATCTATATAAGGCAAAAGATTACGGACGATATGCAGACAAAGACGGGACAATGCATGTCTGCTTCACTTCAAACAACGACATAACAGGAGGAAACAGCGGAAGTCCTGTTATAAATGGCAATGGCGAATTAATAGGTTTGGCATTTGATGGCAACTGGGAAGCTATGAGCGGTGATATAGCATTCGAGAACAAGCTACAAAAATGTATCAATGTAGACATTCGTTACGTGTTATTTGTAATTGACAAATATGCTGGTGCAAGAAACATTATAGAAGAATTAAAGATAGTAGAATAAGACAAAACAAATAGAGACAACAACATGGATATTGTCATTAGAATACTACAAGTATTGCTTAGTTTGTCAATACTTGTCATCACACACGAGGGTGGACATTTTTTCTTTGCTAAATTATTTAAAACAAGGGTAGAAAAATTCTATTTGTTTTTTGACCCATGGTTCTCTATTTTCAAATTCAAAAAAGGAGAAACTGAATACGGCATAGGATGGTTACCACTGGGTGGATACGTAAAAATATCAGGAATGATAGACGAATCCATGGACTCAGAACAACTGAACCAGCCAGTACAGCCATGGGAATTCAGAGCAAAACCCGCATGGCAAAGACTATTTATAATGCTCGGTGGTGTAATCGTGAACTTTATCACAGCGCCACTAATATTCTGGGCGACATTATTCACATGGGGTGAAACATACATTCCAATTAACGAAGCACAATATGGATTACAATTCCATGAAGTCATGCACGAAGCAGGATTTGTGGATGGAGACATAATATATGCCGTTAATGGGAAAGACATTGACACATACAAAGAAGTTGCCAATCCGATACTATTCGAAGACTCTTGCGTAATCGACATCATCAGAGACGGTCAAGAGACGAGCATCAAGATGCCTCATGAATTTTTCCGTACTGTACTTAGCAATAATGTACAAGGATTGTTCTCCGTACGAGTTCCTGTGGTAATTGATACAGTTGTGCCACAAATGGGCGCAGAGCTTGGTGGACTGGTCAAGGGTGACAGTATAATCGGAATCAACAATGAACAGACACTGATGTTCAACGAATTTGTAAACGTCATCAGCAACTACAAAGACACAACAATCAGTATAGTCTACGCAAGAAATGGAGCCGTAGACACCACAAACGTATATGTGGACGCCAACAGCAAAATAGGTATCGGGAACTGCGAGCCGACACGATGGATAAAACTCAAGCATAAAGATTATGGCTTTTTTGAAGCATTCCCTGCCGGCATCAACAAAGGATACGAGCTATTATGCAACTATATAAAGCAAATACCTTTATTATTCACAAAAGAAGGTGCCACAAAAATTGGCGGATTCGGAACAATTGGCAAATTGTTTCCAGCCACATGGGACTGGGAATCATTCTGGTTTAACACTGCATTTTTAGCAATCATGCTTGCAGTCCTTAATGCCCTTCCTATACCAGCTCTTGATGGTGGACATGTCTTTTTCCTTATAATCGAAATGATCACACGTAGAAAAGTAAGCGATAAAGTTCTTGAATATGCGCAAACAATAGGAATGATCATTTTGCTGGCATTGATGCTATACGCCAACGGAGGAGATATTTTCAGAGCCATAATGGGAGAATAAAAAGCCAAGCGTCATGAAAGCAGCATGGTATATATGTATTTTGCTATCTGCAATAATAACAATTCCAGATATCTCGGATGCCCAAAACAGGAATCCACAAATACCGGAATATATATACCAAAGCAGAATGGCTCAATTGGACAAGCAAACGCCAATAAAACTTGAGTACAACGCTCAAGTAAGAGCATATATTGACGTATATCTAGAACGCAGAAGAGAGCATCTAGCCAACATTATTGGAAGATCAGAACTATACTTCCCAATATTTGAAGAGTATTTAAGCAAATACAATTTGCCGCAGGAACTAAAGTATCTAGCAATAATAGAATCTGCATTGGACCCTAAAGCCAAATCAAAATCAGGTGCAATGGGATTATGGCAGTTTTTATACCATGCAGGATTAATGCTAGACCTAAAAGTTACAAGCTATGAAGATGACAGATGCGACCCATATAAGGCCACAGATGCTGCATGCAGATACTTAGCATATTTATATCAAAACCTAGAAGACTGGCAATTGGCCCTAGCAGCATATAATGGTGGTATAGGGACAGTTCAGAAGGCCATAGAAAGAGCAGGAGGAAAAAAATCTTTTTGGGAACTGGCGCCATACATGACCGACGAAATGAAAGCATACGTACCCGCATTTATAGCAGTGAATTATGTGATGAACTACTATGACATGCACAACATAGTACCAAACCAAACCACATTCAAGCATGCGGATATCGACACGGTCTACGTAAACCTAAGCATTTCATTTGACCAATTGTCACGAGCAACAGGTGTTGAACGACAGAACCTTCAACAGTTAAACCCTCAGTATATCAAAGACTATATACCATACGATGATATGCCGATGATGCTCGTATTGCCCAAAACGGCCGTAAGTAGATACATAAAAAATGAAAGCAAACTCAAACCAGATGCAGCACCCGATCTAACTGGCTATTTTGGCATCAAAAATCTCGAAGCAATAAAAAGTACATACATCGTGCAAAAAGGCGATTATCTGCATAAAATAGCCATGCGATACAACACTACCGCAGAACAGATAATGGAATGGAACAACATGACGACCAAAGATATAAAAATAGGGCAAGCACTGACAATAATGGAATACAGAGAAATATCCCCCTATTTCTTTATAGCACAAGAAAAGATAAAAGCCTCGTAAATTCACGAGGCTTTTCCTTTATCTAATTCTTACTATATCTCTTTTTTTCAACACCATCGCTGACCGAGCAGGAATATATAAGTGAAGAACATCATGGTCACCTTCTGGTTGCGTATAGAATACAAAATACATATCATTGCGATCAAAGCCATTAAAGCGTCCCTCATCAGTTGACATCACTATATTATAACGCCCCTTAGGTGCTGGAATGCCATAATCGGTATATGAATTTGTCGGATTGAAATTAAATACCAAAAGCAAATCGCCTCGCATGAAAGCAAGAACCTGAGTTTCATCGTAATCATATAGACGATATGGATAACTTGGCTGAGGCACTTCCTTAAACAACTTCAGCATCTCAATTTCAAAATCTAGAAGATAATGATAACGAAGATAATAAGCCTTAGCAAGACTCCATTGACGACGAGCATATTTATAACTCCAATCGTTTCCTTCACGCGGGAAATCTATCCACTCAGGATGACCAAATTCATTGCCCATAAAGGTAAGATATCCACCTGATGAAGTAAACAATGTTACGAGACGTATCATTTTATGGAGTGCCATTCCTCTATCAACATTCATATTCATGCTCTCACAATTCATGTCTGTATACATGTCTTTATCAAGCAAACGGAAAATGACTGTTTTATCTCCAACCAACGCCTGGTCATGGCTTTCTACATAATTAATAGTCTTTTCCTCTGGACGATGAAGCTGAAGTTCATAAAAGATCTTTCCTACTGGCCACTTCTCATCAGACGTTTCCTTTATTAGTTTGATCCAATAATCAGGAATTCCCATGGACAGACGATAGTCAAAACCTAAACCACCAGCATCTATATCTCCTGCTATGCCTGGGAATCCAGACATTTCTTCGGCAATTGTTATCGCAGATGGTTTTATTTCATGAATAAGAATATTGGCCAATGCCAAATAAACTATTGCATCTTCATCTTCATTTGCCCTAAAATAATCAGAATAGCTAGTAAAGTCCTTACCCAATCCATGATCATAATAGAGCATACTCGTCACGCCATCAAATCTATATCCATCAAAATGATACTCATCCAACCAATAACGGTCATTACTAAGCAAGAAACGCAACGTCTCAATCTTCCCATAATTAAAACAACGGCTATCCCATGCTGGATGATTTCCTCGTTCGCCATAATGAAAATACAAATCGGTCGTTCCGTCAAACTTAGACAACCCCTCATTTTCATTCTTTACTGCATGAGAATGGACAATATCCATTATGACAGCAATTCCCTTAGAATGTGCTTCATCAATAAGCTGCTTCAACTGCTCTGGTGTACCGAAACGAGATGAAGCTGCAAAGAAATTACTTACATGGTATCCGAAACTGCCATAATATGGGTGCTCCTGTATTGCCATCAACTGCAAAGTATTGTATCCTGTTTCAACAACATGAGGCAATACATTAATACGGAAATCGTCATACGTAGCAACGCCCTCAGACTCTCCACTCATTCCTATATGAGCTTCATATATCAGTCTTGAGCCATCAGAAGGCTTGAAATTCTGGTCGGTCCACTTAAATTCTTCATCAGGACACCACACCTGCGCATCAAATAATTTTGTCTCTTCATTCTGAACAACGCGAGTCACGTATGCAGGAAGTCTATCCCCCTGACCTCCATTCCAATGAATAGACAACTTATACTTGTCCTGATGCTTAAGGGCATTAGCAGGCATGTGTATCTCAAAATTGCCATATTCTATACGTTTGAGCTCGTATTCTGGCAATTCCTTCCATCCCGAAAAATCACCAATAATATATATGCTTGTCGCATTAGGAGCCCATTCCCTAAACACCCAACCATTTCCTTCTCGATGAAGTCCATAATAATTGTATGCAGTAGAGAACTCCTTGAGCGATCCAAAGTCCGTCTTTATATCTTCTATTCGACGCAATATCTTTTTATGACGATCATCTATAATATTTGCATACGGCTCCAACCACGAGTCACTCTTGTATATTGGCAATCTGTTCATAAAGACATACTATAAAAATTATAACTTTTCCGTAGGAATTGTAAAGTAGAAGCAGGCACCGCCTTTATAGCCTGTATCACACCACACTCGTCCATTAGCAAGTTCTACATATTTCTTGGCAACAGCCAAACCTATGCCTGTACCAGTAATCTGGCGCGTGAGCGAATTATCTACAACGCTGAACATATTGAATATCTTTTCCTCTTCACCGTTCTTTATTCCACATCCTGTATCGCGGACATAGAATATAGCTTCCTTATGATCAAAAGAATATCCAAATGCAATTTTACCTTCTTCAGTATACTTACATGCATTATCAAGCAACTGATCCAGCGTCTTGGTTATAATCTCTTCACTGTTCCATATAGTATCATTAGGAGTCTCCATAGCATAAGAAGTTTCCACACTTATGTTGGACTTTCTTAATGAAGCAAGCTTTTCAATTGTATGATTTTTAATGTTGTCAAGAAGATCATTCAACTGAACAGGCGTAGAAGATTTGAACATATAAGATGATTGAAGCTTGGAAATCTCAATCAAGTTATCAATGACCTTCAACAAGGTATCACAATTCTGTTTTATAATTACCGTGAACTCCTTCTTGTCATTCTCATCTTCTGTCGTCTCCAATAAATCAACAAAGCCCATTATGACATTCATCGGAGTACGTATCTCGTGAGACAAATTAGTAAGGAATATTGATTTCAACTCCTTATTCTCAGCAGACTTCTCCTTTTCAATCTTCAAATCATTTGTCATGACCTCTATGTTCTGACGGAGAGAGACTATTCGCTGTTCATACTGAGCCTTACCTTGTCGCAATTTTTCAACCTCTATCTCCGGATCGAAAAGTGGAGCCATCAGATGCAACAATCTTGTTTTCGCATCAATATTGTCAATCGTATTCAACGACAATCCCAACAATATGCCTGTCTGCACATTTTTCGAATTCTTAATTGGCACAGAGATAAAACCTGTTGCTCCTATTTTTGGGAAGGGCAGATTCAAAAGCATGGTTGATGCATCAGACGATGCTGCAGGCTGACTATGCTGCCACGAAAACGTACGGTCTTCCACAGCAAAGTTGCGGTCCGATGTTTCAATCACCATATACTTATCGTGTCCTGTCATTTTCTGACAAAGCAGCATGACATGACAACCACACATAACAGCCAAATCAGTCAATCGACGATGCCTGTCGTTATATCCAGTACTTGACAATAGTCGTTTAAGGTCTACAAGATTATCGGTCACGAAATCCGAGACCTCTGTATAGTTACTGGCCTTATGTCCATTATCTGCCTTTTTATGGCCAAATATTTTACTAAAGAAACTCATACGCTTTATTTACTCCTTTACAAAGATGCAAACAAAATTTCTTTAATGCAACATTCCTTTGCATTTAATTTGACTACCCTTGCGACAACTATATGCCACGAGGATAACACAAATACCATTTTGCATCACGGTCGCCTAGTATATCCAGATTAAGTTCTGATATATCAGACACATCACATACTTCATTGTCCGATAATTTAATGTTTATCCTATCACGCATAATATCGTAGGTGTTGCTAGACACCTGACCAGTAACAACAAAATAGTTAGTGTCGTGAAGACTTATTTTAAGCATTTTTGCTGCTCTATGCCTAATTTCATCTACGTAAGAATCGGAGAACGGACGGACACCTTCTTCTATATGGAACAAATGTCTATTAAGGAACCATGTCGACAATGTCGCGAGGGTTTTATCATCACTCATTGTCCATACTTTTATTGATGACGTGATGTCACTATCATCAAGCAATGTAAAGTTCCTTATTGTCTCATACTCATCAAAGTTCGAACTGTCTATTTCATTTTCAAGGAAATAAAGCAGATGAGGCGGTGCAAATGGCGTTTTCCCCTGTCTCGACAAATTCTTTGCTCTACGCAATATCTGGTTAAGCATTCTTTCTGCCGCGATGACAGTCTTGTGCAGATAAACCTGCCAATACATGAGTCGTCGTGCTATCAAGAATTTTTCAATCGAATATACTCCTTTTGCCTCTACAACGAGCTGATCGTTATATACAT
This sequence comes from Bacteroidales bacterium, assembly GCA_024401355.1. GTDB lineage: Bacteria > Bacteroidota > Bacteroidia > Bacteroidales > Marinilabiliaceae > W3P20-009. The sequence goes on along the minus strand of JAKSLF010000024.1, from coordinate 33,505 downwards.
CGAGCATTTTTATTATACGGTCCGAACCGACCGTTCCTTCCGACACTCCTGTGTAAAAGCTGTCGCGCTTAAGATAATCAAGACGGTCTGTATCCAGCTGGCTCGATATCAACTGATGTAGAAATGGTTTGCAGTTACCATTAAACAGTTCAAGCGTACGATCAAGACGTCCACCCATCATCTGATTCATCCTGTTCATAAGCGCCAGCGATATTTCTTCGTGGCTTATTCCATTGACTATCGTATGCTCCAACACGTGCGAAAATGGGCCATGACCTATATCGTGCATAAGCATTGCTGCCATTGCAGCTCTCTGCTCTTCTTCGGTCACCAAGATACCCTTATACAGCAAAGTGTCCATTGCCAAGTGTATCAAGTGCATAGCTCCCAACGAATGCTGGAATCTTGTATGCTGCGCTCCTGGATAAACCAGATTTGTCATTCCCAACTGTCGGATGCGACGCAATCTTTGCATCCATGGATGATTCAAAATGTCTAGTAAAAGCTTATATTCAATTGTGATAAAGCCATGAACCGAGTCATTTACTATTTTCGGAGTCGTATACCACTTATTCATATTATCATTATTTTCCATTTAACATATCACGTGAGGCAATATCCCCTATCATCCTTAAGTCCTCTTTCGAGATACCCGCCTTCACAAATGATTTCATGTAACACTTATATGCATGAGCAACTAGGTCTTTATCCCGATTGCCCATACTACGCAGGCATTCTATTGCCCCTGTTGTGTCGTGAAGACACATTTTATATGATGCTGCCAACAACAACGAGTCGCGACCGTCTCCAATCCTTGCCACATACGATGTAGCACGATCCACATACCCCAGCCTCATCAAGCACTCTGCAGTTTGTAAAGCTGTTTTTTGCGTCGGCTTCATATAGTCTATCTCAAATCTCAATCCGAGTTCATCATCATAAGATTCCATCATTTTGTAGCACTCTGCCAGTTCTGTTTTTGCATAAAGGTCATCCGGCTTCATCGACAACATTTCCTTTAAGGCACCAACGGTATCCATATACAATTTCAACGCCCCATAACATGTTGCCTTCATCTTTGACCTCCAATAAGTTTTGCCTCCTATTTTCTCCGCACATGTCAGATTATACAGCCCCTGAGAGTATTGGCACTTCGATATATAGCAATAGGCCAGTTTGTCATAAAAGGCATCATTATCCTTGTTTGTCTTCAGCAACTTTTCGTATATAAAAGCTGCACTTTCATATTGCTCAAACCCACCTATATCATCACCTATAGCCTCCAGTTCCTGAGGCGAAAACAGCATATCAAACAATACTGATTTCTCAACAAACGTATTGGCCGTATTAAAAGGATTCAATACTCTTTTCCCCTTGAAGTATACATTATACACTCGGTATAAATCCTGAACATACAGATTGGCTCTTTTCTGAAAAACAGAATCATTACCACTATTCCCCATTTGTTCTTCATACTCTTTCTGCTGCATAACGTATGTTGTAAATATGCTCTGTACTGCATCTTGTGGCATTGATGCAAAAGATAGCAAAAAGGAGTATTTGTCTGAATCACACATCAACGACATCTCTGCAATACGTTTTGCTGCATCATCATATTTTATCTCAGACAACAATTTCTTGACTGGCTCCAATTCCTTGGCATCTTCATCAAAAGGTCTAAACCATCCCGACAAATGTTTGAACATTGGAAAACCCTTGAGATATATAAATGTTCCATAAAGAATGTCTAAGCCATGAGACTGCCAATTACTCAGCTTCTCTATATCTTTTTTGAGCTTAGGACGTCCCGACACGATATCATCTATGTCAAACATGCCATCCCCAACATTCTTGCTTAACGGATTCGGACACCTTGAAAAAAGATCCGGAGTAATATCATTAACAACTTCATCTAAAATCGTCTTCGTCAACCCTGTCCTTAACAGCAACACAAACGAGGTTATCATGTCTCGCTTCATGACAACATCGTCCAGCATCATCTTTAATCTTGAAACCAACGATGTGTCATATAGAACTCTGTCACTATGATTCTGAAGCGACAGCATAAGTCCAACAACCGCCCTAGCCCTAATCTCCAGAACGTCAGAACTGCATAACCCCATCAACAATCTGAAATAGCTTGGGATATATCGTTGCGAGAGTGCAAAAGTTAATGCACCAATTATTACGCAACGCTCATTGACATCTATATTTTCATTTTCAAAAAAAGTCCCGAAAGCAGCACAGGTTTCTTTCGACGGCATTTGCTTGTATATAACATCAAACATTGCCTTCAATTTCTCCTGACGATCACTTCTGTCATAAGACACTGACAGACCACTCACAAGAGCGTCAATTTCTGCCTGAATACCGGATTGACCATCTACACCATTACCCGATTTGTTTGCCGCATCTTCCCACTTATATATAATCTCATAAAGACCTAATAATACTTTGTGGAATATCTCTTCTCTTTTAGAATCAACAACTCCCGCACTATAATAATCCAATATCAGGGAATATGTGTTTTCAAGCTCAGACAAACTCTGCTCCAAACTCGACAAATGCCACGATGGCTGACTCCTAAGAGTATCTATAACTCTTCTGACGTCACCCGAATCAGCATACTGCTCAAGCTTATAAACTATATCTATTTTACTTTCAGAGCTCATCGACCACGAAGATAATCAAAACTCCCCTTTTCTACAAATGTTAACCCAAATAAATACACATAGAAAGCGCCCATCCCAAAAAGGATAGGCGCTATACTTGACTTGAATTGAATTTACAATTATTTTACAGCTTTACGTGCAGAATAACTAATCTTAAGGGCCTGTGCCTTACGCAAAGCCTGCTTGATATCAGTGATTGTACCCATCTGAACATCATAGTCAGCCTTGATAGACACTGTCATCTTAGGACGGTCACTCTCTTTCATGTTCTCACGCTCCTGAAGAATATAGCTTTCGATATCGTCTACAGTTGCATAAGAATCATTAAGCTGGATTCGTGGTTCAGAACCAAACTTGCGTGAGTTCAATGGCTTACCTACATAGATGTACGAAACCAATGACTTCTGCTCAAGCTTAGTCACCTCAGTTGCCTCAGGAGACTTAATCTTAACCATCATAGTAACTTCCTTCATTGAAGTGGCTACCATGAAGAAGAACAGCAACATGAACACGATATCTGGCAGAGAAGAAGTATTCAACTTCTGCTGCGCATTTTTCTTGCCTTTTTTAAACTTTGCCATTACTTCTTGTAGTTTTTAGGTTCTGCTTCCGATATACGCTGAGGATAAACCTTCTTGATAGCATCCTGCTCGGCGTCTGAGCAATCGGCATAACTCTTGTGGAACTTGATCTTAGCAAGTTCGTCACGAAGCTCGTTATATGCCGCCTGCAACTCATTCTGAACCTGAAGGTATGCCTGATACTGGCTTCCACGGTCGTTCTGAAGTGAGATTACGCCCTTAGAGACTGGATATGTACCAATCAAAGGCACATCAGTTTCCTGCTTCTCAGGAAGATTATCCTTGTCGGCAGGGTTCGCAATAAACTCCTTAGCCTTTTCCTTCAACTCGCTTACGTCAACCCACTCACCCTCTACGAGGAGCTGGTTGCGGAAATTGAGCAATACAGTGAAGACGTTACGTTCCTTGATTGGTGGAGCGTCATCCTGATTGTTTGGAACTATAGGTGGCAACATACGCGCCAAACCTGTGTCCGTGCTCATTGTCGTAGCGACGAGGAAGAAGATCAAAAGGAGGAACGCGATGTCAGCAAGTGAGCTGGCATTCAATTCCGGTGTTTCTTTCTTACTCATCCTAGTTGATATTTAAGTATTAACACCCGATTAACGGAACAACTGAACAACCTCTGATACTATAATAGCAAGCACTGCTACTACAGCTGCTATATAGCCAAGGAACATTCCTGTATCTGCTATCTTCAACCAGAGTGGCACATTCTCAGAACCTTCATATCCAACAAGTGGAAGTGGAGTTCCATCAGCGAGTGCCCAACATACGCATACAAGAACGATAGCACCAACAACTGCTATGGCTGTTCTGAGCAAATTTGAGGTGTCTACGATTGCGCCTACTACGTATGACGCAACTGCACCAAAGAGAGCAATAGCAAATACTACTACAGCCCAAGTGATGACTGTTCCTGTCCAAGAACCTTCTGCAAAGGCTCTCACCTCATCAGATGCCTCCGATGCGCTCATCGCCATCAGAACAACACTGATAAGCATCAACAATATCATCACACCCTGTGATATATAACCTGTTAACTTCATTTCGTTATGTCTTATTAATAAGTCAACACGAATTGTGGAGACTGATTAGTGGTTAGCCTTATACTTTGTGATGATATCCATAAGCGAGATAGAAGCATCTTCCATCTTGTTTACGATACCGTCAATCTTTACAACGATGTAGTTGTAGAAGACCTGAAGAATAACGGCTGCAATAAGACCGAACAATGTTGTAAGGAGGGCAACCTTGATACCACCTGCTACGGCGATTGGAGAGATATCACCCATTGCCTGGATGCTATCGAATGCACCGATCATACCAACGACTGTACCCATGAATCCCAATGATGGAGAAAGTGCGATGAAGAGTGAAATCCATGTAAGACCGCTCTCGAGCTGACCCATCATAACTGAACCGTAAGATACAACTGACTTCTCTACCATCTCAGCACCCTCGTTGTAACGAAGGAGACCCTGATAGAAGATAGAAGCAACTGGACCACGTGAGTTGCGGCATACTTCCTTTGCCTCTTCAACACCACCCTTTGCAAGAGCATCTTCAACCTTCTTGAGGAGCTTCTTGTTGTTAGTGTCAGCTGCTGTCAAGTAGATGATACGCTCAATTGAGATTGCGAGACCAAGTACGAGACATGCAAGCACTGGAAGCATCCAGCCTACACCACCTTCAACGAACTTTGTCTTGAGGACCTTGTGGATGCTCTCCTCCTGTGCAGGAGCAACTGCATCTTCTGCTGCAACTTCGTCTGTTGCTGCAACCTCTTCTGTCTGTGCAGCAGGCTCTGCTGTTTCAGCCTCCTGTGCGTTTACTGTCGAACCGAAGCTCAACATTCCGAAAACTGCTACTAAAGCAAATAGCTTCTTCATAATTTCAATGAAATTTGTTAAATTTATTATTAATATTTATTTAAGTGACACATTTAATGCACCTTAGCTTTTAAAACATGACTACTCATACAACAAGTCTTCACATTTCAGCGGTCTAAGTTACACATTTTTTATGACATTGCAACCTTCTGACCAATATTTCTCCACCCAAAGATTAATTCTATTTAACCCCGACACGCCGAATCACGCCCATTGTCAGCACTTTATCCACATTTAATATTTAATTCTTTTTATGTCCTTTTTCAGTCAACACTATTTAACAGCGTCACCCGACCGCTTTCTACACCAGACCATACATACGCATGGCATTGCTGTCGGTGACTCGCTCCACTTCATCTACCGTCATCCCGTATGCATCAGCTAAGCTTTCCGCTATTTTCGGCAAATATGATGGTTCGTTTCTCTTTCCCCTGAATGGCACAGGTGCCAGATATGGAGCATCCGTCTCCAACACTACCCTATCTATAGGCACATGTTTGGAGAATATATCTGGAAGCATCGATTTCTTATATGTAAAGGTTCCATTTACACCAAACATCATCCCAGGATACTCTGCTACACATCTCTTCGCATCTTCTTCACCACCCGAAAAACAATGCAGAACACCGACCAACTCACTCGCGTTATATCCAGCAAACACTTCATAGAGTTCTGCAAAGGCATCTCTGACATGAATCGACATAGGCAATTTATGCTCTATGGCATATCCTATTTGCCACTTGAATGCTTCTATCTGCTCCTTTTTATATTTATCATCCCAATGAAGATCAAGACCAATCTCACCCACACCAACTTTCCTGTCATCTGCATCCGCTGCCATAAAGATTGCCTCAAGCTGCGACATGTAGTTCTCGTCCACATTTTCCGGATGAAGGCCATACATTGGCTTGCATATATCTGGATACAGATTGCACGACTCATCCATCGCCAACAGCGACATCATATCTATATTAGGCAACAGGATGGCTTTCACTCCCGCCTGCTTTGCACGCGCTATGATATCATCACGGTCCTGTTCGAATTCTTCTCCGTCAATATGAGTATGAGTATCTATCATCGGATATACTGTTTTATGCAAACTCTTCTTTTGTTCACACAAATATACTATAATATAGTATCATCTACAACTATATTATCACAAAATAATCACAAGAATTCAACTATCGATTTTTAGAGGATGCTTTTACCCACAGCTTGTGGATAGTTCAGATATATCTCATAAAACTTGACTTGCTCGAAATACGTAAGCCTTACCTTTGTAGGCTCCATCAAGAATTTTCTGATTCCATTGTCCGCATGCGAATGCAAGTCGATTATCTGTAGACCTTTTATCTTAAGGTAATAATCCAGTATTTCTTCCCTTGTGAAGCGACCATGAGTCATTTCGTCTATGTCACGCACTGTCTCGTCAATCTGATCTCCACCCGATGGGAATAGTATAGCCACAAGTCTTTCAATGGTGTGCTTATAGCTCCAACGTTTATACAAAACGTAAGCTACAGTTCCAACCACTGCCAAGACTACTAATATGACTATTCCTTCTATCATTCTTTGTCACCATTCGAGCGTACGCTCATTATAGCATTTTCATATACGAAGCCAATTAATGTTTGTTTCATGGTTTTTGATTTTTTTTGCCTTCCACACCTGGCTTCTTATATGTTTTAACTTTTATTTACAACCTTATTACTTTTCCTCCCAACTCTTAAAGCCCAATTCTGCCATCCTTTCACACAGATATTCCTGCTCAGCCTGCCCCCTCGTCGGAGTCAAATATGCCGTTCGGCCCATCTTTACCAAATCCATTATCGTCGAATACCCCGACCGACAATATATCTCTTTCGCATTTTCAACCAACGCAGAAACAACCGCTGGATTCGTATGATGTTTTCCGTCCAATATCACGTTGTTTCCACCCTTCTGGTCAAACATGGACTTCACTCTTCTCTCCATGACGCTTCGCTGTGGTTCAGGTCCCGATATTATGGCTAGTCGATCTACTTCTTTCGATGCCTGCGTCTCTTTTCCCGTGACCTCACACCCAGGATTCAGCCTCGACAAGAGTCCGACGGTCACCACTTTTGTCCTGACATATCTCGGGTCCGCCAGTCTGCCTGCCAACCCATCCGGAAAAGGTTTTATGTCGGGCACCCATATTTCATCAAATCGATTAAGCCACCTCGACAACATTTTAGCAAGCATGCCATTAAACCATTCTGGAGCCCATCTTGCTGCTATCGGACTAAGCTGATGAGTAACCATTATGTTCCTGCACCCATCTGCTCTCACCCCATATCGGTTGTCCGACACTATCATGTCGATGCCCAAGCGATCTGCAATTTTCTGCGTCTTCCTTTTTTCACATATATAATAGTATATGAATTTAGGAACCTGTATCGTTATCGCAAGCCACTGCGGCAATCGTCTAAAGAACCATGGAGAAAAGCTTTTCAGCTCCAACATATCCAATTGTGGATAGTCACCCGACAACATATCAAGCGATTTACCAGATCCTGCCAGTATCACTTCATGTCCGTCTTTCAACAGCCTGCCTACCAGGCACGATGTCCTCGTCGCATGACCAAGTCCCCAATCCAATGGCGCTACTAGTATCTTCATTTCGTTCCGATGTTTTTCGCACCACGGCCATCAGCACGTCGCTTTTCTACAACTCGTACGGCGTTGCTTGATATACGTAATAGTTCAACCAGTTTGAGTATAGCAGACTGGCATGCGACCTCCACTTCACAAGAGGTTCCTGCGTAGGGTCATCATTAGGATAGTAGTTTTTAGGCATGTCTATAGGCAATCCTTTGTTCAAGTCTCGCTTATATTCTTTGTCCAGCGTGTCACGGTCATATTCGCTATGGCCTGTGACAAATATCTGACGCCTGTCTCGCGACACTACTATATATACTCCAGCCTCCTCGCTTTCCGCAAGCAGCTTAAGGTTGTCATTTGCCAATATATCACTCTTGTCCACTGTCGTATGACGCGAATGAGGCGCCATGAACTCGTCATCAAATCCTCTCAATAGAGGTTCATTGTTCGTGCTGACAACTTTATGATGAAAGATGCCGAACATCTTCTTCGGCAAGCTTCGCTTCTCTATTCCATAATGGTGATACAATCCAGCCTGAGCACCCCAACATATATGGAATGTGTTCGTGACATTAGTCTTCGTCCAGTCCATTATCTCCTGCAACTCCGACCAGTAGTCAACTTCCTCAAATGGCATCTGCTCAACTGGAGCACCTGTTATGATCATGCCGTCATACTTCTGGTTGCGCACTTCATCAAATGTCTTGTAGAAGGTCGCAAGATGCTCTGTCGATGTATTTTTCGACGTATGGCTGCTCGTCATCAAGAACTCTATGTCTACCTGCAACGGAGAGTTCGACAAGTTTCTCAATATCTGCGTTTCAGTCGTTATCTTGACTGGCATCAGGTTCAGTATCAATATGCGCAATGCACGTATATCCTGCTTGTGCGCACGGCTTTCGCCCATAACAAACACATTCTCCCCCTCAAGTATCAGACGTGCCGGTAGTGTATCAGGTATTTTAATTGGCATCTCTTCTCTCTTTTATCCTGCGTTTCGCAACTTATTTCGCACCACGAATAATTCCTCGTGCCGACGATTTAATAAAGCTCAATATCGAATCACGCAACTCGCTCTGTGGCACTTCTGCCTCTACTGCCTCTACTGCCTGTGTCGTATTCAAAGGCTTCTGATAGAAGTATTTATATATCTCCTGAGCTTCACCTATCTGCTTGGCATCAAATCCACGACGCTTCAAGCCAACAAGGTTCAAGCCCTCAAATGTCAATGGCTCACGACCTACCATAGCAAATGGAGGTACGTCTTTGCCTACTCGCGATCCACCCTGTACCATGACATACGAACCGATGCGAGTAAACTGGTGAACTAGCGAACCACCACCAACTACGGCAAAGTCATTCACTTCTACTTCGCCAGCAAACTGACAGGCATTCGATACTATGATGTTGCTGCCGAACACACAGTCATGACCTATATGAACGTATGCCATCAACAGGTTGTTGCTGCCTACTACGGTCTTGTTCTTCGAGGCTGTTCCTCTGTTGATTGTTACAAATTCACGTATCGAGTTGTTGTCTCCTATCTCACAAGTTGTCTCTTCACCGTGGAATTTAAGGTCCTGTGGTATCATTCCTATCACCGCATGAGGGAATATTCTGTTGTTCTTTCCCATTCGCGTGCCATAGCATATTACCGCACCACTCATTATCTTACAGCCGTCACCTATAACAACATTCTTTTCTATTGTCACAAAAGGACCAATCTCAACGTTCTCGCCAATCTTTGCCTCCGGATCAATAACGGCAGATGGATGAATCAGACTCATATTCGCTATTTATAATGTCATTAATTAAATTCTTTCATAAGCTGACGCGCAAATGCTGTATTCGAACCATGACCCGACTTTGTCGCTATGATTCTTCCCTTTATCGGACGACCTACCAACGAAAGGTCGCCTATAAGGTCCAGCAGCTTGTGGCGCGCAGCCTCATTCGCATATTTCAAGTCGTGCTCGTTCAACACACCCGACTTGTGTATAGTGACGTCTTCCTTGCCAAGCATCTGGGCAAGCTGCTTACGCTGCTCGTCTGTCATCTCCTGGTCAACAAAGACTATCGCATTTTCCAAATCACCGCCCTTTATAAGGCCCGCCTGCAACAGCATCTGTATCTCTCTCAAGAATACAAATGTTCTGCAGTCATATACTTCTTCATAGTCATCCAGACTCTCAAGCAAGGCATATTGGTTTGCCAGACATCTCGACCCCTCAAAGGCTATGTTCACCTGCGCCGCAAAATACTCTTCTGGCAACGCTATGATTCTTATTCCCTTCTCTGGCTCTTCATATACTGCCTTGTGGCTTATCACCATATACTGGCGCTCTGCCTCCTGCTCTTTGATGCCTACTCGCTTTATCGCGTCAACAAACGGCTTCGCACTTCCATCCAAAATCGGAACTTCAGGACCGTCGAGCTCTATCAGACAGTTGTCTACTCTCATCGCACGCAACGACGACATGAGATGCTCTATTGTCGATATCCTTACATCCTCACGGTCACCAGCCAATACGGTTCCTCGCTGCGTAAACGACACTCTGTTCGCATCCGCTGGAGTCAATGGCTGACCCTCTATGTCCACTCTCTTAAACTGATAACCAAAGTTCTCTGGCGCTGGCTTTATTGTGAGGTTCACAACAACTCCCGTATGCAATCCCTTGCCACGGAATGTAGCCTCACCATTCAATGTCGTCTGCTTCTCCATTATCGTTCCGTTTGCCATGTTCTACTTCCGACGCCTATTCCTTGTGCGCCTTTACAAGTTCATCTAACTGCTTCTTCATCTCCGGCAAATGACGGAATATCGCGTATGCCTTGTTGTACGACATGACATCTATGGCTGGCGAACCAAACAATGTCTGGTTCTCTGTCTTTACATTACCAGCTATGCCTGTCTGAGCACCGCACTTCGTACCATCTGCCACTTTTATATGGCCAGCTATGCCTGTCTGACCGCCAAACATGCAATGGCTTCCCACTTTGGTCGAACCAGCTATGCCACCTAGCGCAGCCATCACTGTGCTCTCACCTATCTCTACATTATGAGCCACCTGTATCAAGTTGTCAAGCTTCGTTCCCTTGCCAATCCTGGTGCTGCCCATCGTAGCACGGTCTATACATGTATTTGCACCTATCTCTACATCGTCGTCTATCACAACGTTGCCTATCTGAGATATCTTCTGGTACTGACCATTAGCATCCGGAGCAAAACCAAATCCATCAGCTCCAATGACGCTTCCCGCATGCACTGTGCATCTCGATCCTATCTTGCATCCCTTGTATATCTTCACTCCAGCATATATTGTGGTGTCATCGCCTATCTCTACGCCGTCACCTATATATGCCTGAGGATATATCTTCACATTCTTGCCAATCTTGGCTCCGTCACCAATGTAGGCGAAGGCACCAACATACGCAAACTCACCAACTGTCGCCTTTGCACTGATATACGATGGCTGCTCTATGCCCACTTTCTTTGGCTGCATCTGCTCATACATGTTCAGCAGCTGAGCCAACGACTCGTATGCGTTCGGAACTCTGATAAGAGTGGCTTTCACCTTCTCCGATGGACGAAAATCTTCATTCACCAGCACTACAGACGCCTCCGTCGAGTACACATAGTGCTCATACTTCGGATTCGCAAAAAATGTCAACGCACCTGGAGTTCCCTCCTCTATCTTGCAATACGAACGCACTGCCACATTCTCATCGCCTTCAACGGTACCACCTAGCACCTGTGCTATCTGCTGAGCTGTAAATTCCATCAGTTTCTCTTTTTTCTGTTCTATTGTTCGTTATCACGCATAACCAAGGCATCGCGCCAATGTTCTGCAAAACTAATATTTTTTTTGCACATTACCGCATTTTAGCCAACCTAATCACCAAACACCACTCCAAAATCACCACAACTGCCAACTTTTTCAAAAACACCAAAGGGGGAAAAGCATTAACCAATGCCTCTCCCCAATTGGGAATATCTATAGCAGTCCGCGGAAATCTAGGAGCGGACAAAGGCTTTATTACATAACGAGCTTATAACCCTTGCCGTGTACGTTGATAATCTCAACAGAAGGGTCATCCTTCAAGTGCTTACGCAACTTTGTGATATACACATCCATGCTTCGTGCGTTGAAGTAGTTGTCATCAACCCAGATTGTCTTCAAGGCAATGTTACGCTCAAGCACTTTGTTCGCGTTTGCACAAAGCAACTTCAAAAGCTCTGATTCCTTAGTTGTCAACTTGATTGTCTCTTCGCCAATCATCAACTGCTGCTTCTGTGTGTCAAACTTGTACTTACCAAGTACGTATGTCTCCTGTACCTGGCTGTTACCGCTTGTTCTGCGCAAGATAGCCTCGACGCGAAGCAACAACTCTTCCATGCTGAATGGCTTTGTCAAATAGTCATCCGCACCAACCTTGAAACCCTGCAAGACGTCGTCTTTCATGGTCTTCGCTGTCAGAAATACAATAGGTACTTCTGTGTTCAGCATTCTGATCTCTTTCGCAAGTGTGAATCCATCCTTCTTTGGCATCATGACGTCAAAGATGCAGATATCATACTTACCGGCAACAAAGGCATTATATGCCTCTTCACCATTAGCTGTAAGAGTAGCATTGTAGCCCTTAGCCTGCAAATACTCACTCAAAAGCATGCCGAGGTTCTCGTCGTCCTCTGCCAACAAAATTTTGTGCTCCTTAGTTTCCATTTTTACTATCTTTTAAAGGTAAAAATATATCGAATTTTGTTCCAATATTCACTTCACTCTCCACCGTCAACTGCGCATTATGCAAATCTATTATGCTCTTCACATACGCCAGTCCCAATCCAAAACCCTTAACGTTGTGCACGTTACCCGTCGGAACACGGTAGAACTTATCGAATATACGTTTTAAATTGTCTTTGGATATACCTAATCCGTTATCTTTTATCGAAATTATTATTCCATTGTTCTGATTTCGTGTCTTGATATATATCCTCAGAGGCTCTTCCTCACGTCTGTACTTGAATGCGTTTTCGGTCAAGTTGTACACAACGTTCGTAAAATGAACATCATCCACGTATGCCATCGACTCTGTCGCATCCAGCTGGCTATATATCTCACCACCCACTTTCTCTACGTTCAGACGGAACGAGTTGACTACGCTGTCTACAAGACTGTTCACGTCTATCATCCTCTTGTTCATCTTCAGTCGGCCACTGTCTATCGCCGCTATCGACAATATCCTCTCAACCATGTTTCGCTGACGCTTACACTGGTCCAGTATCATCTTGCACTTCGCCGTCACCGACTCTTTCGACACCGGTATCTGAGGGTCCGACATTATCTCAGCCGCCATGCTTATCGCCGCTATCGGAGTCTTGAACTCATGCGTCATGTTGCCAATGAAGTCATCCTTTATCTGGTCTATCTTCTTCTGGCTCAAGATTATCACTACCGTATATATCGACACAACAAGCAGCAGCGTCGTAAATATCAATGTAGGCACCAAAAGCCCAAGCAACTCCAGCATAAACGACTTCTGCTCCGGAAAATATACCGCAAGCGTATGCAATTTTGCATGCACATCGTTCGGAAACAGCCTCTTCTTGAATATCGTGCTCTCTTCCGTTGGCTCATAGCCTGGCGTACACAACACCACTTTGTCCTGCGAATTCAGCACGGCATACTCATGTGTCAACGTCACACCATTCTCCGTCAGGTTCTGCATCAGCATCGCATCCAGTCTGTGCTGGTCTATTCGTCGCTCTATCGGAACATCCTCAAACACTGTGTGCATCAGCATCTTGTTCTGCTCCGTTATCCTGTTGCGAAGCTCGTTCTGTATCGCCACCATTGCATTCGTCACCGGATCAAGATACGATATCCCACCAACATCCGCACGACCATTCATGGCCGAAATCAACGAGTCTTTCATATACGTGTTCAGGCTGAAGCGACCATTCAAGTCAAGATCCAGCGAGATGTTATATCCCTCATAGCTCTTGTGTATATCATCCGACGACTGAACACCGTTCTTCAACTTACGTCTGAACAATGGCGAAAGACTTTCACTTCCAAAACCATAGCTCGATTTTACCGCCGAAAGCTCATCTGTCTCAAGTCTGGCTACGACTTCGTCAAGGCTCTTCCTCACCAGCTGGTCAAAGTGACTTGCCTTCAGTTCAGACGCCTCCAGCATCCACCTCATCTGCATTATTATCAAGCCGACGAACGCAAATGCCATCACAGCACAAACCCATATTATAAGCTTCTTGCTTCTCATATCTAACAAAGATATAACTATGTCATCTTTTTCACAAGAGCAAAGTAAAAAAATATTTCATTTATGGCATAAAATCATAATTTCCGACAACAACTTTCACTTCTCTGAACGCTTTTTCCGCTGCTCTCTGCTCTGCCTCCTTCTTCGACGCACCTGTTCCCTCGCCTATGACCTCACCATTTTCTTTTATTATACGGCTCACAAAGATTAAGGTTCCATCTTGATTCTTTCCCATCTCCTGACTGTCAAATCTAACGTTCTCTTTCGCCTTTTGCGACCATTGCAATATCAGCGATTTATAATCCTCACTCTCTCTCTCCATCACCGACAACACTTTGTCGTTCACCACATATTTCCTGACAAATCTCTTCGCTCTCCTCAATCCCGAATCCAAATATATCGCACCAACAAATGCTTCCAACGCATCACCCGGCAGATGTGTCTTGTCTGCCGACACTATTCCGTTCACTACGAGCCTATCACCAATGCCTATCTCCATCGCTATGGCATTAAGCGACTTGCGACTCACTATATGGCCTCTCATGCTCGACAGGAAACCTTCATCCTTGTCTTTATATTTCTCATACAGCACATCCGCCACCAGAAGGTCAAGCACGGCATCACCCAGATACTCAAGCCTTTCGTTGTTATACGGATGACCATCTTCTTTTTTCAACGCCGACTTGTGCACCATCGCCCTCTTGAATAGGTCAATGTCCGACACACAATAGCCGGTGCACCTACATACAAAAAAATAAAACTTTCTCTCCTCGCGGAAAAAAAGTTTTATTATATTGGTAAACTTTCTTGCTAGACTCACAACAGCAAAATTACAATGCCTTGAATATCACTGTCGAGTTGTGACCGCCAAATCCGAATGTGTTCGAAAGGGCTGCCCTAATCTCACGCTTCTGAGCCTTGTTGAAAGTTAAATTCAACTTGCTGTCTATCTCAGGATCATCCTCAAAATGATTGATTGTTGGAGGAACTATGCCATCCTCAATCGCCTTGACACAAACAATTGCCTCCAAGGCTCCTGTCGCACCAAGAAGGTGACCTGTCATCGACTTAGTCGAACTAATGTTAAGCTTGTATGCATGCTCGCCAAAGACCTTCAACACAGCCTTGATCTCACCCTTGTCACCAAGTGGTGTCGATGTACCATGTGTATTGATGTAATCAATGTCCTCTGGCTTCATAGAAGCATCCTTCAATGCCTTCGACATAACTCTTGTTGCACCCTCGCCCTCTGGATGAGGAGCTGTCAAGTGATATGCGTCGCCTGAATATGCCGAACCCGCTATCTCACAATAGATATGAGCTCCACGCTTCTTTGCATGTTCATACTCCTCAAGGACAAGACATGCACCACCTTCACCCATCACAAATCCATCACGACCCTTGTCGTATGGACGAGATGCCGTTGCCGGATCATCATTGCGGGTTGAAAGCGCCTTCATCGATGAGAAACCACCGACACCCGGCTCTACTAGTGCAGCTTCTGAGCCTCCTGTTACAATGACTTCAGCCTTACCAAGACGTATCAGATCCAATGACGACGCTATGGCATTTGTCGACGACGCACATGCCGCAACTGTTCCATAGTTCGGACCACCAAATCCATATTTTATCGAAATATAGCCTGGCGCTATATCCGCTATCAGCTTTGGAATGAAGAAAGGATTGAATCTTGGAGTGCCATCGCCCTCACAAAATTCCTTTACCTCATTGAAATAAGTCATTATACCGCCTATACCTGCTCCCCATACTACTCCAATCTCATTCTTGTCGATTGTTTCGTCGTCCAGCAGTTTGGCATCCTTGATAGCTTCATCGGCAGCAACGACAGCAAATTGGGCGAATGGGTCCAATTTGCGTGCCTCCTTGCCGAAATATGCAACGGGATCAAAATTCTTGACCTCGCAAGCAAACTGAGTCTTGAATTTGGAAGCGTCGAAGTGAGTGATAGGGGCCGCGCCACTAACACCATTGACCAATCCCTTCCAGGTCTCTGACAGGGTATTTCCGAGTGGGGTGATGGCTCCCAGACCCGTTACTACTACTCTTTTCAACTCCATTTTCTATTCTACAGAATTACTTATTATGCGTTTGCCTCGATGTAAGCAACAGCGTCACCTACAGTAGCAATCTTCTCTGCCTGATCATCTGGAATTGTGATGTTGAATTCCTTCTCAAATTCCATGATGAGCTCTACAGTGTCAAGCGAATCAGCGCCAAGATCGTTTGTGAAGCTTGCTGTCTCTACAACTTCTGCCTCATCTACGCCCAACTTGTCTACGATAATTGCCTTAACTTTTGATGCAACTTCTGACATAACCTTTAATTTTTTAAAGTTAGTAATATTCTTAATTTTTCTCTATTGTCTTCTAAACAACTTTGCAAAGTAAATCATTTGTGCCTAATTTTTCAAACACTAAGACAAAAAAAAGCACTTGGCACACTATTTTTTTAATATTTTTTTACTTTTCAAATTAGCTCTTTTTTGCCTATCTTTCTACACCTCAACAAGATAACCACTTTTTCGCTTTTTTACCCATTTTACGCATTTTTTGAACCTTTCTAACTCAGAAACCGACTTCCTCTCTCTCTTTTTCATCTCCTCACTCTCTTTTTCTCGCTTGTTTTTATTAATTTCGCATGCCTTTCTAATTTATCCGACCTATCGCGGTCCTATATATATAAAGAGGTATACATTTTATTATTTGTTTTTCATTCTAACCTGCTATGAATAGCAATATCAAACTCCGCCTCATCATCATGAACTGGATGCAGTTCGCTGTCTGGGGCGCTTACCTCACCTCTATGGGTGGCTACCTCGCTAGTGTCAACCTTGGCGACAACATAGGTTCTTTCTATTCCGTACAAGGTGTCGTTTCCATCTTCATGCCTGCTCTCATGGGCATCGTCGCCGACCGCTGGATTCCTGCCCAGAAGCTCCTCAGCCTCTGCCATGCTATCTCGGCCACTCTCATGTTCTATGTCGGCTATGTCGGACTTACTACTCCACAACTCAGCATGAGCGACATTTTCCCTTTCTATATGATGGCGGTCGCTTTCTACATGCCTACTATCGCGTTGTCCTATTCCGTCTCATATAATGCTCTCGAAAAGGCACACCTCGATACTATCGCTAGTTTTCCACCTATCCGCACGTTCGGCACTATCGGATTCATCGTGTCGATGATTATCGTCGATGTCCTCCAGCTGCAACGCACTCCGCTTCAGTTTTTCGTCAGCGCCGCATGGGGCGTCCTGCTCGCCCTTTACGCTCTCTCGCTCCCTGCTTGTCCTGTGTCCGACAAGTCAGACAGAAAGACTTCTATGACCGAGGCGTTCGGACTAAAGGCGTTCTCTCTTTTCCGCAACCCGAAGATGCTCATGTTCTTCATCTTCGCTATGTTCCTCGGAGTTTCTCTCCAGATCACCAACGGCTACGCTAGCCCTTTCATTCAGAGTTTCGCTGCCGATGATGCTTTCGCCGGATCTTTCTTCGTCGAACATTCCAACCTCCTCATCTCTCTCTCACAGTTGTCCGAGACTCTCTGCATTCTCCTCATTCCGTTCTGCCTCAAGCGCTTCGGCATCAAGCGTGTCGTTCTCATCGCCATGCTCTCGTGGGTCGCTCGTTTCGGACTCTTCGCTATCGGCTATCCAACGATGCCTGGTGTCCTCTATCTGGCTCTCTCAATGGTTGTCTATGGCATCGCTTTCGATTTCTTCAACATATCAGGTTCTCTCTTCGTCAACAACGAGGCCGGACCAGCCATGCGTTCCAGCGCCCAAGGTCTGTTCATGCTCATGACTAACGGTCTCGGAGCTACTATAGGAACTCTCGCCGCACAGGCCGTGGTCAACCATTTCACGTCCAATGTCAACGGTCTTCAGGTCGGCGACTGGACTACCGTCTGGACTATCTTCGCTTCCTACTCGCTTGTCGTGGCTATCGCTTTTGCCATCTTGTTTCGATACAAGAAATGACCTTTTTATCGAACCTTCAAGCTACTCTTAAGCACACCTTACTTTTCCGTAAGGATACCGTAGGGATGCCGTAGGGATAAGCAAGCAAAGGAAGACGTCTTTCACAGAGATTTTTCGATTATAAGCAAGATAAAAAACATGCAATATTTTCAGCATTATAAAGGTAACTACTACCGCATCATCGGCGAAGCCAAACATAGCGAGTCGCTCGAACCCATGATTGTCTACCAGGCTCTCTACAAGGACATGGCTCTATGGGTCCGTCCCAAGGATATGTTTTTCGAGAATGTCACTCTCCCCAATGGTCAGGTCGTCCCTCGCTTCCGTCCTTGTCCCGAAGATGAGGCTCTCGCTGCTCTCAACGCCTCCAAGGCTGGCGATGTCGAGGCTCCTCTCCTCGACCATTTCTACTCTTTCTTCCACGACAAGGGCTATGTAGCCGAGGATTTCTTTGGAGGTTGTTCTCTGTGTGGCGAACCCAACGAGTTCATCATCGACGCTATCGATTCACAGCTCCGCGACCTGCACCCCAACCTCACTCCACAGCAGCACGACGACCTAGTCAACAATCTCTACTCCGCACTCCACAAAAGGTTCGAAGCCGACGAAGCCTGACTTTTCGTATTTCGTTTTTCGTAATTCGTAATTATATATTATCTTTGCATCGCAAATATCAATAATTCTAACAGATACAACAAGTGAAAAAAAGCACTATTATAATAATCGCCGCCATCGGAGTTGTCACTCTCATCCTCGCCGGCCTGCTCATCAAGAGCCACTCCGACATGCAGGAAATGGTCGACGTCTTTACTGAAGAAAAGGAAAACCTCCTCAACGACTATCAGGACCTCTACCTCGACTACGACTCTCTCCGACGCTACGATACCGACCTCAACGAGAAACTCGACCAGGAACGCGAACGTGTAGCACAACTCCAGGAAGAGCTCAAGACTGTCAAGGCTACCAACGCCCGACGCATCAAGGAACTCCAGGGCGAGCTCACAACTCTCCGCACCGTAATGCGCACTTTCGTCGTGCAGATCGACTCGCTCAACCAGACCAACATCCGACTCACTCAGGAAAACAACGAGATGAAGGATCAGGTGGCACGCGTCAAGCAGTCATACAACGCTCTCCAGAGCCAAAACCAGTCTCTCGCCCAACAGGTCGAAATAGCCTCCCGGCTCGAGGCTAAGGTGACGTCCACCGACGGACTGACCAACAAGGAGAAGAAGACTACTTCCATCTCCAAGATTGCCAAGGTGGTGGTCAATTTCATCATCGACAAGAATGTCAGCGCACAGGTCGGCATGAAGAAGGTCTACCTCCGACTGACTCGCCCCGACGGACAGCTCCTCATGCACTCCAAGGACGATCTCTTCAAGTACGAGGATTCACAGATCAATTTCTCCGCTATGCGCGAGGTCGAATATGGAGGAGAAGAGACTACTAGCTATATCGTCTACAAGGTCGACTCCGGCGAACTCATGGCCGGCACATACGATATCGAGATCTTCTGCCAGGGCGAACGCATCGCTAAAGGCTCTTGGACTATCAAATAATTGGTACGATTATTGCTCATCTGTTTGATGTCATATATATTTGTATTTTACACTTCAAAACTTTCAAGAATATGAAGAAAAATATTATCTCCGCACTCGCAGCATGCTGCTTCGCCTTCACAGCTTCGTTCGCACAAAGCTCTGTCCCAACGGCCGAAGACTACAGCAACCTCGACGACACTCGTACTCTCGTCGTTCTCGATGACAACATCCTCAGCGATTTCAACATCAAAATCAAAAAGGTGATGGAGAAGGAATGGAACCTCACTAAATACGATATCATCTCTCGCAAGGAGTTCGAAGCCAAGCGTACAAACCCTTCCTACTCTTTCCTCACTACTACTACCGTGACTTACGAAAAGGATAAGACTAAGGCTCGCTACACTTACCTCAGCCTCCTCATGGGCAAGGAGAAGACTAAGGTCAACACTATGCCCGACCTTATCTCTATCCCACTCGCCTACGCTAGCGTGGTCGACCAGAATTATGTCTATAAGCTGACGGCTTTCGTTCGCTTCGTCGAGAAGCATGTCAACATGATCAAGAACGATCCTTCTATTCTCAAGAAGTATGCCGACAAACCTCTTACCTATTATAATAAGAATACTAAGAGCCTCGCCGGAAAGACTCTCTACCTTGTCAAGGAAGATCTCGAGAAGAGCCTCCAGTCTGAAAAGGCCGTTGCCGCTATCTATCCTTACAAGTTCAAGTTCGTGACTGCCGACGACGTGACTGCCGCTATCGAGAATTCTGAAAAGGATATCGTCTTCCTCCATAAGGTCGGACCTGAAGTCGCTAAGGCCAACACCCGCTGCTTCAAGATGATCATCGGTGCCGACGATAGCGAGGTCTACTACTTCGACTACCACAATATCGACAAGAAGACTCCAGACCGTCTCCTCGGTTCCGACCTCAAGAAGATGGGCAAGAAATAATGCTATAATGCTTTGAGTTTTTTAAGCTACATATTACGACTCTCAAGAGACGCAGCCCAGCTGCGTCTCATGTCGTGTTTATGCCTTGTCTCTTTGTTCGCTTTCTCCCAGTGTACCGACGACTCCAAACATAAGTTCCTCCGCGATGTCTACCTCGAATACCATCGCGAGTCTATGGCTGTCGCCGACACTATGAACATGCACCTCATGTTCTACCCCGAAGGCTCCAATTCCGGCATCCCGCCAATGGCTATCTGGACTTCATCCGACCCTTCCGTGGTCTCGGTCGAACCCGACCCCGACAACCACTACTATGCTGTCCTTACTGCACACAAGGTCGGCTCTGTCGTCATAACATGCAACCTCTGCAACGGCATCGAGCAACAAGGGTTCAAGACGTCGGCTTCCATCATTGTCGACTCTCATTTCGCCATGCCCGACTACCTCTTCATGGATTTCTGCCTCTCGCATTTCGACAAGAACCACGACGGCATTCTCCAGGGACTTGAGGTCGACGATATCATCGCTATCGATGTAACCGAACTCGAACACCTCGACAAGCCTATCTCTTTCGAAGGCATCGAACTATTCCCCTCACTCCGCTATTTCAAGGCCACTCATCTCATAATCTCAAAACTCGACCTCAGCAAGAACCCCATGCTCACCGATATCGATATCTCCGAATCACAGATCGCCAGCCTCGACCTTACTAACAATGCCGAGGTACGCTATCTCGACTGCCACGCCTGCCCCAACCTCACGTCTATCAATTTCGGCTCCGGCAAGAAGTATGATGCCAACTACATCAATACTATCAACTGCCAACGCTGCAACCTCCAATCACTCGACCTCAGCCGATGCGGACGACTGGTCTACATCGATTGCTCCAACAACAACCTTAGCTCTCTCGACCTTAGCAACAATCTGGCTGTTCAACAGATTTCATGCTATGGCAATAATATATCACAAATCAAGGTCGATTCCGATTTCGACGTCTCCCAACTCGTCACTCTCGAAACCGACCCTGGCGTTTCTTTCACTCATTGATTCTTTTAGCTTTTTCAACTGACAACAGATGACTCACTCAAGCATAACTTCATTTTTCACAGGTCTCTACCAACGACTGACTAAGGCTCTCGCTCCAGCCCTCAGCGCCATCTCTGCTCGCTGGGCTGCCGTCAAGCCCTATGTTCTCAAGGTCGCCAAGCCACTATATTTCCCTTCCGACAACCCGAACCCCAAGAAGCGTTGGCTCATCAATATAGGCAAGGTTCTTGGACACATCATCTTCCTGACGGTCCTCCTCATTGCCCTTGTCTACATGGGGGCTTTCGGACATATACCAACAAATAGCGAACTACGTGCCATCAATACTGCCGACGCGTCAACCATCTTTTCGTCCGACAATATCCAGATGGGACGCATCTACAAGCAAAACCGCATCAGCGTCGATAGCACCGGCATCTCCGCCAATGTCATCAACGCTCTCATCGCTACCGAAGACAGCCGTTTCTTCGAACATAACGGTGTCGATGCACAGAGCGCTCTCCGTGTCATCTTCAAAACGTTCCTTCTTTTCGATTTCAGCCAGGGCGGCGGCTCTACTATCAGCCAGCAGCTCGCCAAGAACCTCTACCCTCGCAAGTCATTGGGACCTCTGACCTATCCCGTGGCAAAGATCAAGGAGATTATCATCGCACAACGTCTCGAAGAGGTCTACTCTAAAAGCGAGATTCTCAATCTCTATCTCAATACTGTTCCTTTTGGCGAAAATGTCTACGGCATCGAAGCCGCCTCACAGCGTTTCTTCTCTCGCAAGGCCAAGTGGCTCGAACCACCTGCTGCCGCTACTCTTGTCGGTATGCTCGCAGCCAATACTGCCTACAACCCTCATAAACATCCCGAGCAGTCTCTCGCCCGACGCAACGTCGTCCTCTCACGAATGGCTAAGGCCGGATATATCGACTCCACTAAGCTCGAGACGTTCCAGGCGGCTCCTCTCGGTCTGAAATACAACCGCGTCGACAACGAAAGCGGCATCGCTATATTCTTCAGATATATGGTCGCTCAGGAGGCTCAACATATTCTCGACGATCTCTACGGCGAAGACACCTATAATATATATACCGATGGTCTCGAGATTCACACTACTCTCAATTCCCGACTCCAGCAGTATGCCGAGTCTGCCGTAAGTGCCCACCTCACCGCCGTGCAAAAGGCGTTCAACGAACAATGGAAGGGCAAGGAGCCTTGGGGCGAACGCACGTCTATCTACACCAAGGCATACGAACGTTCCGAACGCTACCGCTACATGAAGCGACACAATTTCCCTGCCGACACCATCGAGGCTCGCATGAACAGAGCTATCGAGATGACTGCATATACTGCCAACGGCACCGAGACTGTCGTCATGTCTCCTGCCGATTCCGTCCGTGCTGCTATCACGGTACAGAATGCTGGCTTCCTCGCTGTCAATCCTTCCAATGGCGATGTTCTCGCCTGGGTTGGAGGCATCAACCGACACCTGTCACAGACCGACCACGTCTACACCCGTCGACAGGTAGGCTCTACGTTCAAGCCTATCGTCTATGCTACGGCTCTCGAAAATGGCGTGAGCCCTACTACCTACATTGAGAATGTACGACGCTCCTACGGCAACTGGTCTCCGGGCAATTCCGATGGCAAGTATGGCGGATGGTACTCACTCAAGGGCGCTCTCTCCAAGAGTCTCAACACGGCTTCGGCCTACCTCATCAACCAGACTGGTCCCGACGCTGTGGTATCTATGGCTCATCGCATGGGCATCGAAAGCGACATCCCGTCTGTACCAAGCATCGCTCTCGGCACGGCCGAAATATCTCTCTACGAGATGGTCAAGGCTTATCAGGCTTTCGCCACTGCCGGCTATGTCAACAACCTTCGCACGATAACGTCTATCAAAGACCACTCCGGCAAGGTGCTCTACCGTGCCGAATCGTCATCACCCGAATGCGTCATGAGCGAAGCTACGGCTATCTATGTCAACGATATGATGAAGGCTGTCGTCGACAGCGGTACCGCACGCAGCCTACGCTCTGCCTATAAGCTGACGGGCGAGATAGCCGGAAAGACTGGTACTACACAGAATAGCGCCGACGGATGGTTCATCTGCTGCACTCCTGGCATCGTCGCCGGAGCATGGGTCGGCAGCGACACTCCTGCTATTCATTTCCGCACAGGCTACTATGGCCAGGGCGCATACATGGCTCTGCCTATCGTCGGACGTTTCCTCTCCAGCGCACGCAAGTCAAGCTTCGTCAGCGGCTCGTTCCCCGAACCTCTCGACGAGGAGATGGCGGTCAACATGACGTTCCCGCTCCATTGCGACCACGAACCCGACCAGAGTGTTCTCTTCGACAGGGCTCTCAACCATTATATGGGTCTCGACACGCTCTCGGTCGACCGCATCGACATCCAACGTCCTGTACGTGTCTTCTTCCGCAACATTTTCCGCAATCTCTTCGGCGACGAAGATTAATCCATAAATGACATGCGCCATCAACTCGAGCTTCTCAAGAAGGAATACAACTACGTCAAGGAAGAGTTCAAGCGAGCTTCCGAGGTCATCGGCATCGGACGCAAGGTCAAGCGCGGCGAATGCTGGTACCCTGTCTCTATCGGACGTACATACTATAGTTCACTCAACGATTTCACGGTAGAACTCTCACGGCGTACCGACACCGAGATTGAGCATAATTTCGAATACGGACGTTCCGTATGCCTCTTCACGCTTTCGGCCGACGGGGCTATCAACTACCTCCCATTTACGGCTACGGTCAACTACGCCTCTGCCGACACTATGGCTATCTCGCTCCCGTCTGTCGATGCCTACTCCAAGATTAATGGGTTCGACAACCTCGGCGTACAGCTCAATTTCGACGAGACTTCTTTCAGCCTTATGTTCGAGGCTCTCAACCGTGTCATCGCTGCCAAGGACAACCGTCTCGCCTATCTTCGCGACATTTTCCACGGCAATATACAACCTGCCTTCTCGGCAGAAAGCAGCTCCCCTATCCGCCTCCCTTGGCTCAACGCCTCACAGGAACAGGCGGTTCGCGATGTTGTCCGCGCCAAGGATGTGCTCATCGTACACGGACCTCCTGGCACCGGCAAGACAACTACTCTCATCGAGGCTATCAGCGAGGTGCTTCGCCGCGAACCACAGGTGATGGTATGCGCACAAAGCAATACTGCGGTCGACTGGATCTCCGAACAGCTGTCCGACCGTGGCATTAGCGTCCTCCGCATCGGCAACCCAAGCAAGGTGACCGACAAGATGCTCGAAAATACTTTCGAGAAGCGCTTCGAGGCTCATCCCGACTACCCAGCTCTTTGGGCTGTACGCCGCGACATACGTGCCCTGCGCTCCAAGAGGTCGTCAGAACGCCCCGAGAACTACCACCAAAAGATTGCTCGCCTGCGCGACAAGGCCGACGAACTCGAACTGCGCATCCGCCAGTCACTTTTCGACGGTGCCCGCGTCATCGCGTCTACTCTCGTAGGCTCAGCCAATAAGATTCTCATCGGACAGCATTTCCATACGCTCTTCATCGACGAGGCTGCCCAGGCTCTCGAGGCTGCCTGCTGGATTGCACTGCAGAAGGCCGACCGTGTCATCTTCGCCGGCGACCATTGCCAGCTGCCACCTACGATAAAGTCACCCGAGGCTATGCGTGGCGGACTCGCACGCACTCTCATGGAGGTCATCGCCAAGAACAAGCCTTCGGTTGTCCGACTCCTCAACATACAGTACCGCATGAACGAACGTCTCATGCAGTTCTCGTCCGACTGGTTCTACCACGGACAACTCAAGGCGGCTCCCGAGGTCAAATACCGCTCTATTTTCGACGCTGTCGACAATCCACTCCTTTGGGTCTCTACCGACAACTCTTCTATCGAGATAGACAACAACGAGGACAACAAGGATGGCGAGGACGCCAACGAACGCGTGGCACAGTCTATGCACGAGTCGTTCGTCGGCATCAGCTACGGACGTGTCAACCGTGGCGAGGCTAAGCTCACGATCAAGACTCTCTGCGACTACATCGAGTCGTTCGGACGCAAACGTTTCATCGACGAACAGGTCGATTTCGGCATCATCTCGCCCTACAAGGCACAGGTACAGTATCTGCGCATGCTCCTCAAGCATAACGCCTACCTGCGTCCGCTCTACAAGCAGATTACGGTCAACACGGTCGATGCCTTCCAGGGACAGGAACGCGATGTCATCATGGTGTCGCTCGTGCGTGCCAACGAGGAGGGACAGATAGGTTTCCTCTCCGACCTCCGACGTATGAATGTAGCCATGACACGCGCCCGTATGAAGCTTATCATCATCGGCTCGTCTGACACTCTCACACGCCACGAGTTCTACAAGAAGCTGTGGGACTATTGCAACGACATCTATTAATTTTCCATCTATATGCGAAACTTCAAGCGACACACCAAAGGTCTTCTCTCACTACTGCCTCTCATCGCCTTCCTTGGCGTCTATCTCGGAGGCTCCATACTGCTGGGCGACTTCTACAAGATTCCTATCACGGTGGCGTTTCTTGTTGCTTCCATCGTGGCTCTCTTTATGGCCAAGGGTGCCGTCAACGAACGCCTGTATAAGTTCTCACAGGGTGCGGCCGACAAGAATATTCTGCTCATGGTGTGGATCTTCGTCATGGCTGGCGCTTTCGCACAGTCGGCCAAGGCCATTGGCGCAGTCGATGCTACGGTCAATCTCACTCTCCACGTCCTTCCCGAGAGCCTTCTCTTTGTTGGCATCTTCATCGCCGCATGTTTCGTCTCACTCTCTGTCGGCACGTCCGTCGGCACTATCGTGGCCCTCGTGCCTATCGCTGCCGGCGTGGCCGAACGCACTGGCTCCGACCCCGCTCTGGTCACTGCTATAGTGGTCGGCGGTGCACTCTTCGGCGACAACCTCTCTTTTATCTCCGATACTACCATCGCTGCCACGCAGACTCTCGGCTGCAAGATGAGCGACAAGTTCAAGGCCAACATCCTCATCGTCCTCCCTGCCGCCATCATCGTCAGTGGCATCTATTTCGTCATGGGCATGCACCTCAATGCCACTAGTGTGGCCGACGATTTCAGCCTCGTCAAGGTCATCCCCTACCTCGCTGTCATCATTCTCTCCATCGTCGGACTCAATGTGATGATCGTACTCCTCACCGGCATCATCCTCTCGGCCATCGTCGGACTCGCCACTGGCACTGTCGACTTCTGGCAGTTCATAGCGGCTATGGGCGACGGCATCAATGGCATGGGCGAACTTATCATCGTCACTCTCCTCGCCGGAGGCATGCTGCAGATGATACGTGTCGGAGGCGGCATCGGCTATATCATCTCGCTCTTCGAAAACCGTCTTAGCGGCAAACGTGGCGCCGAATTTGTCATCGCCGCTCTCGTCTCACTCTGTAACCTCTGTACGGCAAACAATACCATAGCTATCATCACCGTCGGACCGATAGCTCGCGACATTGCCGACAAGTTCCGTGTCGACCCACGCAAGGCGGCATCCATCCTCGACACCTTCTCATGCTTCGTCCAGGGCATCATCCCCTACGGAGCACAGATGCTCATGGCCTCAAGCCTCGCCGCACTCTCACCTATAGCCATCATCGGCCACCTCTACTACCCCTTCCTCATCGGTGTCTTCGGCACCCTCGCCATCCTCTTCCGCTACCCTAAGAGGTACTCGTAATTGATTGCCTTCGGCTCAAACAACGAAGGGCGACCCCTCAAAATCGTCCAATAAGCGACGCACTGGAGCGTATTTTAGTAAGGATTTTGACTAAGATCCCCTTTCATTGACGAACGACAAATTTTGCGATTAGAAGCATTTTTAGTACTTTAAAATTTGCGATTAGGGGCACTTTTCATGTTTTGAATTTTGCGATTAGAAGCATTTCGTCTATATTTGCGGTTGTAACTAATTGAAGGAGATATGATTTTTAGACGTAAAATATATCAACGTATGCTTCAGTGGAAAAAAGAAGCAGAAGGCAGAACTGCCCTTCTTATAGAAGGGGCTCGCCGAATAGGTAAATCCACTGTCGCCCAAGAATTCGCCAAGAATGAATATGAGTCGTATATAATCATCGATTTTGCCAACACAACCGCAGATATAAAGAATTTATTCAATGACATGACAAACCTTGATATGTTTTTCATGAAGCTAAAGGTTCTGTCGGGTGGCGTGACATTGCATAAACGAAAATCTGCAATCATCTTTGACGAAGTCCAGATGCTGCCACTTGCCCGCCAGGCAATAAAATACCTTGTAGCCGATGGCCGCTACGACTATATTGAGACAGGTTCGTTAATAAGTATTCGTCAGAACATAAATAATATAGTCATTCCAAGCGAGGAGGAAACTCTGGAGATGTATCCTATGGATTACGAGGAATTCAGATGGGCATTGGGGGATGTGGAGACATTTGAGCTGATACGCCAGTCGTTTGTGGATAGAATGTCGCTTGGTGACGATATAAACCGCAAACTGATGCGAGACTTCAGACTATATATGCTGGTAGGTGGCATGCCTCAGGCGGTAAAAGAGTATATAGAGACAAATGACCTGTGCAAGGTAGACAAGGTGAAACGTGGCATTATCAATTTGTATGCCAATGACTTTCATAAGATAGATTCATCTGACTATGCCAAGTCGATATATCTGTCTGTTCCGGCACAACTATACAACAATTCAACTAGATTCCTCTCTAGCAATATAGTGGAGAATCTCAAATTCAAGAAAAAAGTTGAACTCATCTCCATGATGAAAGAGAGCAAGACGATAAATGTTGCACACAATGTAAGTGACCCTAAGGTAGGATTCGGAATGACAGCAAACTATGAGTCGTACAAAATATACCTTAGCGATACTGGACTGTTTGTAACTCTCGCATTTTGGGATAAGGATTTTTCAGAAAATGAAATATACGCGAAACTGTTGAGTGATAAGCTTGATGCCAATATGGGATACGTGTATGAAAATGTAGTTGCGCAGATGTTGGTGGCATCTGGTTCTAAACTCTTTTACCACACGTTCTACGATAACAGCCGTCACGCATACGAAGTTGATTTTATGTTGTCGCGAGGAAGCAAAATATTACCGATAGAGGTTAAGTCGTCGGGCTATAACAAGCACAAGTCATTGGATATGTTCTGCGAGAAATACTCAGAACGTGTGGCTGACAGATATCTTATCTACACCAAAGATATGCGAAAGGATGGTCTGACAAATCTGTTGCCAGTATATATGACAGGACTAATATAAGATTTCAAGCATTGACAATCTGAAAACATCCTGAGATGTCTGCTATAACAAAAGAAAACGGACATCCCCACCCGGAGATGTCCGTTCCCATATCATTTAATTGTAGAGACGTTTCATGACTATGAAACTGACCGGAGGTAAACGTCTTCATGGCACGCCACGTCTCCCACCAACGCAGATTACAATTCGCGACCTGAAAGGTCATACTTCACACCAATCCTATCATATAGACAGGCAGCAACGTAGTATGTCCGTCTTTACGCAAATCTTTAGTATAAACCAAAAGACGCTTATCTATCCTCGAAGAAAACTTGTTGCAGAAAGCATCGAGCGAAGGGTGTGAACTGTAGCCCTCAGACTTTACTTCCACAGGCCAAAGCTTTGCTCCACGCGACAAAAGGAAGTCCACCTCATAGTTATGTCTTTCGTCTTTGGGAAAAGTGTAGTAATATAGTTTGTTGCCCGCAGCACGTAACATCTGCGCCACTAGATTCTCATACACATAGCCCAAGTTGACACTCAACTTGTCGCTCAGCAGTTTTTCATATATGACGTTGTCGGCATATTTCTTGTCCCAGAAACACAATGTCACCATCAGTCCTGTGTCACCGACGTACATCTTGAAACGGTTTTTGTTCTCCTCTATAGACAATCCCACATTAGGGTCATCGGCATGATAGCACACATTGACCGTTTTACTGTCTTCTAGCTGCAGCAGCAAATCCGCCATCACATCTGACGGCACACCCTTTATCACAGATGAAGGAGCAAAGCGTGACACTCCTCGACTCAGCTGCGCTGGAATACTCATAAACATGCGCCCCAATTTACCAGTCTTGTCAAGTTTGCGAAAATCATCCTCATACAATTTGATGATCTTTCTTTTGACCGCATCTACAGACTTCAGGCTCTTGGTCGACAAATAGGCATTTATTGCCTGTGGCATACCTCCCACCAGCATATACAGACGCAGGTCACGCATGCGTATGCGGTTCAAGTCGTCGCCCATACTCAGCTGTTTATCCCACGATTGCTTCAGCAGTGGCATTGTCGACTTGTCACCCAATGCCCAACGGAACTCCTCATAATCCATAGGAAACATTTCCAAACGGTCCTCTTCGCTTGGGATTGTTATCATCTCTGTATTCTTCTTAATCGAAATAAGCGAGCCTGTTTCTATGTAGTCATATCGCCCGTCTTCCACCAGATATTTAATGGCTTGGCGCGCCAACGGACATTGCTGAACCTCGTCAAAGATGATTGCCGACTCACGAGGGTATAGTGTCTGACGATACTTGCTTTGTAGATATAGAAACAAATAGTCAAGATCCTCCATGCTGCTGCTAAAGAGCTGATGAACATCTTTACCTGCCTTGTTGAAATCAATTAGTATATATGAACGATACTCCTTTTGTGCAAACTGCTCAACAATAGTAGATTTGCCAATACGGCGAGCCCCCTCTATCATCAGAGCGCTGCGACCGTTGTTCTGCTGTTTCCACTCGAGCATTTCGGCGTATATTTTTCGTTCAAAAACCAACTCTTTCATATCGTACACTTATATTTGAATACAAAAATAGTATAAATGAGATAATTACACAATGTTTACCATATCTTTTTATATCATTCCCGTTATTTCATTTATTTAAAACACTATTATTCCCTCGATTTCATTTTGCTGTTTTTATATCATTCCCCAAGATTTCTGTCTACGCTGATTTCTGCAACAGAAAAGATTCCACGAATACCAGCATAGTATATTATTGCATCCTGAGATGTCTGCTATAACAAAAAGAAACGGACATCCCCCAAAAATGGAGACATCCGTTTCCCTAATTATTTTTTATCGTTTGTAGAGACGCTGTGTACACCGTCTTGTTAATGATTGGTATCAACCACATGGTGGCATGCCACGTCTCCCACCACCACATGCATTACAATTTCCTACCTGCAAGGTCGTACTTCTCACCATTCTTGATGATGACAATCTTACCATTCTCGATGGTCTTAACAGCCTTCTGAGCAGCAGGAGCATCTATACCCTCGATGGCCGTAGGAGTGCTGTTGTCCACCGCCGTGTAGTTGATAATGGCATAGACTACAGGATACCCACCACCTGTCGCAGGATCTTTTCTCGTAGGATCAAAGATCAAGAGCGTGTAGTCCTTGCCCGCTTCCAACTCCACTTCATCGCTTGACAATGTGATATTCTCTGTATCCGATTTAATCGTTATCTTTTCAGAGTCAATGACAGGGTCTGGCTCTACGGACATCAATTGTATAAAGCTTGCATACTTGCCTTCAAAGAGGGCATACATATATGTCGCACCCGCTTCAAGGTCCTCATCACTTACCGAGAACGATGCTTTGATGTCGAGTTTGCCAGCTGCTACAGAAATTGTTTCTATTGTATTTATCTCACCAACGCCTACAGTGAATGGTATAATGGCTATTTCAAACATTGAGCCTTGTCCATCAAATATTACTGGGTTGCCATATACAACAATTGTGTAAGTCTCACCTTCCTCCAGCGCTATATTGGCGTCCTTGACAGATATCGCCTGTGGAACCGTTGCCACTCTCTTAGGCTTCATGTTACCGTAAACGACATCTTCTTGGCTTGAGTTTTCTATAGCATCATTCAGATTGCGATATTCGCCATGCAAAATCACAAATGAATACATCATTTCCTGTGGTGCCGTAAAATAAGCCTTAATATCGAGTTCGCCTGCCTGAGGCACTGCGAGCAAGCCTGCTGGATTCGTTATATCTACATCCAACTCTACCACCTTATAAGGATACTCGCCCTTAGTCTCCTCGTCGTCATTCTCCACTACCTCATAGCCCACAGCTAGGCAGTCAGATGGGTCCATAGAGAAGATACCACCCTTGACGATTGGATTGATGCAGTCACCGCCATAGTACAAATTAGGAGCCTTGAACTTGCCGCCATTGATAACTATTGTAGCCTCCGGAGTAACAAAACAAGCATCCAACACACCTATGTATGTACCCTCGTTTATCACTACTGTACCTCCGCTACCGACAGCATCTCCTTCATCGCCAGTGTTCTCTACAATACCATCTCCTTCTATTGTCAGTTTACCATCTTTCTTATAAATTACGCCATCATCAGTACTACTGCCTATGATATTATGCCCATTGAGGTCGAGGGTGATGTCGGCATCAGCATTCGTGTTTTCAAATTGCGACTCTTCTGACAAAGTGATGTCATCAAGAAGCTTGACAGTGGCTGTGCCTTCGATTACGCCGAATGCATCAATGAACTCTTCTACATCAGTATAGATTGTTTCGCCTATCTGGGCGATAGGGGTTGTTGACTTTATGATGTATGATGCGAGCTCTTCATTATCAACCATATACGTCACCTTTGTCACCTTGCCGGCCGTAATGTGAAAATCATATTCCGTACCATGTTCAATGAATACTAATGTGTTGTCGTCCTTCTTGGTGAGCATATATATCTCGTTCAATGGATCGCTTCCTGTGCCCTCAGATGTAGGGGATACTTTGCAAACCTTGCCATTCTCCACATGCAGCTTCATCCATGGTTCTGCAGGATTAACGTACTCTCTGTCGCCCATAGCCGCTACAAGTTCTGCCTCGTCGGCAGAAACATAAAAGGATTGCTTAAGCTCCGTATAATTCTCATAGTAGGAAACCACAAACTTGTCACCGAATGGATGGAATATAATATTTTTACCATTATCCTCATCGTTGGAGAACTTGAAGTCTTCTCCAACTCTCTCAAACTTGTCGAACATATCGTGCAGAGCAGTCTCAGTGCCTTCGCCGTCTACCATATATATAGCGCCGTTCTTTGCTATAATCGTCACACCGTCTGTGCCCGAATAAACGTCATCGCCCACAAGCGCGGCAAACTCCGCCTCAGTGATATCGCCCAATGATGGGATTAGATCAAACATCATAACGGAAATCTTCGTTACCTTGCCATCCTCAATATGGAACGTGAAACCGCCAGGACATGTATAAGTGGAGCCTTCGAGCGTGACTTGCGCACTGGCTTCAACTATCACCGACTCATCTTGAGAACCCCACTGCTCGTAGATGTTACCGTCTTCCTTGGCGTAAACCTTTTGTGCTGCACCAAATACCTCTGCTTCATAGACAGTTGAACCCATCATGGCAGCAAGATCAGCGCCAGTCATAGTTCCTTGAGCCCATGCGCACACTGCACACAGGGCAAAAACGAAAAATGTAAAAATTTTCTTCATCTTATAGTTTATGATTTAGTAATTAATTCCTAATAACGGAAAAACTATTAATAATTTTATCTATCTCATGTTTACAACATATTCCAAAGCACTTTGCAAAAGTACCAAATCAAATTCCATTAAACGCAAAAATCCCCAACCTTTTGACGAAAGTGCCGTTTTTATTGACGAACGGCGTTTTTTTCGCCCCAACTGGTGACGAACGGCACCCGAGGTGGTGACGAACGGCTTACTTTCTTTTCTGTACCGACAGAAAACGAACCAAAAGAGCTTTGGCTTTGCAATGTCCTGCGGACTGGCTTTTGCTTCGCAATATCCTGCCGGACGGGCCTTCCATCTTCTGTATCGACAGAAGACGGAAGCGAGAAGAACTCGTCG
>JAKSLF010000023.1 GCA_024401355.1 Bacteroidales bacterium | reverse complement strand
CGCTCCCCATAATGGCCTCACTCCTATTTCAATAAACATTTTCTTGCCTTCACTCTCTATCTTCTCTTTTTCCTCCAGCCTTATTCTTGCTTTCTCCACCATCTTTTCTGCACTCTCTTCACATCCAGCCAGTTCTCCAAGTTTCAATGTCTGCCCACACATCTCCTCAAAGGTTGACGGTGTTGTCAGCTCGACTACATTAACTTTCATCTTCCTCAGCTTCTCTATCACTTCAGGCTTCGTGAATCCCATTGTCACTACTGCTGTCGGACGCATCGACACTATCTTCTCCACGTTCACGCTCAACACGTCACCAATCACAACTGTTTCACCACTTTCACTCTTCGGGCAATATGATGTCCTGGCAACTACTTTATCATCTGCTCCCATCTGCTTCAATGTCTGTGTAACCGACGGCACCAACGACACTATTCTCTGCGCACTTGCTATCACATTCAACAGCAACAACATACCACACAGCAGCAGCATTTTCACTCCAGATGTATTTGCACTCATATACTATCTTTATATTAGCGAAAGATGGCCGTCAGAATTATCCAACGGCCACCACAGTTATTATTTCTGTTACTATTTTATGCGTCAATATTAGCGTATGTAGCATTCTCTTCGATGAATACTCGACGAGGCTCTACATCATCTCCCATGAGCATTGTGAATATATGGTCTGCTTCAACAGCATCCTCAATGTGTACCTGGCGCATTGTTCTCTTCTCCGGATTCATTGTCGTGTCAAACAACTGCTCAGGATTCATTTCTCCAAGACCTTTGAATCGCTGTACATTGACTGAATCATTGGTTCCGTCACCATACATTCTTATGAAATTAAGTCGCTGGTCTTCTGTCCAACAATATTCCTCATGCTTCTGACCTTTCTTGCTCTTGCAGAGATACAATGGAGGAGTTGCTATATATACATGTCCCTCATCAATGAGTCGACGCATATATCTGAAGAAGAATGTCAAGATAAGTGTTGCGATATGCGAACCATCCACATCGGCATCGGTCATGATAACCACCTTATGATATCTCAAGTTATCGATATTCAACGACTTATCATCATTCATCGTCACGCCAAGCGCTGTATATATATTCTTGATTTCGTCACTTTCAAATGCCTTGTGCCACTGTGCCTTCTCTACATTCAGAATCTTACCACGCAATGGCAATATAGCCTGATAGTGACGGTCACGTCCCTGCTTAGCAGAACCACCTGCCGAATCACCCTCGACGAGGAACAACTCCCTGACTGCTGGATCCTTATCCGAACAGTCCGCCAACTTGCCTGGCAAACCAAAACTACGCAATGGCGACTTCGATATCACCTGCTTACGAGCCCTCTGAGCCGCAAGTCGAGCTGTCGCTGTCAACAATACCTTGTCTACTATTGCCGAAGCCTGCTCCTTGTTCTCCTCAAGGAAGTTCTCCATAGCTTCGCCTACTGCGTCTGCTACTGCCTTATCAGCCTCAAGGTTACCAAGTTTCGTCTTGGTCTGACCCTCAAACTGAGGCTCCATGACTTTTACTGACACTACAGCCGTCAAGCCTTCCTTGAAGTCGTCATTTGAGATGGCAACTTCCTTTTCTTTGCTGTTGCTCTTGCTCTTGTCTGTGGCTTTTATATATTCTTTATGATTCTTCTCTGCCCAAGCCTTGATAGCACGTGTCAGGCCTCTGCGGAATCCATCAAGATGCTTACCACCTTCTATCGTATGAATGTTGTTCACATAGCTCAACACGTCTTCCTTGTACGAATCCTTGCTATACACAAACGCTACTTCAATAGGTATCTCACCATCCTGCTTTGTTATATATATAGGATTCAAGAACAGACTTGCATTGCCCTGATTCATGTAGTTCACAAAGTCAACCAAACCCTTCTCCGAGTAGAATCTCTTCGAACGTGGTTCCTGTGGCGCACCATTCTCGTCTGTCGTACGCTTGTCTGTGAGCGTAATCTCGATCCCCTTGTTAAGGAACGCCAACTCACGCAAACGGTTGGCCAATGTACCCCACTTATATCTTGTTGTATATGTGAATATCGACTCGTCTGGCTTGAATGTCACTGTTGTACCGGTACCATCCGCAGGACCTACTTCACGTACTGCATACTGTGGCTTACCCTGGCTATACTCCTGCTCATACATCTTTCCACCACGACGTACTGTGGCTTTCAAGTATGTCGACAATGCATTTACACACGATACACCTACACCATGCAAACCACCCGACACCTTATACGACGATTTGTCAAACTTACCGCCCGCATGCAGCACAGTAAGAACAACTTCCAACGCCGAACGATGCTCTTTCGGATGCATGTCAACTGGTATACCACGGCCATTATCCTCAACCGTGATCGAGTCATCCTCGTTTATGCTGACATTTATCTTTGTACAATAACCCGCCAACGCTTCGTCTATCGAGTTATCTACAACCTCATACACCAAATGGTGCAATCCCTTCTCGTTCGTATCGCCGATATACATTGACGGACGTTTGCGAACTGCCTCAAGACCCTCGAGCACTACGATGCTCGAGCCGCCATACTGATCATTGCTTGCGCCGTTAACGTTCTGTTCTTCGTTCATTTTATTGCTATGGTTTATAGTGTTGCAAAGATAGCAAAAACTATTGAAAAGACCTTGTTTTTAAGTGGTTTATTTTTTCTCTAAAAGCGTTTTCTCGCACGGTCCAAATCCCTGTTCGTATCTTTCTCTTTCAGAGTCTCGCGCTTGTCATATTCTCGCTTACCTCTGGCCATATATATTTCCACTTTCGCCAGACCTCGGTCATTGATAAACAAACGCAATGGCACTATGGTATAACCACTCTCCTTTACCTTGCGCTCCAGCTTGACAAGCTCTTTCTTCTGTAGAAGCAACTTCCTCTCTCGCTCTGGTGCATGATTGTTGAATGTGCCATAGAAATACTCCGAGATTCTCATTCCCTTGACCCACAACTCACCCTTGTTGAAGAAGCAATACGAGTCAACCAGACTCGCATGTCCACCTCTCAACGATTTTATCTCCGTTCCGAATAGCTGGATTCCTGCTATATATTTATCGACGAGCTCGTAGTTATGCAGAGCTCTCTTGTTCTTTATATTTATCTCCTGCTGTCCCATTGTCTTTTTTCCTACCCAACTAGCTTTCTAACTTCTAGCCTATTATGCCTGCTGACCACCCTGCACGTTCTCTGCCGACGGACGCTTGTGCCCAAGCAGCTCATGCAAATGTTCTATCTGGCTCTGCTTGTTCACCTCTCGCAGATTTCTCGCCGTGTTCGTATAATACTGATGTGCCGAAATGAATTTTATCTGATTCTCATTCCACTGGTCTATCGTAAGGTTCGCACCCCTATCAAGCAACTCCTGATACAGCATGTTGCTCACTGGCACAAAGTCTGTTCTGCCAAGATAGTCAAGGTCCGAATCCTGTATGATAGCTTCCAGTATATCTGTAGGTGTATGAGGCAACTTAGTCGCCATTATCATCCTCTTAATCTTGTCTATCTTCTCCTGCGGATAGTTGAATCTTGGCAATATCTCCTGCGCAAAGTTACAACTCTCTTCCTCATGACCTGCGTATGTCACTATATGACCCGAATCATGGAACAGACCAGCCACTTTCAATAGCATGATGTCCGACTCACTCAAACCTTCAGCCCAACCGATCAACTCCACTTCTGTTGTCACGTCTATTGTGTGTTTCACACTGTGATAATGCAGATATTTCGGAAGTTTCTCTTCAAGCATATCCAGCATATACTCCTGAATATCCATAAACTGAAGACGTGAATATGCCAAGTCGAATTCTTCATTCACCAACTTGCCAGGCTCGTCACTTCTCAACGAAGGCACTATGTCTATCAGGTCATACACGTCCATAAGTCCGCTGTACTTCACTGGCACTTTTCCTGCCTGGTTCACTTCGAAGAACTCCTTTATCAATTCGTATGTCATAAGCGACACCGACACATGACCCTTCGGAGCCGCAGAACCAAGTCTCGCCGCTGCCAACACGTTACTGCCCGACAAGGTATATGGCAAATTCTTCCCCGGAAGGAACCTGCCCAAGATAGGTCCTGTATGTATTCCGATTCCAACTTCCCATATCGAGTTGGTCTCGTCTTTACGTCTATTGATGCGGTTTACTATCTCAAATGCTGCAAGTGTTGCGTCTATCGGATTCGTCTTGTTCTGAGTAGCAATACCACCAGCAAGCATTATGTTGTCTCCGATTGTAGGCACTTTTGTCAAGCCATATTTCTGAGCTATGTCCTGTATATTAAAGTATATCTCATCAAGACAATCCATCTGCTCTTGGGCATCTTCTCTATGCATCAACTCATTGAACCCATGGATGACAATATACAGCATCGACACCATCTCAAAGCGCTTAACGCCCTTCTGGACTTTGCGCAATTCGTCCTCCAAACCAAACTCTTTGATGAGTTTCTGATACTGCTCATCATAAGTGTTCTGGCTCTCATACTGGCTCAATAGCCATTGCAGCGAGTCTCCTAATTTCTCGCTTCGCTTACCCAATTCCTTGAGTTGCTTGAGGACGTTTTCGTTTACGGGTGCCATTTCCTAATTTACTATATAACGACTAAATTAGACGTTTTTTTTGTTATATGCAACTTTTTATCACCTTTTTTATCATTCTGAAGATTTCTCGTCTCGACTTATATCGTCTTGACGACTTCTCCTCCATCACTCACTATCACCAAACCTTGCTTCCCCTGACCATCCGACACAAAGATACATATCTCACGCGCCGATGCTCTAAACACTCTCTCTACTCTTATACCACTTCCTTCTTTTACTATTTTCGCATCTCTTGCTGTTCCGTCACCTACAATCTTCACTGCCAATTTCCCACTTTGCGTTCCTATCAGCATTGTTCCTGCCGACACTTCCTGGATGTTATCCACTCTCTCTATGTCACTAAATGTCTCCGAATATTCCTTCACACCAAGTGAGTCCACTACATAATATGTCGCTTTACCACTCTCTCCTGTGTATGCATATTTTATCTGCTTCGTCACAGATCCCTTCCTCATGGTCGTCAATTCTCCCGAGCCAAGTTCAAATCTCAACATCTCCTTGCCCGCATCCGAATAACTTATGGCTGTCGGACGACCTTCCACTTCTGCGGTCATCACACATCCGTCTGCTGTCGACATAAGCGTTTTCACGTTCTCCACTTTCTTCGCTTCTATCAGCCATGCTGTGTTTCCACTCTCGTCTATCTTTGCTACAAAGACGCTCTTCAAGTCTGCTTTCTTCACACCTGCTACATACGCCGGACGACCATAGACGTCACGGGCCACGATGCTTGTCACGTAGTTTCCGCTGAGGTTTCCTATCTCATAGTCACCAACTTTCCACAATGGCAATGCAGCGTTTTTGGCTGTCTTTCCACTATATGCAGGCTGCAAAGCTTTCACCTCTGCTGCTTTACGATATTTCGCAAAGTTGTCCAACGCCTGGTCCATGACTTGCTCTACATACGGAATCTCACTGTTTTTCAAGGCTTTGAGTCCGTCTATTCCGCCATAGTTCTTGTCAAAGAACTCCACGAATCTGTTCACTCTATCCTGCGTCACGCTGCTCTGCATGTTCTCGAGCATTCGCTTCACTTCGTTTTCTGCTGCCGACATGTTGTATATATGACGCATCTTTCTATTCATCACTACATACGACGAGTCTACATTCAACGCTATGCTGTCGTTACCCATCACTACCAATTCTCGACGCGATTCAAGATACGCAAACAATTCTCTCACCAGCGAACTGTTGTCGTATTTGCCAAGTCTATATATAAATCGCTCATCCAATGGCGATTCCGTCATCTGCGATTTACGATTCGCATATTGGGCATTTATCTTTTCTATCTCTTTTCTCAATGGCATTATCGCTCCCTCTATGGCGTTCTTGTACTGGTCAACCCACTTTTTGAAGTCCCATATTGCAAACCTGTTTTCAAGGAAGTCCGAGTTCGTAAGTCCATCAAGTCTGAATGTCTCTATCTCTTTCTTCTCATACAACTGTCTGTAGTTGAGCAGAGGATATGCTGTAATCAGACTCTTGTAATTTTTGAATTCTTTCTCACACTCTGCTATGTCTCCTACAAGTGTCGACATTCGCTCTTCCAATTTCTTGTCATAGCCCAGCAGCAACTCATTGTAGTTCGCATACTTCTCACACATAGCCATATAGCTCTTCATGCATCGGTCGTATGCTGCCTTCGACTTTTCCAACGATTCATATATCATCATGGTCGTGTCCTTGAAGCCCTTGCATTTTGCTTCATGCTTGTTCACGAACTCTTTGATGTCACTCTCTTTCACTTTCTCACCTTCGTGAGGTATCCTGAGGTTTTCATAGTACTCTTCGTTCGACCGGTAGTCTCCTTCTTTATAGAATACGTTGAAGTTGCCATAGAACAAATGTGCCTGATCCGACCAGAACTGGGCGCTGTTGATGTCTCGCAACGGATCTGTCAATACCATCTTGTGCTCACATATCACACCAAGCTGCAGATATGTGTTTGCGAAATATGGATTCTGCTTCTGAAAGGCCAAAAGCATCGAATACGCCTGGTCCAAACTCAAATTTGGCAACTCGTTATAGATGTCGTCATATTTCTTCTGGGCATTGGCTATCGTCGCCGACCACACCATGGCTACGGCAACCAGAATATTTATATATCGTGTAATTTTCATCTTTCTCCGTTTTGCTTTTTACTCTTCGCCTATCATCTGGAATTCTACTCGTCTATTCTGAGCTCTATTCTCTTCGCTGTCGTTTGGCACAATAGGTTTGCTCATTCCATAACCCTTTGTCACAAGCCTGTCTGCTCTGATGCCACTCTCTACAAGATAGTCAGCAACCGACTGAGCTCGCCTGTTCGACAATGTCATGTTATACGATGCAGCACCAACGTTGTCCGTATGAGCCGACACTTCAAATCTCAAACCAGGATTCTGCTCCATAAGTTCTACCAGTCGATCAAGTTCTTCATACGATTCCGGCATTATCTCTGCCGATGCTGTTTCAAAGTTTATATTGTTCAGGCGAACTGCCGAGTTGGCTCTCAAGGCTATAAGCTCTACCACTTCTTTCATGGCATCCTTGGTCTTCACTTCCACTTTCCTGTTGTGGAACGAATAGCTCTTAACGCCACTGACTGTCATGTCATATTTGTCACCTGTCCTCAATTTCACTTTGGCCTCGCCACCAACCATCTCCGATGGCTTTATCCTTATAGTCTCCTCTCGCTTCAGGTTCCTCAACTCTACTTCTGCACTCAACGGAGCCTTGGTCTCTGCGTCCACTACGCTAACTACCATGTCTGTCTTCTGTGGCACAAGCGCCAACTCTCGTTCAAATTCCGAGAATACAATGTCACCCTCAAGTTTGAACATGAATTTGTTCTCCTCAAATCCATTCGCTGTCGCTATGATGTTATAGTTGCTTCCAAGTGGCAACGACATTACATATTTTCCATCCGACCTCTTTGTCGATCGTATTATGGCTTTGTCCGACTGTCTTACGGCTATCACTTTGCCGTCAAGCGGACGGAACACTTCCGCATCATACACGCTCATCACCAACTGTATCGTATCAAACAGCACTATCGCTCTTGGCATCTGAGGTTTCTCACTTTCGTTATAGTCTATCTGATACGAAGCATACGAATATCCCTTGCTTCTCACGTCTACGATATATCTGCTCTTTGAACGGTTCGTCAGGTCATAGATGCCACTGAACCCGCTGCTCTCATAACGTCCAATGACGTTCATTGTCGTAGGGTCATACACTACTATGTCTGCTGCTACAGGTGTCTTCGCACCTTTCTTTATCACTTCACCGAGCTCATTGACTGTCGCCTT
The DNA here is from genome assembly GCA_024401355.1 of Bacteroidales bacterium. Taxonomy (GTDB): domain Bacteria; phylum Bacteroidota; class Bacteroidia; order Bacteroidales; family Marinilabiliaceae; genus W3P20-009. The sequence continues at coordinate 38,956 of JAKSLF010000023.1, read as the reverse complement.
CGGACGGTTCGCTTCTGGACAATCAAACGACATTATCTTGCCTGCTCTGATTCTCTTCTTGTTGTTGCTCTTTATCACATACACTTTTCCACCTGCATACCTTGGTGAATAATAGTCATAGCCCGAGTCGTCATTGAATACCTTTACTGGCAATGTCCACTCGTTCTTCAACATCGTGTATGAATATATTATTCTCGATTCGTCTTTCTTGTCCTCCCTTATCGAATAATACATTGTCTTTCCATCCAACGCAATGTTCACGTCCATCACATATCCATAGTTCAACGCTACGTTTGCTGGCAGAGCTCTAGCCCACTCGCCCTTTGCATTTCTGTCGCTATAGTATATGCTCTGCTTGTCCGACTCTTTCTTCTCTTTCTTCACGTCGCTCACTGCCTGATGACGCAACAGATAAATTGTCTCAAGTCCGTTTGTCAATGTCGGATATGTATCGTCACCTGTCGATGATATTTTCTTGTCTAGCTGAGGTTCGCCCCATCCATCTGCAGTAAGTTCACTATAATAGATATCATATCCACCCTCACCACCAGCATAGTTCGCATGGAAGTATATTCTCTGCTCATTGTCTGTCATGAAGATTCCACCGACATCCTCGCCTACGCCACACTTGTCATTCAATGCACTTATGGCTTTCAACTCTTCCCACTGGCCGTTCCTCTTGTTCGTCTCATACGCACGCTCTGCACCAGCATCATCGATCATGGTCATCACTATGTGATCCTCTGTTGGATTTATGGAAAAGCTGACCACATTATCCCAACTGCCTGTCGTCGTCATGGCTACAGTCTCTTCCGCCGAAGCCACAACACTTGCAGCTGCGACACCTGCCGCCATCATTAATATCCTTAATCTTTTCATCAATTACTCAACTGTTTTTCTTTGCATATTTTAAGCACGTAAAAATACTAATTTTTTACCTTTTTTCCTACAAAACGACTGACTTTTTTATGTTTCACTAGCATCATTCTCTCACAAACACAAAAAGACCCCTTCTCTACTGAGAAAGGGTCTCCTTTTATCTTGAGGAAGCCTCTCGATTATGCCTCTGAAATTGCACCTGTTGGGCAAACACCCGCACATGTACCGCAAGACATGCATGCTTCTGCATTGATTACATACTTGCCTTCGCCTTCAGAGATTGCCTCTACTGGGCACTCACCTGCGCATGATCCACATGAAACGCAGTCATCGCTAATTACGTAAGCCATATTCGTTCTTTTTAATTGGTTATCGTTCTGTTTTTGTTATTGCAAAAATATATTCATTTTTCCAATTATCAAACAATTTCTGTGCCACAATTGTCTATTTGAATGCTTTCCAAATAAGAATTTATTGCACCACCCTATTATTCAGCATGTTATATATCAAACCACTTTACTTGCGGCTCAATTCTTCTACAACTGCCATCACGTCCTTTGCCAGTTTTTCTGCCTCGGCCATGCTGTGCGCTTCTGAATATACTCTGATAATTGGCTCTGTATTCGACTTTCTCAGGTGTACCCACGACTCCTTGAAGTCTATTTTCACTCCATCGATGTCTGTAACTTTCTCCTGAGCATATTTCTCTTTCACTTTCACTAATACTGCATCTACATCTACCGCAGGCGAAAGGTCTATCCTGTTCTTCGAGATGAAATACTCCGGATATGTCTTCTTCAGCTCGCTCACTTTCATCTTCTTGTGAGCCAGATGACTCAAGAATAATGCTATGCCGACAAGTGCATCACGACCATAATGGCTCTCTGGATAGATCACACCACCATTGCCCTCACCACCAATAACCGCACCTACGCGCTTCATCTCTGTGACTACGTTCACTTCACCAACGGCCGCAGCTGTATATTTTCCACCCTTCGCCTCTGTCACGTCTCTCAACGCTCTCGACGACGACAGATTCGTCACGGTATTGCCTACTGTATTCTCCAACACATAGTCAGCCACCGCAACTATCGTATACTCTTCGTTGAACATGCTTCCGTCTTCGCAGATTATCGCCAGACGGTCCACATCAGGGTCTACCACAAAGCCAACGTCTATTCCACCCTTTGCCATGAGCGACGATATGTCTGTCAGGTTCTGTGGGATTGGCTCCGGATTATGTGCAAATCGACCTGTCGCTTCTGTGTTCAGATATTTAAATCTTCTCACGCCAAGTGCCGCAAGCAACTCAGGCAACACTATGCCACCTACCGAGTTCACGGTGTCTATCGCCACGCAGAAGTCCGCCTTCTTGATGGCTTCTACGTCAACCAGCTTAAGGTCGAGCACCTTATTTATATGGTATTCTGTATAGTTCTTGAATTCTACACTTCCAAGTTCTTCTACATCGGCATACTCAAATGCATCCGCTGCCGCCATGGCAAGCACTTCCTGACCATCCTTTGCCGACAAGAATTCGCCGTCTTTGTTCAACAGCTTCAACGCATTCCACTGCAACGGATTATGCGATGCTGTCAATATGATTCCACCATCCGCTTTCTCCGCAGTAACGGCTATCTCGGTTGTAGGTGTTGTCGCAAGGTCTATGTCCACTACGTCAACTCCCATGCCCTGCAATGTGCCGACTACAACGTTTCTAACCATCGTACCCGATATACGGGCATCTCGACCCACCACTACTTTGGCTTTCTTGCGACCTTTCTTTATAAATGTGGCGTATGCCGAAACAAATCTTACTATATCAAGTGGCGAAAGTCCATCTCCTGGCTTTCCACCTATCGTTCCTCTGATTCCAGATATCGATTTTATAAGTGACATAAAACGACGTTAAGCTTAGAACTATATATTAAACACTAAAATTCCTACTTCAACATTCTCTCTATATCCGCAAAAAGGTCCTCTACCTGAGAGTCACGAGACACTATCTCTCCATCCGGATCTATAAGGAATGCACATGGTATTGTCTTCACACAATATGTCGACGCAACAAGGTTCACCGAGTCTATCAGCAATGTACCAAGCAATCCATCTTCCTTGACGGCTTTCTTCCACTCATCAACTTGTGTGTCTACCGATACGCTGACTATCTCAAGGCCCTTCTGCGAGAATTTCTTGTATGTCTCGACAAGTCCCTCGTTGTTCCTGCGACATGGTGCACACCACGATGCCCAGAAGTCTATCAGAACCACCTTGCCTCGCAGGTCACTCAATTTCACCTGCTCACCATTGATGTTCGGCAACTCAAAGTCTGGAGCCTGTCTGCCTATCTGCACTCGCTGTATCGCGTCATGCTCCGGACGCGCCAATTCTATCTGATTCCTCAAACCTGCCACATACTTGTGCTTTGGCATCCACTTCTCCATCTGCGATGTCATCTCGTCCACCTGGTCGAAGCTATACATATATAGGTTGTTGCACAACAGGAAGGCACCAACCGGATTGTTTATGTTGGCGTTTATCATCTTGTCAATAAACTCCTTCTGTTCCACCTGTATCTGCATCATCTGACCCTTCACTTCGTCTCTCAGGTCCTGGTCATTCTCTATGCCCTGAAGCACTCTATAAAGACTGTCAAGCTGAGCTACTCCAGGAATGCTGTCCTGATAGTTCTCCACCAGATGATTATATTCCGATCCCGTAACGACAAATTCTTCTGGTTTGTTCACGTCACCTACGATCTTCACATCCTCATTACCCACAAAAAGAGTCATGCTCCTAGTTCCCTGGCGACCACTATTCGGATCGTCAAAAAACAACAATATGCACTCTGGGTCCACAAGCGATATTCCCCTGTGTTCCAACTTGCCGCCTTTCACCTCAAGGGTGTCAATAAACTCCAGCGACTGAAGCGACGAGTCCAAGACTGCCGCATATATCTTGCCGTCTTCCATGTTGGCTATCTCACCAGTCAGGTGCAGACTTGGTTTGCCGCATCCTACCATGGCAAGTGCCGACATCATCACGGCCATTTTGCCCATTGTCGTCTTTCGAGTTCTATTCATATTTCTCTTTTTTGTATTCTACTTCCTGTTGTTTCCCTTTTTCCTAGTTGCCATTCGATGGCACCGAGACTGTTCCCGATATGCGAAGCAGTATGTTCGACTGCTTTGGGTCGTTGCTTATCACGGTGATTGTCTTCTGCTGACGACCACTCTTACCCCTCGAGTCAAATACTGTATGTATCGTTGTGCTCTCACCCTTCTCCAGTATTGTCTTCGCTGGTGTTACTGCTGTACAACCACATGATGCTTTCACTTTACGAATGATGAGCTTGTCCTGACCGTTGTTTGTCACAACATAGTCATGCTCCACTTTCGAACCCTGACCAACTACGCCAAAGTCAAATTCCTTGTCGTCAACCGCAATCACCGGAGCATTCGCCATCTCTGCTTCACTCATCTTCGAGAAGTCCTCTGCTATCGTACCAGTCAATGTCAAGCGGTTGCTATATTTCTTCTGACCATCATATATTACATACACCTGGTCACTCACAAATCCCCAGTCACCCTTCAAGGCTGCATCGTATGTCGCTACAATAACACCTGTCTCACCTGCCTTGATTGTCGCAGGATTTGCGGCTATCTTTATGTGGTTCTGAAGGTTAATAAATTCCGGAGTCACATCCTCCGATGTATTGTTCCAAACCTTAACTTCTGCTGTCTTCACTTCGCCTGGAACCATCTTCGTAAATGACAAATGACTGTCCGAAAGTCTCAATTTGTCCAACACTACAGGATACTCGTCCTCCATTGTCTTTGGCTTCTGAAGCACGTTGCCCGAAATGCGCAATGTCACAGCTGGAGTCTCCGCATTCGACTGTACTGTTATTGTCTTGTTAAACTGACCCGGACGGTTCTGAGGATTAAATGTCACCTTTATAGAACCCGACTTGCCTGGCTGAACTGGTGTTCTTGTCCACTCTGGTGTCGTACATCCACACGACGCCTGAACCTGATGCAACACAAGCGGTGTCTTGCCACCGTTGTTATACTTGAACTCAAACGTCACAGGACCATTGGCTTCCTGTATCTCACCAAAGTCATGCACCATAGTGTCAAATTTCAACACCGGCTTCTGAGCTGCTGCCATTACACAGAACAGCATCATCGCTATAGATAATATCTTCTTCATAATCACGTTTTTTTATTGCCTGTTTGTTTTTTCATAGATATATATAGGTGCAAAGATACAAATTCCAAGCCAAAAACAATCAACACAGCTAATTTATTTTCGTTTTTTACCCAACTTACATTTTGTAAGTCAATTCGCATTTTTCCCTCTTTTTTATCATTCGTAGGGATACCATACTTTTGAGATACCCTTAAGATAACCATACCGTACCCTTAGACCACATTTTTCAGATTACACTTTTTCTACTTATCGCTACTTTTACTTACAATCTGTTATTTCACATTCTCCGCCACACTCTCGCTTTTTTTATTTTTTTTACTCTTACACGGCAACACACCTGCGTTTTTTCTTCCTCCCTTGTCTATTTTCTGATTTATTTTTATAACTTTGCATGGATGTTATATGATTTATTCATCACATCACACTTCATTTTTTCTAGAACCATAAAATTAAATTTTCAAATATGGCAAACAAGAGAGACCTCAAAAAAGGTATCGGTTACTGGACCGACGACCTCATCACTACTATCTACTACAAGAACGCTGTAGAAGGAACTAACAACGAAAAGGCTGCTGAACTTATCGTCCGCGCTGCTCGCATCAAGTCTGAGTTCATCGCACGCGCCAACCACATCGACAAGAAGAGCGACCGCAAGGCTGTTAAGGCTTTCTTCCGCCAGTTCGATGACGATTTCGTCGCTGAGGTTCAGGCTGTAACTGAAGAGATTAACAAACTCTAATCTCTACACTTACCGTTCTCACTCCGGCCATCCGGCCGCGCCGAGATACAAAAAACAAAAACAAAGGTAAGGCTAGCCTCCGCGCCAGCCAACCTTTGCTTTTTCTCACCACTTCAATTGTCACATTCTAACCCTTTTCATCATTTCTTATAAATGATCCGAGTCATGTCCCAAGATATGGAACAATTTAAGACTTTTACCTATATTAAGACGTTTACTCTCTGGATTATCGCAACTACCACTCTTGTTCTTGCAACTACCAGATGCACTAATAATATCATCGACCGCAACCCAATGGATTCTATCAACAACGAAATTATCGGCGACAAACTCGACCCACTCAACCTTTGGAGACTCGGACGCGTTGGCGGATTCGCTGTCTCACCCGACAATAATTCTGTCGCCTACACGGTCACTTACACCGACATTGCTGAAGACAAAAACTACTCCGATATATATATAGTCAATGTCGACGGTTCCAACCCACACCGACTGACCGACACTCGCGTCAACGAACACTCGGTTGCTTGGACTCCCGACGGACGCATCGCTTTCATCGCTGCCAAAGACGACGACCAGCAGGTCTGGACTATCAAACCCGACGGCTCCGACCTCGTACAGGTCACTTCACTCAAAGGTGGCGTCGAAGGTTTCCTCTACGGACATAATGCCGACAATATCGCTATCATTCGACGTGTCAAGCTCGACCAGTCGGTCAACGATATCTATCCCGACCTTCCCAAGGCTACCGCTCGCATCGAAAACGATCTCATGTATCGCCACTGGAATTCCTGGAGCGACGGCACTTACAGCCACGTCTTCTACCTACATCTCAAGAATGGTAAGCAGGACGGCGAACCTGTCGACCTCATGATGGACGAACGTTTCGACTCACCACTTCAGCCTTTCGGCGACGTGAGCCAAATCGCTTGGGACAACGACGATTCACACATCGCCTACACTTCAAAAAAACTTACTGGCAAGGATGCCGCTTTTAGCACCAACTCTTGTGTCTACCTGTGCAATGTGACAACTCTCGAGACTGTCAACATGACAACTACTGCAAAGGGCTACAACACAAACCCTCGCTTCAACGCAAGCGACGGACGCTTCTTCTACCTCAGCATGGAACACGATGGCTACGAAAGCGACAAGAACCAGCTGATGATGTTCGATCCTGTTTCCGGACTGATTACCAACCTCTCCCAACAGACCGACCTCAGCATCAACGATTTCTTCCCTTCTGCTACCGACAATCTTGCTTGGGTGATAATGAACGAAAACGGACGCGACGCTATATTTAAGGTAAGCACGACCGACGGAGCTTTCACTCGTCTCACCAACGATCTTTGCGACTATACGTCTATCCAGGATGCTGGATCTCACCTCATCGCTTCACGCATGAGCATGAGCTCACCTGTCGAACTCTACTCTGTCGACAAGGCAACTGGCGAGGCCCGCAATATCTCTAATGTCAATACCGAGGCTCTCGCCAAACTCAAGATGGGTAATATCGAGGAACGTTGGATTACTACTACCGACGGCAAGAAGATGCTCACTTGGGTCATCTTCCCACCCGATTTCGACCCTGCAAAGAAATATCCTGCTCTGCTCTATTGCCAGGGCGGACCACAAAGTACCGTAAGCCAGTTCTGGAGCACTCGATGGAATTTCCAGCTCATGGCCGCCAACGGATATATCGTCATCGCTCCTAACCGACGCGGCGTTCCCGGTTTCGGAACCGAATGGTGCCAACAGATTAGCGGCGACTATGGTGGACAAAATATGCTCGACTATTTCTCGGCTGTCGATGCCGTTTCTGCCGAACCTTACGTCGATGAAAACCGACTCGGAGCTGTAGGAGCCAGCTATGGCGGCTTCTCTGTCTACTGGCTCGCCGGACACCACCAAAAACGTTTCAAGGCGTTCATCGCACATTGTGGTATCTTCAACCTCGAACAGATGTATCCTACTACCGAAGAGATGTTCTTCGTCAACTGGGACCTCAAGGGCGCTCCATGGGACAAGCAGAATGCCGCAGCTCAAAAAAGCTACGCCAATTCTCCTCACCTCTTCGTCAACAACTGGGACACTCCTATCATGGTCATCCATGGCGAAAAGGATTTCCGAATCCCTTACACTCAAGGTATGGCTGCTTTCAATACCGCTATTATTAAAGGTATCGAGGCTCGATTCCTCTACTTCCCCGACGAGTGCCACTGGGTTCAACATCCACAAAATAGTATTCTCTGGCACCGCGAGTTCTACAAGTGGCTCGATAAGCACCTCAAATAAACTTCTATACTTATAATAAGACTTCAATTTGAATCAGACTATTACATATAGGTTCACACACAGATTCGTTGTCACAGCTTTTCTCACTATTGCGACAACAATCTTCCTATGCGGTTGCCGTTCTACATCCAATTTGCCTCTGGATAGCCACATCGTGTCCAAGCAACAGATACACATGGACGGACCCGCTGATAGCACTACCAACGCTATCATCGAACCATATCGTATCAAACTGAAGCAACTCATGGCTCGTCCTATCGGCCATTGCGACAAAGACATGGAAGCCCTACGACCTGAAAGCGATCTCATGCGTTTCATGGCCGACGCTCTCCTCCATGAAGCACAACAGGTCTGCCGCGAACTCAACCTTCCACAGCCTGTAATCTGTCTCCAAAATACTGGCGGCATCCGAGCTACACTTCCAGGTACAATACTGACTGTTCAGAATATTTTCGAAATTTCACCTTTCGAGAATTCTGTGGTCATCGCTGGTGCAACAGGACAACAACTCATCTCAATACTACAGCACGTTGCCGAACGTGGAGGAGAACCACTAAGTGGTGTTCAAATTGTCATTAACGACGACAAACTCGAAAGTGCTACTGTCAACGGACACCCCGTCGACAATAACAAAATATACTGGATCGCCACAAACAGCTACATTGCTCAAGGTGGCGACGGTTTCTCAACTATGACCGAATGCGAGATCCACGATACTGGTTTCTTCATCCGCGATCTACTCATCCGACATATCGAGGGACTTACTGCCAAGGGTATTAAGGTTCACGACCCAGGCAACATACGTATTATTAAGAAGTAAAACTATGGACAGACGCGATTTCATAAAAAGAATGGGAGCTTTGGCCCTCTGCCTTGCCGGAACTGGCGAAGGTACTTGGACTCGTGCAGCAAAACTGACCGGTGACAAACACGCCCAGTCTAGCGACCGCACTACCCGACGTCTCACTATTCTCCACACCAACGATGTCCATAGCCATATCGATCCTTTCCCTGCCGACGATCCAAAATATCCCGGACTCGGAGGCTACGCTCGCCGTCAGGCTTTCATCGAAAAGGTCCGAGCCGAAGGCAACGACACTCTCGTCTTCGAATGCGGCGATATGTTTCAAGGTACACCCTATTTCAATTTCTATAAAGGTAAACTCGAAATTTCACTCATGAACCGAATGGGCATCGATGCTGTCACTATCGGCAACCATGAGTTCGACAACGGACTGGATATTCTTTGCGACCGCATCGAGGAAGCACAGTTCCCTTTCCTCAATGCCAACTACTCTTTTACCGACCGCCGAGCACAACGCATTGTTAATAAGTATAAAATTTTTGAACGCTGCGGTATAAAGATTGGAGTCTTCGGACTCGGTGTCGAGGTCGAAGGACTCGTCACTACTGCCAACCTGAAAGGCACTACTTACAACGACCCTGTTAAGTGCGCTCAGACCTATGCCGACAAGCTCAGAAAGATGGGGTGCCAGATGGTTATCGCCCTTACTCACATAGGATATTCCATGAACGAAAAGATCGATGACATCAAGCTCGCCGCATACACTACCGGCATCGACATGATCCTCGGAGGACACTCACATACGTTCCTCCCACAACCTGTCTTTGTTCGCAACAAAAACAATAAAGACGTGTTAATCAATCAAGTAGGCTATGCCGGCATCAATGTCGGACGCATCGATATCGACATCACAACTGGTCTCCTCGCTTCTGCAAACGATTCCACAGACAATTCCGTCGACATCTCTTTCAGCAATTCTTTGCCACAACTTATGGCTTGATTTTCGACTGCCGACTCCCTTGTCTGTAACTAGTCTAAATTTTGCCGAAATGTTAAAGACCTTACTCCGCCTAAGACTCCAAAAACGCAAATTTTTTGAGCATTTTTTTTTAAATTTATTTTCGTTTTTCGACGACCTTATCCGCCACATTGATTATCAACACTTTCTATATAGTTATGAACATGTTGTTAAAAACTATTTCTTTGGAAGATAGAAATAAGTTTGTATCTTCGCAATCGTCAATATGAAAAGACAGCCAAAATTTTCATAATGTCATAAGAGAACTAATCGAAACAATAAACTTATCATTTTTCAACTGTCATGATAGTTACTGTCATCAAGCGAGACGGCCGAGTTGTCGGCTTCAACAAGGAAAAAATATGCGCCGCTATCCGCCGCGCTATGCTCCACACCGAAAAAGGTGAGGACGATAGCCTTATTTGTAAAATCGCTGACAAGATCGAAATCTCCGGTAAGGAGAAGATGACTGTTGAAAGTATTCAGGACTGCGTCGAGATGGAACTCATGAAGAGCCCTCGTAAAGAGGTCGCTCAGCGTTACATCCAGTACCGCAACCAGCGTAACATCGCACGTAAGGCCAAGACTCGCGACATCTTCCTCGAAATCATCGAGGCTAAGAGCAACGATGTAACTCGCGAAAACGCCAACATGAATGCCGACACACCTGCCGGCATGATGATGAAGTTCTCCAGCGAGACTACTAAACCTTTCGTCGATGACTTCCTGCTCTCTGAAGATGTTCGTATGGCTGTCGAACAGAACTATATCCACATTCATGACAAAGACTACTACCCTACAAAGAGTCTCACTTGCGTTCAGCATCCTCTCGATCTGATTCTCAAGCACGGTTTCTTTGCTGGACACGGAGAAAGCCGACCTGCTAAGCGCATCGAAACGGCTTCTATTCTCGGATGTATTTCTATGGAGACCGCACAGAACGAAATGCACGGCGGACAGGCTATCCCTGCTTTCGATTTCTACCTCGCTCCATTCGTACGTAAAAGCTACATCGAGGAGATTAAGTATCTCGAACAACTCTATGGCGAAGATTTCAGCCGTCTCTACGATGTCGAAATAAATGACTATATCACCCTCGAACTCGACGGACTTACCGGCGACGATCGCATCAAGCAGCATGCTATCAACAAGACTGTCGCTCGCGTCCATCAGTCTATGGAGGCTTTCATACACAATATGAACACTATCCACTCGCGTGGTGGCAACCAGGTGGTGTTCAGCTCTATTAACTACGGTACTGACACTTCGGCTGAAGGCCGATGCATCATACGCGAAATCCTCAAGAGCACCTACGAAGGTGTCGGCAACGGATCTACTGCTATCTTCCCTATCCAGATCTGGAAGAAGAAGCGTGGAGTTAGCTACCTCCCTGAGGACCGCAACTACGACCTCTACGTTCTCGCCTGCAAGGTGAGCGCACGCCGTTTCTTCCCTAATTTCCTCAACCTCGACGCTACTTTCAACCAGCACGAGGATTGGCGTGCCGACGACCCAGAACGCTACAAATACGAAATCGCTACAATGGGATGCCGTACACGCGTTTTCGAAAACAAGTTCGGACCTAAGACTTCTATCGGACGTGGTAACCTCTCGTTCACTACTGTCAACATCGTCCGCATCGCTATCGAAAGCATGGGTTACGTCGACAAGGAAGAGCGTATCAAGCACTTCTTCGCTCGCCTCGACGAGATTATGGACATCGCTGCAAAACAGCTCAACGAACGCTACAATTTCCAGAAGACTGCCAAGGCTAAGCAGTTCCCTCTGCTCATGTCAGCTCTCTGGCTCGGCTCTGAAAAGCTCAAGCCTTCTGATACTATCGAAAGCGTTATCAACCAGGGAACTCTCGGCATAGGTTTCATCGGACTTGCTGAATGTCTCGTCGCACTCGTTGGCAAACACCACGGCGAAAGTGAAGAGGCTCAAAAGCTCGGCATCGAAATCATCACTCACATGCGTGACCGCTCTCTCGAATATAGCGAAAAGTACCAGCATAACTATAGTATCCTCGCAACTCCAGCTGAAGGACTCTCTGGCAAGTTCACTAAAAAGGACCGCAAGAGCTTCGGTACTCTGCCTGGCATAACCGACCGCGAATACTATACTAACTCTAACCACGTACCTGTATATTACAAGTGCTCTGCCAGCCACAAGGCACAGATTGAGGCTCCTTACCATATCCTCACTCGCGGTGGACACATCTTCTATATCGAAATCGACGGTGACGCTACTCACAACCCTGACGCTGTGATGAATTTTGTCGACCTCATCGACAAGTACAATATCGGCTACGGCTCTGTCAACCACAATCGCAACCGTTGCATGGACTGCGGATACGAAAATGCCGATGCCGAAATCGATCGATGCCCTAAGTGCGGAAGCCAGAACATCGACAAGTTGCAGCGTATCACTGGTTACCTCGTCGGTACCACCGACCGTTGGAACAGCGCTAAACTTGCTGAGCTCAAGGACCGCGTAACTCACGATTAATATCAATGCCAAAGATTTCTCTTCTCAAGATTGTCGAAAGCACTACCGTAGATGGACCAGGCATACGAACTTCCATCTATTGTGCCGGATGTGTCAATGGATGTAAAGGTTGTCACAACCCACAATCATGGGCTATAGAGAATGGTATACGCACCGATATCGACGACATTGTCAAAGCAATACGTAATGACGAGTCACACGGCGTAACATTCAGCGGCGGCGACCCAATGTTGCAGGCGTCAGCATTCACCGAACTCGCCAGAAGAATTCATAACGAACTCCACCTCAACATCTGGTGCTATACAGGCTACACTTTCGAAGAGATACTCAACGACGAAGCAAAAAAAGCACTCATGGCCGAAGTCGATGTCATTGTCGACGGTCGCTTCGTCATCGAACTCAAAAACGAAGATCTCCTCTTCCGAGGAAGCAGCAACCAACGCATACTCGATGCCAAGAAATCACTCAAACTCGGCAAACCTGTCGAATTCAACTACAACCCATTTCCCGAATTCGAACTTCTTTCCGACCATCACGCCTAATAATTCCAGCACCTCACATCACAATTTTCAACCGCTAATACTCTCCTATTATTAATAAAGGTATTATTGTGTTCTCACTTATTTTTATTACATTTGCAAAGTACTATTACTAGCAGATTCAGAACAACAACAGACTATAATGGAATCAGTAGAATTCATACAATGGTGCCTCAATCACCTCGACAACTGGACAGTAATGTTCCTGATGGCAATCGAAAGTTCATTCATTCCGTTCCCATCTGAAATCGTTGTACCACCAGCCGCCTACCGATGTGCCGATGGTTCCGCTCTTTTCATACTCATCATTGCTGCTACTGTCGGAGCCAACATCGGCTCACTTGTAAACTACTATCTCGCTTTCTATGTTGGACGACCAGTAATATACAAGTTCGCCAATAGCCGATTCGGTCACCTCTGCCTCCTCGATGAAGACAAGGTTCGCAATGCTGAAGAATATTTTGCACGACATGGAGCTATCTCCACCTTCATCGGACGTCTCATCCCTGCCGTGCGACAACTAATATCTATACCTGCCGGACTCGCTAAAATGCATCTCGGCAAGTTCCTCCTGTTTACAACTCTCGGTGCCGGAATATGGAATACAGTCCTCGCCTGCGCCGGATATTATATGGCATCTGTCTACCCCGAAGACCAGATGATGGCTAAGATTGAAGAATACAGCTCCGAGTTCAAGATCGTCTGCTTCTCTGTTATCGCCATCGTCATCTGCTTCCTTGCCTACAAGTTCTTCTCTACAAAAAAGACAACTTCTGCCGGCAATAAGTAAACAGATGTCAAACTACTAACTTTAATAATTCAGTCATGTCTATTACAGAACTTCTCTACCAGCGTCGTAGCATTCGAAAGTTTACTGACGAACCAGTTTCTGATGAACATATAAAGGAATTGCAGCGTGCTGCACTTTGTGCACCAACTTCCAAAAATTGTAAGTCATGGGAGTTTGTCTTCATCACTAATCCCGACACCATCAAGGCGCTCTCAGAGTGTAAGGATGCAGGAGCACAGTTTATCGAAGGTGCTAAGCTTGTAATTGCCGTAATGGCCAATACCGACAAGACTGACGTCTGGATTGAAGACGCTTCAATTGCCGCTACTTTCATCCAGCTGCAGGCTGAGGCTCTCGGACTGGGTTCATGCTGGGCACAGATTCGTCTCCGTGGTTTCAGCGACGGACGCAAGGCTTCAGATATCGTGAAGTCTCTACTCGGCGCTCCCGACTACATGGAGGTCGAATGTCTTATCGGCATCGGACACAAGGACCAGCAACGCTCAACATATACTGACGAGAAGCTCCCTTGGGAACAAATACATACAGACAAGTTCTAAACTAACAACTCGTCCTTCACAACAAAACGTATTACTGCGTAATGTATCATCTAAATTTACTACTATGAAGATGATTAAAGGATTAATAACCGCTGCCATTGCAGGCGCTCTTGCAATCTCATTTTCGGCTTGCGAGTCAGTTTCCTATACACCATACATGTTCGACCAGCTTCGTGCTGCCGACTACATTCTTCCTAAGGATGTTCAGAAGGTTATCATCACGACAACTGCCGACATCAATGTAGCCGACAGTAGTTTCACATATTCCGACCCAAAGTATACTGCCGAACGACTCAGCTATGCCCAAAACATGCCTTCAATGCTCTGCTCTATTCTCTCGACCGAACTCAACAACAGCAAGTTCCTCCCTAACGAGATTGTCAATACAGAGTACAAGTCAGTGGCTGCCATCGAGGTCAATGCCGAAGATTTATGCAAGAAACACGATGCACAGGCTATCATAGTTCTGGAAAGCAGCCGATATAGTTCATATTTCGAGACCGCAAAGGGACAGGCTTACTCCAACAGCATTGTTCTCATGAGTACACTCAACAACCGACTCGTGTTCATCAACAGCAACGGTGAATCACGTCGTTTTGAAACTCAACGCGACACTCTAAGATGGGTTGCCAATCTCGATATGGAACAAGGGCATGTCCAAGAACTGAAAGACTTATTCCCCGACTACAAGGAATTGTACTATAGTATTTCAGAACAGGCAGCCAAGCACATCAGCATTCAGCTCACTCCATCATGGGAACGACGTCACCGTTCTGCCTTCGGCACCTCTTCAAATACAATGATCATGGCAACTACTTGCGTTGAAAAAGGCGAATGGGACAAGGCACGAGACATTTGGGCCGAGGTAATAACCAAGAGCAAAGGCAAAGGACTCGACGCCGCTTGTGCGACAGCCAATCTTGGTCTATATTACGAACGCGAAGACAATGTTCTCGAATCTGCCATGTGGTTCTCCAAAGCTCTGGATATTATCGAGGCAAACCCCGATAACAAAAAGATTCAAAGCATCAAACCTAGAGTCGACATGCTCTTCAAACGTTCTATCGACCGACAGCACGAAAAGGATATTCTAGACCGTCAGATGGGTGAATAATGGCATTTCTTGACAGATATCTCATAGCTTGTCTAGCTTTTATATCTGCAACAGATGTATCCTCGCAACTCAATTTAAGCAACGAGGCAACTGTTGCCTCTGTCGTTATAGACTATCAGACTGGCAATGTTGTCGAAGAGCATGATGCCGACAGACTCCTGACTCCAGCATCTCTGACAAAACTAATGACCACAGCAGCAGCTCTTGATGTTCTTGGACCTAAAACAAAGTTCGAAACACGAGCTTTTCTCGACCTAGACAATTCTTCACTCATCATAAAAGGCTTTTGCGACCCGACCATGGGTTCGAGCTATTACACTTGGCATAGTGCCGAGGCTTTTGCTGACCAGATTGCTACGGCACTCGCAAATCACAATGTCACACGCCTCAACACTCTTTGCCTCGATGCGAGCTACATCGCAGGACCAACCATCACGTCGAAACGTCTGTGGGAGGACATGGGAAACTACTTCGGAGCTTCACCCGAAGCTTTCAATATCTACGACAACACGGCGACGCTTATCCTTTCGTCACCATCAACGGTCAATGCACCTTGCTCTGTCGTTGGAATGCAACCTGATTGTGGAATAAGTGTTAATTGCCACGTACATTCATATACCAAAAATGCAGACAGCGTCTACGTCTATGGATACGGCGACACATGGTATGCGTCGGGAGCAATGCCTGCCAACAAGAAAAGATTCAACGTTAAAGCCGCAATGCCCAATCCGGCATCTTTCTTTGCCAGACTAATAAGAAAACAGATTGAAGCCCACGGAATCACCATAGGCAAAATTGATATTACCCTATCCGATGTCAACTATGGGAAGACACAACTCATAGCCACGTCATTCTCGCCTTCGGTCGAAAGTATCATCAAGACAACCAATCACGAAAGTGTCAATCTCTTTGCCGATGCAATGATGCTTCATCTTGCGACACCAGACATCGCAACTGATGCCACCACATCTATTGACAAAGGAATGTCTGTCCTCCGACGTTTTGTCGAATCAGCTTCTGGTTCGAAGCCCCATCTCTACGACGGTTCAGGATTATCGCCAATGAACGCACTCTCACCACGTCAGATTGCTTCAGTAGTGCTTCGAACTCTCAAGTCGCAATATGGTCGCCAATATGAAAATTCTCTTGCTACGGCTGGTATCAGCGGTACACTACGTCGACTTGGCAAAGGCACACCTATCGAAGGTAAGGTTGTCGGGAAAAGCGGTAGCATGACTGGCGTCCTTGGCTATGCAGGCATCATCAACGGTACTAACGGCCACAAATATGTATTCTGCATTATCGTCAACCACTACAACACCTCGTCGTCTGAAGTCAGACAACAGATAGCTTCATGGCTTGCCAACTACATCAAGTAGTATTGCCCTCTTATTATTTCCGATTTTAAAGTCTTACGATCAAAACATTGTGTGGCTCTACCTCTACAGGCAGACCAGTTGTCTTTATGACGTCTATCGATGCTCTTGATGCCGACAATGCTCTTTCGTTTATAACATCGTATGGTACAATGCACTCGTTCCATGTAGCACCCATAAGTTTCCATGCATCATCACCAATCTTTATAGATGTTGTCACGACATCGTCAGAGAAGTTGCAAACTATCATGTAACGTTTCTTGGCGTCATATCTGAGATATGCATATATCTTCGTTGCGTCAACTGAAATATGCTGGTTCCACATAAGGTCGTACATTTCTCCAGTGGCAAATGCATCATGGTCGTGCACCAGACGTCCAATCTTCTGGTAGAATGCGTCAAGGCGCTTGGCATCTTCAGGCAGTTTTGCACCATCATACTTATGGTCGTTCACCATCTGCTGCACTCGCTCAATACCCCAATAGTCGAATATTGTAGTGCGTCCGTCGACTCCACTGAATCCTTCATGATCCATACCACGTTCGCCAAGTTCCTGGCCAAAATATGTCATTGCACCACCCTTGCCCATGGTCATAGTCAACACTACTCCAGGCAGAGCCTTGAAAGGATCGCCAGCAAAGTAGTCTGAAGCAATTCGCTGTTCGTCATGGTTTTCCAGGAAGTAGAGCATTCTCTGCCCTATTCCCTCAGTTCTACGCCAAATGTCACCAATGATGTTGGCTGGAGCCTGGCCACAGATGACACTTCTGACCGTATCGTAGAAATTAACCTTATCATAGAGGTAGTTGAAACCAGCACCAATATAATTACGATACTGATTCAGATCGTATGTTTCAGCTATGAAAATAATCTTCGGATGACGCATTGTTATCTGTGCAATACACCAATGCCAGAACTCAACAGGCACCATCTCTGCCATGTCGACACGGAATCCGTCGATGTTCATCTCAGCCCAATAGTGCAATATGTCACGCATCTTGTACCAAGTGTCAGGCTGAGGCGAGAAGCAGTTGCGTCGTCCGTTCATAATGTCGACACCATAGTTGAGCTTGACAGTCTCATACCAGTCGTTGACAGATGGAGAAGCCGTGAAGGCATCATTACCCGACACCTTGGCTGGTTCTTCAACATACTCCTTGTCTCTGTCATTGACCGGACTCTGGAACTTTTGTCCTGGCAGATAGTAGAAGTTGTTAAGAGGAGAAAATGCCACAGAGCAGTCATCCGAGCCACCAATCTGAGGTGCAGGACGCACATTGGAGTGATAGTTTCGAGCGACATGGTTTGGTACGAAGTCAATAATCACCTTCAGTCCATGCTTATGCGTTCTCTCAATCAAAGCCTTGAACTCGTCCATTCGATGAGCGACATCACAAGCCAAATCTGGGTCGACATCATAGTAGTCACAAATGGCATAAGGACTTCCAGCACGTCCCTTCACAACATTGGCATTTGCCTTGTGAGTGATGAACGGATAGTCGGTAGTCGAAGCATGACGTATCACACCTGTATACCACACGTGAGTGAAACCCATCGATGCGATTCGGTCAAGTGCAGCGTCGTTGATGTCGTTGAACTTACCCGTTCCGTTCTGCTCAATTGTGCCGTCAAACGAACGACTAGTGTTCGTATTGCTGAATAGACGTGTAAATATCTGGTAAATGAGAGTTTTAGCCATTTGTGTATACTGTTTCGTTTGAGGACACTAAATTAATAGTTTTTTGTCACATCACAAAAAAAAGGGGGCCGTCTTTTTCAAGACGACCCTCTCAGTATAAGTCGAGTCAATAATCTGACTATTTCAAGACTACTTGCGGTTCTTCCACAACTCAGTCATGTCCTCGAGTGTCTTGCCCTTAGTCTCAGGAACAAGCTTCCAAACGAAGATAGCAGCAATGATGCAGATGACGCCATAGAGTCCGTATGTGAACCAGTAGCCGAGGCTGTTGGCCATTGGTACGAACGATGTAGACACGATCCAGTTGAAAATCCACTGGAAAGCGACAGCGATAGCAACTGCAGCGCCACGAATAGTGTTAGGGAAGACCTCAGCAATGAGTACCCAGCAGATAGGACCCCATGAGAACATGAAGCTAGCAGAGTAAACCATAATAGAGATCATGCAGAGCAACTGAAGGTCAGGGTTGCCAAAAGTGCAAGCGACACCGATTGCACCGATAGCCATACCGAGCGAACCAGTGATGAGCAGTGGCTTACGACCAAGTTTCTCAACAGTGAAAATTGCTACGCAAGTGAAACCGAGATTTACGATGCCGTTAAAGACAGTCAATACCATTGGGTTGTCGAAGCCCATTGCTTCATAGATACGTGGAGCGTAGTAGAGCACAGCATTGATACCTACAGCCTGCTGGAATACAGAAAGCATTATGCCGACGAAGATGCAGAGAAGACCATAAGTCAAAAGTGGCTCAGTCTTCACAGACATAGTCTCCTTGATTTCCTTCAAAATCTCCTTAGCCTTGTCAGCGCCGTTTATGCGTGCAAGGATACCTTCAGCCTGTGCGTCCTCACCGATAGAAGCGAGGTAGCGTGGAGTCTCAGGTACGAAGCAGATAAGAAGAGCGAAGAGACCAGCAGGAACCATCTCCGAGCCGAACATGTAACGCCAGCCCTCGTTGATGCTCCACTGTGCATCATCAATATTCAAAATCTGGTTTACGCCTTCTCCAATGCTCTGGATGAGTGGAGCTACATGGTCGCCAAGGATGAAGAAGTTGACGAAGTAGACAACAAGCTGACCAAAGATGATGGCGAACTGGTTCCAAGACACGAGCATACCACGGATGCTACTAGGAGCGATTTCGCCGATATACATAGGACAAACGGCAGAAGCGAGACCAACACCGACACCACCGATGACACGATAGATGTTGAAGACAACAAGAAGAGTCATGTTTGGTTCGCCGTCGAGAATCATCGACTCTGGACACATAGAACCCCAAGCCGAGATGAAGAACATTACGCCGGCAAAGATAAGAGACTTCTTACGACCCCAGTTGGAAGCAAGAATACCAGAAATTGCCGAACCGATAATACAGCCAATAAGTGCACTGGAACTAGTAAATCCGTGCCAGAAGTCTGTATAAGTGAAATCCTTGGCACCCATGAAGAAAGCCTGAAGGCCCTTCTCGGCGCCCGAAATTACTGCGGTATCATAACCGAAAAGCAAACCGCCCAACACAGCAACGAGAACGATGCCAAACAGATATGAACGACTGCCTTGATTTGAATTCGTAGACATTTTGGATAGATATATAAAAGGTGGAATAAGAAAATGTAGAGACGGAATGGATACCGTCTCCACATATTGAAAAATCATTTTATTATAAAGTCACGAGCTTACTTGCTCATAGACTTCTCGAGGCGATACTTCCACTTAGCGTAAGCATCAGCATACTCCTGTGCCTTGCTCTGGTTAGGCTCGATAACGTCGAGTTTCTCCAAAGTAGCGAAAGCCTCGCTATTGTCCTTGTAGATACCAGCGCCCATACCAGCGCCCTTAGCAGCACCAACTGAACCGTCGGTATCATAGAGCTCGATAACAGCACCTGTTACACCTGCCAAAGTATCGCGGAAAATAGGGCTGAGGAACATGTTGGCATGTCCAGCGTGAATCTTGTTGACCTTCATGCCCATCTCCTTCATGATGTCGATACCATACTTGAAAGAGAATACGATACCTTCCTGTGCAGCACGAATGATGTGGTGCTTAGAGTGAGTGTTGAAGTTCAAGCCACGGATAGAGCAGTTGATCTCGCGGTTTTCGAGCATACGCTCAGCGCCGTTACCGAATGGGAGGACAGAGAGTCCAGCACTACCGATAGGAGCCTTAGCAGCGAGCTCGTTCATCTCGTTGTATGAGATGCCTTCTGGAGCAACGTTTCTCTTGATCCATGAGTTGAGGATACCAGTACCGTTAACGCAGAGGAGAACACCGCAACGAGTATCCTTAGCAGTATGGTTGACGTGTGCGAAAGTGTTGACACGTGACTTAGGGTCGAAGTCTACAGTACCGTTGACACCATAAACGACACCAGAAGTACCAGCAGTAGAAGCGATTTCGCCTGGGTTGAATACGTTCAATGAGAGAGCGTTGTTAGGCTGGTCGCCGCCACGGTAAGTGACAGGAGTACCCTGCTTGAGTCCGAGTTCAGCAGCAGCCTTAGAAGTCAACTGTCCCTGTTCAGAGAAAGTAGGCTTAATCTCAGGGATGAAGCTTTCAGGTATGCCATAGTAGTCGAGGAGGAACTTAGCGACCTTATTTTCAGCGAAGTCCCACATCATGCCTTCAGAGAGGCCGCTGGCAGTAGTGCTGATAACGTCAGTCATCTTCATAGCGATGAAGTCGCCAGGAAGCATTATCTTGTAGATCTTCTCGAAAATCTGTGGTTCGTTCTCCTTGACCCAAGCGAGCTTAGAAGCTGTGAAGTTACCAGGAGAGTTCAAAAGGTGAGAAAGACACTTTTCCTGTCCGATAGTCTCGAATGCCTTCTGTCCGTATGGGACAGCGCGTGAGTCGCACCAGATGATTGATGGACGGAGCACCTGCTGGTTCTTGTCTACACAAACAAGACCGTGCATCTGATATGAGATACCGATAGCCTTAACTTCAGCAGGGTTTGCACCGCTCTCCTTCATGATTGTGTTGACAGAGAGCTTGAGGTTTTCCCACCACATTTCAGGATCCTGCTCAGCCCAGCCTGGGTTGATAGCAATAATCTTCGCCTCAGTCTTTGGGAAGAAAGTTGTAGCCACACACTTACCAGTCTCTACGTTAACGAGGCTGGCCTTAACAGAGCTACTTCCGACGTCTACACCTAATGTATACATTTCGTTTCAAATAATGTAAGTTACTGTATATAAGTTTATTGTTTTCGTTGTACTGGTATGGTTTTCTGTATCGCAAAAAGCCATTCTAACTAGTTTACAAAGTTAAAAATAGTTTTTAACATGACAAAGGAAAACCGGCCTAATTTTGCCTTGTCAGAGAGCGACGTTGTTAATAGGACATCCGGCGGCGAAGGCTTTCAAATTGTCTTCGGCAATTTTCATGAGGCGCTGTCGAGCTTCACGTGTGGCCCAAGCTATGTGTGGAGTGATGAAGCAGTTGCGTGCGGTGAGCAGTGGATTGTCGGCCTTAGGTGGTTCGATAGCCAACACATCGAGTCCGGCAGCAAAGAGCCTTTCGCTGTTGAGAGCTTCGGCGAGTGCATCTTCGTCGATGAGTGGTCCGCGTCCTGTGTTTATCACGATAGCCGTTGGTTTCATCATTGCCAGAGTTGTGGCATCAATAATATGTCGTGTATCCTCAGTCAGTGGGCAGTGGAGCGAGAGGACATCAGATGTCTTGAAAAGAGTCTCCCTGCTGACACTTTCGATGCCTTCGGGCAAAGAGGTCTTGGAAGTGAGAGCCACGACCTTCATTCCCATGGCCAGAGCAATGCGAGCCACACGCATTCCTGTGTCGCCAAGTCCGACGATGCCCATAGTCTTGCCAGCCAGTTCGATAAGAGTGGTGTCGGTATATGAGAAATCGGCGCAGTTGCTCCAACGTCCGTTAGTGTTTTCGGCAGCATAATGGCCAACACTTTGTGTAATGTTGAGGAGATGAGCGAAGACCATCTGTGCTACGGACTGACCGCTGTAAGCAGGTATGTTAGTCACGATGATTCCTCTTGCCTTGGCAGCAGCTATGTCGACCACATTGTAGCCGGTAGCGAGTACACCGATATACTTCAGGGAAGGAAGCGAGTCCATTGCCTTGGCGTCGATGATGGTCTTGTTGGTCAGTAGCACTTCAGCATCTTCGGCACGCTTGAGCAGCTTGTCGGGTGAGGTGCGGTCATATACGGCGAAATCGCCCATTGCCCTGAATGCGTCCCACTGGAGGTCGCCAGGATTGAGGCAATAGCCGTCGAGCACAACTATCTTCATTTTTCGTGACTATATTAATATGGTAACTTTATTTATATAACGCAGAAACAGCCATAGTGGTTAGCTATGGCTGATTCTTCAATATAATTGTTGCGGATGAAATTACTTCACAACTTCGAACTTGTAAACGCAAACGCTATTGTAAGTTTCTCCAGGGCGGAGTACAGTAGATGGGAAGTTTGCGTGGTTAGGCGAATCAGGGAAGTGCTGAGTCTCGAGGCAGAGAGCCGAACGGTAAGGTGCAGGCTTGCCACACTTGCCAGTCTGTGAGCCGTTCATGAAGTTGCCAGCATAGAACTGGATGCCAGGCTCGTTGGTGAGTACAGTCATAACGCGTCCGCTCTGTGGGTCGACAACCTTAGCAGCAGTGCGGAGACCAGTCTCAGGGTTAATCTCAGAAGAGAGGACCCAGTTGTGGTCGAAACCGCCGCCGAGCTTGATCTGCTCGTGGTCTTCGTTGATCTTGTCACCGATAACAGTGAGTTCGCGGAGGTCGAATGGAGTGCCTTCAACGTTCATGAATTCGCCAGTAGGGATAAGGTTCTTGTCGACAGGAGTGATCTGGTCAGCAAGGATCTGAATCTGCTCGTCGACGATAGTAGTATCGCCTTCGCCAGCGAGGTTGAAGAACGAGTGGTTAGTGAGGTTGACAACAGTAGGTTTGTCAGTAGTAGCCTCGTATGCGATCTTGATAGAGCCGCAGTCGCAGAGTGAGTATGTCACCTTCACGTCGAGGTTGCCAGGATAACCCATTTCGCCGTCAGCCGACTTGTATGTGAATTCGATAGTCTTGTCGTCAACCTTGTTGGCGTTGAAAACTACAGAGTAGTATCCGAGGTGACCGCCATGGAGTGAGTTGACGCCATTTTCGTTGACATCAATCTGATATTCAGTGCCGTCGATAGAGAACTTGCCACCAGCGATACGGTTGCCATAACGACCGATAGTAGCGCCATAGAATGGTTCGCCCTTGCCAGCAGCGTTGTCGCAAGCTGCATATTCTGCTGCAGTAGCATATCCACAAACCACGTCGCCGAGGTTACCATCTTTGTCGGCAACATAGAGTGATACGAGTTTAGCTCCGATGTTGGTGAACTGAGCGACCATGCCAGTTGAGTCGTTGCGGAGTGTAAAGAGCTTAACAGTGTCGCCATTAACAACGGCTTCGCCAAATGATTTTGCGCAGAGGCCGACCTTATCGTTGCAGCCTTCGTTGCATTCTTTCTGTGCTGGTTGCGCACAAGCTACCAACATTGCAGCCATAGCGCCAAGAGCGATTTTCTGTACTTTCATAGAGATTAAGATTTTTATGGAGCAAATATAAATAGTTCTATCAAAATCCCCAAATTAGATTGGGAGTTTTTGTATGGAATCCCCAAATTCGGGGGCGTTAAGATTAATTTACGGCTTTATTCACATAAACATAGACATCATTACAGGCAGGAGCAAGATATCTTCATCGCGTCGGATATCTTTTGTATAGACGATATATTTATCTCCGACATGTCCAGAGTATTTTTCACAAAACGTGTCGAACGACTTGTGTGTCTGATAACCTGAAGATTTCACTTCAACAGGACACAACTTGCTGCCTCTGGACAAGAGAAAATCTATTTCATAAAGATGGTTTGACGTTTCAGAGTTCCACGTGTGGTAAAACAGTCGGTTGCCGGCAGCGACAAACATTTGTGCGACGACATTTTCATATACATATCCAAGGTCGGCCGACAGCTTGTCACTCAGAAGTTTACCGTAAATGACGTTGTCTGTAATATCCTTATCCCAGAATGCCAATGTGACAAAAAGACCGGTATCGGACAGATACATCTTGTACTTGTTGTAGTCGGAATGCATAGGCAGGCCGACAGTAGGATTGTCGGCATGGTGAGCGAAGTTTACTGTCAGGCTATCTTCCAGTCCACGCAGCATTTCATCCATCACACTAACAGTCTCGCTACGGCCGAGGACACTGGTTGGCTTGTATCTTGACGCATTTTTGTTGAGCTGTGCCGGTATGGAACTAAAGAGCTTGGATGTTTTGCCAGAAGGATCTATCTTGAGAAAGTCATCGAGATAGAGCTCAATGATCTCACGCTTTGTTGCATCGACATCAGAGAGGTTGTTAGAGTCGATATATGTAGCTACGGCTTGAGGCATGCCTCCAACCAACATGTAGAGGCGGAAGTCACGCATCAGCTTCCGTGTCAGCTCGTCACCAAGCGAGCGACGCTTTGCAAAGGCTTCTCTCAGCATCGCCACGATCACCTCGTCGCCCAGAGCCCAACGGAACTCTTCATAGTCCATCGGATACATCGTTATGCGTGTTTCTTCGCTAGGTATAACAATGTTCTGTGTATTCTTGCGTATGGACAACAACGAGCCTGTTTCTATATAGTCATACCTGTGATCTTTGACCAGATATTTTATAGCCTCACGTGCCTGTGGACATTTCTGAACTTCATCAAAAATGATAACAGACTGTCTCTCAAATAATTTTACGCCATATATGAATTGCAGCTGGACAAAGAAATTGTTTCTGTCTGATATGTTTTTGACAGCTTCCCACAATGCGGCAGGTGCATCTGCGAAATCGACAAGTATATAACTCTTATACTCATTTTTTGCAAATTGTTCAACAATGGTTGACTTGCCAATGCGGCGAGCGCCTTTTATCAGCAGAGCCGTTGCTCCATCCTTGGTATGTTTCCAATGGAGCATCTTTTCATATATTTTACGCTTAAAGACGTGGTTCATAGCGACATAATACGATTATTACGGATGCAAATATAGACACTTTTGTCAAAATCCCCAAATTAGATTGGGAGTTTTTGTATGGAATCCCCAAATTCAAATAAGGATTTTTGTATGGAATCCCCAAATTCAAATGGAAGTTTTTGTATGGAATCCCCAAATTCGGGGGCGTTAAGATAATAAAAAAGGTAAGTGGAGTTAACGATTGGGGATGAGAAGTTGTGTTTTTCGGACAAGATATGGAAATAATCATTATCTTTACGGAGATAATTTTTCACGGAAGAGTCATTTGATTTAATACCATTAATATTTAATGCCGATGAAACTAGCTGAAGCACTTAGTCTCAGAGCAGACATTCAAAAGCGTATCGACCAGATGCAGGTCAGACTGGACCAGTCGGTCAAGGTTCAGGAGGGTGATTCTCCAGCAGAGGACCCAGAAAAGTTGTTTGCCGAGCTGAATGGGCTTGTGAAGCAACTGGAGGACCTTATATATCGCATCAATGTGACCAACAGCAGCACTACCCTTTCGGATGGTGAGACGCTGACTCGCAAGATGGCGCGTCGCGAGGTGCTGACACGCAAGGTGAATATTCTCCGCTCGGCGCTGAACAATGCGTTGCAGCTGAACGACCGTTTCTCACGCACGGAGATAAAGATGGTACGTACGGTAGACATTCCTTCGCTACGCAAACAGTGTGATTCACATTCGGAGGAGCTACGTCTGCTGGAGGTGGAGATACAGTCGGCCAACTGGACGACAGACATTTGTGACTAAAGATATTTCGGGTAACTTATTCTGGGCGTATACGACCGCATCCTAAGGCGGCTTCTTAGGAAAAAATTAGTGCATGGTTCAGACGGGCCTAATGGACGAATCTCATATTTCAGGCCAGCACAGAGCACAGTTCACAACCAGACAGAGCACTGAGCACTACCGTGTATAGACAGAATAAGTGAGGGTGGGTTTGGGGGGCTTATGCTAGAGTTTGTGGCCGGAGAGGTCGTAGATTGTGCGGTCTTGGCGGATGAGGAGTTTGCCGTCTTTGACGAATTTGATGATGGCTGGGGTTTTGTCGGTGTTGTTCGGATGGTTGTGATCGACAGGTGTTGCGATGAGCTTGGTGCCTTCTGCTGTGCGTGTATCAGTGGCGCCGCATTCACGTTGGCATGAGGCGGTTTCGGTGCCGTCGGCTTCAGTTGTGGCGTCTTCGTTGTAGATATAGGATGTGAAGATGTGTCCAGATGGGATGACCCAACTGCCTTCTGCGATTTCATGAATGCCGAGTTGGTCGCTGTAATGTTTGCCGCAAGGACAGGTAAAGTGTTCGATGATGCCATCGGTGTGGCAAGTGACTTCTGCAGCATCGATCTTGACCATGGCATCGCGCTTGGCGGTAAGTCCTGCAGCCATATAGCTGTCGAACAATGAGCAAGGTACGACATAGGTAACGTCTTTCCCTATTGAGTTGACGAAAAGGTCGGGATTGTGATTGTCGGTGTAGACGACTTTGAGTGAAGAACAACCGTCGAAAACAGAGGATCCGATGACTGTCACTCCATCGGGTATGGTGATAGAAGTGATGCTGGATGATGGGTCGAATGCTTCGTTGTCAATACGTGTCAGTTTGCCCTTGAATGCGAGAGTACCGACATTGGTCTGAGGGTCGAACTGGCTGCTGACGAGCTTAGCGCTGAACTTGTCAGAGTCGAGTCCGGAGAGTGGCTGACTGGCTGTATAAGTCAAGAAATTGTCGATGACGACGCTTTCGAGATTAATCTGGAGATCAAGTCCGAGAGTATAGATGGTGCCCTTGAGGAGGAAAGCACCTTTTGCGCTACCCTCTTCGACTGTGATGTCGGCCTCGAGGATGGTCTTTTCACCGTTGAAGTAGACCTGGCAGGAGATGAAATCGTCGAGCGAAAGTCGGCTGCCGGCGGTAAGCTCATTCTTGAGGACGAAACGAACCGAGGCATCGTCGGGGTCGGAGTCGGTGTCGAAAGAGACATTGGGCGAGGTGAGGTAGAGACATTCACTGCTGGAGAAAGAGTCGTTGAGCGGCTTGACGAACGAGCCGCCGATGGCTCCACCGAGCTTAGGCGAACCGTCGTAGTTGACAGTGACCTTCCTAGACTCGTCGGGTGCGGTGAGATTGCCGAGCGGGGCGATTTTTTCACCATCCCAGAAGCCCATCTTGATGGTTGAGAGTGTGTTGTCATACTCAAAGTATGTGTCAGTTCCTCCAGTCAGACACAGTTCGCCGAGAGGGGCATAGAGTTCATAAGGGTTGTCGGACTTGGAGACCAGCACACTATGTTCGAAATTGTCAGTCACGTTGGTGCGAGAATATGCTATTCCGTAACTGTCATAATTGGCGAAGACCTCATTGTTATTCTCGCTGGTGACCCAGACATTGTTGACGTCGGCGATATTGCCACTATTGTTAACGACAGTGCTACAGACAGAATTATAGATGCTATTGTTTTGGGTACCGCTGAAGAATGCGATATCAGAGCGAGTCATAGTCTTGCTGCTGGACACGCTAAAATTGTCGACAAGTACAGAGTTGACGATGTAGAAATAGCCGCCATTGGATCCTATGCCGCCACCATAGCGAGAAGTTTGGTTGACAGTAAGATTGCCCGTCATGGTAGAGTTCATCAAATAGACAGTAGAGCCATAGTTGTTGACAGCGCCGCCGATCTCGACGGAACTGTTGTTGGCGAAGATTGTGTTGTTGGCATATAGGACAGAGCGATCCTTAACTTCGACAGCTCCTCCTCCGGAAGTATACGCACGGTTTTCGGAGAGCGAACATCCATCCAAGAGGGCAGTTGCCGAGTTATAGATTTCGATGCCGGCGCCCCAATCACAAGCATTTCTGACGATATTGCAGTTTTTGAAGAGTCCTTTGGATTTTGCACTCAAGAAGACAGCACGGAAAGCTCTGGTGATGGTAACATTTTCGGCATTGAGTATAGCTTCAGCACCCACGAGGATTCCGCCGGCGCCCTTTTCGTAGGTGATATCGCCTATTTCGTAGCCGCCCAGAATAGTGATGTTCTTAATGGTGACGTTGGCATTGCTTTCGACGGTGAAAACCCTGTAATTGGAATATGTTTTATTGATGGTGCCTTCGGCGGAAAGGTAAGGGGAAAGGACAGAGACAGTCTTTCCATGTCCGTCGAGCGAAGTTCCGTCGGTCAGTGTTATGGAGTTGTCGACAATGATGAGTTCGGAAGACGCCGAGGCGAGCGCGGTCTTGAGATCTGCCAAGGAGGACACATGGGGCTGGGCCAGTGATCCACTCACTGCAGCCAAGAAGAATGCGAGGAATAAGACATATCGTGTAATGCGCATCATAAAACTCCTTTGTCTGAGATTATCGATTTAATGATTTGTAGTGCAAAGTTACGAATTTTTTTTGAAAAATCCAAGAGTTGTGTGAGTGTGGTCACACACAACTGTAATTTCTTTTTCTTTATATATTTCTTTTTCTTCTATATCTTTCTATTTCTTGCGTGCTAGCTTGCGTGCTACAATGCGTGCTAGCTTGCGTGCTACAATGCGTGCTAGCTTGCGTGCTACTTTGCGTGCTAGCTTGCGTGCTAAATATTATGGCAGAAGAAGTATTTCGCCATCGTCGGGCTAGTTATGTATCATCGTTTTTTCTCGTGCGTGTGCGTAGAGTCACTCTCTCTTTCTTTTTCTTTATATATTTCTTTTTCTAATCTATTCTGGTGTCCTGTAGGTTGTCCTGCAGGTTGTCCTGTAAGTTGTCCTGTAGGTTGTCCTGTAGGCGGACTACCTTCACAATCCTGACAACCAATCATGATCATTTTTTTCTTGTGGTTTTTTGAGTGTCGTCGACGAATGTCGACACAACTGTAATATTTCTTTTTCTTTATATATTTCTTTTTCTATTCTATTCTGTGGTGCACTTGCTGGTGCACTTACTGGTGCATTTGCTGGTGCACTTGCTGGTGCACTTTGTGAACATTGAGGGTGGATTTTACAGTTCTTGTAGGTGAAGACTGGTGGTGTTTTTTTTTGTTTTTTGGGTTTCTTATTCCTACGGTATCCTTACGGTATCCCTACGGGAGAGTGAAGGAGGAGTGAGAATTGAAAATTGAAAATTGATAATTGATGATTGATAATTGATGATTAATAATTGATGATTAATAATTGATGATTAAAAGGGTTGGAGGGGACGGAAACATTTATTAACTTTGTGGGGGAACAAAAGACACTTTCGACGGCAATGTTGCAACAACAAACACTACAGGCATACAAAATTGAGAAACAAGTTGTCGCACTTTAACTCCAGATTATTGATTGTTTAGACATGGAAGATAAAGTTATTCAGACATATAGAGAAAGTGATGTGCTCGATGGTGAGCTATACAAAGATGCGTGCGTCATTATTGACGAGGCGCGTCAGTTTGCTTATCGTGCTGTAAATGTAGCTCTCACTTTGCGTAACTGGAAACTTGGAGAGCGTATCACTCGTGAGCATCTTGACGATGATGG
The DNA here is from genome assembly GCA_024401355.1 of Bacteroidales bacterium. Lineage (GTDB taxonomy): Bacteria > Bacteroidota > Bacteroidia > Bacteroidales > Marinilabiliaceae > W3P20-009. The sequence continues at coordinate 8,860 of JAKSLF010000023.1, read as the reverse complement.
CCGAGCTGAATATGGGAAACACGTTATTGAGCAACTTGCAGCCGCGTTGACAAAAAAATATGGCAAGGGGTTTGATAGACGAGATTTATACACTTACATCAAGTTTTACCAATTGTTTCCTCAGATTGTCGACGCAGTGAGTCGACAATCGGGGAAAGTGGACGCAGTGAGTCCACTTTTTGAAAAAGTTGACGCAGCGAGTCGACAATTGGCAGTGGCGAGAGGAGTTGGAGTTGAAAAAAAGGGATATTATCAAGGGATAGGAAGGCACCGTGACCATAACGTCATGGAGTGTATTGGCAAAAAGCAGGCTTGCTAGAGAATACTATTTTAAAAGTTGCACCAATGCGTGAATTGCTATTCCACAAAGAGTATTGCAGGGCTTCCTACGTTCTGCACGAGCAAAGTGCTGCTCAATAAAGTCAACGAACTCTTGAGTAAACAGAACGTCATCTTCTGACGAAGTATTTCTGTTTAATATTTCGAGGATCAACTTGTATATTGATTTATGCCTTTCTAGGGCGTTGCTTGTTCGATTAAACAACTCTAAAAAACGCTCGCGATCTAAGTCCGTAATATTAATTGTTGCACCTCAGTCTGCATACGAGCGAAGCAATCTAATGAATTTTCTATGAGTAGGATGAAGCAAAAGCACCATATTAAATCTTTTTATATTTCATCTCATATATATCTGATGTGAAGTCCATATACATTTCGTATTCAGCAATGCCTTTTTTTACTGCGATATCATGGAGGAAAGATTTGTCATTTAGAGATATAGAGTTGCCGTAATAGATCGCATTAGGTTTTAGTGTCACTTTGGTTATTCGAGAACCGCTATCGGAAATACCCTTTGCAGTATCAATCATACGCCACTCCTGTTCGTATTCCCATTGCCTTGATTTATGTATTAAACATCTTATGTGAGAAAGCATATCGGGATTGGGAATGTTTATATTCATAGATTTTATACATTGCCACAACAAAAAGTCTGTAGCGTCAATACGTTTGTCATCGTATATTACAGGTAAAAATATCGTTGAGTTTCCTGGCTTACCCAGACATTCTCTTACATCATATTCCAAAGCGAAACCTTTATGATAGTCCGCATAATGGCTCCACATCGTAACGGAACAAATAGTTTCTGAGAAGCAAGCAACAGTTGAACATTGCTTGCTCAATGTCGCATAAAAAGGCAATTGAGTTTCTATGAACGTCTCAAATGATTTATAAAGCGACCTTAACTTCTCATCTAATTGTTCACCTTGTTTTACAGACAAAACATTAGTAATGACATCCTCGACAAAAGATTGTGGTAAATATTTTAGATATGGTTTTATATTGTCTGGAACTATGGATCCTGACTTTACCATATTTTGGTACGCAGCAAAGTTTTCTGGATTTGTCATCATAGCAAAGAACTGTTTTAGTCCGTCTGTATTGTATTTCACCAAACCATCATATGGGTCGTTGAACATATCAGTCGTCACTGCATACACATCATCGCAATTGAACGCTTCAACATTCCTCAATGAACACATCCGATAACGGAACAGTTTTTCTGGCAGAATCTTATGAATCACTTGATATAAAGGTTGGCACTTCTCTGCCAATTCTTCACTGCTATATGTCTCTGGCAATTTTAAGCCATCTATTATTTTCTCAAATTCTGTTCTGTCTATCATACAATATAAATTACTACTGTTCCTATATTCATCCACATTCAGTCACGTATCTGATTAACAAAGCATTACCTAACCTAGGCTATACAATATTATCATATAACGGACAGATAAGCACATTATAAGTTCACTGCATCACAAGCTATGTAACCAACATTGGTTTTGCTTTTCACAAAATTATCTCATTTTCTTTTTTTTCTGCCATTGGGATAAGATTTTAACATACGGCCAATATAGTCATGTACAAATTCCATGACATTGCTGCAGAATCAGTCAGACGAAAACAACCACAACAACTGACGATGAAAGCATTTAATTTGCATCGACGGACACGAACAACCCACATACACTTCAAAATAAATCAAAAAAAACATTGGCATATCACGATAAATCATTATCTTTACAGTCCATTGGATATAATGGCGTAATGTAATGGCAAATAAAAAATATACATTCATTGACCTCTTTGCAGGTTGCGGCGGTTTGAGCGAAGGATTTGTTCAGGCTGGCTTTAAACCTGTTGCCCATGTTGAAATGTTAGTTTAATTATATTAACATTAACTCTATTATGACAAAAGTATTTAATAAAACAGGATATGACTATTCAAATTTGACAAAAAAGAATAAAGTCGTAGAATTGCGTCCAGAAACAGAAACTGATTTTAACAAAAAGACTATTTATTGAGAGATAAGAAAGGATTGTTGATATCTTAATAGGGTGTGTAATTATGGCAAGTAACAAGCATTCTCGTCAATCACAAATAGTCGATGTTGTTGATTTGTTTTGTGGCATAGGAGGTCTTAGTTATGGATTAAAAACAGCAGGTTTTAATATTAAAGCAGGATTTGATATTGATTCCACATGTAAATTTGCATATGAACACAATAACAATGCCTTGTTTTTTGACACTGATATCCGTAAGGTAACAAAAAAAGAAATAAATACTTTGTATTCTCCCAATGCAATAAAAGTTCTTGCTGGTTGTGCACCTTGTCAACCGTTTTCGTCATATTCTCATACAAAAAAGGAGAAAGACCCAAACAAATACGATTTGCTTTATGAATTTGGTCGATTAGTAAAAGAGGTTCATCCTGACATTGTAACAATGGAGAATGTTGCTCAAATACTAAACTTTAAATTGAAACCTGTACTACAAGATTTTGTAGACTTGCTTAAAAGTGAGGGATACCAAGTTTCTGTTAACAAGGTATATTGTCCAGACTATGGCATTCCACAAAATAGAAAAAGATTAGTTCTTTTGGCTTCCAAGTATGGCGAAATATCATTGATACCACCTACACATACTCCAGAACAATATGTAACAGTAGGAGATACTATAAAGGAGTTGCCTCCGTTAAAAGCTGGAGAAAGTTGTGCATACGATCCTCTACATCGTGCCATAGCATTGACACCACTAAATATGCAAAGAATTAAGGCAACTCCATATGGTGGTGGGTGGAAGGATTGGCCAGATGAACTAAAGTTGGCTTGTCACAAAAAGGAGGGTGGAAAAAGTTTTGGTAGTGTTTATGGGCGAATGGTGTGGGAAAAGCCATCTCCAACTATGACGACCCAATGTACTGGATATGGTAATGGTCGTTTTGGCCATCCTGTTCAGGATAGAGCTATTTCTGCTAGAGAAGCTGCTTTGTTTCAGACATTTCCAAAGACATATAAATTTTTCCCTAATGAAAAAGAGGTGTCGTTAACGAAAGCATCTCGTTATATAGGGAATGCAGTACCTCCAAGATTGGGAGAGATTATTGCTGAAAGCATTATACAACATATTAAATAATATCCTAATGGGTAATGAGTCAAACATACTTAGATGGCGTTTTGATGTTAGTACATTTCGTCTGATTGGACGCGATTTGATTACAGATCGTGTTACTGCTTTGTTTGAGCTAATTAAGAATTGCTATGATGCAAATGCAACAGAAGTGACAGTGACATTTGAGAATGTTGGAGTAAACAGTGATTCTTCCGTAATTACAATCAAGGATAATGGTATAGGAATGTCATTTGAAGATATTCGTGATAAGTGGATGGTCATAGGAACTTCAAATAAACGCAGAAATCCATTGTCGCCAGATCCTTATAGACGTAGATGTGTAGGAGAAAAAGGCATAGGTCGTTTTGCTGTAGATAAACTTGGCGACCATTTGAATATATGTACTAAGCAAACCTTGTCAAAGGCATGGCTCAGTGTAGATATAGATTGGAAAAAGTATTTCAACCAATCTTATGGTCCATCGGAAAAGATCCGTTTATTTACCGACGTGGAAAATACTTATGATTATATATCTGCAAAGAGTGAAAATGATCATGGTACTATATTAACGATAGTAGGAGTTAGAGATGTTTGGGAGAAGAAGGATATCATACGACTCCTTCGTGAATCTTCTCGTATTGTGTCACCATTTGAAAAAACACAGTATCCTTTTAATATACATGTGCTTTCTCCAGAATATAGTCTTGATTCATGGTCTGATGAGTATAAAGTAGACGGTAGGGACTTGGCAACGGTGTCTGCAACAATAACCGCAAGGGATGGAAAACAGGAGTGTTTGTTGTTTAATGAAGCTACAGGAGAAATAGATGTTAAATTGACTGATTTGCAAATATTTGGTGAAGTTTCAATGCAATTGTACTATTTCAATGGCAATGCTCGTAATTCTTTCAGAAAAAGATATCCAGAAGCAACCATTGATGGAGTTAAAATATATAGAGATGGCATTATAACAACTCCATTTGCAGAACAGGAAGAAGATTCGGATAAGAAGAGAGACATTCTTGGAATAGACAAAAGAATGTGGAAAAATTTATTTGACAAAGTCAGTACACGTGAACTCATTGGTATTGTTGATATAACAAAAGATGGTAATCCAGAGATTATTGATGCAACCAATCGACAAGATTTTACAGCTACACCAGAATATACTGCACTTAAAGAATTCATTCTTCACCAAATTGAAGCTTTCGATCAGAAGAAAGTGTATCAAAGGAATCATCAAGGCTCTGAACAGACAAAGAAAATACAGAAAATTGGATCAGAAGTTGCTGAGATAGTTCAACAAACAGAGGAACTGATAAAGACGAACCCTGAACTTGCAGAACAGCTTAGCAAGCTGAAATCAATAGCGCTACAAGCAGGTAAGGGTATTGAAACTGCAGTTAAAGAGCAGCAAGATGCAGAAGAAGAAAATGCCCGACACGAAAATATGTATCTTCGGATAATGAGTAGGCATGAGGATGCAATAAATGTTACTCATGCAGTAAAGACTTCTATGCATAAAATAGAACGGCAAGCTAATTTTTTTAACAACCGTTTCCCAAATGAATCTTTGAATGAGTATTTTCAATTTTATGCAAAGCAGATATTCAACGAAATGAAAAATTTGGATAGAGCTACAAATGAAATATTTGATTACTCTAAAACGAATATACCATTTACTGATGTTGATATCAAACAGCTTGTGGAATATCTTCTGCTCTCTTTTTCTGAACAATTTGAGAATGAGGGAATAACGTTAGAAATGAATATAGCAGATAATCTGATTCTTAATTGTAATGAAATGTTCTTCTATGATATTGTTCAGAATTTGACGAACAATGCCATTAAAGCGATGAAAGATTCAGAAACGAAAATTTATCGTTGTACGGTGAGTGCACACGACGATAAATTAGTAATGGATTTTTCTGATACAGGATGTGGAATACCTGTTGAAAAGCGAGAGTGGGTATTTGGAATTTACAACACCACTACTGCAGAACATGGAGGTGGTGGAATTGGTCTCTATGCAGTGCGTATGAGAGTGAAAGCACTCAATGGAATGGTTAAAGTACAAGATAGTGAATTTGCGCCGTTAGGAGCAACAATACATATAGAATTACCCTTCAAGAAATAGATATGACAGATAACAAGTTTCATATAATAGTTGTTGATGATACAATGGGGGAGAAGGATCCATTTGTTGTCAATCTTAGGTTGGATTATTCTGGCATTGCCAATGTCGTATATTTTGAGCAGGTTGATCCCGCTATGAAATTCATTGACGAGCACATGTCTGAAAGAATGATAGTGTTTATGGATTGCAAATTTGGTTCGGTATGGCAAGGCATTGATGCAGTTCTTAAGCTGAGAAAGAAGACAGCACTGATATATGTTATAATGATGTCGGCTAATCCAGCAGACCAACTGACAGCAAACGACTTGACGGCGTTAATAAATACCGAAAATATCTTTTTTATAAAAAACAATGATGAGGATGCTGCCCATGAGAAAGTGGAAAGAATTCGTTCTTTATGGAAATCTCGTTTTGACTGTGTCCTTGAAGCGTGGCTCGTAAGACATCCTGAAGATTCTAATAAAGTGGCGTATTCCGTAGCGGGAGGTCGTACTTATACGTGGAAGGACATATTGTCAGAACTACGACAGCAAACTGAAATAGGGAAAGAAATTGAGCGAATGGTGAACCAACACTATTTATATAATTTCTTCAAAGACAATAAATGATATGGGGAATGTATTGATAGCATACGATAACGATAGTCAAACAAGTTTACATTCGTTCTTTGAATCATGCGCTGATGAAGTAAAACAGTATTGTGTTGACAATGGGCATCAGTATACCAATATTTGTCCACCTGAACTTACTGAGCAGAATGTAGTTGGAAATATGAACAATCATTGCGTCTGTTTCATTGCTGCACATGGAGATGCCAATGGTGTTTATAACAACAATGATGAAGATGTCATTACTGTTCATACAGCGAATTATGACTTAGCTGACAAGGTATTCTATGCGGTGTCTTGTTCATGCGGTGTGAACCTGAAACAGGAATTGAAGCGCATTGGACTTGGTATATTTGTAGGATATAATGATGTATTAACAATTGTAGAATTTGATGATTCGTTTCGTGAATGCGCTATGTCAGGTTTGAAAAGCCTTCTTTCAGGCGATTCGAAAGAAGAAGCCAAAAAGAAAATGCTGGCGAAATATGACGAATGTATAGATAAAGCGACTTCACCATTTGTTCAGGCATATCTAATTCAGAATAAGGAATGCCTTTGCTTTGAATAACTCTTATATTGTATTGATGAAGAAACAATATACATTCATTGACTTGTTTGCAAGATTGAAAAAAAAACTACAAATCCACATTCATTCCTTCTTTCATGAACAAAGCAGATGTCAAAATCAATCAAAATAAAACAATGAATAACACAATACAACTATATAAAGAATTCATAAAGAGATGCACTGATTCGAAAAACAGTGTAGAGAATTATTCTGACTTCAAACGACTCAATGATTTGATAAAAAGTTGTATCGACTCAAACTTTAACGGTCTTGAGACTTGTACTGTTTCTGATGCTGATAAACTGCAAACAATATATGACCAATTGCTCACTTTTCAAAGTTTCGAGCTATTCAAAGACAACAAGTCAAACAAAGATAAAGATTTTGTTCACATAGGTGGAGGACAGTACCACAATACATTGAAAACATTCATTCGTTTCTTAAACGCGATGCAACTGTTTTCTGCAAATACAGATAGCCCTTCTTTTACTAAGAAACCTTCCACTAACATCCTTCCACTCCAGCAAATCTTCTATGGCGCACCAGGAACCGGCAAGTCACATGGAATCAAAGAAAAAGAGGGAGATTTCTCGAAGGTTATTAGAACAACATTCCACCCAGATAGTGACTACTCTACTTTTGTCGGTGCTTACAAGCCAACGATGGCGTCAAAAGAAAGAATATACTCTGCAGACGAACTCATTGGTAAACTGACGACCATAAAGGAATCTGGCATTTCTTATCCTTGTCATAAGTTTTCAGCTCAATACTGGGAATCTTTGAAAGATTTATCAGCAGCAGAAATAAAACGAATTATAAACGCAAGCGGCTTTACAGACTCCATGACAACTGAAGTCGGCAAGGGGGTATCTATTGGTCAAGAGCTAGCCTCAAAAACAGATTACAAGAAAATCACATACACCTTTGTAAAGCAAGCCTTCCTCAAGGCATATATTGAGGCATGGAAGCGACATGATAAAGGGGAGAATGTCCTCTTAGTGATTGAGGAGATAAATCGTGGTAACTGTGCACAGATATTTGGCGACCTCTTCCAGCTGCTCGACCGCAATGACGAAGGTTATTCGGACTACCCTATCCAGGCAGACGAAGACCTCAGGAAGGTTTTGGCTGATGAGTTTGTCAACCTCGACAACATACCAGAGAACGTGAAGAGTGGCGAGGAGTTGCTTCTGCCAAACAACCTCTACATTTGGGCGACTATGAACACGAGTGACCAGAGTTTGTTCCCTATCGACTCGGCTTTCAAGAGAAGGTGGGATTGGAAGTATGTGCCTATTGATACTGCAAAAGAGAGATGGACTATAAAGGTTAATGGCAAGGAATATAGCTGGACAAGTTTCCTTGATATCATCAACGAGAAGATTTATGCCAAGACGCAGTCGGAGGACAAACAGTTGGGCTTCTATTTCTGCAAGACTGAAAACAACGTCATAAGTGCAGAAAAGTTCGTTGGCAAGGTGCTCTTCTACATCTACAACGATGTCTATAAAGACTATGGTTTCGACGAGGATTTCTTTGTCGATAAATCTGACAACAAGAAACTTACATTCCGTAGTTTCTACAATTTTGATGGTAGTATCAATGAAGGAAAGGTAGAGGCAATCCTCAAGAATCTTGAGATAGGGGGCAGTGGAAATACTTCTTCAACCGAAGATAAGGCTGAGGCGGAAGAAAATTAATCGTTAGGTGAAACTATGACTAAGAAGCAAGAAATACAGCTATTTGAGGATAAAAAAGTACGCTCTGTATGGGATTCGGAAACGGAGCAGTGGTATTTTAGCATCGTAGATGTTTGTTGCATTTTGACAGACCAACCCGACTTGAGCCATGCTCGCAACTATTGGAAAGTTTTGAAACATAGACTTTTAAAAGAGGGTTGCGAACAGGTTACAAATTGTAACCAGTTGAAACTTCTGGCAGAAGATGGCAAAATGCGTCTTACCGATGTTGCCACAACCGAACAACTCTTCCGTATCATCCAATCTATTCCGTCACCAAAAGCAGAGCCGTTCAAGCAATGGATGGCGCAAGTGGCATCGCAGCGTCTGGACCAAATGCAGGACCCAGAAATG
>JAKSLF010000022.1 GCA_024401355.1 Bacteroidales bacterium | reverse complement strand
TGGCTTGTGCAACGAAGCGTTGATGTTTTTTAGCAAGAGAACTCACAGCGACGAGTTCTTCTCGCTTCCGTCTTCTGTCGATACAGAAGATGGAAGGCCCGTCTGGCAAGACATGCCGAAGGCAAAGTTTTCTCTCGGCAGAGAAAATAGAAGGCCCGTCCGGCAGGACATGCCGAAGGCAAAAAAAAGGAAAAAACTATATGAAAAAAGAAACACTAAAAAAAATCCTTCACATCATTGTGACAATCATCACATCAGTGATAACAACACTTGGCACCACATCGTGCATGGTGACCGTCGAACCACCATACCCACAACAGGTGCAATACACCATCGACAACTGACAACGCACCACTACCTGCCTACCAGCAGCTCATCGATGTCGTCGGCTGTCAGACCAACAAAGTTGTCTATCACATGATGGCACTTGTCCTGAATGGCTTCTCGGGGATTACATGTGGCGAGGCCTATGGTGTAGATGCCCGACGACATGCCTGCCTGAAGACCGGTGAAGGCATCCTCGAAGACTACACACTCGCTGATGTCGGCACCAAAGACCTTGGCACCCAGCAGATAGCAGTCGGGCGCAGGCTTGGAGGCTGCAAACATCTCGGCGGTTAGCACTTTGTCAAACATAGTGTCGAACCCCTTGATCTTGCGACTCACACTCTTCATCTTCTCCTGGTTGGAGCTGGTGACTACAGCACACTTGACACCCTTCTCGCGCAATTGGCTGACAAACGCTTCAGCACCTGCCACGAAGCTATACTCCATGTTGCGCTCATAGTCGTTCAGCATCTCGTTTATCTCCGTCTGCTGAGACTCACCAGGGAAGTACTTCTCAAAGATCTGCTTGAGCGTGGTGCCCTTTATCAGGTATTCAAGTCCTTCTACGTCGGGACGGTATTTTCGACCTATCATGCCCCAGATGCGGGTGTACTGACCTTCCGTGTCGAGCAATGTACCATCGAGGTCAAAAAGAGCAGCTTTCAGTTGTTTCATGTCTATTATGGCATATAAAAAGTTGCCAGGCGGGACTAGTCTCACGTCTGGCAACATTTTCTTTTTTATTATTTCTTCGACGGGTTATTCTACCCTATCCATTACTTGCACTTGTCGCAGCAGCAGTCACCACCGATAACCTTCCAGATGCCAGCAGCAAGAGCAGCACCTACAAATGGACCAACGATGAAGATCCCAAGCTGATCGAGAGCTGCACCACCAGCGAGAATAGCTGGAGCGATAGAACGTGCTGGGTTAACTGATGTACCTGTGAAGTAGATACATGCAAGGTGAACAAGGATAAGAGACAAACCGATTGCAAGACCTGCAAAGTTGCCAGCACCCTTCTTCGAGTCTGTTGTGCCAAGCACTACGAGAACGAATACGCAAGTGAAGACGATCTCAGCGATAACGCCCTGAGTCATTGTGATGCCGTTGCCAGCCTGGAGAGCATTTGCACCAAGACCAGACTCACAGCCTACGAGGGCAGCAAGAATACCAGCACCGATGAATGCGCCGATAACCTGGAAGAGCATATACATGCCTGCATCCTTAGCGCTGATGCGACCTGTGAGGAGGCAGCCGAGTGTGATTGCTGGGTTGATATGGCAACCAGATATGCCACCTATTGTATAAGCCATTGCCACTACCGAAAGACCAAATGCCATTGAAGTGCCGATGACTGATGCTGTGTTTGCACCTACTGTCGAGTCACAACCAAGAGCTACTGCTACGCCGCAGCCCATGAGAACGAGTACCATAGTACCCACCATTTCTGCTAAATACTTTTTCATTTTTTCGTTTGTTTTATTATTGTTATTTGTTTTTCAATCCTATTTGTTCTACGTCGATGATTGCATAAGGTTATACTATTCCATCAACAATTGTCAGACAATGCCGTTAAAACAGGTCGCCCATTATCTTGTCGGTAGCACCACACATGCTCTTCACATAGCGGTCGGCCGCTTCGCCCGATGCCTTCAGCTTGGCTGCATCACTACGCAACGACTCGAATGTCTTGACAAACTCCTCCTCGCTCGTCACACAGAAGCCTGCCCCGTTGGCTATGAGGTCGACAGCCTCCTTGAAGCGCTTGTGGTTAGGACCAAACAATACTGGCATGCCGTATGTCGCTGCCTCAAGGGTGTTGTGTATGCCTACGCCAAAGCCACCGCCTATATAGGCTATATGACCATATTTGTATATCGCAGAAAGAAGACCTATCGTGTCGACTATCATCACCTTGTAGTTCTCTGGGTCGGCTGGTGGGTTGGTGAAGAAGAAGCTAGGGACGCTGATCTGCTGGCGTAGCTTCTCAACTCTCTCCCTGCCTATCTCGTGCGTAGCGATGATAAGCTTGAGCGATGCGTCGTCTTTGTGCTCGTTGAAATACTTGAGGTATACACCCTCGTCAGGCTCCCACGAACTGCCGGCTACCATCACGGTCGAAGCTCCTTCGGCAAATCGCTTGGCAAGGTCTACGTCGGCAGATGCCTCGGCTATCTTGCGCACACGGTCGAAACGTGTGTCACCTGCTACAGTATAGTTCTTCACTCCAATGCTGTCGAGCAACGATGCCGAATTGGCATCCTGTATATATAGGTGACCAAACACCCTCAGCATATCCCTGAACCATCCGCCATACCACTTGAAGAATGCCTGCTGCTCGCGGAATATCATCGACACACCATAGACTGGTATCGACTTCTTCTGAAGCGCCTTGAGGTAGAAATGCCAGAATTCATACTTGACGAAGAATGCCATCTCAGGGTTGATTGCCTTAATGAAGTGGCACGCATTCTTTGGTCCGTCGGCTGGCAGATAGCAGATAAGGTCGGCCAGGTTATAGTTCTTTCTGACTTCATAGCCCGATGGCGAATAGAAGGTCAGCACTATCTTACGGTCAGGATATTTGGCCTTGATGGCTTCGATGAGAGGACGGCCCTGCTCAAATTCACCAAGCGATGCGGCATGAATCCAGATGCACTTCTGGCTGTTGTCATACTGCGCAAGTTTCTTCCATGTCTCCGTTCTTCCCTTTGTCAGTTGCGAAGCTTTTTCGTTAAAAAGTGAGGCTATACGCACACCAAGTGAATAGACCCACATACCTATCAGATAGAATGCAGAAATCACTTTATTCATCTTAAAAATTCTCCTTTTATCTTATTGTTTTTCTGTTGTTGTTTTCGCAGTTATGCCCATGGCTCGAAACCGATTACCGACACGTCGTCTGTCTGCTCGTTGTTTCCCTTCCACTCAGCAAAACGCCTGTTGAGCATGTTCTTCTGGTCGCGTGCAGGCAATTTGTGCAGGTAGAGAAGCAACTGCTTGAAGCGGCGATGCTTGAACTTCTTGTACTCAGGACCACCAAACTGGTCGACAAAGCCATCGGAGAACATATAGAACATGTCGCCCGGCTGGCAATGGATTATCTGGCTCGAATACTGACGGTCGTCGACGTCGCCCAACGTATTGTTGGTACCTATTGAATGACGGTCGCCATGATATGTCAATATCTCGTTGTCACGTATGAGGTAGAGGTCGTTCATCGCTCCAGCGAAGTTGATCTTGCGCTCCTTGTGGTATACGACACAGATTGTAAGGTCCATACCCTCGTTGAACTCCTCGTCCGAGTTGTCGCGCTTGAAGACGGTGCTGTGCAGGTCGCGATGCAGGTATGTCAGGATGGCACCGGCATCGTCCACCTTCTGCTTCATGATGATGTTGTAGAGGTGGTCCACACCAAGGATGGAGATAAACGCACCCGGCACACCATGACCCGTACAGTCGGCCGCTATGATGAATGTCTTGTCATCACGCTCATAGAAGCTATAGAAGTCACCACTCACGATGTCGCGAGGCATGTAGTATACAAATATCTTGTTGAACAGCTTGTCAAACGAACCTACTGGAGGCATCAGCGACTCCTGTATTCGCTTAGCATACCTGATACTGTCTTCCTGGTCTTTGTGCAATTTGGCCAAGCGGTTGCGCTGAGCCTCGACAAGTTTCTTTGCCTTGGCCTCATTCTCCATCTGACGCATGTGCTTCTTCATCGTCCTGAAGCGCAAGTTCATAAGGAACCACGTCAGCGTGAAGAGCATTATGGTGTAGAAGATAAGGGCCGCATTGCTGAGCCACAGCGGAGGTACTATCTTTATATATACAGTATGCGTATTCTCCGACCATGTCATGTCGCTGTTCGTTGCCATTATCTCGACTCTGTAGGTGCCCGGACCCGGACCCGAAATTAGAATCTCATTGCTGCCTGTCAGATGCACCCAATCCTCATTGTCTATCTTATACTTGAATTCGTTGCGACTAGGCACGGTGAAGTCTGACGATGCCACATGCAGCTTCAGCGAAGCACGCAGCAGGTAACGCACACTATAGAGAGTGTCGTTCTCCATCATAGCGCCTTCCTCCTTGCCCGACTGTCCATACTCTACGGCACTGACAAAGACATTAGGCTGTATGTCATTAAATTTGAGCCTGTCTGCCGGTATGAAGTTGAGGTTTGTCGCATCACCCGTGTATATGTTGTTGGCAAACTTAGTCAGTTTATGACACTCGTTGCCCTGAAGCGCCAAACCGTCATAGTGGTTAAACACGTATGCCAAGTTCGACCCTTCTGCCAGATAGCCCACGCCTCGGTTTGAACTCAACCATATCGCATTGTTGCTGTCGGTAACGATACTATAGATCATCGTCTTGTCGAAGTGATGGCTCAGATGAGCAGTCTGCACCTCACGAGTATCCTTGTTATAGGCTAGCACTCCCGATGCCGTACCCATAAGCACCATGTTCTTATAGTCGGCAAAACTAGTCGTGTTGTTATTGTCACCTAGGTTGATGCGACCTGCTTTGGTCTCGGTGAATATGGTGTCACCCACATCCATCACAAACGATCCGCTGACAGTACCTGCCCAGATGCGTCCTTCACTATCTTCATAGACCGTATTGACATTCTCCATGCCATGCGATGCCGAAGGATAGTATTTTGGCACCGCACCATTATAGCGATAGACACCTATCTGTGTGGCAAACCATAAATTGCCAAGGCAGTCTTCACATATAGCATTGATAATGCATCGACCGCCAATCGACGCCAATATAGAATCCGACACTTCGATGCTTTCTATCTTGCCCGTGGTCTTGTCGTATGTCATCGGACCCATCGAGGTACCGAATATCACTTCGCCACTCTTGCGCACATAGACCGAATAGACATTCCTGTGAGGTACGTCGATATGCTCCGCTGTTTTATTCTTCGTGTCTATCTTCAACACTCCGTCGATGCCACACGCTGCCCATACCTCATACTTCTTGCTGGCAAAAAGGTCGCGCGTTATATAGTTGAGAGGCATGCCGGAATTGACTACCTCAACATTTCTTATCTTCGGACGTTTGGCATCCAGCTTCACAAGACCTGAGTTGCTCGTCGCCAACCATAGCACCTGATTTTCATCCTCTAGGATGTCGACTATCGCTGTCTGGCTATTCACGTAGCTTGTGATGTTGGTCACTAGGCGTACCTTGCTGTTTGAAGGCACCCACTTTATCAGATGATTGTTCTTATATGCTATCCAGAAGCCCAAACCATAATCCTTGGTAATCGTCCTGACGAGTTCGTCACCCAATATCTCACCCTGTGTTATGGCGCTAGTGCTGACATCAAACACCCTCAAGCCCTTGGTCGTCGCCAGATAAACATGCGAAGAGTCTTTGGCGCAGATGTCGTTGAGATAACCCTTCCTCATCCTGATGGTCTTGATCTTGTTGGTCTTGGTATCAAGCACACCAAGGGTCGTGCGACTCAACATCATCACTATGTTACGCCCATCAGGCATAGGTTCCAGATTAATCTTCTCGATATACGAACCCGTATACTTCTTGCGCGATGGCATCACTATTTTCAACTGGTCATCAGTGTTAAGGTCTATCCTGATGATGTTGTTCTCGTATGCCACGTATGCATAGTCGCCCATTCTGCATATTCCATAGGCACTACGGAACTCACCCATGTTTTCTGGTGCATCGTCAATCTCTACACTATGGAACTGGTTGTTGCGCCTGTCGTAGTATGAGAGTCCGCCATCGGCAAATGTCATGAACATCGTGTACTTGTCAATATTCTTGATAGCACTCACACGCTTGCCCCTGGTAGAGGCAGAGTCGTCATGTTCTGTCACATAACTTCTGAAGCCATAGCCGTCGAACGCATTGACACCATCGTTGGTGCCCAACCATACCATGCCACTGGAGTCACGCTCGATACACGTGATATGGCTACTTGTCAGGCCATTGTCGATGTCATACCTGCCGCCATTGTTCACCATGAACTCCTCGACTAATACACCAGCTTCACGGAAGTCACTCTGTGCCGAAGCATAGAAAGCCGATGTCATCGTCATGATGCCAGCCAATATCCTATATATACTTCGTAATGTCATCTTATGATCTTCCTTTATTTCCATTGAGGAATGTCTCTATCCTTTGAATTTCACTATAAGCTCCTGCGCTACCCTTCTAGCCTCCTTGTCCGTGGCAAAGTAGTCCTCGAACGATGGGTTGGCCAGATAAGCCACTTTCTCGAGCGTTGCCTCTATCACGTCTGGCATCCTCAAGAATGCTATGTTGCCCTTCAGGAATTCGGCCACCGCTATCTCGTTCGCTCCATTCATCACACATGGAGCATTGCCACCCCTGCGCATCGACTCGAAAGCTATGTCGAGGTTACGGAACAACTTGCGATTCGGCAATTCGAAGGTCCACTCCGGATGATCCATGAAGTTGAACTTCTTCACCGGCGACGCCCAACGGTCAGGATAGGTCAACGCATACTGTATCGGCAAACACATGTCTGGCACACCTATCTGAGCCTTCAGCGAACCGTCTTCAAACTCGACCAGCGAATGCACTATCGACTGCGGATGCACCACAATGCCTATCTTGTCGGCACCAACGTCGAAAAGCCATCGCGCCTCTATCGACTCCAGTCCCTTGTTCATCAGGGAGGCTGAGTCTATAGTAACCTTGGCGCCCATGCTCCAATTAGGATGCTTGAGTGCCGCAGCAGGTGTCACGTCACGCAACTCTTCGTATGTCTTGCCTCTGAACGGACCACCCGAGGCTGTGAGTATTATCTTCTCTGGCACAAGATGCCTCTCACCATTAAGACACTGGAAGATGGCCGAATGCTCAGAGTCAACAGGCAATATGCTTATGCCCTTCTTCTTGGCACTGCCCATTATATATTCACCTGCCACAACCAAGGTCTCCTTGTTGGCCAAGGCTATGGTCTTGCCTGCATCTATGGCACATTTTGTCGGTCTCAATCCGCTGAAGCCTACAAGGGCAACCAACACCACATCGGCTGCCGGAAGCGAGGCTGCTGCACATACAGCATCTTCACCTGCAGCTATTTCACCATCAAAACCTGACAACAGTTCACGGAGTTCCGGCAGACGCGACTCATTGCCTATAACAACAAGCTGCGGATGGAACTTCTTGGCCTGGCTGGCTAATAACTCCACATTATTACCAGCAACCAAGGCAACAACTTCATACTTGTCAGCATGCATCTCGACTACATCGAGAGCCTGAGTTCCTATCGACCCCGTTGAACCTAATATCGATATCTTCTTCATCTATCTTCTCTCAAAAAAAACGGCCAGCACTATTCGAAGGATATGTAGTTTTCAGGGTTGAGCGGAACACCCGAATACCACAGCTCGAAATGCAGATGAGGGCCTGTTGACAACTCTCCTGAACCACCTGTAAGAGCTATCGCTTCACCTGCCGAAACACGCATTCCGGCCTTCTTCAACAATTTACTGTTGTGTTTGTATATCGACACGAGCTGGTTGTCGTGTTGTATCTCTATTACATAACCTGTCTCGACGGTCCATTCTGAGAATATCACCGTTCCGTCAAGCACCGACGACACTCGTCCGCCCTCGGCACTGAGCACATCCACACCAAGATGGCCTGTCGACTCACCAAACTTGTTGGACACTATACCTTTGATTGGGGGGAAGAAGAACATCATCTCAAGACGCGTATCATCAAGTCCGTCTGCGGCATTGATATTGAATTTGTCTTCTGCCTCTACACGCTTTCTGAATTCATCATCGGCTTCCGACCTCTCTTCCGACAGACTGATCTGCTGATGTGCCACCTCGGCAACCGAATCACGCCTGAACGCCTCTATCGGCAGGTCGCCCGACAAGGCATGCCTCAAATTAGACAATACCGCATCACGAAGCTTCACTTCCATAATGAGCGAATCTGTACGCTGCATGTTCGAAATAATCATTCGGCGCTCCGAACCCGACGGATAACCCGGTATGTACTCACGCAAACCAGTAAAGGCTATAAGAACTGTAACGCCGGCTATTATCAATATTGTTATCGCACCTACAACAAAAAAAAGAGATACCAAGTTGAATTTCAAGGAGAACAACTCCTCGAACGACTTGTCGACAATAATTGTCAGTCGCAACTTTCTACGCAACTTCGAACTCTTTTCTCCGCTCATTTCTTATATAATATACTTCTTTAGGTGTCAAAGTTAATAGTTTCCACAGCGCAAAACAACTTTTATACTGACAAAAATTTGTTTATAACCACAAATATTTTCAAAATCATTGACATTCTCATATTTTTTCCCTATCTTTGAGTTTATAAAGTTGAAACTATGACAAGAGCATTATCTAGCATATTCATTTTTGCCGCATTGACCATGGGTTTCCCTGCCAATGCCCAAGATGAGGCTCCAGCCCCAGAAGAAACAAATAAAGTTGTCGATGGGCTCCGCCAAGGTTTTTGGCACATCGAAGGCAATAACGGTAAAGTCGACGAGGGATACTACGTCGATGGTAAGAAACACGGCAAATGGAAAAGCCTGACCATCGACGGCAAGGTCAAGAGTATCGTGACATACGACACCGGCAAACCTCGCGGTGAAGCCATATTCTATGATCTCAACGGCATCAAGACCGAACACGGATTCTGGAACGTCGACCACTGGGAGGGCAACTACGTTCGCTTCCATCCTAACGGACAGAAGGCGTGCGAATTCAACTATGACAACAAAGGACGCCGACAGGGCAAGCAGCTTTATTTCCACGACAACGGAGCCGTCATGTATGAAGGCAACTGGCAAGAAGGAAAGATACATGGTACACTGACTGCCTACGATAACCAGGGTCACAAGATTCTTGAGAGGAACTATAACAACGAAGGCAAGTTCGAAAGCGCTATCGCTGTTCCTATCAACGCCTCTGCACCACCTCCACGTACTTTCACTGGCACAGGTACCTATACGCTCTACAACATGAACGGCAAGGTCGACCGCAAGGGTAACTTCGTCAAGGGTGACCTCATCGACGGCGAACGCTACGTCTACCGCGAAGACGGCAGCCTCAATTATATAGAGGTATACAAAGATGGCGAAGTGACAAAACGCAAATAAACTTTATATCATATCAACTAAAAAGGGCCTGCATCAAAAGATGCAAGCCCTTTATTATTATAAGGTCGTAAGAAACTTACTTCACAATCGGACGAACGTCGATGCTGAGTTCGTCAAGCTGCTTCTGGTCTACCTCACCTGGAGCGCCAAGCATCACGTCGCGACCCTGATTGTTCTTAGGGAAGGCGATGCAGTCGCGGATTGAGTCAAGACCAGCAAAGAGGCTGACAAAACGGTCGAGACCGTATGCAAGGCCGCCATGAGGTGGCGCACCATACTTGAAGGCATTCATCAAGAAGCCAAACTTGGTCTGTGCCTGCTCTGGCGTGAATCCGAGGATCTCGAATATCTTCTGCTGGAGCTTGGCATCGTGGATACGAATAGAACCACCACCAACTTCAACACCATTGATGACCATGTCGTATGCATTGGCACGAACACTTGCAGGATCGGTATCAAGAAGAGGAATATCCTCTGGCTTTGGCGAAGTAAATGGATGGTGCATTGCCATCAGGCGCTGCTCCTCGTCGCTCCACTCATACATAGGGAAGTCGATAACCCAAAGGCATGAGAACTTGTTCTTGTCGCGAAGGCCAAGCTGGCTACCCATTTCAAGACGAAGCTCACAAAGCTGCTTGCGTGTCTTGAGCACGTCTTCACCACTAAGGATGAGGATAAGGTCGCCTGGCTCTGCATTAAAGGCTGCCTTCATCTGCTGGAGCACCTCCTGAGTATAGAACTTGTCGACGCTCGACTTAACTGAACCATCAGCTTCAACACGTGCATAAACCATACCCTTGGCACCAATCTGTGGACGCTTTACAAATTCTGTAAGCGCATCAAGCTGCTTGCGTGTATATGTAGCAGCACCCTTCGCACAAATACCACCAACGTATGCTGCATTGTCAAATACAGAGAAGCCATAGCCCTTCATGATGTCCATAAGCTCGACAAACTTCATGTCGAAGCGAGTATCTGGCTTATCCGAACCATAGTATTTCATCGCATCTGCCCATGTCATACGAGGCAATGCTGGTATGTCAATGTCAAGTATGCTCTTGAAAAGATGACGGCTCATGCCCTCAAACATCTGAAGGATGTCTTCCTGCTCAACAAACGGCATCTCAGAGTCTATCTGGGTAAGCTCTGGCTGACGGTCTGCACGAAGGTCCTCGTCGCGGAAACACTTTACTATCTGGAAGTAACGGTCGAAGCCCGATACCATCAGAAGCTGCTTGAGGGTCTGAGGACTCTGTGGAAGAGCATAGAACTGACCTGGATTCATTCGGCTTGGTACGACGAAGTCACGTGCACCTTCTGGAGTCGAATTGACAAGGATTGGAGTCTCTACCTCAAGGAAGCCCTTCTCGTCGAGATAACGACGAACTTCAAAGGCAAACTTATGGCGAAGCTCAAGATTCTTGCGTACTGTCTCACGACGAAGATCGAGATAACGATACTTCATTCTGAGGTCATCGCCACCATCAGTATTCTCTTCGATAGTAAAAGGTGGAGTAAGCGACTCGTTGAGTATGTTCAATGTCGACACCTCAATCTCAATGTCGCCTGTTGCCATCTTCGAGTTCTTGCTTGCACGCTCTGTTACTTTGCCTGTAATCTGAAGAACATATTCACGTCCAAGGTGATTAGCCTTCTCGGCAAGTTCAGCATTGATCTCGTCGGTAAACACCAACTGAGTTATGCCATAACGGTCGCGGAGGTCGACAAATGTCATGCCTCCCATCTTACGGGTGCGCTGAACCCAGCCTGCGAGAGTAACTGTCTCGCCCACGTTGCTGATGCGGAGTTCACCGCACGTATGAGTCCTGTACATATCTTGTGTTTTGTTATTTTTCTATATTTTTTGTCGCTTCTTCAGCTTCCTAAAAAAACATGGCAAAATTACGCAGTTTCAACAAGATTTCCTATCTTTGCACGACAATTTCACAACAATTGAGCAACAATTGTCACCCATAAAGCATCTGGCTTCGTAGTTCAATGGATAGAATATCAGATTCCGGTTCTGCAGATAGGGGTTCGATTCCCCTCGAGGTCACCAAGCATTTCTATCCCTTCACCCACAACATTCCGCCTAAAGACCTCGATAGAAATCGAGTATTTTAGCCCTGAAGATGTATTCGTATTTTGCCTGTATGCGTTCTGCTACCGACTTGGTATACTGTGTACGGCTCTCATTGTACTCGGTCTGGGTGGCCTTTCCATTGTCATACTTCTTCATCATAAGTTTCCACGACACCGAAGCACTCTCCTCGGCACTCAAGCTGCTGCCATATTTGCTCTCGGCTGCCACTGCATTGTAGTAGGCCTGCTGCACTTCTTTGTACAAGGCTTTCTTGTCGGCATCGAGCTGCAGGTTTTGTGCAACTACCTGACTCTTGGCTGTACGTACGTCATTACGCGTTGCAAACCTGTTGAATATAGGCACGTTGACCGAGATGTTTATCGACTTGCTCAAATTGGCACGCATCTGCTCACCAAACGTATAGTCCAAGTCCTCGCCCTGAAGACCATAGTACTTCGAGTTGACGCCACCTGACAGCCTTACTGTAGGGGCATGGCCACCCTTCGCTATGCTCACATTTCGTTCTGCACCCTCTATGCGCTTCTGGTCACCACGTATGATGGCTTTGTTTCTCAACGCGTCGGAATAGATCTCTTCGATTCCTGCTATAGGCAAGAGCTGCGCCGAAGTGTCTGGACTCTCTATCAAGAAGCCTTCCGGACTTTCCAACTCGAGCATCTGGCTCAATTCAAGCACGGCAAGCTTGTAATCGTTATTCGACTGGACTACTGACATTTCGTCCTGGGCTACTCGGCTACGGGCCTGTGCCACTTCACTCTCCGATGCTTTGCCATTGTCGGCCATTTTACATCTATGCATCAACTGCGATTTGCTCAACTCGGCCTGCTCACGTGCCACACCCAGCATCTCCTCGGCATACAGCACCTGAAGATACGCCTGTGTGACGCTTATGCCCATGTCTTCCTTTGCCTTGTCAAGGTCGGCTATCGACGCCTCAAGGTTCAACTTCCTTGCCCTGATCGTGTTGATCTTCTGCAATCCCTGGAAAAGAACCACGTCGGCCGAAAGGTCTACCATGGTGAGCGATGTGTTTCTGTTGTTCACATAGGTATTGTCCATAGTAAGGCCTCGACCCATGTCCCAGTTCTGGTTGACCGAAGCGTTGACGCCTGGCAACAGGCTCATCTTTGCCGTGTTGAGGGCGATCTCATCCTGCTCGATGCTATTCTCCTGACGCTTTATGTTGATGTTGTTCTTTATGGCATGGTCTATGCATTCCTGCAAACTCCAACGCTGCTGTGCTTCCGATGTAAGCGACAATAGCGCCATCGCTATCAATATATAGGTTCTCATATCGTCATGTTTCTAGGTTACAACTTAATGACCGGTTACTCCTCCTCACCAATCACATTGCCTCTGACTTTCTCTCCTACTTCAAGCCCACTCTTTATCTCAATATTGATGCCATCCGAGATTCCGGTCTTGACTTCGCGGCGTTCAAATTTCTGAACTGGCACACTGTCGGTCAATACGTATACGCATGTCTTGTCTTCCTCAAAAACAAGTGTGCTCTCCTTGACGCTCAACACATTTTCAGCTCGCTGAAGAACTATCTCGGCATTGGCACTATAGCCCGAACGGATGGTCACTCCATCTGGGGCATCCATAGCTGCCTTTATCTCAAACTGGTTGGCTCCGTTCTGCTCAACTCCCTTTGGCGAGATATATTCCAGCTTGGCTCCAAATGTCATGTCCTGCAGGGCTCCAAGAGTCATCTTCACCTGCATGCCTTCGCTGATTCGACCCACCTCTGTTTCGTCTATCTTACCCTTGAATATAAGGTCACTCATGTCGGCTACTGTAGCTATTGTCGTACCATCGTTGAAGGTATTGGACAAGATGACCGAATTACCCACTTTTACAGGTATGTCGAGTATAAGACCCGTGATGGTCGAACGGATAAGCGTATTGCTCGCATTAGCCGAATTTTTGCTTATTCCCGTCTTGACAATCTCAAGGTTGTCCTCTGCAGTCTGGAACTCCTCTTTCGCCTTGTTATATGCTACCTCGGCATTGTCATACTCCTCTGCACTGACAAGCTTGTCTTCATAGAGGTTCTTCACTCGCTTGAAGTCCGTCTCGGCTTGCTTGAAGCTTATCTCGGCAAGGCGTACTCGGCTTGCCGCTGAATTGAGTTCACCCATCTCTGGTATGACTTTCACTTTGGCTATGACCTCATCTTTGCTTACCGTTTGACCTGCCTCTTTGTAGATCTCTGTTATAATTCCGGATATCTGAGGCTTAATGTCTATCTCGTTTCTCGGTTCTATCTTTCCTGTCGCAATGGTCGTCTTCTCAATTGTCGATATCGTAACTTCTGACGTCTCATACTCTATTGTCTCAGGCTGTCCCTTCTTCCATAGATAATAGAATGTCCATACGAATAATAATGCTACCATGACAAGTAGCGCTGTTTTCATGAATCGTTTCATAATATGATGTTTTTTTATTTTCTGGTTAATTAATTATTCTTCTCTCATTGCTTCTATAGGCTTTATCGACATTGCTCTGAGTGCCGGTGCCATAGAAGCTACTATTCCAAGCAACACCAGGACTACTGTTATGCCTATGCCACTTGACAATGATATGCCAAAGCCAAAATTGCTTCCTGCGTCTGTCTTTATCAGCCCATCTGCCAATCCCAACATGCCAACTCCTGCCGAGAGGCCAAGAAGTCCGGCAAGTGATGTCAGAAGCAAGCACTCTGCTATTATCTGCATCAGTATGTCGTTGGGCTTGGCTCCTATCGCTCTGCGTATGCCTATCTCAGATGTCCTTTCCTTGACTGTTACCATCATGATGTTCGACACTCCAATGATTCCTGCAAGCAACGTGCCAAGACCTACCAACCATGTCAGTATTCCCAGACCAAGGAATACGTTTTCCACCATCTGGAACATCTCCTCTACGTTGAACTGGCCGACAGCCTGCTTGTCATCAGGGTTGATGTAGTGGACCGATTTCAATATGCCGGCTATCTCTTCCTCTACTTCGCTTACCTTATGCCCACTTTTGGCCGTATAGCACAACACTTGTATACTTGCACCTTTGTTGTAGGCTTTTTCTAGAGTCGACATAGGTATTGTGACCGACTCACTCATCCTTCCATTTATACTGATGTTCGATTCGCTCATCGTCACACCAACAACCTTATACTGTATACCGTCTATGCCTATCAGCTTGCCACATGGATTCTCGCCTTTCATAAAGAGCGCTTCATAAGGCTGCTTGCCCAGCACACATACTTTGCGGCTCTCTATGTTGTCTATTTCGTTTATGAATCTGCCATACAGCATCTCCTGCGGCTCTATCGATATGTAACATGCTTCAAGACCCTGCACCGTACAGTCTTCATATTTCAGTTCGCGGTATGTCACTACCTTGCCCCACTCCGAGCTCTTGCCTGTAATGACGTCGATGCTTTTGACGTTCTTCTTGAGGTTGTCTATGTCCTTGCGCTCTATGTCCCACGAACGTCCCTTGCCAAATCCTTTGTACGGAAGGCTTGTCGCCTCGGCAAACGCTACGCCCGAGTTTGTCGCAAAACCATTGAACTGCGCCCACAGCATCTTCTCTATTCCGTTGCTTCCACCCGACAACAACACAAGCATCAATATGCCCCAGAAGACTCCAAAGGCTGTCATCAGACTTCTCGACTTGTTGCGGGTCAATGTGTCGAGAATCTCGGTAAATGTATCCTGATCAAATCTCATGGCCTATCCTCTTAATGCTTCTATCGGTTTAATACTTACAGCTTTTCTTGCCGGAAAGAACCCTGCCAATGTTCCAGCTATTATCAACGTCAACGTTGCCTCGATGGCTATCGACATGTCTACTGTCGGGTCCGTAAACGCTTCCGACTCCATGTTCTCGACGACGGTGTTTATGAGCTCTGTCGCACCGACACCAACTACCATGCCTATGTATCCGAAGATTGACGTTATCACTATGCTCTCTATTATAATAAGTGCCAGAATCTGACGAGGCTTGGCACCGAGCGCCTTCCTGATGCCAAACTCATGCGTTCTCTCTTTGACTGTTATCAGCATAATGTTCGACACTCCTACTACTCCACTCAATAATGTCAGTATTCCGATAACCCACACCGCCGTTGTCAGTATGTCCATCGCTCCCTTGGTCTGCAGGTAGTTCTTCATTCTGTTCCATATCCATACGGCTCCCGTATCTTCTGAACTAAAGTTGCGTCGCTGGCTAAGTATGGTCCTGACGTCGTTCTCGAATCGGTCGTTTTCCTCCTCGCTATCCAGCCCCTTGGTTGTCAAAAGTATGCGGCTAACAAAGCCTTCTTTGTTATAGATGGTCATCAGTGTCGTATATGGAATGAACATCGACTGCGTTCCATTATTGTCATCTGAATACACGCCAATGACTTTATACATCACACCCGATGCATTGACAAAACTGCCTATAGCGCCACCCTGGGGAAACAATATCTCTTCGGTCTTGTCTCCTATGACACATACCTTACGGCATTCATCTATGTCGATGTTATTTATGAATCGTCCCGATTTCTGCCTTGCAATTTCCACTGTCGGATGCTCTGGATAGACACCTGTCAACGAACTGCTCACATACTCCTGACCATGGCTTATCGTGATTCCACTTTGAGTCACTACTGGCAACGCCTCAATGATATTAGCCTTGTTGGCAAATACCATTTCACGCATGTCGGCTTCGTTCAACTTCACTCTTCGGCCCGACTCCAATCCCTTGTATTGCATGGTTGTCCAGCCTGGAGTAACCTTCATCGAGTTGAGAGCCCTTCTGCGGCTCTGTCCTTCAAACGAATGTATCAAGCCATTTCCCGCACCTAGCAGAACTATCAATATGAATATTCCCCAAGCAACAGAGAATCCGGTCAACGCCGTTCTCATCTTGTTTCGTCTCAACGATGAAATTATCTCTTCAAACATAAACGGATAATTTTAGTAGACTACTTGAACTCCATCACTTTGTCGTGATTGCTGTTGTCGTCAATGGCACCTATGATTCCATCCTTTATATGGACTATCTTGTCGGTCTGGTTGGCCACGCCACTTTCATGTGTGACAACCACAATCGTAAGGCCCTGTTCTGCATGTAGGTCTTTCAAGATGCCCATCACCTCTTCCGAGGTCTTCGAATCCAAGGCTCCTGTAGGTTCATCGGCCAATATGATCTGAGGCTGCGTGATTAGTGCCCTGGCTATAGCCACACGCTGTTTCTGACCGCCCGACATCTCACTCGGCATGTGATTGGCCCAGTCTTTAAGACCAAGTCTGTCAAGGTATTCCATTGCCATGAGGTTTCTCTTCCTTCGACCGACTCCCTGATAGTACAATGGAAGAGCCACATTCTCCATCGCATTCTTGAACGAGATAAGGTTAAACGACTGGAATATGAATCCGATAAGTCTGTTGCGAAACTCGGCTGCCTGCGTCTCACTAAGGTTCTTGACGAGCTTGTCGGCAAGATAATACTCTCCCGTATCATAGTTGTCAAGAATGCCAAGTATATTCAGCAATGTCGATTTCCCCGAACCCGACGCTCCCATGATACTTACAAACTCACCCTTCTCTATGTCAAGGTTTATACCCTTAAGAACATGAAGCGGCGCACCGTTATTATAAGTCTTGTTTATATCCTTTAAGTGAATCATCTCTTTTGCTTATTGTCTGTTCAACTGCAAATATGCATATATTTTCGTACAATGACAATTACTACAAACATTATACCATATCAGCTTTTCACTCTTTCCATGTACTTCGATGACACCTCATCTATCGAAATGCCAAGTTTGTCCATCTCGTCAAATAGCTGAGGCAGTGTGTCACTCATGAATACAGAACGCCTCATGTCTAGAATAATGTCAGAAGCACCTGCCGACACAAAATAGCCTATTCCGCGCTTGTTGAATAATATGTTGTTTGTCTGAAGATAATCATACGAACGCACTACGGTATTAGGATTAACCTCGAGCGAGGCACCCGTTTCACGTACAGACGGGATGCGTTCATTCTCTTTATAGACACCCGAAAGTATCTGATCACATATACGTTCAGCTATCTGAAGGTATATGGTTTTTGTATCGTTAAATTCCATAGTGTTGTTTATCTGAATAGGGTTAAATAATCTGCTTGCGCTTGAACAACATATATGACAAATATATTATCGCTATATTTATCAAAGTCATTACACCTATGCCACACCACATCGCCCCTGTACTCTCTACGATAAAGTCTATGATACCTGTCACATGGACAAAACCGCCAAGTGTAACTGAAATCGCCATAACGATAAGCCATGTCTTAACAAGAGCAAAGCGCTTAAAGAAGCATCCTCCCAGCACAACCAATGCCATATCATAAAAGCCACAGGTCAATATCATCACCAATCCTGTGAATGTCTCAAAACTGAAAACCCAATCCCAATCGATGTTGAAAAGGTCTTCGTTTATGAATGTTCCAATAGTTGCAATAAAGGATTTTAGTTCATCATAATGCCCAATGCTGAACAAACAACCGATAAACAATGCTATGGCAAGCATACATACGAACACTATCAACGATGGCAATATCGCGTAGTCAACAAAACGTACTATGAATTTCTCAACGTTTGTCGCCGGCATCATGGCAAATGCTATCGAATCCTGCTTTGTCCTCATATTGGCACATATATGGGATGCCAAATAAAAAGGAGCCAACACTGATGTCGCTATCGAGATCATAAGCATCATAAAAGCCATGCCTGGCATTATGTCGCTTGCTATATATGCTATTACAGCCGGAAAGAATACCATTACGGCCAAATATATCTTGTCTTTCGAATAGGTCGTCAAGTCATGTATAAATAGCATCTTGAGCCTACTCCATAATATCTGTTTCATTTTTGCTTTATTTATTGACACATAAGTTTTACAACACTCACAAGATTACTCCGCTTTACGTATAGTAAGCTTGTCTCTGTCACACTTGGCGATTCCCTCTGCTTTGATATCTGCAACATCCGCCACTCCTGCTACATCTATCTTTGCCAGACCATTGGCGTCTACAATCAATTCTCGTACATCAACTGTTATGTCCGATTTATTCGCACCATTGCCTTGCAATGACATGATATCCGATTTCACAACTGCCCTGACATCTCCTGCTCCATTAGTCTCTATAGAAACCTTGCCGGCTGATATGATATTCATTATAACTTTGCCAGCACCATTCGTCTCGACATCAACATTGTCTCTCGCATTCACATTCACATCAATATCTCCAGCACCATTCGATTCTATTTCAAGCTCATTACAAATCAATGAATCTATATTGATGCTCGAACTTCCCATTACAGTCATCGACAACTTGTCGCTCTTCAACACATCAGCGCCAAAACTTCCCATGCCCTCCATCTCCATCGAACTAAGGATTGGCATCGTTATGTCCAATATAATAGGGTCTATTTTCACTTTCTCTTTTCGTTCTACCACCAGAGTACCCTCATTTACTATAATTACAGCTTTCTCAAAGGCTTTCTCCGACGACTTCGCCACTACTTTACACTGGTCGCCTACATGGAATGTTACCATGCTATATCCATCTATGTCAAGCTTGTCAAATGATGTTTCAAAATCAAAGTTACGCACCACAAATTGTGTAGTATCATATTCTTGGTTGAATGTCATACCATTATAGTTCATGTTTACATTTTTGCACGACACTAGAACACACGCTAACAAAGCTATTATTGCTGACAATACTATATTTTTCATATTCCTATTTTTTATTGTTGTTATTTCATCGCTTCTATCATTCTTGCAGTCTCAGTCAACATGGCATTAAAGAACAACTCGACATTTAGCGGCGTCTCGTCACCATCCGTGTTTATTACTACTCCGGCCGAACCTATTGTTGATGGCTGCTCATACAACACGTCTCCTCTTCTTTCACCTACTCCTATCTGAACAAATTTCAACTTCTCACTAATCTTTGCAACCGACTCGTTACACAATATGTGACCGCCATCAAGAATAACTATTCTATCCAAAAGGTTTTCTATGTCACGTACCTGATGCGTAGATATTACTATTGCCCTATCATCTGTCATACACTGGGCAACAGCCTTTCTAAACTGACTCTTCGAAGGAATATCAAGACCATTGGTCGGCTCATCCATGAGCAACAGACTCGTATTGGTAGCAAGTGCAAAACACATAGATGCTTTCTTCTTCTGACCCATAGACAATTGAGACAGATTCAAGTCTCGTGTCATGCCAAACGCCTCAAGGCTCTTGTCCAACATTTCCATCGAAAATTTCGGATAGAACGGGCTGTTGATCCGTATGTATTTGTCAAACGTCAAGTCTGGCAAACTAAATTCTTCCGGTACTATATATGTCTCTGACAAAGATTCTGGTCTTCGACGATTTACATCTATACCGTTCAACTTTACTTGCCCCCTATCCGCGAATAGCAACCCACTCATCAGATAAAGAAGTGTCGACTTTCCTGCACCATTGAGACCAAGAAGCCCATACACATTACCTTCACCCAATTCCATACTAAGCCCATCAAACACTTTTTTGCGATGGTAACTGAATGATATATCTTCTAACCTTATCATTGTTTTGGTGTATTAGTTTATTAGTACACTGCAAATCTATGCACTATTTTTGTAACTACAAAAGTTTTATCGGAAAATTTTTGTAGGAAGGCTGATTTTGTCCAAAATTTTTACACACTAGTGTCCCCATAAACAAAAAAAGCGTTTGTCTTCTCTGACAAACGCACTAACTATATGAAAAAACTATCTTAATGCTCTACTTGTCGTTCGCAAGTGGAATAAACGGAATGTTGAATACAAATTTGGCTCCAGCCGAATATTCAGAATCAACCCATATTTTTCCACCAAAGTGCTCTACGATGTTTTTGCAAAGCGACAATCCAATGCCAAATCCTTGCGATGTTTCACTCAATTTTTCAAATCTCTCAAACACCTTCTCCTTCTTCTCTTTTGGAATACCGATTCCGGTATCTGTCACAGCAAAGCGAAGGTCATGGCCATCATTATGAATACTCAATGTTATCGAACCAGACTTGGTGAATTTATTCGAATTGGACAGAAGGTTTATGAGCACCTGACGTATATGCTGGCTATCTATCATTGCCATGCATTTTTCCATGTCCGTATCGAGTCTGTATGATATATCTTCTCTTCGTGCCGCAATTTGGCATGTCGACAATGTGTCGCGACATATTGCTACCACATCACAAGGCGTAACGTCATATTTCGTTCGTCCAGACTCCAGACGCGCCATATCCAATATGTCGTTGATGAGTCCCAATAGCAACTCTGAATTTGTCGAAATGATATCGTTTATCTGCCTTCTGTCATCTTGGCTAAGTGTTTCATCGGTTGTTAGCACTTCAGAAAAACCTACCAATGCATTCAATGGTGTACGTATTTCATGACTCATATTGGCAAGGAAGGCTGTCTTCATTTTATTTCTGTCCTCAGCATCTTCCTTTGCCTGAATAAGCTCTTTTTGCGACGCCTGCAATGCTGCCGTAAGCTTTTTTGTCTTGGCAAGGAACCACAATACTATTAACAGTAAGCACACCAATACGAGGAACACCATGCTCACAACATGAATGACTAGCGAATTCTCATCATAGAACGATGGTTTCGTATTAATTATTTCTGCCCCACTAGGAACTTCAAATTCCTCGTTTTTCGATTTAAGTTCTTCCAACTTGTCTTTGCTGAAGACATAACCGCTCTCTATGACTGTCATCAAATCAGGCTTCTGTCCATTGGCCGAAGCCTTTAAATATTCGACAACTTTCTCTGCGACTTCTTTTCCCTGTGATCTGTAACTCGGAGAGTATCCTCCCACTGCCCATACACCAAGTCCAATATGTGTGAGTGTGGTGACTGGAATGTCTTTGTTGGCATCCATAAGTGTATGCACCGAATTTTTCACAAAATAACTTTCTGTCTTGTCCACACGCCATGTTCCTAACATCAAGGCTGTCGACGATGGCAGTTTCGAGATTGCTTCACTCATCGAATATATGGTCTTCTGTCGGCCATCAAGACTAATAAAGTTATATTCCTTGTGTTTGAGCATCTGATCGTTGACAAATGCAAGCAATGTCAGACCACCATAACTATTATCGGTAAGCAGCGCTACATTTTTTGTTCCGGGATACGCACTTTGGATAAGGTCGAGGTTCTTGTCTACATCATATTCATAAAGAACACCACCAACTATGTTGTATTTCGACTTGAGATACGTATAATCTAGAGATGTTGGCATCCACGTTTCGATGTCACACGTGTCAGCAGGCATTCGAACGATGTTTCTTGAAGCCATACATACCATTACTGGGGTCTTGCCTTTTCGCTCGACAAACATAGGGTCCTGCGACAAATATGCCGCCCATGCTTCCTGACCAAGCAAAAGTATCAATGACGGGCGAAGGTCGTTTGTGTCATATTTGTCCAAGATCGACCTCATCCTGTTCTTCCACAGCATAGCTTCGCTAAGACTCTTGGTGTTCATGTTTTCCACCATTACTGTACCACCACTTCCATGTTCGTCATAATATCCGACAAAATCGTTTATGGTGTTCATGGCAGATACTGTCTCGGGATTATACGAACTTATAAGCAGTATTCGTTCTGACGATACTGCTCTCCTATCTCGAGCTACAGCATTGATTGCAGCAATTGACATTGCCACAACTATCATGATTATATTTACAGCTTTGTATGCCAAAGTTATTTTGTTTTAGAGTTTTCGACTGCGAATTTAATTATTTCTACGCAAGATATATACGATTGTTCCGTTATCTTACATTTATTTATGATTAATGGCCGCTTATAGTAATATTTTTATATCTAATTTTTGCCGACATACCAGAGTCTGTATACCGTTCTGTAGTATATGCACCCTTTGATGGCTCTATTGCGTCCGGATGTGCCACAGGGTTTCCAAAATCATCTGACGCAACTTTTGAAGCATGATTTGTACGCCACTTAAAGCCCAAGTTCCGCGCAATACGTTCTGCGGTCACCTTGTCTGATATATCTGTTCCAACATACGCACCCGATATGTATACATCTTTACATATTGATGCTATCTTCTCTATGCAACCAATGAATGACGGACTCCAAATGGCATGTCTAGGCGTCATGTCGCCATACCACGTTGTCCTCTCATCACCTAAATATATTTTTACCGAATCAGGCAATGATTCTGACGAACTGTTTTCAAAATACTCCTTACTCTGGGTTATATATGATCCAGATAATGCGTATTGAGGCTTTCTTATGACTTTCATCTCATCGTCAGAATACGACGCACCACATCCAGGAGCATCGTCGTCGAGCCACTCGCTTCGTGGATCAAAGTCATACTGACAACCTGTACGGAACAGGTCTTCTCCATCCGGCACTGATGGATCGAGATTGTCGATCACTCCTCTCCACGTGGGTTCATCAACTACACCAGGAGCAGATATGCGGTCGAATCCATCGACTAGCAATGTTCCAACTTTTTTGCCGTCCAAGCGTGCACAGACAGGTGATGAGGCTAACGAATAACCGCCATCATTCAATGCCACTATCCTATATTCACTAACGATGCCATCTGTCGACTGACCAACAACTATTGTCGTGTCACATGTCGAATATTTCTTCTCTGCCTGTCCTTGATGACTCACATAGATTTCATATTGGCAAGGTAACGATGAAGGTTCGACAATATCTATTGTTGGCGACCAAGATAGTCTAATAGAATCTTGCCCCACTTGTTCCATTCCAATTTTTCGAACTGGCAGAGGAGCTATCACCGCATCATCTCCCTCGTAAAACCGCACTATGCTTTTATATATAGATCTCGACACATCATGACGGAATGCTGGATGCAAGGCATATCTGATGTCTTTTATGTTCTGATGCGACAGCAATTCAATAAGCACTGAAGGCACATCCGCTCTACGAGCTTCTGAATATCCTTTATCCCATATTCCTCGTTCCGACCAATTTTTATTCCATGTCAGGCGTATGTCGTTTACTATCTGTGTCTCTATTTTCTGAGCTAAGGCTCTCGCTACACTCTTCGATTTCCCATCTGTATATTTGTCCTTCCCATTTTTTGTAGACACTATCGTAAGTGTACCAATGGTCGAATCGCCTTCTGCTATACCTGCATCTGTATGAAATGCTATTGAAGCATCTACCGGTATACCTTTCTCTTTAATTAACGCATTCACCCATTCACCACGACCATTAATGTCGTCCGTATAGTCATTGACTCCATCACTAAGTGCATATACTGTCTTACTCCACCCGTCTGACTGCAGATAATATCGTGCTCCTTCTGCCCACGCATTCACTCCACTCTTTTTTCCGTTTCTCTCAACTATACCCATACCTCCACCGATTCTTATTGCATCAACAGATACTCGTCCCTGTCCTGTTACCACAACACGCACTCCTCTTCCGTCATAGCCTCCACTAGTGACAAAATGCTTCCCCAATGGCATCCACATCGATCCTCCTCGTCTCTGGTCTACAACATAACGAGTCACTCCACGTCCATCATATACCGTATACACGACACTATCCGAATTTGCCGCATCTGCATGATATGCCACATACAGGTGGGCCGTCATGTCACATATTTTTTTGTCTTGTATTCTAAATGTCAGTGTGTCGCCTTCTGCCAACGAGTATGTCTCGGCTGTTCCCATTTCAAAAGGATTGTCAAAGTTCCGCAATGCATCACTCACCCTATATCCTTTTGTCGTCTCTACAGGTTTCAACCCTTGGCGTTCCAAGCCACTTGCTTCGTCATTATCCGCTATCAACGATTCTTTATTAAAATCTCTTTCACGTGGCAAATATACGCTGGCGCCTGCATTTTCTAACATTGGAACTAGATACGGAACTACAAAGCTTGTCGACAGCAGGTCTTCCACTGTGGTAAATAGTCTTGCTCGTTGCCACTCCCATCTGTCCAGACTTTTCTCATAATATCTTCCGTGGCTATTCCAAACGGCAAATGTTCTGCCTGTCAAAGCTCCTTCTTTTTTCCCTACTGACTTAACTACCGGCTTAACACCCGATTTCGACATATTATATGTCTTGGGAACCAATGTCGAAAGATTGATCTGATCCCCAATTATCTGCACTTTTGCATTGGGCTTACTTGTCCACGCTCTTATTGAGTCTGCTGCTCGCTCCAACTTCTCTTGAGTAACCAGAATGTTCAAAATAGTTTTGTTGAACCTGACTCTCACTTCATTGCCGTCTGCAACGGCCGATTTCATCTCTATCTTCTCGTCACTCCTCCAGTTATCTCCTGTCAATATCGACAATAATGACTGCTCTTTTATCTGACGATTAACTACTACGACCTGGGCTTCTAGTCCAATTACGCTATTTATGACAAGCCCTATCATCACTAGTAAAGCCACCAATGATGATCTCTCGCATATATATCCGCTTATATTTGTCTTCATTTTGCCTAGGTCTATTTTCACAAGCAAAAGCCGCTCCCAAACTGAGAGCGGCCTTTCTTACCACAATTATTCTGTGTTATTTTACTTCCCAGATGTCGTTAGTTTCAAGAAGCTCTGCAAAGTTGTGATACTTCTTTGCTGCCTTGACTTCCTCTATCTGTGCTGATACGCAATCATCGTATGTTGGAGCATCTACGTCACGAATTACGCCAAGCGCTACTGGCCACTCCATCTCAGCAAGCTTAAGCTGAAGTGTATTGTCTTCGCACTTTGCATCATGTACGAGTACGTCTGCCTCTGTGTAACCATCCTCACCGAGCTTAACGGCCTTTACACCGAAGCCTTCCTGTACGATGCCATACTCGTTGTTCTCACCAAAGAGCATCTTCTCGCCATGCTTCAAGTAGATGGCGTTCTTCTTGCGCTCTGTTGGAGTATATACCGAATCGTGTGTGCCGTTGTTGAAGATTACGCAGTTCTGGAGTATCTCGCATACTGCAGCACCCTTATGCTGCTGTGCTGCCTTAAGGATTTCTACTGTACCTGCTGCATCTGTGGCTACTGCACGTGCAAAGAAGTGACCTCTCGCACCGAAGCAGAGCTCTGCAGGACGGAATGGATCTTCAACTGTACCGTATGGTGACGACTTGCTGACGAAACCACGTGGAGATGTTGGTGAATACTGACCCTTTGTCAAACCATAGATACGGTTGTTCAAAAGTATCATATTCAAGTTGATGTTACGACGGTTTGCGTGGATGAAGTGGTTACCACCAATTGCCAATCCGTCACCATCACCAGAAATCTGCCAAACTGTAAGATTTGGATTTGCAACCTTCGCACCTGTTGCGATTGCTGCTGCACGGCCGTGGATTGTATTCATACCGTATGTTGCCATATAGTGAGGCAGACGGCTTGAACATCCGATACCTGAGATTACTGCTGTATCCCAAGGTGCTACACCAATCTCGGCCATAGCCTTATGAAGTGAAGCCAAGAAGAAGTGGTCACCACAACCCGGACACCAACGTGGCTGTCCCTTCTTAAAATCGGCTGCTGTATATTCGCTCATAATGATTTCAATTTTAATAGTTAAACAACCTCTTACTTCTTAAGTATTTCGTTGAATGCTGCAACAAGCTCCTCAACCACGAAAGGCTGACCCTTTACCTGATTGAACTGATATGGTGCGAAGTTATCAACTTTCATTCTCAACCAGCCTGCAAACTGACCCATGTTCTGCTCTGCTACGACTACTTTCTTAGCCGACTTCAAAACAGCCTC
Organism: Bacteroidales bacterium; assembly: GCA_024401355.1. GTDB lineage: Bacteria > Bacteroidota > Bacteroidia > Bacteroidales > Marinilabiliaceae > W3P20-009. The sequence goes on along the minus strand of JAKSLF010000022.1, from coordinate 21,228 downwards.
TGTGTTCTTTGGAAGTGGATTGATATACTTGAAGTGTGCCAATGCTACCTTCTTGCCTGCTGCCTTGAGCTCTTCCATCGCTGCTCTCAAGTGGCCGTATGTGCCACCAAAGCCTACGATAAGGAGGTCGGCATTCTTGTCACCGATAACCTCAACGTCTGGTACCTCAATCTTGTCTATCTTCTCCTGACGCAAACGTGTCATCAAGTCATGGTTCTCTGGATCTGTAGAAATAGCACCTGTCTTGCTGTCTTTCTCGATACCTGCAATGATATGCTGGAATCCTTCACGGCCAGGAACTGCCCAGTAACGAGTGCCGTTTTCAGCACGCATATATGGTGTCCACGAACCCTTAAGCTCTTCTGGAACGTATGGAGGATTGATTGCTGGATATTCTGCAAGGTTAGGAAGCTTGAATGCACCAGAACCATTAGCAATATATGCATCTGTGAGCAATACGACTGGTGTCATGTGCTCGAGAGCTATCTTACAAGCATCGTATGCCGCATCAAAGCAGTCTGTAGGAGATGTTGCCGCAATGACTGGCATCGGGCTCTCACCATTACGGCCATAGAGCGCCTGTAGAAGGTCTGTCTGCTCCGACTTTGTTGGAAGACCTGTTGCAGGACCACCACGCTGAACGTCAAGTACAACAAGTGGGAGCTCTAGGATAACCGCCAAGTTCATTGCCTCAGACTTCAAACAGATACCAGGACCTGATGTTGAAGTAACTGCCAACGCACCAGCAAATGCTGCACCTACCGAAGATGCACATCCTGCAATCTCATCCTCGCACTGCACTGTTGTCACACCAAGCGACTTGTGCTTAGAGAGCTCATGAAGCACGTCTGTTGCAGGAGTGATAGGGTATGAACCAAGGTAAAGCTTCAAGCCTGCCTTCTCTGCTGCTGCAATAAGACCGTATGCTGTCGCCTTGTTACCTGTGATGTCCATGTAACGGCCCTTTACTTTATTCTTCGACTCTATGCGGTATACGTTTGCTACCGATGAGTGTGTATTGTGTCCGTAGTCATAACCAGCCTGGATAACCTTGATGTTTGCCTCTGCAACACCTGCCTTCTTTGCAAACTTTTCCTTGAGGTAGTTGAATGCTACGTTCAAGTCACGGTCAAAAAGCCAACATACAAGACCAAGGGCAAACATGTTACGACACTTAAGTATCGCCTTCACATCCATTCCCGAGTCTGCCAAACAGTCTTTTACCATTGTCGAAATAGGACATGCTATAACTCTGTCTGCATCTATGCCCATCTCTCCAAGATAGTCATCTGTCTTAAATGCTGCCTTCTCAAGGTCACTCTTGCCGAATGAATCAGTATCAATGATTATGGCAGCACCTGGTTTCGCATACTTGTACTGTGTCTTCAAGGCTGCAGCATTCATTGCTACAAGCACGTCGCACTTGTCACCTGGTGTGTATACCTGGCCAGCGCCAATGTGTACCTGGAATCCCGAAACACCTGTCAACGAACCCTGTGGGGCACGTATATCTGCAGGATAATCAGGGAATGTACTGATACTGTTGCCTACGGTTGCCGAAACTGTAGAAAAGATGTTTCCTGCCAGCTGCATACCGTCTCCAGAGTCACCTGAGAAGCGTACTGCTACCTCTTCGCGCTCTTTGATTTCTAATGTATCTGCCATATCGTATGAGATTAGTTTATTGCTATTTTGTTGCAAATCTAATAATTCCATATTGATTTGCCAACTTTAAAACTACGATTTAAAATTATTTATCGTTTTGTCGTATTAATATGCACATATACATATCAATTTTGTGATAATTTCATTATGTTCACCCCCTACGAACGATAGGTATATCACTTCCAACAACTACTCTTCGGCAACAGAAACCCCTATCTTTAGTAAGTCGTTCCAATAATTAGGATACGATTTCGACACGACGCCAGGGTCATCTATTCTGACCTTGCCTATTTTCATCGCCGCAGGCGCAAATGCCATGGCCATTCGATGGTCTTTGTATGTTAAAATTGCTTCATCACTAACCTCACATGTCGTACCATCCCAACCAAGATCATCTACATTGTTGCTCTGCAAGACAAATCCTATCTTACGACATTCGTTTATCAAGGCCGTTATGCGGTCTGTCTCTTTTATCTTCAAACTTTCCAACCCTGTAAAGTGGAAGGTCACTCCCATGCAGCAACACATCACTACAAATGTCTGCGCTATGTCTGGCTGACTGTTAAAGTCATACTCCAAGTGCGACAGCGCTTTACCCGAGGCCGTCAATACCAATGTATTGTCCGAGGCATCCTGCTTGGTCGACACGCCAAGTTTTGCCGCAATGTTCCTTCCTTCCGAGTCTCCCTGAAGACTGTCCAAATCAAGTCCCGTTAGCTTCACTGTCAACTGAGGCGCCAATGCCGCTATCTCATACCAATATGAGGCCGCACTCCAGTCCGATTCTACAAACGAACTTTTATGCTGATATTTTCCTTCCGGTATTTCTATTACCGATCCATTCCAACTGCCCTTGACGCCCAATTGTTCCATTGTCTTGAGGGTCATCCTTATATATGGCTGGCTGACTATCTTGCCTGTCAGTTCTATTGTCAAACCACCTTTTATCATTGGAGCTATCATCATGAGCGCCGAGATAAACTGGCTGCTGACATTGCCCGGCAAACTTATGGTTCCACCTTTCAATTCCTGACCAACTATCTCCAATGGAGGGAATCCCTCATTCTCCATATACGTTATTTCCGCACCCAGTTGTCGCAACGCATCTACCAGAATGGCTATCGGACGCTTTTTCATTCGCTCCGATCCTGTTATGACATGACGACCAGGTCTCAATGCAAGATATGCCGTAAGGAAACGCATCGAGGTGCCAGCCGCACCCACATCTACATGCGAGCAGTCACTTTGCAAGGCTTTCAACATCACTGCGGTGTCGTCGCTGTCTGATAGGTTTTCTGGCAACTCCGGATTCGCCGACAAGACGTTTATAAGAAGAAGACGATTACTTATGCTTTTAGATGCAGGCAATTTTATCGTTTCCGATGTCAATCGCGGTGCGGTAATAGTATATATCATCGGTTTACATGTTTAAGTATGTGGCCAACACTTCGGTGATCTCCTCTTTCGAACCTATGTTGTTTATCGATATCTCACCCAGACGAGGCAACAATGTGAAGTTTATACCTGCCGAGTCATTCTTCTTGTCATGGGTCATAAGTTCTAGCAATTCGTCAAAGTCACTCTCAGCAAACTCCATCTTTCCATACATCTTGTTGATATAGTCATATATGCGCTTCGCTTCTGCATGATCAAGACCAAGTTTCTTCTCACTCAGCATCAATTCACATACCATGCCGAATGCCACAGCCTTACCATGCAGTATCGGATGCTCCTGATGACGCATCGAGAATGTTTCAAACGCATGTCCGAATGTGTGTCCGAAGTTCAACGCTTTACGGACGCCTTTTTCTTTTGGATCTTCTGTGACAAAATAGTTCTTGACACATACCGAGTCACATATCATTCTCTGCAGTTTCTGATAGTCTGGCTTGTCAAAGTCAAGCTTCATCATTTCTTCTATTGATGCTGCGTCTTTTATCAGACCATGCTTCAGCATCTCTGCAAAACCCGATAGTATGTTGTCTTTGTCAAGTGTCTTCAAGAACTGACCGCTTATCACTACTGCATTGGCTATCGAAAATACACCTATCTCATTTTTCAAGCCACCCAGGTTCATTCCTGTCTTGCCACCCAATGAGGCGTCTACCTGTGCCAATATGGTTGTAGGGATATTAATGAAGTTTATTCCTCGCTTGAATGTCGATGCACAAAATCCACCTAGGTCACATGGCATTCCACCACCAAGATTGACAAGCACAGATTTACGCGTTGCACCATGGCCACTCAAGAATTCCCATATCTTGACTGCCGCTTCAACGTTCTTGAAGTCATCACCCTGTTTGATGATTATGGTGTGCTCCGGAGTTATCTTGCTTACTCCAGCCAACAGGCTCATGCAATATTTCGACGAACCTTCGTCTGCCATCATGAACACCTGCTCCGATTTATAGTCTTTTAGCAGTTCTTCTAGGTCGGCTACTATGTTGTCCGACTCATATACGTTGCAATTTGCTGCTATTACCTTCATTCTTGTCTCTATTTATTTTCTTTCAAGTTGCTTCTACACATTTCACTTAACGTCCTGAACAACTCACGTCTCTTCGAACGATCTACCATTGTCAACCCTATCTTGACCTGGCGCTCTTCATTGTCCTTCGGCTCTCTATATGTGATATCTAGCCTTCGCATCATTCCCAGTCTCCTGTATTTTACTTTCCTGATGTTCTCCGCCTTTGTCGATATCAACACTGTCCGATGACTACTTGTTGTGACAAATTTTGCTCTAAGTATCTCAACATAACCATGACCCGCACTGACGTATATTTCATCGATGCCTCCACAATAGGCAAATAGCACTATTGCTATCCACACAAAAAATACCGGCAACCAAATGCTACGCAACATCGGGAAGTCTCCCAACACCGGCAACATCAATAATACTGTCACTACAGCTACGGCCACTTTGACTGCCGACCGCAAGGTCATTATGTCTTGTTTGTTACTATACTGCATTATCAATCACTGTGTCAAGTGCTGCGAAATTAATACTTTTTCACGACATATCCAATCAGATTATTCACTATTGGATTACATACCCTCTAATTTACACCCCAAGGTATCTGAATCGCTATTCCCACACGCAACAGCGGGCCGTCTCTTTTCAAGACAGCCCGCTGCTTTATTTATAATCTTTCATTTCTTAATTGAAGAATCCCGTACCACCTACAAGGAGCAATAGGACATATCCAAGTGCTACACCAATTATGCCTACCGACACACCTATACGTGCCATGTCTTTCTGCTCAATGAAGCCTGTCGAATGAGCAAGTGCGTTTGGAGGTGTACTGATTGGCAATGCCATGGCAAGTGATGATGCTATCGCAACACCTATCAACATGGTTACTGCACCACCGTATGGCTCAATGCTGTCTTTCATACCTACTGCAAGTGCACCCAAGATTGGCATCAACAGGTTTGCTGTTGCTGTATGGCTCATGAATGTTGCCATCAGGTAGCATACCAGACCCGAACCGATGAATACCATGATTGGCGACCATGTGTCAAATGGTATCGAACTTACTATATGGCTGGCAAGACCTGAGTCTTTCAAACCCACACCAAGCGCAAAACCACCTGCAACAAGCCAAAGCACATCCCAGCTCATGTTCTTCAGGTCGTTCTTGTCCAACACACCTGTGATACAGAAGATGGCAAATGGTATAAGGGCTACCGAATTGGCATCTATACCTGTTCTGTCCTTGTCCAATATCCAGAGGATTACTGTCAAGGCAAATGTAACGTATACTATTATCGACTTGGTGTCTTTCTTGAATTCACCATTTATTGATATCTCAATGTTCTTCTGCTTGAATGGATAAATCTTCAACAACAAAAGCCATGCTACTGCCATTATTACTATTACAAATGGCACCATGATAAGCATCCACTGGCCAAAGCCTATGTTGCTCATGCCCGACTCCGACAGATATTTCAATGCTATGGCGTTTGGAGGTGTACCGATTGGTGTTCCTATACCACCTACGTTCGCTGCTACTGGTATCGCCAAGGCCAAGGCTATCTTACCCTTTCCATCTGCTGGCAACTGACGCAACACTGGTGCCATGATGGCTAGCATCATCGCAGCTGTCGCTGTGTTACTCATAAACATAGAGAACAAGGCTGTTACTATCATGAAGCCCAACAATACTATCTCCGAACGTGTGCCAAATGGCTTGAGCATCACTCGGGCCAAGTTCACGTCAAGACCAACTTTTGTCGCTGCCATCGCCAACGCAAATCCACCAAGGAACAACATGATGATTGGATCCGCAAAGGCTGCCATTATCGCTTTGTGAGAGATGACCTTGCCAAATGCCTCTGCATTCTCACCAGGTCCAAGTAGGTTGAACGAACTTGTCGACACTGTCACTATCATCAACACCATTGTCAATACCGATGTTGTCCAGATAGGAATTGTCTCAAGTATCCACATGAGCGCCGTAAATGCAAACAGAGCTATCACTCGCTGCTCTATTACTGTCAAGTCAGGCATTCCCAGATAAGCCGCTGGTAGGTTCCACAACACTAGTGCAACAACTACACATACTAGCAGCTTTATTAACTGTTTCTTGTCCATTTTTATTGTTTTATTCTGTATGCAATATTTATGTATTAATATTCATTCCAAAATTGGCGGCACAAAGATAAATAAAAAACGAAAACTGCGTACACCTATCATTTGCATCTTTTTTCCTTTTTTTTCATCATTTATTTATAACAATCGTTTGCACACTTTTCGAGACTACTTCCTTTTTTACTTTCAGGCCACTTCAACTCCCAATTATGCCACTTTTGCTCACTTGGGCCATTCAAAAAACAGCACCGCATGACTCTCATGCGGTGCATATTTTTTCAATATAAATGTATTTTCTTGCGTTCAGCCACAGACCAACTAACCCTTCAGGGCTACGTTGACTATCTTGCCTGGCACTACGATTACTTTGGCCACTGTCTTGCCATCTATGTATTTCTGTGTCTGCTCGTTTGTCATGACTGCTTTCTCAATGTCTTCTTTCGACATGTCAAGTGGCAATTCAAGCATGAAGCGTGTCTTGCCATTGAATGAGATAGGATAGCTGAATGAGCTCTCAACAAGGTTCTTCTCGTCATACTTAGGCCATGCCGCATCAAGAACTGTTGTCTCATTACCCATCTGATGCCACAATTCTTCTGCTATGTGTGGCGCAAATGGAGTCAGAAGTACTACTACTGGCTCAAATATCTCTTTCTTGTTACACTTCAGGTCAACAAGTTCATTGAGCATTATCATGAAGGCACTGATACATGTGTTGAATGAGAAGTTCTCGATGTCCGAGGTCACTTTCTTTATCGCTTTGTGAAGCGCTTTCAACTCTTTTGCATCTGCCTTGGCGTCTACGATGCCACCTTCAAAGACTCTCCACAGTTTCTTCAAGAATTTATGGACTCCGTCAATGCCGTTGGTATCCCATGGCTTCGAGAGCTCTACTGGTCCGAGGAACATCTCATACATTCTCAAGGTGTCGGCACCATATTTCTCTACTATCATGTCCGGATTGACAACGTTGAACATCGATTTCGACATCTTCTCTACTGCCCATCCACATACATATTTGCCGTCCTCAAGCACGAATTCTGCTGTCTCAAATTCTGGACGCCACTTCTTGAATGCTTCTATGTCAAGTATGTCGTTCGATACTATGTTGACGTCAACATGTATTGGTGTCACGTCATACTGGTCTTTCAAGTTGAGGCTGACGAATGTGTTTGTGTCCTTTATTCTATATACGAAGTTGCTTCGACCCTGAATCATTCCCTGGTTAACCAGTTTCTGGAATGGCTCTTCTGTCGAAGACACTCCCATATCATAAAGGAATTTGTTCCAGAATCTTGAATATATCAAGTGACCTGTCGCATGCTCCGAACCTCCTACATAGAGGTCTACGTTCTTCCAGTAGCCATTTGCTTCTTTCGATACAAGGGCATCCTCGTTCTTGTTGTCCATGTAGCGGAGGTAGTACGCACTCGATCCAGCAAAGCCTGGCATTGTGTTCAACTCAAGTGGGAATACTGTCTTGTTGTCTACGAGGCTCTTGTCTACTATCTTGCCGTTCTTCTCGTCCCATGCCCACATCTGTGCTCGACCAAGTGGTGGCTGACCATCTTCTGTTGGCTTGTACTCCGATATCTCTGGCAACTCAAGTGGCAACTTATCCTCTGGCACCATGTAAGGCATCTCGTCCTTATAGTATACTGGGAATGGTTCGCCCCAATATCTCTGGCGCGAGAAGATGGCGTCACGCAAACGGTAGTTCACTTTCACTCGGCCAAGGTTGTGCTCCTTGACATATTTCTTTGTTGCTGCAATAGCTTCCTTGATTGTAAGTCCGTTAAGTGTGAAGTCAATATATGGCTTCACTCCCTCACGTGGCGAGTTGCTTACGATTCCTTCCTTGGCATCATAGCTCTGCTCCGAGACGTCCGCTCCTTCTATAAGAGGTATGATTGGCAAGTTGAAGTGCTTTGCAAATGCATAGTCACGGCTGTCGTGTGCTGGCACTGCCATGATGGCTCCTGTACCATAGCCCGAAAGCACATATTCACTTACCCAAATAGGTATTGCCTCACCAGTAAATGGATTTATCGCATACGATCCTGTGAATACACCTGTCACTTTGCGGTCCGATATTCTGTCGCGCTCTGTACGTTTCTTCACATACGAGATATACTCCTCTACAGCTGCTTTCTGTTCAGCTGTTGTCACCTGTGCCACATAGTCACTCTCTGGTGCCAATACCATGAAGGTAACACCAAACATAGTGTCCGCACGTGTGGTGAATATAGTGAATTTAACGTCCGAATCTTTTACCGAGAATTCTACTTCTGTTCCCTCCGAACGTCCTATCCAGTTCTTCTGTGTCTCTTTGATAGATTCGCTCCAGTCTATTGTCTGCAAGCCGTCAAGAAGTCTCTGAGCGTACGCATTGACTCTGAGGCACCACTGACGCATCTTCTTCTGCACTACAGGGTAACCACCACGTACTGACACTCCATCTACTACTTCATCGTTCGCAAGTACTGTGCCGAGTTTTGGACACCAGTTCACCATCGTCTCGCCAAGATATGCCAAGCGGTAGTTCATCAATACCTGCTGCTTTTTCTTCTCGTCCCACGACTTCCACTCTTCTGCTGTGAATTTCAACTCCTCGCTCTGAGCTACGTCAAGACCCGGATTACCTTCTGTCTCAAAGTGCTTGATGAGTGTCTCTATTGGCAACGCTTTCTTCTCTTTGTTGCAGTAGAACGAGTTGAACATCTTTGTGAATGCCCACTGTGTCCACTTATAATATATAGGGTCACATGTTCTTACTTCTCTGTCCCAGTCAAAGCAGAAGCCTATCTTATCAAGCTGCTCATGATATCTGTTGATGTTCTGGTCTGTTGTGATCGCTGGATGCTGACCTGTCTGGATTGCATACTGCTCTGCTGGCAATCCGTATGCGTCATATCCCATTGGATGAAGCACGTTGAAGCCATTCAATCGCTTGTAGCGTGCAAATATGTCACTTGCTATATATCCCAGTGGGTGACCAACATGAAGTCCCGCTCCCGATGGATATGGGAACATGTCAAGTACATAAAACTTAGGCTTCGACGCATCTGTCTTTACCTTATACACGTTATTGTCGGCCCAGTATTTCTTCCACTTGACCTCAATATCCTTGAAATTATATTCCATTGTATATGTTATTTGCGCAAATTTTTCTTTCGTGGTGCAAAGATAATGCTATTTATCGAATTTTCGCATTCCCATTGCTGTCTTTACTATATTTTTGGCCCGCTGAAGATTACGTTCTATCAGGTTATTATATATATGTCTCATGTCCGTCGCTGTCCTGCATGGCATCAAGGTCACTTTCTCCCTCTTGCCACCCATTTTCAGCTTGTCACAGCAGTCGGCTATGATGTGAAACATGTCATATTTTACCAACACCTGCTCTTTGCTTTTCTCTATCAGAGCCTTTTTCTCTTCATATACGTTCCGAGCTACTATGTCATCTATGATGCGTATCGCCCCTTCTACGTCTTCTATGTCTATCGAGGCATACGATTCTTTGTCAAAGTAGTCTTCCGTATTTTTGCATCCATAATATATAGGATAACATCCACACACAAAGCCATCCGATAGTTTCTCTGTCCAGTAATATCTGCTCGACGAGTTCTCGATGGCTATGTGATATCTGTATGGCGACATGAGTGCCCACTTCTCGTCAAATTCCTTGAACCCTCGCCCAAATAGGTCAAGCCTGTCCCCATAGTGTTCTTTCAGTTTGTAGACGAAGTCCAGTCGCGCCTGATGACCTTTCGTATGCGATTTGTCGCTTATTATTATCGAGAGGTCTTTGCTCTTTTCTGGCAACGGCATGGATATCAGTTCGTCAAAGGTCAGGTGATGACTCTCCTCACTCCCTTTCCTCACTACGTCAAAGGTCCATGGCAGTAACGCCGGACCATAAACCACGTTCTTGTGGTCTACGTTCTCCTGGCACGAGTATACCATGCCAAATTGCTTCAGATATCTTTTCGGGAAACTGACTACCGATTTAGGCTCCGACATCATCAAGATGGTGTTCTCCCTCTCTATTTCAAAGGTCATCGGTGTCTTGAAGTGCTTGTTCCTGACGACTACTATGTCCGGATTGCAATCTCTTTCGTTGATGAAGAAATGATACCTCCTGCCATTACGTTCTATGTATGGCTCGCCTCCCGGCAACTGACGTGGATATGTGTCATTCTTGCCGGTCACTATCAGTACTCTTATCTCTTCTATCACGTTATCCATGTCACCAAACTCTGTCTCTCAGAGCTTCTCTATTCCGTTCGGTGTCTTTATTATTTTCTTCCTGCGTGTCTCTCGTCTTATCGCCCTGTTTCTCTCCATCGATTCCTTGGTCTTGTATGGTCTCTTATGGTCAAGATGCATTACTATGGCCGAATACCTCATCTGTATCGATTTCAGTCCAAGGTTGCTTAGTCTCTCACCAAATTCTCTGTCCTGACCTCCATAGTGCATGTCTTCGTTATATCCGTTGATGGCTAGCATGTCTGCTCTCCAGCCCGATGCGTTACATCCATTCCACGACGATTTCGCTGTCGTCACTGTGTTCATCAGTTTCGCAAACCACTCTTTGCCTACCAGCTTCGTCATCTTGAAGGTCCATGGCTGCTTGTGGGCTCGCAACCACGATATCTTGAATACGTCTCCTCGCTCTACGTCGTCCTGCGTCACGGTCTCACTCACTTCCATAGTCATCTTGAAGTATCCTCCCGAGATGAACTGACCTTTCCTAGCGTTGTCATAGTGCACCGCAACAAAGTCTTTACGCGGTATGCAGTCCTGGTCCGTGAATATCAAGTAGTCCGATTCTGCCGCCATCAGAGCTTTGTTCAGTATCTCCGATTTCTGGAATCCTCGATCCTCATGCCACACGTGCTTGATCGGCAGACGGTCTCTGAAGCTGTCTATCAACTGCTTCGTCTCCTCGCGCGAACCATCGTCGGCTATCACTACCTCATCCACTTTGTGTGTCTGATACAGATAGCCCCACAAGGTCTTCTCCAACCACCGCGGATTGTTGTACGTCGATATGACTACTCCAATACTGAATCTTTCTTTTATATTTTCCTCTGACATATTCTTTCTCATTTTCTTCCGAAGTCAGCTGGCACTTCACCCCATTGCTCTGTCGGCCATTTTACTATCGGATTACTATATGTGTTGTTCTGAAGCCACGCTTCAGCACGCTTTACCAGTTCCATTAGCTCCATCGTGACTGGCGATGACTGCAGCTTCGTCTTGCATTGCTTGATCCTCACCCACTTTATCGCTATCATCGAATCGCTATATATCGTTATCCCAGGAGCATTTTTCTGCTTTAGCAACGCCAACGCATGCACTATCGCCAGAAATTCTCCTATGTTGTTCGTGCCCAAAGGAAATTGCATGTGGAATATCTCTTTCCCATCCCACAACGATATCCCTCTGTATTCCATCTTCCCCGGATTGCCCGAACATGCCGCATCTACTGCTATGCTGTTCTTCGTCATCTCCATCATATCGTCACTCTTTCCCTCTGCTGCTGCCACTCTTTGCTTTGGCACATATTTCGGCGCTCCTGCCGCAAAGGCCTTTTCTGCTTCGTCCTGACTCTCAAAGCCCTTGTAGCGTGCTCCGTCAAAGCCCATCACCTGCGCCTTGGCTTCTTCCCAAGTGGCATATACTCCTTCCTCGCGACCTTTCCACACTACATAGTATTTCTGCTTCTTAGCCATCTCTATCCTTCTATCGCCTTCATCAATTGTTTACCGCCATCACCTGCTCTACTAGGGTTGCAAGGTTACTGGTGAATAACTTGACCGACATGGCCAGCACTATCACTCCAAAGAATTTCTTCAGCACGTACAGACCACCAGCTCCTATATATTTCGCCACTCGCTTGGTTGAACTTAATAATAGGTATACCCACACCATGTTCAACACTAGCGCTATGATGATGTTTATCGACGAATACTCAGCTCTCAACGACAATAATGTCGTGAAGGTTCCCGGACCCGACAACAGCGGGAATGCCAATGGCACTATCGACGACATCCCTTCCGGCGAATCCTGCTTGAAAATCTCCAGACCACACACCATCTCCAGCGATATGATAAACAAGACTATCGCTCCCGCTACCGAAAACGATTTCAAGTCCACACCAAACAGTCCAAGCGTCGCCTCTCCCAGATACATGAACATCGCCGATATCACAAATGCCACTATCGTGGTCTTCATCGGCGCTATGTTCACTCCCTTCTCTTGGAGCGATACTACTATCGGCATCGAACCCAACATGTCTATCACCGCAAACAAGACGATGAACGACGATAATATCTCTAGTCCGTTTATCTCCATCTCTCTTTAGTGCATCTTCGAACCTATGATGTTGAAGAATTCCTCACGCGTAGCCAGGCTGTTCGCAAAGGCTCCTGTGAAGTCACTCGTTGTCGTAAACGAATGCTGCTTCTGCACTCCTCGCATCTGCATGCACATGTGCTGAGCCTCTATCACTACCGCCACACCAAGCGGATTCAGCGTGTTCTGGATACACTCTTTGATCTGCGTAGTCAGTCTCTCCTGCACCTGCAGTCTCCTCGCGTATGCATCCACCACTCGCGGTATCTTGCTCAAGCCCGTGATATGGTCTCGTGGTATGTAGCCTATGTGCGCCTTGCCAAAGAATGGCAGCATGTGGTGCTCACACATCGAATACACTTCTATGTCTTTCACTACCACCATCTGTCTATACTCTTCCTTGAACATCGCTCCCTTCAATATCGCTTCCGGGTCTTCATTATATCCCTTCAGCAGAAACTGAAGCGCTTTAGCCACTCGCTCCGGAGTCTTTACAAGTCCTTCCCTCGTCACGTCCTGATTCATCAGGCCCAATATCGACTTGACATGCGAACCAACGCTCGATGTCAATTCCGGATCGTAGATGTTACTCTCGTCCTGCAGCTCCGATGCTGATAATATCTGTGCCATAATAATAATTATCAATTATTAATTGTCAATTATCAATTCTCCATTATCGTTACTCGTCCAGCTTCAACACGGCCAAGAATGCTTTCTGAGGCACTTCCACTCGGCCTATCTGCTTCATCCTCTTCTTGCCCTCTTTCTGCTTCTCCAAGAGTTTCCTCTTTCGCGACACGTCACCACCATAACACTTCGCCGTAACGTCTTTTCTCACCGCTTTGATTGTCTCTCGAGCTATAATCTTGGCACCTATCGCCGCCTGTATCGCTACTTCAAACTGCTGCCTTGGGATCAGCTCTTTCAGCTTCTCACACATTTTTCGGCCGATTGGTACCGCATTGTCATAGAATGTCAACGTCGACAACGCATCCACTTTCTCACCGTTCAGCAGTATGTCCATCTTTACAAGGTTGCTCTGCCTGAAGTCTATCGGATAATAGTCAAATGACGCATATCCTTTCGACATGCTCTTCAATCTGTCATAGAAGTCAAACACTATCTCTGCCAAAGGCATGTCATATTCCAACTCCACTCGGTCCGCTGTCAGGTATGTCTGCTTCTGCAGCGTTCCTCGCTTCTGCATACACAATGTCATGATCGGACCCACAAACTCACTCTTCGTGATCACCTGCGCCTTTATATATGGTTCCTCCACATAGTCCAGCACGGTCGGCTCCGGCAATGCCGATGGCATGTGCACTTCTATCATCTCACCTTTCTTGGTGTATGCTTTGTATGGTACGTTTGGCACGGTCGTGATGACTGCCTGATTGAATTCTCTGTCCAGTCGCTCCTGCACTATCTCAAGATGCAAGAGTCCAAGGAAACCACATCTGAAGCCAAAACCCAACGCCAACGACGACTCCGGCTGGAATGTCAACGACGCATCGTTCAGCTGCAGTTTCTCTATCGACGCTCTCAGGTCCTCATAGTCCTCCGTGTCTATCGGATATATACCCGCAAACACCATCGGCTTCACTTCCTCAAAGCCCTCTATCGCTTTGTCACAAGGATTCTCTACATGCGTGATCGTATCACCCACTTTCACTTCCTTGCTCGTCTTGATACCACTTATGATGTAACCCACGTCGCCGGCTTTCACTTCCTTGCGTGGCTCAAAGTCTAGTCTCAACACTCCAACTTCGTCCGCGTCATACTCCTTGCCCGTCGCTACGAATTTCACCATCTCGCCAGCCTTTATCGTGCCATTCACTACTTTATAGTATGCCACAATTCCTCTGAACGAGTTGAACACCGAGTCAAATATCAGGCACTGGAGCGGAGCATTCGGATCTCCTACCGGACATGGCACTCGCTCTACTATCGCTTCCAATATCTCCGACACGCCCATGCCCGTCTTTCCACTCGCATGGATGATGTCGCCTCTGTCACAGCCTATCAGCTCTATTATCTGGTCCTCCACTTCGTCTGGCATCGCATTCGGCATGTCCATCTTGTTCAACACCGGTATTATCTCCAGATTGTGGTTTATCGCCTGATAAAGGTTCGAGATTGTCTGAGCCTGAATGCCCTGCGTAGCATCTACTACAAGCAACGCTCCCTCACATGCCGCTATCGATCGCGACACTTCATACGAGAAGTCTACGTGACCCGGAGTGTCTATCAGGTTCAGCACATATTTCTTCCCGTCATTCGCAACATAGTCCATCTGTATCGCATGACTCTTGATTGTTATGCCGCGCTCACGCTCCAGGTCCATGTCATCCAGCACCTGAGCCTGCATCTCCTTCCCCGTCACGGTCTTCGTGAACTCCAGAAGGCGGTCCGCTAGCGTACTCTTGCCATGGTCTATATGAGCTATTATGCAGAAGTTGCGAATGTTTTCCATCGTTTCTTTTTTCTTTCTTGTTACACCCTTTTGGCTGTCGCCTATTTTACACGCTCGCAAAGATAATAATTAATTGCCAATTCCCAAAAAAGCCATTCTCGCTTTATTCGCAAGAATGGCTTTTATCTTTTTTGCCGTCGTCAGTTTATCACTAACGACCGCCTTTTTACTAACGGAGTGGCTTTGACATGCCCTCTAATAGTCTATTGACAAAGATTAGAATATAATCTCCACAAACTGCACTACTATTTTATTCTCCTTGTTAGGGTCAAATGGACCGATAGGGAAGTTGTTGCCATCATCAAAAGCTTTACTCTTGACGTTCTTTGTTACTGTTCCTGGCTTGGAAATATAGGTCCAGAAATTGACGCCAATGTAACTGTTCGAAGCTGTTAATCGTGTATCTGTAGGATGTGTAAAATTCATATCACCATCATTATTCAGATATGTGCTTTGATTAAACATTGTGTTGTACTCATCGGCTGTCATACTTGTGAATTTGCTAGGATTTGCCTCCCAGTTTTTAGTTATTACAGACTCATCAAACCTGCCATAATCCAATTTGCCTTTTGATGTTGTATATTGCTCTGACACTAGTGCCCAATCAGTTGCCTTAAGTCTCAAATATACCAACTCTCGTTTGGTTACTGTACCCTCAACATCAACAGTTCCCACGTTTTTATTAACTCCAACACCATTGAGGTATACTGAGTTCACCTTGATATTATCATCCGATTTGAAATTATTCCAAGACATATACACTGGAGAATATGCAGGGACACTAACTGTTACAGATGGATTTGTCGCATCTACTCTCTGGCCAAGAATCTCTACCCAACCTTGCGGAGCACTCCCAAGACCATCTATAGCTACCGTAACATTTGCCATTGGCATATCACCAACCTGCATAGCCTTATTAGCATAGTCCGAATAGAACGAAAATGGCACACTTCCTATTTCACTCTCACCACTTATTGTGTAGTTCGTGCCGCCTTCTGGGTCTATCTCTACCTTCAACTTGCGAACACCTTCTTGAGACCATTTCAATTTGCCCAAAGATTTGATTTTTGCATCAAAAGGCGACTTACCTTTACCTATAACAATGTCTACCAAACCGTTGGCATCTGTCTTTGCGCTGTGTGTTTCCACGTATACATTAGACGCTATCGCCACACTCACTCTTATGCTTACGTTTTTATCAGCAAGCGCAACTCCATCGCTACCCTTAATGCTGCACGAATAATTCATAAACGCAGGCACCTGTGCCACAGCCGCCACCGCACTTACTACAAGTGCCACAAGCGTAAAAAACTTTCTCATATTCTATATTGTTTTTTGTTTATTATCATTTTACTATCACTTTGCGGGCACATACCACTTTACCCTCGCGAGTTATCGCTACCACATACAGGCCCGACTCCAGCTCTATGCTCACCGCACTCTTCGCCCTCTGCATCGCTACCTGTCTGCCCGACGCATCATAAATGTCACAAGTGTAATTGCCTTCTGCATTCACACTTATCTTTCCATTGCTCGTCGTGATGCTGATGTTCTCTACATCCTCCGCATCAAGCGCCGTAGCCACCGGATATGGCAAATTTACACCATCCGCCAACGCAGGAGATGCTTTCAGAGTCTCGTCCGCATTGGTCGCCGTCACACTCAATGACGACAACACACCAACAGCCGAACCACCTTCGCCACTTAGCGTCATGGTCATTCTCTCTACCGACTGTCCCATTGCCACCATGCTCAGCATGAGCGACATGACAATAAATAAGTATCTCATATATTATTATTGTTTGATTTCAACAAAACTCAGATACAAAAAAATATCTGTTAACGGGGGGCAAATATATATATATATATATATACAAATCCAAATAAAAACGCCCCTTTTATGAACATTTACAACTTCTAACCTCACCACCGTTCTTCACTTACATTCTTTCATTCCGACTTTGCCGTAAGAATAACGGAGGGATAAGATAACCTTAACGTACCCTTGCAATATTTATTAACACTTACACTCTATAAGCAATTCCCCACTTTCACTTTCAAACCGTCAAACCCACAACAACACCCCCACACACCCAAAACCAACTCAATCCAAACTTAAAACTCACAACCCTTATTGCACAATAAACTTTTTTTCCCTATCTTTGCACACGAAATAAAGTTAGGGCCCCATAGTTCAAGGGATAGAACGGAAGTTTCCTAAACTTTAAATCCGAGTTCGAGTCTCGGTGGAGCCACTTTTTTCATACTTTATATTATACTGACTACTTTGTTTTTCCACTCTATTCACAACTATTCCCTATGAGCATTTTCGACATTATCATCATCATTACCGCTATCGCGTCATTCTTCGTCGGAATGCAAAAAGGTCTCATCTACGAACTCGCCGGATTCCTCGGACTCTTCATCGGAGCCTACGGAGCCGTCAAATTCAGTAGCTATACCGAAACTGCTATCGCCGAACATTTCTCCTTCCAGGGCATCGGCATCGTCAGCTTCATCATCACTATGGCAGCTATCATCGTCGCTGTTCACTTCCTTAGCTCCATCATCAGCAAGGCTGTCAACACCACGCTACTCGGCATCCCCAACAAGGTGCTCGGAGGTCTCTTCTGCGTCATCCGCAACCTCTTCATCATTAGCTGCTTCATCTGCGCTATCAACTACTTCGTTGGCGACATTCTCGACATGGTATCTCACGAAGAGAAATCCAAGTCCGTCACCTACGAGCCTATCACCAAAACTGCCCCTTACATCTTCCCCTACCTCAATTTCGGAGTAGACAAGATCAAAGAGACTATCAACAACGGACAGCAATAACTCTTTTCACCGTGAATAACAAGAAAATTATCATCGCTATCGACGGACACTCCTCTTGCGGCAAAAGCACCGTGGCCAAGGACCTCGCCAAGGCTCTCGCTATTGCTTATGTCGACACAGGAGCTATGTACCGCTCTGTCACTCTCTATGCCCTTCGCAACAACCTCATCAACGATGGCGTTGTCAACGAACAGGCACTCGTGGCTGCACTCGATAATATCAAAATAACTTTCAACTTCAACGCCGAACTCAAGAAAAACGAAACATTCATGAACGGAGAAAGCGTTGAAGCCGAAATCAGAGCTATGCAGGTCAGCTCCAATGTCAGCCTCGTAAGCGCTATCGGAGCTATCCGACGCAAACTCGTCGACTGGCAACGACAAATGGGCAACGAAGGCAGTCTCGTCATGGACGGACGCGACATCGGTACCGTCGTTTTCCCTAATGCCGACCTTAAGATTTTCATGACCGCTTCCGACGAGGTCCGTGCTCAACGACGTTTCGACGAACTTACCGCCAAAGGTGAAACTGTCAATTTCGACGACATCCTTTTCAACGTCCGCGAACGCGACCGCATCGACTCCACTCGAGCTGAAAGCCCACTCCGCAAAGCCGACGACGCTCTCCTGCTCGACAATTCCAACATGACCATGGACGAACAGTTCCAATGGATTCTCGACAAGGTCAACCAGATAAAGAATTCATAATTATCAATTAAATTCGCCATGCGAATTACTATCGACGAAGGATCGGGTTTCTGCTTTGGAGTCAAAAGAGCCATTGCCACCCTGGAGGACGAACTCCTCCAGCACAATGTGGTCTATTGCGTCGGCGATATCGTACACAACGAACGCGAAATCGAACGACTGCAGCAGAAGGGACTCAAAATTATCGATGTCTCACAACTCCCCGAACTCCACAATTCCTCCGTCCTCTTCCGAGCACATGGCGAACCTCCTTCGTCCTACGACATCGCACGTCGCAACAATCTCCACCTCACCGATGCTACATGTCCCGTGGTTCTCAAACTTCAGGAACGCATCCGCGACGCTTGGAAGAAAATGCAGACCGTCGACGGACAAATTGTCCTCTTCGGTAAAAAAGGACACGCCGAGGTCATCGGACTCATGGGACAAACCGACAATAAGTGCATCCTCCTCGAAAACGAAAGCCAGATCGACCTCGTCGACCCCGACAAACCAACCGAGGTGTTCGCACAAACTACAAAAGACCCACAACAGTACGACTCACTAGTCGCCAAAATACGACAGCGCGTCCGCCGCGACGTCGTGGCACACAACACTATATGCCGACAGATGGCCGACCGCGCCGAACATCTCAAGACGTTCGCCCAGTCACACGATATGATCCTCTTCGTCGGAGGCGCCAAGAGCTCCAACTCTAAGGTCCTCTTCGAAATTTGCCGGGGCATCAACCCCAACTCACATTTCGTCACTAGCGAAGACGATGTCAACTCCATCCTCGCATCCACACAACCAGTTCCCGACGACGGCAGCATCGGCATCTTCGGAGCTACATCTACACCGCTCTGGCTCATGCAGCACATCAAGGATCTGGTCGAGAAAAAAGTAACTGATAGTAGCCAACCTCTTTAATAACAATTCTACATGGAAAAGATTCTTGGCACCATTATTACCATAATCCTCATCTTCTACCTGCTCAGGTTCCTATTCGTCCTCGCAGTTCCACTAATCATGCGTCACTTCATGAAAAAGATGGAGAAGAAGATGGGACAGCAAGGCGGACCATTCTACTCCGATTTCTCTACTGCCGACAATTCTAATAAGGAAGAGGGAGAAGTCACTATCAATGGCTCCACACAACGCAAAACCAACGACAAAGGACAGACAATGTCCGAAGAACTCGGTGGCGAATATGTCGATTTCGAAGAGGTTAAGTAGCTATGTCTTACGTCAATATACATTCACACAACACCCAGCCCGACGATATCGTCAACGTGCACAATTTCCGCTTCGGAGTCGACCAGCTGACGTTCCCGCTCCCAACCAATTTCTCTATCGGAATTCACCCTTGGGACGCGGAGAACAATATCAACTGGGACGATTTCTACCAGCACGCCCAACTCGCTAACGCTATCGGCGAGTGCGGACTCGATAAGGCTTGCAACGTCGACTTCCAACGTCAGACCGATGTCTTCTACAAGCAAATCGACATCGCACAACAACTGCATAAACCACTCATCATCCATTGCGTCCAAGCTTACGGCGCCATACTCGACGCACACAAGCAGTACAACGGACACCTTCCTTGGCTCATCCACGGCTGCTACGGCTCCGCTCAATGGATTAACGATATGGCTGCCGACGGCAATGTCTACTTCTCCGTCGGACCTTCACAATTCCAACTCAAGAGGTTCCAGGATGTACTCACCGCCATACCCGACGACAAACTACTCGCCGAAACCGACGACTCGTCTACATCCATATCTGAGGTATACAACTATATAAACGCCAATATCGAGCAGTTATACAATAACTATTTACACTTTTTTCGCACTCAATATTTGGGAATTAAGCAGATGTAAATTAATTTTGTAGCGCGTATCGAATTTTATCGCAAATTATAAAAAACACAATAAACATTCAAGCAATGGTTTTAATTGACAATTACAGCTTCGCAGGCAAGAAGGCTATCATCCGTGTAGACTTCAATGTGCCTTTGGACAAGCAGACTGGTGCTGTGTCTGATGATACTCGTATCCGTGGTGCTCTCCCTACAATCAAGAAGGTTATCGCTGACGGCGGTTGCGCAATCCTCATGAGCCACATGGGTAAGCCAAAGAACGTTAACCCACAGGAAGGCGATCCTAAGTTCTCTCTCAAGCAGATCATCTCTGCTATCGAGAAGTACACTAAGGAGTTCGGTGTTGCATCTATCAAGTTCGCTGAAGACGCTGCTAACGCTGACGAGGCTGCTAAGGCTCTTAAGCCAGGCGAAATCCTCCTCCTCCAGAACCTCCGCTACTACGCTGAGGAAGAAGGCAAGCCACGTGGCATCGAGAAGGAAGATCCTAAGTTCGACGAGGCTAAGAAGGCTATGAAGGAGTCACAGAAGAACTTCGCTAAGAAGCTCGCTTCTTACGCTGACGTTTACGTTAACGACGCATTCGGTACTGCTCACCGTAAGCACGCTTCTACAGCTGTTATCGCTGACCTCTTCGCTGACGACCAGAAGATGTTCGGCTTCCTTATCAACAAGGAGCTCAAGGCTATGGACGGCGTTCTCGCTGCTCCTAAGGCTGGCTTCACTGCTATCA
>JAKSLF010000021.1 GCA_024401355.1 Bacteroidales bacterium | reverse complement strand
TTCAAAGTGGGCAAAAATGACTCATTCGTCCCAGGCTACAGCTCTGCGAGACATCACAGATTTACTGGAGAAAGGGTTGCTCAAGAAAACAGAAGAGGGTGGCCGCAGTACAAATTACGAACTGAATATTGATTGATATGGGGATTTATGAAACGTATGTCCGTTTTCTGCATAGCTATGGTTTTACTTTGCGAGCAGAGTAAAAATCTATATTAAAAATTATTTGTAAGGTAAATAGATTGTTATATGGCAAAGATTAAGTTAATATCTATATGTGAACTTATAGAACAGGAAAACGTTAGTCCTAAATATAAGTTCTTTATACCTAGCTATCAGCGTGGGTATAAGTGGAGGGAAACGGATGTAGAGCATCTTATTGAAGACATTTGTGAAATTGACGAGAATGACCTCTCTGACTATTGTCTGCAGCCAGTTGTTGTTACTCGCAAAGATAAAATGTCTAATGAATATATACTTGTGGATGGACAACAGAGATTGACAACGATATGGCTAATTCTCAACACGGCGAAGTATCCTCTATATGAGATAGAGTATGAATCAAGGGATAAAAGCAATAATTATTTGCAAAAGTTAAACAAAGGGTCAGATGTGGTTAATCCGACCATTTATGAAACGTGCGATACGTATTACTTCAATCAGGCAATTACCGCTATTAATCGACACACAAGTGAGGTCGGAAAATTCATCAATAACCTCAAAAAGAATGTCAAGATTATTTGGTATGAACTTGATAATCCTGAAGATGGACCTGCTCATTTCGAGAGACTTAATAATGCAAAGATAAGTCTTACAAATGCAGAGCTTGTCAAGGCATACATTATGACAAATACAGATAGTACGTCCATAGAACGAATGGCATGTGAATGGGATGAGATGGAGTATAAACTACAAAACGACGAATTTTTCCTGTTTCTTGTCAAGGCTGACAGTGATTATTTTAAGGAGTATAACAGGATAGAACTTTTGCTTGATCTTTATTGTGGCACAAAGAGGTCAGATAGGGAGAAGGACGAGCAGCATACGTTCAATGAGATTGTTAGAAAACATAAGAAAGAGTCGATAAGAGAGATATGGAACTCAATACAGGCAGTATTCAATCGTATGATGTGTTGGTATAATGACAAATATTTATACAATCTTATTGGGTATCTTATCGAGAATAAAAGCATCAATGAGTTACATGAAATCTGGCGGCTTAATAGAGAACACAAGGCTCTGGCTGGCTTTAAGGAAGAAATAAGAAAAAGAGTGATTGAGACAATACCACCCGATGACGAAATAAGAAGAATGGAATATAAGGATGGTAGGACTAAGAATGTGTTATTATTATTTAATATTCTTTGTTCATTGTCTGTCGACAAGAATAAAGAGTACGCATTTAACGACAAGTTCCATTTTGACCTTTACAAGAAAGAAGATTGGGATAAGGAGCATATTCATGCGACGGCATCTGAATCTCTCAAAAGTAAGGTGGAAAAGATATTGTGGATGAAGGGCCTTGAAATAGATAGTCAGATGTTAGAAGAAAAAATTGATAAAGAAAAAATTGATAAAGAAAAACTAGAAAAATACATGTGTTATGTCAGAGAGGCAAAAGATACTGATGACAATCTTAAGAATGTATCAGCGACTCTATCTAACCTGAAAGATGAAGAATTTAAAGAGATGTATAATGATATAATAACCTTAATAGAAGGCGATTTGTCGGGTCATGACAATGTAGATCAGAACAGTATTGGAAATATCGTATTGCTAAATGCCAATATAAATAGGTCTGCAGCTTATAGGGTATCTCCGTTTTCTACTAAACGACGAATCATTATGGATAGAGTCAAGTCAGGAAGTTTTGTACCTCTTGGAACGCAGAATGTTTTCATGAAAGTGTATACTCCAATGCCAGGACATTTCTACAAGTGGGAAAAAGATTATGCCTACGACGGGAATGAGAAATCAGACAGAGAAAATTACATTGATGCAATTATCAACACATTAAATAGATTAAAATAGCATGGCTGTAGAGGAGAAAATAAAAACGAACACTTCGTTTTGGGAGGAGATTAACAAGTATGATATTGTTGTGCCATGTTATCAACGAGATTACGCTCAGGGACGAACGGGTAATAGCAGAATAGATAACATACGAATGACATTTGTCGGAGACCTATATAAGGCAATAAATGAACATCGGGAATGCCATTCTGGTCTTGTGTTTGGTTCTTACGATGAGAATGAAAAGAAATTCATAGCGGTTGATGGACAGCAGAGACTAACTACTATTTTTTTGCTTCATTGGTACGTCGCGTGGAGAGAGGACAGACTATCGGACTACAAAGAGGTGCTTAAGAAATTTAAATGGAACACACGCAGTTACTCATCGCAGTTTGTTGATTTATTGTATAAAGTGACATACGGAGTAGGGAAAACTGTAGACAAGATAATCAAGGGGCACGAAGATTATTTTAGTATTTGGGAATGTGATCCTACTGTAAAGGGTATGCATGTGATGCTTGAAGAGATAGATAGACAATATCCTAAGGATTGTGGAGGCCTATATTCTATTCTTTTCTCAAGTCAGTCTGGCATCAAGTATGATATTATCCATCTTGATAAAGGTACAGACGGGAAGACTTATGTTAAGATGAACTCACGCGGTCGACAGTTGACGACGTTTGAGAATTTTAAAGCAAAGTTTATTGATAAGTACAATCCTGAATTTAGGAACGATTTTGATTCGAAATGGATGGATTTTATGCTTAAGTTCTCTGTCAAAGAGACTGATGTCTATTTTATGAACTATATAAACGAACATACTTTTGTGTACTCTAGGTTGGCTGAAGAGGAACACGCCCGACGCTGTTCTGATAATCGAGAAACTTTTGTGTACTCTAGGTTGGCTGAAGAGTCTTTCCCGATTAAGAAAAGCAAAGTCAAGGATGATGATGTAGATAACCCGTTTATCAGTTTTGACGAATATGATAAGGTGTATAGGAATGAAGAAGTTCGGAAATCATTTAAGAAGAATACAGATTGGTTAGTTGATAACTATAAAACAATCAAAGATAATGATGATAGGTTTGCCGATGATAAGAAATTCTTTATTGATGAATTGATAAAAAGCACCAAGCCGGAATATTCTCATAGAGCAAGATTTTTTGCGGTATTGAAATATGCTCAGCTGACGAGTTATCAAGCCATAA
The DNA here is from genome assembly GCA_024401355.1 of Bacteroidales bacterium. Taxonomy (GTDB): domain Bacteria; phylum Bacteroidota; class Bacteroidia; order Bacteroidales; family Marinilabiliaceae; genus W3P20-009. Next base: position 45,254 of record JAKSLF010000021.1, on the reverse strand, counting down.
ATGTGGATGAATACAAGGAATGGATACGAGTATTCAGAAACCTGATAAAGAATACGACAATAGATGATGAGTCTTTTGGTGGTATCTGTAAGGCAATTGACAAAATTGATAATAGCAACATATACCAATACCTTATTGATAATGGGGAATTGCCAAAATTTAATAAGGAACAAGTAGAAGAAGAACGAGTAAAGGCTAATAAGATTCTCGAACTCCAGTGGAAAGATATTATCATTGCTGCAGAAAAATATTCATTCTTCAATGGCTCCATACGTTTTCTCTATAGAAATTCAAATGGAGAAGTGACAGATGATTGGAGCAACTTCCATACAAAACTGGCAAATGCCAAGAAATACTTTAAGGAAGATGCGCAGAATAATGACAAACCTGCAGTTCGAGATGAATTTGACAACGCGAATCTCCTTAAGGCACTTTTCAGCCGATTTACTGCGGACAATTATGCCAAAGTATTAGATTATCACCCTACGACATTCAATAACTATGGCTCGTCATGGCGGTATTATTTACTAAGGAATGATATATATTCGCCCGTACATGATATTTTGATGGGTGAAACTGATATAAAGGATGTTATTCCCAATCCCGATAACCAGTTAAAGTATATTTATCAGTTGTCAAATACCATGCTGCTTGATTTTGTTATTAAGAATATTCCAACGTCACATATTAGATGGTATCATAACCATTATGCCATATACCCAAGTGGTCCTGGTGTATTCTTGAATGCAGGTAAGCGTGACAAAATGCTACTTCATACAGAAGGAATAAAAGTGGTTCCTAGCGCAATAGTAGATAGAACTGACTTCCTATTTGGCAGCGATATTAATTTTACATTTGAAGATAGCCATTATCAGTGGTATAGAGATAATACTATATACCTTATGGGCAAGAAATTCAACTATATCGAAAAAGATAGTTTGAGCAAGAAAGAAGAGGAGAAATATTATTGTTTCCGTAATGCAGCCAGCCTATTAGAAAATGATTTCAAAGAGAATCTGCTACGTTTGGCAGAAGAGTATAAAAAAGATGCTGAACCAAACGCATCAACGACAACCGATTAGTCTAATCGTATAAATACAGCCACAAAAAAATAAACGGATACTATTCCTCAATAGTATCCGTTGTTTTTATACATATAACACACCAGCCTAATATTACTCACTTATCCACGCCTCAGTTGCAACGGGATTACCATTGATACCTACTGGCTTTTGTATCACAACACACGGTCCGCACAATATTGTTTACGCGATCATTTGGGGCTGTGAGCACGTCTTCCATACGGAATCGAACATTGCAGCTTAATTGCTGGCGACTATATACGAGCAGCACTTATTGAGCAGATTCGACAGTGGAAGATCTCCTTTCTCAAATCTCTCTGCATCGAGCTTCAGAATCCTTTCGCTTACAGGTTTCCGACCTTTGAACAATGCTTTGAGATAGTGAACACCATTCTCTTCGATGATGTTCACCTCAGTAAAGAACTGTGTAAGGTCTTCTGCGTCATAGACAATGGAGTAACTTGGTCGCTTTGCTCCCGGAATGTCCTCTACCAAGATGTTCTTGTCTAATAAATCCTGAATGTCACGTATGGCTGTGTCTTATGTCGATTATTGCAGTTTTGAAACAGATAATAGCTGTCGCCTTAATGGCTGTCGTGTTTCCAAAATGGTAACAAGTGATGATATTTCCGAATACATAAGAGAGGGAAGAGAGACGCGCATATATCAAATCATCGAGGGGTTCAAAGTTTAGGAATTGCAGATAATAAAAGTAACTTTGACTAATCTAACAATGCCACATGAGTAAAATTATCTTTCTAGATTTCGATGGAGTTCTCAATACAGAAGACTATCAGCACGAACTTCTAGAGGCGGACAAACCTCGCGAGGATAATTATGGACGTCTTTTTTCGCCTGTTGCAATGGACAATCTTTATAGAATTGTCCGTGCGACAGGTGCAAAGATTGTCGTAATCTCATCATGGAAGGGGATATACGGCCTCGATGGATTGCGCCAGATGTGGAAAGAAAGGGGATATATGGGAGAAATAAACGACGTGACACGCAATGGAGTGTCGGACGAATGGCTGTTGAATGCTGATCTGTCGACGTTGGACAATTTCAATATTCCTCACCCCAAGAGTCTTGAGATATCCGACTATCTCAAGACTCACAGAATCAGCAACTATGCAATCATTGACGACGAACCAATTGCTTCAGATGAACAAAAGTCACATCTTTTCTTGTCAAACCCTCAGACGGGTCTAACCATGGCAATGGCAGACAATGTGATTGCGTATCTTTTGTCGTTATAGACTTATTTCCCGAATCCCACCTTGTTGTTTCCCTTGCTCAGGATTCGTTCATATTCATGGCGGTCGTGAAATAAATCAGATATATTAACTACTTCAGAACATATAAATGTCCTTCCATTTCAAAGAAGGACAGACGGCAGACAAATCATCCTCGAAAAACAACTCCATTCCTTTGTGTGTCAGAACGATACCCCATTTACCCAAACGTTCAATCAGGCCGGCCTTTATGAGAGGATGGTAACCCTTATACAGACTATGATAGATATCGTTTCTTTTATGATTGCCGATATATATTGTACTACGGGGGGCATATATATAACTAACTGTATCGTTTAAGTCGGAAAAGATTCGGTCAGCAAAAGTATCAAAACAAACGTCATAGAATAAGATGCGGTCCTGTATATCAGGAGCAAGCGCTTTAAGATTGAGTATGAATGACAGGTGGGGGCATTCGTCCTCTAGTTTTGCTGTGCGGTTAATAAGAGGAAGAGTGCCACGGAAAACTCCAATAGCCTTTTCGATAACAGTCTTTCCGATGGCTTCGCAAAAGTCATATTTTGATAACTGAGTATTGCTAACATTGGCTTTTATCTCCACTGGGCGGTTCTCGATTATAGCACTTGATACAACATCATCTATACCGAAATCCTGCATAATGATGTTCGACACTCTGCGTCCATTAGGTTGAATATAACCTGACTTAGAGAGTCGTGACAATACTGTAGTATACGCAAGAATATCGATAGGCGAGCAACCGATATGACTTGCGATATCGGACAAATTTGTGTAATTACCATCTGCCATCCGGGTAAATGCTATTGAAAAAATAGCTGCCTCGTCGGTGTCTTGAAAGTCAAGAATATCCCTAATCTTCCGAAGGAGCAGATACGCCTCTTTGTATTTGGGGCCTTGTAATTGGCAATTCTCAAGGTTCCGAACCGCTTCCTTGATGTAATGTATTGTTGTCTGTTCCATATTAGTATGTTTTTATTGGTTTGTGATTACAAAATAAAGGGTGGGGTGTGCAGAATTTTGACACAGGTTTGAATTGTTGTAGAAAAAAATGCGGTTTGATGCGAATAGAGGAGTTATTCTCGTCAAAATATGACGCGAATAATGTGTTTATTCTCATCATTTGACTATATTTGCCATCAAATCATAGTATATGACGATGAATAGATATACAATCCACTGTCGACCGTGTACTTGCCAAGTCGCACTTCTGGGAGAAATACCGTGAAGTGCCTCTAAACGAACGCCAGACGAAAGTCCTTAATAAGCTTTGGGGCAATTTTGAGGGGAAACTCAATACTTCAAAGTGGGCAAAGATGACTCACTCATCACAGGCTACAGCCCTGCGAGATATCACAGATTTACTGGAGAAAGGGTTGCTAAAAAAAAAACAGAAGAGGGCGGCCGCAGTACAAATTTCGAGTTGAATACTGATTGATGTGGGTATTTATGAAACGTATGTCCGTTTTCTGCATAGCTGTGTTTTTACTTTGCGAGCAGAGTGAAAAAGTATAGTGGCGTTGAATAACTAATCAATCTTCGTTATATTTTACAAGCAAGACTTTAGTATATATTCTAAATAGTTGTATATGAGTATATTCGATCAAATAGTTCAAACAGTCAAAGCAAAGAATGAGGTAGGTCTTGGTGTTCTTGCCACAAAGGATTTGCCCTTTGAACAATTGAGGATACCAGAATATCAGCGACCATATAAATGGAAGGCAAGGAACGTTAATCAGTTGATTAATGACATTATCCACTTTGCTACTGCGGAAAAGAAAGTGGAACAATATCGTTTAGGTACATTGGTGCTTCATGAAGACAATAATGGTGTGTTTAATATTGTTGATGGTCAGCAGCGAGTGACAACTTTGTCGCTTATAATATGTATAGCGGGCAAAAATTTGGGAATTAATGGCTATGAGGAAAAGGTAATGGGATTTCTTAAAAAGGTCGAGTATACAAACAAGTATTCCATAGATAACCTTGCGCGAAACATCAAAACAATAGATGAACGTAAAGGTAGTATCTCGAAGAATATTTTTGACTTTATAATGACTAAATGTCAACTTTCGGTTGTTGTTATAAAAGACCTGTCGGAAGCATTCCAATTCTTCGACTCACAGAATGCTCGTGGCAAGGCTTTGGAACCAGAAGATTTGCTCAAGGCCTTCCATCTCAGGGCTATACCAGAAAGAACAGATGCAGACCTGAAGCGAATTCAGGATTGGGAACAACTTGGCAAAAGAAGGCACAACCTGTTCAAATACCTTTATCGTGCAAAAATGTGGCCGGGAGGTCGTTGGGCCGATGAGTTTACGCAAAACGACATAGACGTTTTCAAAGGAGTGGATTGTGGAGACGAGAAATCGTGGTATCCATTTTATCTATTGGAGTTAAGGGCAAGAATATATGTGGATATGCTTAATGCCGATCCGACTATCAAGCAAGATAAAAAGGTGGAATACCCCTATAATTTTGACGACCAGATAATCAATGGACGCCATTTCTTCGACATGATAGCTCATTACAACAGATTGTTTGAGTGGATGATGTTGTTCAAGAGACACGATGAAAAAGATTCAAACTTTAAAACGAGTGAAGATCTAAGAGAGAAATATAGTGATGTAAAGGCCACTTTTGATACCATTTACGGCTATGCTGGAGCAAATAGAACGGGAGACAAAAGAGTCAGAGGACTTTTGAAACTGACACTATTGTATTATCTTGACCGATTCGGCACAGAAGACAGAGAAAATGTATTGGATGCTGTGATAAACAAAATATTCATTTGGGCATACACTATAAGAGTGGAAAATTATACTGTTGGGGCAAGTACCATAATCAATGCTGCACTTAGCGGAGATGATAGAAACATACTGCGCAAGATGCATGAGGCTCGCAATCCTTACGATGTCATCAACATTGCGCAAGATAGTGTATCAAAAGAAATCCCTAATGGGAGAAGACGTGTTGGCGGACTTGAGGGTATAATAAATAGATTCGGTGAATTGAATAAAGCAAAATGATATGGAATTACTAAAAATGATGTCCATCAAACACCTGTTTGAAGAGGAAAAGCAATATATAGTGCCAATTTATCAACGTGACTATGCTTGGACACATAAAGAAGCAAAGCAGTTGATAGATGACATACGTGATTATATAGTAGACAATAAAGAAAGGTCGTATTATATAGGCTCTTTGGTGGTCTATTCCAAAGGGGACAACCTATATGAAGTAGTTGACGGACAACAGCGTCTCACGACCCTTACCATTATGTTCAGAGCATTGGAAAGCAAGGGAGTTAAGATAGATTCAAAACTTACCAATACAAAACTGTCATTTGAGCATCGTGCGCAATCAACGAACAGTCTGAAAAATCTTGGTGAAGGAGATACCTCGATAGATGAGATGTACCACATTCTCCAAAAAGCGAATTATGGTGACAGCGATGAGTTTACCATATATCTCCTTGAAAAAGTCAAGATACTGCTGGTAGAAATACCGAAGGATACAGACCTCAATCATTACTTTGAGATAATGAATACACGAGGTGAGCAACTTGAGAAGCATGAGGTTCTAAAGGCCCGACTGATGAACATGCTGAAATATGAAGATGAAGAAATGAGGACGACAGCCCACAGTCTGTTCAATATTCTTTGGGAAGCATGCGCTGATATGGATTCGTATGCAATGATGAATATTAAGGCTGATGTCAGAAACGTGCTTTATGGAGACAAAGGTAGCAACGTGCCTCCTCTGGATTCTGATTTTGACTCGATGCTCAACCAAATAATAGAAAATGGCAAGCAATCAGGAGCGAATAATAAGATAACAATTGAAAAGATTGAAAAAGAGGCGGTGAATATTGCTAAGGTAATCGAAGAATTCTGGGGTAAAAACAAGAATCTCGAAGGTTATGAAATAGCGAGAGACGCCCAAAACAATGAAAAGCCAGAACGTTTCAAGTCGATAATTGACTTTCAGAATTTCTTGCTCCAGACGTTGTCGATTTATGTCGCAAAAAAACATGTTGAAGACTGGCGTGACATCAAAATCATACTTGACGACAAGCAATTGCTCCAGTCGTTTGAAAAGGTTGAAAAAAAACTTGTCGACGAGGTCGCCAGGGCTGATTTTGCCAAAGAATTTATAGTTTTTCTGCTTCGAGTCAGAAGTCTTTTTGACATTTACGTATTGAAGTCGGATAGCAAAGACGACAATGACGGAAAGTGGAAGATTCAAAAGTATGACAGGAGCAATAATTATGTAAATACATTTAAGTCGAAGAGTTCTGAGAATGAGGATGTAGAAACAAATTCAGACCTTGAGATGATTCAATCTATGTTCCACTTCTCGTATACATCGAACACGTATAAGAATTGGCTGAATGATACACTAAACTATATTGTGGATAATGAGGCGAGGTTGACTAGTAATGATTTCTATGATTGGCTATGGAAACTAGCTAAATCGTATATGTTGGAAAATTATCTGAAGTCCGATGAGGGTTACGATTTTAGTCGCCTTGACCGAGGCTGTGAAGTAGAAAACTTTGTATTCAACTTCTATGATTTTGTTGTTTGGAAGAGTGATAATAAAAATAAGTACAAAGATTTCAAGTTTACCTATCGTACTTCAGTTGAGCATTTTTATCCTCAGCATCTAAAGGATGACAAATATCTATACGAGGATAATTCAGATTCGGCAAAAGATCCTGAACATAAGGTACATCAAAAAACAGTCAATTCATTTGGCAATTTGTGTCTCATAACATCATCAATGAATTCTCGTTTCAGCAATCTGATGCCTAAAGCAAAATATGAAGAATATGGTGCTGGCAATGAATATGTAGGCAAACAGAGCATAAAGCTGATGCAGATGTTTGAAATGGCAAAAAAAGAATCAACCTGGAACAAAAAGACCATAGAAGATTTTACCAAAGATTGCAAAAAGACTTTGGCTGATGAATTGGGCATAGAAGATAATTGTCATAGCGAAAAAACATGCAGCAATCCATCATAATGCAAGAGCCTCAGCGCACTGATTAGGCACGTTACCATTGCGATATGTTATATTAGCTTAATTGCTCGCAACTATATACGAGCAGTACTTATTGAGCAGATTCGATAAAGGTGTGAAGGTGCGACATTTCATAACGCATATCGTCGCAAATTCTGCGACAAATTTATAAAGACAATGTCGAATCACCAAAGAAACCCTAAAAATAACGCATATTTTGCGACGTTTTGAGTGTAGAAACGATGGTAATGCGGTTTTAATCTATTTATTTTCTATTACTTGATGTCAAAAAAGAGGCTATGTCAAAATGCTCGCAAAGCCTTTTTTCTCCTCACAACTCCCCACCACAATACTCCAACTCTTCCAATGAAGTCACGCCAGCATCTTCTATGATGCGCAGAAAGAGTCTGGCACACATTTCGGCATCATCTCCAGCTCGGTGATGGGTTCCTTCGGGAATGTTGAACTGCTCGCAGAGATAGCCCAATGTATTAGTGCCGAAATTGTAATTGTGTCGAGCTGCACGCAGTGTACAATAGAATGTCGCCTCTGGCTTCTCCTGACTGTATAGTTCATTGGCTTTGCGGATGCATGACATATCGAATGCCGCATTGTGAGCCACCAATACTGGTATCTCTGTCAGATATTGCTTCAATTCTTTCCAGATTACTGGCCACTCCGGAGCATTTTCTGTATCCTTGGGTTCAATGCCATGACATTGGATATTCCAATACGAATAGAGATTGTCCTCAGGGCGTACCAGCCACGATTGGGTCTCTATTATTTCACCATCCTTTACCACACAGATACCTGCCTCGCATATTGATGAACGCTTGCCTGTTGCCGTCTCAAAGTCGATGGCTATAAAACTGATTCCTTCCTTCATTTCTTTTCGTCGTCTTTATAGTGGTAATAAATGTTTTTTGCAAAGTTGCGCATATTGTCTCTGATTGCCTGTGGTTCCAATACTTCTATCGAGTCTGTCTGTGACAACAATGCCTGGTAGAAGTCGAATGTTGGACGTACTGTATATTCAAAAGTTGCCGATTCATCATCATGGTCTATCTCCTTCTGGGATTTATGCAGAGGAAGCGACCTGAGATATTTATACTGTGGGTCCCAAGCCTTAATGACTACACGTTCAACAGGCGTGCTATCGTCTGCCAGTATGCCATAGCAATCCTTAAACATATTGTCTATCTCTCCAGGCTCTGGCTCAACGAAATCAACTGTCGTAATCTTCACATCCGTCATTCTGTCGAGACAGTAGATTCTTATCACCTCGCTCTGTTCTCTGTCAGAAAGAGAAGGGTTGCGCGCTATGACATACCAGCGACGATTGAAAAGCTTCAGAGCATAAGGCTCTATGTCGTAGGTGTTTTCAACTCCATAAACATAGCGCTGATATGTGATGGTTGTTGTCTTGTTCTGACGTATTGCCTCTAGGAATAATGTCAGCCACTGCTGGCCCGATGGAATGTCTTCAAAATATACTCGTCCCTGCAGACGTTTATCCACCTGTAGCTGATCCATCACGGCGTATGAATCGAGAAGCCACGTCCTGAATTCATTGTTTTTCAGACTTTCCAGACCTTCGATGTAGTAAGCATAATCACCACAACGGGTGTTTACTATATTGATGTCAAACAAGTCCTCTATTTCTCTCAGATACTTATGGAAAGTTCTCTTGGTAAGTTCTTCTCCAGTCACCAGATCATTAAGCCACATGTCGCTAATCTGCTCCAACGTTAGTCTCTTATACTGCCTTAGTTTTGTCAGTATCCACAAATGTTTTCTTAATTGTCCCATAGTGGTACGTTTTATTGTTTATGTCAGCAAAGCTATATATAAGCTACGCATAAATCGTGCACAGGTTTTAGGGGAATGCTTTTTTTCTTCGAGATTATAAAAGATGGTATAACATGGTATTGATTACTAGTGAGATTGATTTAGACCGAGTAGTTTTTGAAGTGGGCCGAGACTGGGATGAGGAAACGGGAAAGTTGTGGGCCGTAGGTGAAGAATAGGCGCTTGGAGGAGCGTGAGAGGGCAACATAGAGTCGTCGGGCGGACTCGATGATATCGTTGGTGGTGGTTTTTGAGTAAAGAGTGGGGAATGAGCCTTCGGAGACGTTGAAAACAATTACGTTGTTGAACTCGAGACCTTTTGCCTTATGGATAGTCATGATGTGAACCTTTTCGCGGATAATGCCATTCTGGTAGAGATCGGCCTCGTTGAAAGTACGTATTTCGTTGATGTGGTTGGTCAGATGCTGGTAGAAATACTTATCCTTGTCGGTCACGAGAACCTTAGCGAAGAGTGAATAGATATAGTCGAAACGCTTTATTGGTTCGATACATTTATCGGCGAGAAGATAATCATAGGCATATTTCAGTTCGAAAGGCAGAGTGTGTTCGTCATTGCATTGTGAAGCATATAACTTGCTTGTAGTATGCTGAAAGAGAGGGTAGTAGTTCTGCATCATGCGATGTCGAATCTTCCTCATCACGGGATGAGTTATGAACTCATACTGAGCCTTCGCGCGTGAGTATATTTGCTTGAAGCAATAGCTGGCAAGAGAAGAAGTGGCACGAATATCATCGAGAGCATTGTGAGAATTGACGCCTTCGAGTTTGTAGATTCTTAGGAGAGTCTCGAGACGATGTGAAGCGAGATGAGGGTCGAGTAGGCGAGAGAGCTTGAGAGTGTCCCAAAAGACGGGAGTGGTAAAATGGACTGAAGGAGAACGGCGAGAAATATTGTTTTCGAGAATGTGGACGTCGAAATTGGTATTATGTCCGAGCAGTTCGTCATCGCCAACATAGTTGACAAAGAAGCTGAACGCCTCGTCGGGCTGCATGAAATGCTGATAAGGAATGGTTGACGGAGTTGATTGTCTGCGTTGATATTCGGCAACCATTGGATTCTCGATACGTCCGAGGTGACTAGGAATAACCTTGTCGGTCTGGATGATAATGTCGAGTTCGGAACCAGGGACGATAACTCCATTGCGAACCTTGAGGGCGGCAATCTGGATAATATCGTCATTGAATATGTCGAGACCAGTAGTTTCTGTATCGAAAATGACAATCTCCTTGTCGCGGAACGACTTGTAGAACTCGATAGAGTAGGTGCTAGCGTCATATCGCATCAGATCGGCAGGAGAGATGCCGAGAGATCGCATCTTCTGGACACAACGGCGAGAGTCGGCAAGCGAGTCGAGACAGCGAGTCTGATAGAGTAGGCGTGGCCACTCGGAGAAACGTGTTTCGCTAACGGCGACAGAGAGGTGGCTATACAAAGTCTTGAAACTGATAGCCTTGAACATATCCTTGCGAGCGATGAGCAGATTTGGAATGCTTTTGGAATCGAGTATATGAGAAATAGCTTCGGCCTCCTGATTGGTAGAGACAAGAATGCCAATGCTTTCGTCGGGGCAGAGAGAGCAGAGTTGCTGAGTCATGTTGCAAATGGCATAATACTGTTCGGAAGCATCATTACAATAGCAGCAGAGCATAGCATCGTCGGCATTGGAAGTGTTGGCCGGCTGAGGCAGCAAATCGGGAGAGACATTGAGGACAGAGGTGGCATATTGATTGAGCATCTTCAGCATATAGTCTGGAGAACGGTAGTTGCTAGAGAAGATGAAGAAATTGTTGCCACAGCGGTCACGCAGTTGCCTGATGCTTTCGGCACGGGCACCGAGAAAAGAGTAGATAGACTGTCGCTGGTCGCCAAGATAGACGGCACAGTAATTGTCGGGAGCAGTAATCTTCTCGACAATAGCCAGCTGCAGAGGATTGAGATCCTGAATCTCGTCGACCTGTACCCAGCGGTAGTTTGCCATAGTGAAATCATCCCTATAAGTAGGTGACATCAAGGCGCTGTATGTTAAGATGATAAGATCGTCGAAATCTATAACATTATTATCCTTCTTATAGTTGATATATTGCATAGCCCTTTCGCGGGCATAGTGATTGTTTAGATCGACACGGGACTTATGAATCTGAAGTTCGACAGGAAGGTTGAGTTGTGCTTCGGTGATATAGGCGGCGAAATTGAGGACCCCAGAAATGTCGCTACTGCGCAGACGGTCGATATCCATATTGAACATCTCGGCGATAAACTCGGCCTGGTCGGTATCGTCGAGGATGCCAGTGTCGACAGGAACTATTTCGTTGGCGTAGAGGAAATTGATGCAGAAGCGGTGAAGGTTGCCGACAAAAACATCATCGAGAACGTCACCTACACGAGCCTGGATACGTTCCTTCATCTCGCGTGAGGCGCGATTGGTGAACGTTATGCAGAGCATATCGGAATAGGGAACATTATAGACATTGTGAGCCTTGAGAATGCGCTGACTAAGCACCTCGGTCTTGCCACATCCGGGAGCGGCAAGGACAAGAGCACAACCCTTGTTGAAATCGATAACAGCCTGTTGGGTGGAGTCGAAAACCTTTTCAGTCATAAGAAAGGAATTATTTTTCAGCAAATATAACGAATTATCTTGAAGAAAAATTATTTATTTTGCAAAATCAAAAAACAGAGAAACATGTCAGAAAAAGGAATAGAATCGAACTTTGAGTATATCGCACAGATAGAGGGCTGCAAGAAACTGGGTGAAACATGCGTCGGAGCTGAGCAAAACCAGCTGACGGACCCGAAGGAGTCTGCCAGACAATGCAAGGCGGCCATAGAAGAAGTGTGCAGGTATGTCAGCCAGAAAGAGGGACTGAAAGAGATGGAAGGAGCGTCGCTTTCGACAATGCTTGACCATGAGCCATTGCTAGTGGCACTGGAGAACATGGACATACAGAGGCCGATAAGGCAAATAAGACGAAGAAGCAATGCTACAGCCAACTTGGGGGAAGACATGGAGGGAATGCCATACGTAGTAGAGTTGCTGTTTCATGTTGTCGGGACAATGTTGAAAGAGTATGGACAGATAAGTGTAATACCGACATACATGCCGATGGCAGCTTCGTTTGACATTCCTGAGGATCTGGGAGAATAGAAGATGAAAATAACATACGTACATCATAGTTGTTTTCTGATAGAGTGCGATAAAGCTACAATAGTGACAGACTATTGGGAGGACACGCCAGACGAAATAGTCAGAAAAGCCAGGGAGAGAGGGGACAAGCCGTTGTATGTTTTGTCGTCGCATGTGCATCATGACCATTTCAATCCGGAGATAATATTCTGGGATGGAGTGTATATGAAAATACTGTCGAACGACATCAGGAGGAAGAATAAGCCTTTGAGGGGCATGGAGGGAATAACATGGCTTCACAGAGGAGAAGAATATGAGGACGAACGAGTGAAGATAACGGCATGTGGTTCGACAGATGTTGGTGTGTCATACCTGATAGAGATAGAGGGTTGGAAGATATATCACGCAGGAGACTTCAACGACTGGCAGAGGCCTGACATACAGACAGAAGAGCAGCAGAAAGTGATGCATGGACACTTTGTTGCAGAGCTGGAGAAGATGAAGCCAATAGTGAAGCATTGTGATGTGGCGTTATATCCTGTAGATCCACATATAGGAGATGGGTTCAGGAGTGGAGTAGAGCAGTTTTGTAGAGAGATAAAGCCAGTGACATTAATACCGATGCACAGTTGGGAGATGTTTGAAGAGATGAACAGCGAGGCTGATGCGATAGAAAAACTGGGTGTAGGATTCATAAAAATAGATCGGCGTGGACAGGTATGTATAGACTGCCAGCACGCCGACCAGATGAGATGAATACAAAAAGTTGGCTATTTTGAATTGAGATAGCCTTTAAGTTCGTTATGATCGACCTTGCCGAACCATTCAGACAACTTAGACTCTGCCATTTTTTCAATATCCTTAGTCACGTGGCTTGCCACAGTGCGGTAGCAAGCAAAAAGAGCCGCGGCATCGTCGGTGAAGCCAACAGCAGGAATCCAGTCGGGAACAAGGTCCATAGGCAGAATGAAATAGCCGATAGCTGAATAGATAAGAATCTTAGCTTCGGTTGGAGTTGAATTGGACGTAGCGGTGTAGTAGAGCAGGAGAGCATAGTAGATAACCTTTTGTCCTGCCTTGAGAGCCACATCCTTAAGCTTGTCCCAGAACCCTTTTTCTGAATAGTTCTTGTCGTAGCCAATCAGCATTTGCTGTCCATCAAATTTCTGTTCTGCCATAATGTCATATAATTTAAACAGTTGAACAAATAGTGAACAAAAACAATGTCAGCAAACATCATGCCACAAAAGTGTCGTTGGGACTATTCGTTCCAGTAACGCCAAGCGCCTTCGGCCTGAAGATGGAGCATTTCGAGACCGTTTTTTGTAGCGGCACCATGTTCGCGTGCCTTACGTAGGAAAAGAGTCTCTTCAGGATTGTATACGAGGTCGAATGCAAGATGGTCAGGAGTGATGAACTCGTAAGGAATATCGGGGCAAGAGTCGACATTAGGGAATGTGCCTAGTGGCGAGCAATTGACAATAACCTTATATTCGTCGAGAATCTCCTTGTTGAGCTGAGAATAAGTAAACTGACCGTCCTTGGCAGAGCGAGAGACGAACTTGTACTGAAGTCCCAACTTGGCGAGCATCGCTCTAACAGCCTTGGAAGCTCCGCCAGTGCCGAGAATAAGAGCCTTATGATGGACCTCGGGACGGATGAAAGGCTTTATTGAATTGTAGAAACCATAGATGTCGCTATTGAAACCCTTGAGGTGTCGTTTGCCATTGACGTAGGAGATCTTGACAACATTGACAGCACCAACCTCGGCAGCCTCAGGATCGAGTTCGTCGAGGAAAGGAATAATCTGCTGCTTGTAAGGAATTGTGACATTGAATCCAACAAGATCGGGATGGCTGTCCATCAGGTTGACGACATCCTCGATGTGTTCGAGAGGGTAGAGGTTGTATTCAGAGTCGATATGTTCGTTATTGAACTTCTCAGTGAAGTATTTCTGTGAGAATGAATGTCCGAGAGGCATTCCGATAAGACCGTAAAGCATATAAATTATATATTATGAGTCATAAATAATTACGAATGAAAAATAAGGCTAAATGTCGGAAAGATTGATGCCATTATTAGTTAGAATCTTAGAGACATTAGGGAGTTCGAGCATATCTCTGAGTATCTCGTCCTCACTTGCCATGTATATAGTATCGGGTGAAACCTTTGCGATATGATCCAAATTCTTTTGTGCTTTTTTTATGCTTGGAGCATCACTTGTTGTAGTAAAAATGATGAAGCAAAAGATAAACAAAAGGGCATTGCATTGGTCGAAACGAGCGATATGCATAGAGACAAAATCCTCTGGATTTGAATCCATGTGCTTATTCACCCAAATTTTGAAAGCTTCAAACCAGGCGAGGACAGCTTCTGGATCACGTTCGATACCGAGCATCAATTCGTCATACGCGTAGTCGTATTTTTCTTGATAATAGTATGACTGTGCGCGAGCGAAAAAGTATTCGGAACCGTCAGGGTCGAGCTTGATAGCCGTGTCGAGGCACTTCAGACCTTCGGTGTGGTTTCCTAGTTCGATATTGGCCAGTGCAAGACCGTACCATAATTCGGGCCTATCGGGATAGGCATTGGTAGCACGTTCATAGAAACGGCGGGAGTAGTCGTAATTGCCGAGTTCCCACCAGCATTCTCCAATATATTGCATAACGGTATCGAGCTGCGACTGATCGCAGAAAGAAGCGTACTCGAAATAGCAGTCGAGAGCCTTGTCGTATTGCATCATATTGATATATGAATTGCCCATATTGAAGTATGGTTCAGCATAGTCGGGGTTGACGGTGACAGCAGTGTCGTAGGCCATGACCGCCTTATCGTATTGCCCGCTATTGTTGTATATGATGCCGAGGTTATACCAAGCAGCAGGGTAGAGCGGACTTACATCGACAAGTTTTTCGTATGCCTCCTGGGCCTCATCGATGCGTCCGATCTTGTCGAGGGCGAATGCATATTCGAACATAGCTTCGGAATCCTCAGGTGAATTCTCGACGACAGGAGTGATATATTTAATGACCTGCTCATGGAGTCCTAACTGGTTGAGGTTCATGGCAATTTCATAGCGCACCTCATTATCAAGTTCAATAGCCTTGTCGAAATGCTTTAAAGCATCTTGTTGCAGATCCTGCTTAAGGTAAAGCCATCCATAACTAATATAATAGTATGGGTCGTTGACATAGTTGGGAGCTATGAAATCGAGTAAATCCTTAGCCTTTTTGAAGTGCTGTGTTTCGATGAGATATTTTGCTTTTATAAAGAGAATCTCATCGGAGTCGGGATGTAATTTAAGGCAATAGTCGATGAGAAGCTTTATATCGTCCCATCGCTGCAGGATGAACAAATAGTCGGCACAATCTTCGATTTCGAGAATGTCGACATAGTGGAGCTTGCCGGATTTGATATCGGCCATCAAAAGTTCCACATAATTAGGATTTATATTATCTCCGTTATATTTGTTCATATAAGTGCAAAGATAGTGAAGATGAAGATAAAAGCATAATAAATGAAGAAAAATTGACATTAATAATGAAGTAAAACATAGAATTAGTATCTTTGCAAAAGATTGTATGAAAAATGCTCGAATAAAAGCAGAAAGTAAAGATCTAAGTTAAATGACAAAGTGATTAACAATGACCAAGTTAACGTCGATAATAATTTGTTTATTAGTAGGTAGTATTTGTTTGTCGGCAGAAAATGCAGACAAGGACATGTATCTTGATAGTTTGTCGAAAGTGGCACTGAAAATGGATGAGGACACAGCAAAACTGTCAGTTCTGAACATGTTAGCCAAACAACACAATAGTGCTGACTCGACAATGAAGTATGCAAAGCAGGGACTGGACTTGGCGTTAAAATTGAAAGATAGCGAGCAGGAGATGTGCTTTCTGGGTTATTTGTCATGGGCGTATTATTACCAAGACGAATGCGTGAAGAGTTGTGAAAGTGCGTACAAGGCGATAGCAATAGCTGATTCAATAGGAAGAAGAGATAAGTTGCCACTCTATTATCAATATGTAGCGATGGGTTATGACATGTTGAATGACGGATCGAGAGCGATAGACAACTTCCGCAAGGCACTTTTAGAAGCAGAACAGCAACATGACACGACAAACATGATAGATATACTATTTCAGTTAAGCAACGTTGATATAGAAGCAGATATGATAGACGATGCGGAAGAATGTATGGAAATAGTTGAATCGCTGTGCAATGTGGAAGATGATGACAATACGGAATATTACTATCTCAGAGGCAGAATAAGCGTTGTGAAATTCATGAAAACGCATGATGTAAAAGATTATGAAAAAGCCTGTCGATATATGGCAGAAGCAATGAAGAAATTTGACCAAGAGGATAGTAACAGAGGACGTTCGAGAGTGGCTGAAAGCTATAGTACAGTCTTGTTGGAGTATGCGCAGATAACAAAAGATGAAAAAGAGAAGAGAATGCTTCTGGACAGCTGCAGGAAAGTTGTGGAGGCTGGTTTGGCATACGTATCTGAATCTGACCTGACACATCAAAGGCTGCTATTGGAATTACAAAAAGCGAGTATATGTATTGAAGAGGAGAAATATAGAGAAGCAGAAAAGATTATAGAGCAGGTTGTAGAGGAAATAGATATAGAAAACAAAGAGACAAACATAGTGCAGTCGATATGTGAGACTGCTATTCCTTTGTATGAGAAAACAGGAGACTATAAAAAGCTCTCGTATTATCAGAATATGATGTTGGAATATGTAGCGAAGCAGGACAATGTAGACTACATATCGAAAGCTGCGGCCATTGGGGTTCAACAGGAGTATGAGGCAAAGCTAAGAGAGCGAGACATAGCATCGGAACAGATGAGAGTGAAGTCGGAATGGAGAAGGGGAGTGATTGCGGCATGTGTTGTCGCATTGGTAATGATGTTGCTGACGATAGGAATGGAAGTGCGTACAAACATACGCAGAAAAAAGTTAAACATACAGTTGGATGAGCAGAATCAAACATTGAAAGAACAGCAGGAAAGGATAGTGCTGCAAAACGAATCGCTTGAGCATCAGAAATCGATAATAGAAGCACAAAATATACATTTGGAAAGCCAGAACAAACTGATAGTCAATGCCAATCGTGAGATGGTGGACGGAATGAACTATGCGAGTGTGCTGCAAAGAGCGGCGATGCCGTCGGAAACGATGATGAACTCGGTATGGGGCAGTAACATGGTAATTTATAGACCATTGAGGATTGTATCGGGCGACTTTTATTGGGCGTTGAATGTAGATGACTACAGAATACTTGTTGTGGCCGACTGTACGGGTCATGGAGTTCCTGGTGCTTTTTTGAGTATGCTGGGAATATCCATACTAAATGAAGTGACGCAAAAGCTTACGAAATATGAAGCATCTGCAGGTAAAATGCTGGATGAAGTGAACCGGATATTCAAAAGGTCGTTGAATCAGAACGGATATGACGGTGACAACAAGGACGGTATTGACATGTCGATGGTAGTTGTGAGTCCGGATAGAAAGAAAATGCATTATGCAGGAGCATTCAGACCGTTGATAGTAATAAAAGACAAGAAAGCAACAAGATATGATGCAGATAGAATGTCGATAGGAACCTCGCTTAGGAACGGACTGTTCAAAGACCATGAGATAGATGTGGAAGGTGGGGAACTGCTGTACATGTATACAGATGGAATTACGGACCAGTTTGGATATGACAGTAATAAAGAGATAAAGAAATATAGTTCGAAGCGACTGATAAATATACTAGAAGACATAAGCTACATGCCGCTGACGACCCAGCAGGCAAAGCTAGAGTTGACGATAGATTCGTGGATGGCAGGAAGTAGGGGAGATGCATGTGAGCAGACAGACGATATGCTAATCGTTGGAGTTAGAATATAGGTCGAAAAATGCTATTATTTAATGGAAAGCAAAGAAAAAGTGCGTTGTGTAACGATAGAAAGAAATATTCTTATTAAATTTGCAAAAGATTTTAACAAATCGTGACATAATAAATAATAGGTTTGGCAAAACTGGATAAAATATGCTTCAGGATACTTAGTGTATCAATAGTGCTGACGATGTACAACATCGAGCCAGCGATGGCGGAAGTGAACATTTCCGACCTGCTGAGGCATGTTGTAATGTCATCGGAGGCATACGAGAGCAATGATCCAGAGCTAAAGAAGCTGACATTTTTCCTTGAACAGGAGCAGAGTGGGGTGCAACCTCACCAGTTGGCCACAATAATAAGGATAGTACCTATATCATATATAACATACAGCAGAACATCGGAGACGACTCAAGTAGTAGCGGAGGCTACATACGAAGAGATGCCAAGAGTTGCAGAGACTGAAGAGAGTCGTGGATGGGAATCGCCAGAGTCAGACAAAAAGAGAGGCGACATACTGCTGAGCTCGGTTAGTCCGAGAGCCGGACCTTGCTGCTAGCACATAGAAAGTGTTAGTGTGGCTTATATAATATATGTAGTGTGTAATGCCACAAATAGTCTGGTAAAAATAATCTGAAAAAAACAATAACAGAATATGTCATTTTTAAATTCGCTGCTTACCAAGATATTCGGCAGCAAGTATGAAAAGGATATGAAGGAGATAGCTCCTATCATAGCCAAGATTAAGGAAATCTATCCATCGATAGAGAAACTTTCAAACGATGAATTGCGAGCAAGAGTAGAGCAGTTAAAGCTTGACATCCGTGAGCATATCAAGCCAGAGCTTGAGAAAATAGAGAGCTTGAAGGCAGAGGCGGAAGCTACAGACTGTGACATCTACGTAAAAGAGAAGAACTACAAGGAGATTGATGACCTTGAGAAGAAAGTAGATGACAAAGTAGAGGAGAAGCTTGCGGAGATACTTCCAGAGGCATTTGCCATAATGAAGGATACTGCACGTCGATTCACCGAGAATGAGACAATAGAAGTTACTGCAACAGAATTTGACCGTCAGTTGGCAGTAGACAAAGACTTTGTGACCATAGAAGGAGACAAAGCGATATACAAGAACAGCTGGAATGCGAGTGGCACGATGGTGAAGTGGGCTATGATCCACTATGACGTGCAGCTCATTGGTGGTGTAGTTTTGCATCAGGGCAAGATAGCCGAGATGGCGACAGGTGAAGGTAAGACACTTGTAGCGACATTGCCAGTGTTCCTCAACGCATTGTCGGGTCGAGGTGTACATGTCGTGACAGTGAACGACTACCTCTCGAAGCGAGACTCGGAATGGATGGGTCCAATCTATCAGTTCCATGGATTGTCGGTAGACTGTATAGACAAGCACAAGCCAAACTCTCCAGAGCGTCGTAAGGCATACGCATCGGACATTACATTCGGTACGAACAACGAATTTGGCTTTGACTACTTGAGAGACAATGGTGCAACTCAGCCTGGCGAACTTGTACAGAGAAAACATAACTATGCGATAGTCGACGAGGTTGACTCGGTATTGATAGACGATGCCCGTACACCACTTATCATCAGTGGTCCTGTAGCCAAACGTCAGGATCAGCAGTTTGATGTGCTGAAGCCACGAGTTGCGAAACTTGTAGAGGAGCAGAAGACACTTGTTACAAAATTCCTTGCTGACGCGAAAGCAAAGATGAAGAGCGACAAGCAGGAAGAGCAGGAAGAAGGTGCATTGGCATTGTTTAGAGCATATAAAGGTCTGCCAAAGAACAGAGCTCTCATCAAATTCCTTTCAGAGCCTGGCATCAAGGCAATCCTGCTGAAGACAGAGAACTACTACATGCAGGAGAACAACAAGAACATGCCGATAGCGACAGAGCCATTGTTCTTCGTGATAGACGAAAAGCATAACTCGGTAGATCTCACAGACAAGGGTATAGACATACTCACATCAGCATCAGAAGATCCACAATTCTTCGTACTTCCAGATGTAGGCACAGAGATAGCCAACATCGAGAAGAGCGAGATGAGTGACGAAGAGAAGATAAATGCGAAGAACGAGCTCATGCAGAACTACTCAGTAAAGAGTGAGCGAGTTCATACATTGACACAGTTGCTGAAAGCATACACGCTCTTTGAGAAAGATCAGGAGTATGTAGTTATGGACAACAAAGTGCTTATTGTAGACGAGCAGACAGGACGTATCATGGATGGTCGCCGTTATTCAGACGGATTGCATCAGGCACTTGAAGCGAAGGAGAACGTAAAGATAGAAGCTCCAACGCAGACATACGCTACAATCACATTGCAGAACTACTTCAGAATGTATCACAAGCTCTCGGGCATGACAGGTACGGCAGAAACAGAGGCAGGTGAGTTCTGGAACATCTATAAGCTTGATGTAGTCATAATCCCTACAAATAGACCTATAGCACGAAAGGACAACGACGACCTTATATATAAGACAACAAAAGAGAAGTATAATGCCGTCATTGAAGAGATTGTGAAGATGGTCAACCAGGACCGTCCGGTACTTGTTGGTACGACATCGGTCGATATCAGTGAATTGTTGAGCCGAATGTTGAAGATGCGTGGCATCAAGCACAACGTGTTGAATGCGAAGTTGCATCAGAAAGAGGCTGAAATCGTAGCATTGGCAGGTCAGAAGGGAGCAGTAACAATTGCAACCAACATGGCAGGTCGTGGTACGGATATCAAGTTGAGTGATGAAGTAAAGGCTGCAGGTGGTTTGGCAATTATCGGTACAGAGCGTCACGAGAGCCGTCGAGTAGACCGTCAGTTGAGAGGTCGTGCTGGTCGTCAGGGAGACCCAGGTTCATCACAGTTCTTTGTATCACTTGAAGACAACCTCATGCGATTGTTTGGTTCGGAGAGAATGGTCAAGATAATGGATCATGCAGGATTCCAGGAAGGTGAGCCAATACAGCATGGAATGATGACCAAAGCCATCGAACGAGCACAGCGCAAAGTAGAGGAGAACAACTTCGGCATACGAAAGAGACTTCTTGAGTATGACGACGTGATGAACTCGCAGCGTGAAGCAATCTACAACAAGAGAAAGCATGCCTTGTTTGGTGAGCGCTTGGAACTCGACATCATGAACATGATGCAGGATACAGCATACGCATTGATAAGCGAGAACAAAGGTTCGAATGACTTCGAATCGTTCAGACTTGACGTGTTGAAGATCTTTGCAATAGAATCTCCAATCACAGCCGAAGAGTTGATGAAGAAGTCGGAAGACGAACTCGCAGAAAAGCTCTATACAGCAGCATGGGAATCGTTCCAGAAGAAGTGTCAGGCATTGGCAGACAGAGCGTACCCAATAGTACAGCAAGTATTTGAGCAGCAGGGTGAAAGGTACAAGAATATCGTAGTGCCAATCACAGATGGCAAGCGAGTATTCCAGATACCAACTAACTTGAAGAAAGCATACGAGTCGAAGGGCAAGGAGCTTATCAGTGAATTTGAGAAAGTGATAATGCTCGTAACGATAGACGATGCATGGAGAGAGCATTTGCGTCAGCTTGACGAACTGAGAACATCAGTACAGAATGCTACATACGAGCAGAAGGACCCATTGTTGATATACAAGTTTGAGTCTTTCAACCTCTTCAAGGCTATGATATCGTCGATAAACAATGACGTAGTGACATCATTGTCAAGACTTTCGATACCAGTACAGGACCCAGAGCAGGCTGCTGCAGCACAGGAAGCCGCACGTCGCAGAATGCAGATGGAGGCAGAGCGTCGCCAGGCAGAAATGGCCAAGATGCAGGCAATGCACCAGCAGATGGCAGAGATGGCACGTCAGCAGCAGGCACAGCGTGAAGCTAT
Organism: Bacteroidales bacterium; assembly: GCA_024401355.1. Lineage (GTDB taxonomy): Bacteria > Bacteroidota > Bacteroidia > Bacteroidales > Marinilabiliaceae > W3P20-009. The sequence goes on along the minus strand of JAKSLF010000021.1, from coordinate 23,099 downwards.
GCAGAACGCAGGTCAGCAGCATGTTACAGCTCCAATCAAAGTGGAGAAGCGCATAGGTCGAAACGACCCATGTCCATGTGGATCTGGCAAGAAATATAAGCAGTGTTGTGGTAAGGAAGTGACAGAATAGTCAATTCTTATTATAGCAGAAAACTACACAAAAAAGGTGTAGCAAAGAGAATAAAAAAGGACAGTTGATGGCTGCACCATATATAAAAGGTGCAGTCGTCAATTTGTCGATTATATAAACTACGTATTAAATTACTCACAATGATACTAGGATACATAGACTGGGATGTAGATCCGGTGTTTTTTCATCTGGGTCCGTTAGGTGTGCGTTATTACAGCCTCTTTTTTGCATTGGCCTTTTGGTTGGGATACCTGATTATAGCCAAGATGTTCAAGAAGCAGGGTTTGTCGGAAGACTATGCGGACAAAATATTTATCTACACAATCATAGGAACCGTTGTAGGAGCGCGATTGGGTCATGTGTTCTTCTATGGTTGGGAGTATTACTCACAGCATCTTTTGGAGATATTCAAAGTATGGGAAGGTGGTTTGGCCAGTCATGGTGGAGCGATAGGAATATTGACAGCGCTTTACATCTACCACAAGAAAGTAAGCAAGAAGACATACTTGTGGGTGCTAGACCACATCGTAATAGTAGTAGCATTGTCGGGTTTCTTTATCAGAATGGGCAACCTGATGAACTCGGAGATAGTAGGTCAGCCATGTAATCCGGACTTGCCATGGGCATTCAGATTCTTGAGATTGCATCCGGACATTGCCTTGATACCACGTCATCCGAGCCAGATATATGAGGCTGTGTTCTATCTTGGAGTGTTCCTGTTGTTGTCGTTCCTGTATTGGAAGAAAGACTACATCAAGAAAGAGGGAGTCATTTTCGGACTATTCCTTGTGCTGGTGTTTGGTTTCAGAATGCTAGTGGAGACAGTGAAGGCAGACCAAGAAGCTTTTGAGTCGGATATGGTGATGAACATGGGACAGTTGTTGAGTATCCCATTTGTATTAATTGGACTATGGTGCCTGTGGCGTGCATGGAACAAGGAACATACTAAATAGAGATAGGAAACAAAAAGGAAAAATGCGAGCTAAACACGATCGATGGAAACAATAATAAAGATAATAGTTGAGTTAGATGCATATTTGAGTGGTCATCCAGTATTTGTTGCGACATTGCTGGGAACAGGTTTGTTTTTTACTATTTATTTGGGATTTCCCCAGATAAGATTCTTCAAGAAAGCCGTTAGAATAGTCATGGGCAAGCATGACAAAGACGGCACGGAAGGTGATGCATCACATTTTCAAGCACTTGCTACGGCATTGTCGGGAACAGTAGGAACGGGAAACATAGCAGGTGTGGCATTGGCGATACATCTTGGTGGTCCGGCAGCATTGTTCTGGATGATGGTAACTGCATTGATAGGTATGGCCACAAAATTTGTGGAAGTAACCTTGTCGCATAAATATAGAGTGAAGTTGCCAGACGGAACAATGGCAGGTGGTCCAATGTTCTACATGCGAGAGAGGCTAAACATCAAATTGTCGAACGGCAAAGTGATAAAGACAGGGCAGTGGATAGCCATGTTGTTTGCGGTATGCACATTGGTAGGTGCATTTGGAACAGGATGTTTGCCTCAGGTAAATAGCATATCATCAGCGATGTTCAATACATTTGGAATATCGCAGATGGTAGTTGGCGGAATACTTGCATTGATATTGGCACTTGTGATATTGGGTGGAATCAAGCGAATAGTGAAAGTGACCGAGAAGCTTGTGCCAATAATGGGAATAGCATACTTTGTAGGAGCATTGGTTGTAGTGATATATCATTACGACAACATTATACCAGGAATAATATCAATATTCTCGGAGATATGGACAGGTCCGTCGGCAGTAGGTGGCTTTGTTGGAGCGAGTGCGGCATTTGCTTTGTCACGAGGCGTTAACCGAGGCTTGTTTTCGAACGAGGCAGGTCAGGGTTCGGCACCTATAGCTCATGCAGCAGCGAGGTGTGAAGAGCCAGCGGCAGAAGGACTTGTTGCATTGCTTGAACCATTTATTGATACAGTAATCATCTGTATGCTAACAGGTACGATGATAATAGCATCGGGAGTGTGGCATGAGAAATATGAGAACAAATTTCAGCAGGCGGATATGCTAGTTTTGAACAGCATAAGCGAGACACCAGACGAGATAAGGGGAGCGATGGCCGACGCCAGCAAATATTTTGACGGAATGCTGATGGTCAAGAATGGTCAGATAGCAGACTCGGCAGTGATGGTGATACATGCACATTCGGTAGCAGAAGAGATGAAAGTGATGAGTGTCGGAATGCCATACGATGGAGTGATTAAAGTGTCGGAAGGAGTGCCAACACTAAAGACAGAAAAGGGTGATGAAATAGAGGTGTATGGAAAATCGCTATTGCACAGTGCACCTTTGACTATAAAGGCATTCTCATCTAGCTGGTTTGGTGATTTTGGACAGTATATCGTTGCATTGTCGTTGATGTTGTTTGCGTTTTCTACAACAATAGCATGGAGCTATTATGGTGACAGAGCATCGGTATTTATTTGGGGTCCGAAATCGGTAGTGCCATTCAGGATGGTGTACGTGATAATCTTCTTTATCGGATCGTTTACAGACACCGCGATAGTGTGGAGTGTTGCCTCGATAGGCATAGTATTAATGTCGATGCCGAACCTTATAGGATTGCTGATACTTCATAGGGAGATGAAGCAAGAGATGAAGAAATTCATGTCGTCGGAAGAGTATAAGAAATAAGGCGAAAGAGTAGAGTAGAATGACTGAGAAAGTACATATAGCAATAGCCGCATTGATGCTAGTAGCAAGTGATGTGACGGCTCAGACGTCAGTTGAAGAAATCGACTGGGTAACGACTGAGAGTGCTCGCTATGTGTATGCAGAAAGCAAAGGGAGAGATATATTATTTGCGAATAGCAATAAGAGTGACTTTTGTATAGACAATTCGGGTGTTCTGGAGGTTAAAAGTGATGGAACATACCGATGGATGCTAGGATTGAGAGCGGACTGGGCACTGAACATGTCGGTAGACATCAAGGGCTTGAAGATGGGGGAAGACGACCATATAACAGTAACTTCGCCGGACGGAGAGCAGTATCAGATGTATACCTCGGAAGACATGACATCGGACGGAAGAATATCGACATTCCCGATGGCTGGAGACTCCATAATAGTAGAAGTCAGAGGACGAGACATTGCCAAAGCCGACTTCAAGATAGATATGGTGAGCGTAGGATTCAGGTCGTTGCCTGAGCACCAGCAGTCACATGGTAGGAGTTTGAAATCAGGCTATGGATCATCTGGAAATTGTGAAGTGAACGTCACATGTGATGATATAAGTGAGATGACGAAACAGTCGGTGTGCAGACTTATAGTAAAAGGCAGCAATGGTAACTCATACGGAACAGGCACATTGATGAACAACACACGACAAGATGGTGCACCATATATATTGACAGCAGCTCACGTGCTTGACGGAAGCTTTGTTGGTGGAACTGCCTTGTTTAATTTTGAGTCGCCGGTATGCCAGAATTTGTCACCAACGACATCGATGACAGCGACATTAGAGATAGAAAAAGTGCTGATCAGACTGGAAACGCGAGACATGATGCTGCTGAAATTGAAAAAAGCGCCATCGTCGAAGCACATGCCATATTGGGCCGGTTGGGATGTCACTTCAAACACAGTGTCGGGAGAAGTTTATTGCATACATCATCCGAATGCAGACGTTAAAAAGATATCGAAAGCGAAATCGGCAACCCCCGGAGCGACATACGACATGGACAAGACAAATAGTGGTGAATCGTTTGACAAAGCGAGCCATTGGCTGATAGAGAGATGGGAGGCTGGAGCTACAGAAGGTGGTTCGTCGGGAAGTGCATTGTTCAATCTGGAAAACAAAGTGATAGGAACATTGTCGGGAGGTTCGGCAACGTGTACCAGACCGGTGAATGACTATTATGCGATGCTTTCGAAAAGTTGGGATGAGATGAAAGTGTACTTGTCACCGGACAATGAAAACATCAAAAAGATGGATGGAGCATGGTTGTCAGACGAAAAATATGGAGTCGTATACAGCCTTGACAATGAAGCAGACATGAAATGCGACAGACCGGCAGACAAAAAAGGATATGTGGCTGGTTACAATAATTGTGGAACGACAGCCTTGGCTCAGAGAATAGCGATAGGTGGAAGTTCGACAAAAGTCATACAGGGAATGATGATAATGCCGAAAGTGATAGGCACGAAAGGCAACACGTTTGACATAGCCATCTGGGAATGCAAAGATGGTGAGCCAGGTGAATTGTTGTCAAGAACAAAAGTGGCGAACACGATGGCACGAGAGTCGCAGACATACGTGGAACTGACAGACAAAATCAATGTAAGCAGTGATGTATATGCTGGAATCATATTTGACAGTTCATATATGACAGACACAATTGCCTTGTATCATGCAGATGGTGAATGGGGCAGATTCCAGGTAGGTGGAGAATGGAAGAAAGCGACATACATGGGCTTGGAGAAAAGTCAGGACATCATGATAGGTTTGAAGTATGTGGAAGTAAAACAGAGTGCCATCAGAGAATTGACGGCAGGTCGTGACATAAAGATGATAAAGAGATCGGAGAGCGACTATGAAATAAAAGCCATGGACTTGGAAAAGATAGACATCTTCGACATTATGGGCAGGAAGATAGCTTCGGAAGAGAGTGGAAACAGAGAGAGCGTAGTGATGGACATGAGCAGATATGGAGGATGCGTAATAGTAAGAGTGAAGACTAAAGAGGGCTATGGTTCGTTCAAGGTAATGGCAAAATGAGATAACTGAAAAGAGAAAAAAATGAGCAGCAGTAGAGTAGGAGCATGGATAGAAGCCTTCAGACTGAGGACCTTGCCTTTGTCGTTTTCGTTGATAATAATGGGTTCGGCGATAGCATACCAGTATGGGGTGTTTGACTGGTTGATATTTGGTTGTGCATTGTTGACGACATTGTTTCTTCAGATATTGTCGAACATAAGCAATGATTATGGAGATGCAGTGAGTGGTGCTGACATGGCGGGACGAGTTGGTCCGGCACGAGCCGTTCAGAGTGGCAAGATAAGCAAAGAGCAGATGAAGAGCGCTATATATGTGTTTTCAGTATTGTCGCTTGTAAGTGGTCTGATACTGCTTTATGTGGCATTGCCAAGACTTGAAGCTGCAGGATTCTGGCTGATGCTAGGTGTCGGAATAATGTCGATAGTGGCAGCGATATGCTATACAGTAGGAAAGAGACCGTATGGTTATAGAGGACTTGGCGACCTGTCGGTATTCATATTCTTTGGTATTGTAGGAGTGATGGGTAGTTTTGTACTATATAATGGTAGTCCGGAGTGGGAAGTGTTGTTGCCGGCGGCAGGAATTGGACTGTTATCGGTTGGAGTGTTGAACATGAACAACATGAGGGACTATGAGAGTGACAAGCGAAGTGGCAAGAATACGATAATAGTGAAGATGGGTTTGGATTGGGGAAGGAAATATCAGGTGACGGTCATAGTTGGTGCATTTGTTGCGATAGCGATATACGTAATGATGTGGGGAAAGATGTGGCAGATGCTTTATCTGCTGTCGTTGGTGAAATTCGTTCCGCATCTGATGTATGTGACTAAAAAAGAGAATGAGACAAAATTGGACGACCAATTGAAAGTGGTATCAGTAGGCACATTGATAGTGTCGTTGTTGTTTACACTAGGAAGTGTAATATGATATCAGAATGTAATTGAAGGTGCAATATAGGAATAAAATATAAGGAATAATTTGGAGATAGATTTCAAATTATTATCTTTGTAGATATAACAAACAGGTACAGGAAATGACAGCGCAGACAACCATAACAGAAGAGGAGAGGCAGAAGATAAAAACTGCCTACAAGAATCTGCTCGCATCGACCGCCGAATTGAGGGAACCTGATGACATCAGAAAGATAAGAGAGATATTTCTCAAGGCTTCGGAGAGAGTAGATTTAACACGATATAAGGCTCAAGAGTTCTCGAGTCTAAGGCACTCGTTTGAGATAACTCAGATAGTAGTAGACGAGATTGGTCTTGGCAGAGTGGCGGCGATATGTGCTGTATTGTATGAGACAGTCCAGGCATCGGGTCTGGAGATCAACATAGTCAAGGACGCCTTTGGTGAGCAGATAGCGAATATATGTGAAGGACTGACCAAAGTGTGTGAGCTATACCAGAAGCATGGAGCTGTAGACAACGAAAACTTCAGAAAACTGTTGTTCACCTTTGCGCAGGACGTAAGAGTGATACTTGTGATATTGTCGGACAGGTTGAACCTCATGAGACATCTGAAGCTATTCCCAGAAATAGACCAGAAGATGATAGGTTCGGAAGTTGGATATCTATATGCTCCGATGGCTCATAGAATGGGTCTGTATGGTATGAAGAGCGAGATGGAAGACCTGTCGATGAAATTCACGAATAGGGAAGTCTATCTGGATATTGCAAGGCAGCTTAACGAGACGAAAAAGAGTCGTGACGCCTATATAGAATCGTTCCTGAGTCCGTTGAGGAAAGTGCTTGACGAGACAGGTCTGACCTACGAGATGAAGGGCAGGACGAAGACAATCAGTTCGATATACAACAAGTTGCAGAAGAGCCATGCAAACATTGAGAGCATATATGACCTCTTTGCGATACGTATAATAATAGACTGCGACCTGAAGAACGAGAAAGCGGAATGCTGGAGAGTATATTCGATAGTGACAGATATGTACCAGCCGAATCCGGTGAGACTGAAAGACTGGATATCGATACCGAAAGGTAATGGATATGAGAGTCTGCATATCACCGTACTGGGTCCGGACAAGAGATGGGTGGAAGTCCAGATAAGGACAAAGCGCATGGATGAAGTGGCAGAGAAAGGTTTCTGTGCCCACTGGAAATATAAAGGCATCAAGACAGAGGATACGATGGAGAAGTGGCTTGCGAATATTCGTGAGGTGCTTGAAAATCCAGAACTTACAGGCGTTGACTTTATTGATGACTTTAAGCTTAACCTGTATGACAAGGAGGTGTTTGTCTTTACGCCAAAGGGAGACTTGAGGCGACTGGCGAAGGGAGCGACAGTGCTTGACTTTGCGTTTGACATACATTCGAACGTAGGCAGTAAATGTGTAGGTGCGATAGTAAATGACAGAAACGTACCAATAAAATATGTGTTGCAGAATGGCGACCAGGTTGAGATATTGACAAGCAACCATCAGGAGCCAAAGCAGGACTGGCTGCAGATAGCGGCGACATCGAGGACCAAGGCGAAGCTTAGGAAACTGCTGAACGAGCAGAAGTACAAGCAGTCGGAGATTGGTCGTGAGATGTTGGAAAGAAGGCTGAAGAACTGGAAGATGGAGTTGAATGACACATTGCTTCATCTGCTTATTAAAGCCTTTGGCTACAAGGATATGCAGAGTTTCCTGTGTGACATAGGAAATGACAAGATAAGTGCCCAGGACATCAAGGACAAGCTGACCGAAGAAGACGAAAAGAAAGAGCAGCTTGACCCACCAGTAAAAGTGTCGACCTCGGAATACAAGCAGAGGGAAGACGAGCCTGAGGAGATGGGTAATGGTGGAGTCTTGATGTTGGACAAGTCGCTGACAAACATAGGATTCACATTGTCGAAATGCTGCAACCCGATATTTGGTGATCCGGTATTTGCATTTGTGTCGGCAACAGGTGGAGTGAAGATACACAGAAAAGGGTGTCCGAACGAAGCCGAGATGATGAGACGCTTTGGTTACAGAATATTGGATGCGAAATGGAATGGAACTGGAGGAAACCTGATGCCGGTGACATTGCGAGTTACGGGTAATGATGACCTGGGAATATTGACAAACATATCGCAGGTGCTGACGAAAGACTCGGGTGTTAAAGTAAGAAACATAACAGTGAACACTACAGAAGGCGGCTTTGAGGGAGACGTGACAGTAATGGTGTCGAACACAGAACTGCTGTCGGGACTCATCAAGAAAGTGAAGGCAATCAAGGGCGTATATTCGGTAGTTAGATTAGAAAAATAGAGAAAAAATGGCAGATATACAAAAGACAGAGAGAGTTGTCAAAATAGAGGAACAGCTTGGTCAGTTGCTTGTGGGCAAGAGGCTTACGCTAGCGACTGCAGAGAGTTGCACAGGTGGCAACGTGGCTCACAAGATAACGTCGATAGCAGGAAGTTCGGTATACTACATGGGTGGAGTAGTGAGCTACAGCAATGAGATGAAAGCTGAGATGCTTGGCGTGTTGGAGACAGACATCGAGAAATATGGTGCAGTCAGCGAGCCAGTAGTTAGGCAGATGGCTCAGGGAATAAAACGCAGAGTTGGAACAGACTGTGCGATAGCTACATCGGGAATTGCTGGTCCGGGTGGTGGAACAATAGAGAAGCCAGTAGGAACAGTTTGGGTAGCGATATGTACACCACGTGGTGTAGAGAGCAAATGTCTGCATCTAGGTACGGACCGAGGTGAAAACATAGAAGAAGCGACGACTCAGGCGATAGAGATGCTGTATTACCAGCTTTTGGAAGAGGACTAATCGGACGGCAAGAGAGCTGGGGAAAGAGTGTAAGCGAAATGCTGAAAGTGCTTACAAAGTGAAAAATGGCAAAGGTATGGTAAGGTTACGGTATAGGTATGGTATCCCTATGGAAAAGTTGTCGGAGGAAAGAATTGTTGAATAGAAAGAAAAAAGCCACTTAGGGTTATAAACCGAAAGTGGCTATGAGAAATTGAAGGGAGAGATTACTTGTAGAGGCAGAGATAAGGAGTGTCTTCAGTACACTTAACCTTATACTTGACATCTTTAGCAACAACGAAAGACTCGAACTTCTTGTAAGTCTTCCATTCAGACTCGCCAGGCTGCTGGATAGTGAGAGCGCCAGAGATGACAGTCATGATTTCGACAGTAGAAGTGCCGAATTCGTATTCACCTGCAGCCATGATGCCTACAGTAGCTTTGCCTTCGGCTCCATTGAGTGCCATAGAGACAACGTCGCCATTGAAATATTCGTTTACCTTGAACATGATATTATAAAATTGTAATCGTTTTGATGCAAAATTATAAATAATGATTGTGAATAGCAAAGGTAGAGATAAAATGTTAACCGAAATTACGTGTTTTTCGTAAAACTGGAACTAGGAATGGCTGTCGGATAAAAGACGGTAAAAAGTGGCTGATAGCATTGAAAAAAGACGTCAGTCGACAAAAAGAAATTGAATTTTACTATATTTGCATAGCTATTGAAACAAGATTCGCGAAAAGACGTATCTTTTAATAGATTAATCAGAAAGCCAGAAAAATAAATATATGAACAGAAGTGCAGAATATAGCCAGATAGACTCGGTGATAAAGCTGTTTGAGCGTAGTGTAAAACTATACAAGAACAATCCATTGATATGGGAGAAGCCGGTAGGCGTAAAGGGAGCAGAATATTTGCCAACAACATACGGAGAGATAAAGGCTGAGGCGCAGAAATTTGGTGCGGCTCTGTTGAAGAACGGATTGCGAAAGGGAGACAGAGTGGCATTGTTGGCCGAGGGAAGAAAAGATTGGCTTGTGGCAGAGCTGGGAATGTTTTATGTGGGCGTGGTGAATGTGCCGTTGTCTGTAAAGCTGGACTCGAATGAAGTGGCGTTCAGAGTGGCTCATTCGGGAGCGAAGATGATAATCGTATCGGGGATTCAGGCATCGAAAGCCGAGGCGATATTGGATGAAATTGATAGCCTTGCGAGCATAGTATATTTTGACAAGAGCGATGAAGAGCTTGCGGCTGCAAACGCCAGTGGAAAGAGCTGGAAGAAAGTTGCGATGTCGTTTAGCAAAATGCTGGAGGACGGCAACGAGTATCTGCAGGATGACGAATCGCATGAGATATTTACTGATGCATGTGGCAATGTAGAGCCAGATGACCTTGCAAATATATCTTATACATCGGGAACTACAGCAGCTCCGAAGGGAATCATGCTGACATTGAGAAACTATGCAGCCAATGCATTGCAGAGTTGTTCGCGAGTGATGATATTGCCATCGAGCAGATCGTTGACGATATTGCCATGGGACCACTCGTTTGCTCATACAGCAAACATCTACTGCTTTATATATTATGGTGCGAGCATTGCTACACAGGAGCAGGGCAGAACACCAATAGAGACCCTGAAGAACATACCTAAGAATATAAAGGAGATAAAGCCAGACTTGATGATGAGTGTGCCTGCATTGTCGAAGACATTCAGGAAGAACATCGAGAACGGCATCAGGCAGAAAGGCAAGATGGCTGAGAAATTGTTCAGCTTCTTCCTCAAGGCGTCATATACATATAATGCAGACGGATTCTCGAGAGGCAAGGGTTGGAGAGCATTGTTGAAGCCAGTGGTATCGCTTGGAGACAAGCTGATGTATGCAAAGGTGAGAGAAGGATTGGGTGGCAACCTGAAATACTTCATCGGTGGTGGAGCGTTGCTTGACGTGGAGCTGCAGAGATTCTTTGCTGCGATAGGTATTCCTATCATGCAGGGATATGGATTGTCGGAAGCTGCACCAGTGATCTCGACAAACTCGCTTGACATGCATAAATTTGGTACGTCGGGCAAGATAGTTGACTTCCTTGAACTAAAGATATGTGATGCTGATGGTAAGGAATTGCCAAATGGTGAGAAAGGTGAGATAGTGATAAAGGGTGACAACGTGATGGCTGGTTACTGGAACAATCCGGAAGCGACAGCTGAGGCACTTGTTGACGGATGGCTTCACACGGGAGACATGGGATTGATAGACAAGGATGGATTCCTTGTAGTATTGGGTCGATTCAAGAGTCTGCTGATAGGCAATGACGGTGAGAAATACAGTCCGGAAGGCATTGAAGAGTCGATAGTAGACTGCTCGCCAATAATCGAACATTGCATATTGTATAACAACCAGTCGGCATATACATCGGGAATGATTGTTCCGAACGTGCAGCAGGTGAAACTGGCATTGCAGTCGGCAGGAAAAGACATCAACACAGAAGATGGTCAGAACTACATATTGAAACTGATAGACCAGGCATTGAACGAATATAGGAAGGGTGGAAAGATGGAAGGAATGTTCCCAGAGCGCTGGTTGCCAGCAGCAGTAGTGATACTGCCTGAGAACTTCACGGAAGCGAACCACCTGTTGAACTCGACAATGAAAGTCGTCAGAGGCAAGGTGACCGAATACTTCAAGAAAGAGTTTGACTTTGTATATACGGCAGATGCAAAGAACATCTGCAATGCGAAGAACAGGGAAGCCTTGAAGAAGATAGTTACTGAAAAGTAGTTTTTGCGGAAAAACAGATAATAAAGAAAAAGGACAAATATCAGAGCATATTATGGCAAGGATATTCAGAATGCATTATAACACATCGGAAGGTGAAAGCCTGTCGATAGAATATAAATATAGTGAAGAGGGCGACGTCAAGAGAGTAGACATGAACGACGTTGGCGGTCTGCACTCATACACAGACACCACAGGCAAAGAGATGTGGTACAGATATGTCGTGATACGCAGAGATGGCGACATCGTGGAGAAGAGATTCAGACATGTAGCCAAGAACGACGACATGCTGGTGATGGACACGTGGAGATCGCCAGAACTTGCTGCCGACGCATTGAAGTCGAGAGCATTTGCAGATGCGGTGTTCAACAAAGGAGCAAACCTGACAGTAGCTCCTGACCCAAAACTGAATCATGTAGCGATACGTTTGACAGACCCAAGAGTAGGCAAAGACGAAGCATTCTGCGTAGTCAGCAAGCAGTTCATCTCGTGGGATCAGGACAGAGCGTTTGTGATGGAGCGCTATGACGACTACACATGGCATGTGGAGATAAAGAACGATCTTCTGCTGAAAGAGATAGAATTCAAATTTGGCATCTGGGACACCAAGGAGAACAAATTCAAATATTATGAGGAGGGAGAGAACCACATCATAAACCTTGGTCAGTTCACACAGGCGATGCTTGTGACATACGACGGATTCTACTACAAGACACCATGGAAGGCTGCAGGTGTAGCGGTCCCTGTATTCTCGTTGAGGACGAAGAAGAGCAGAGGTTGCGGTGAATTCAGCGACATAGCCGACATGGCAGACTGGTGCGTCGAGGCAGGTATGAAAGTGATACAGCTGCTTCCAATAAACGATACGACAGCCAACTTCTCGTTCAAGGACAGCTATCCATACAATGCAATATCAGTGATGGCGTTGCATCCTAACTACATCAGTGTAGACCGGACATACGCATATTACGGCAAGAGGATGAACAGCATCGACAGAGAGACTGGACTCTATCTTAACGACCTTGTTATTGTGGACTATGACAGGACACGAGAGTGGAAGAAAGAGAGCTTGAAGAGATTGCTGTGCGTGATTTTTGATGTGATAACGAAAGAGGCTGGTTTCGTGGAGTATCTGAATGCAAATGCGTGGTGGATAAAGGATTATGCTGCATTTGCATATTTGCGAGACGAATATCATACACCGAACTTCAGGATGTGGGGCAGAGGTCAGAAGCACACGAAAGCGCTTGTTGACGGAATGTTCAAGAAGGGTTCGGCAGAGTATGCAGACGTAATGTATAGAGTATTCCTTCAGTATCATCTGGAAAAGCAGTTGACTGAAGCGATAGAATATAGCCACAACAAGGGAGTTGCAATCAAAGGTGACTTGCCAATCGGCATCAATCCTAACTCGGTTGAGGCATGGGTAGAACCTGAGTTGTTTGACTTCTCGCTGCAGGCTGGAGCTCCACCAGACTTCTTCTCGCGTGATGGCCAGAACTGGGGATTCCCAGTGTATAACTGGGACAAGATGGGCGAGAATGACTATGAATGGTGGGGTAGAAGACTGGGAAGAATGCAGCAGTTCTTTGACGTCTTCAGAATAGACCACATATTGGGATTCTTCAGAATATGGTCGATACCAAAGCCATTCAAGAGTGGCTTGATGGGAATCTTTGTTCCAGCGATGCCATATACAGCAAAAGAGCTCAATGAGAAAGGCTTTGCGAGAGAGTTGTCGGAGTTCACACATCCGATGGTGAGCCGTGACTTCATCTACTCGCAGCTTGGTGAGTATGCTGAAGCGATGGACAAGGAGATGTTTGAAGACAAGGGTGGACTGAGAAGACTGAAGGACAAGTATGTAGACCCGAAAGCAGGCGATGAATGGATTGAAGCGAACGTAGCGAAAGTTATGTCGCGAGACAGAATACGCCAGGGACTTGCAAACATCATCCATGAAGTGTTGTTTGTGAACCTCAAGCCTAATGAGTATCATCCAAGGATAATGCTTACGGAGACAGCACGATTCAACATGCTGAACGATGATGAGAAGAACATGTTGAGAGCATTGCATGACGACTTCTTCTTCAACAGACACAATGAATTCTGGAAGGAGAAGGCTATAAAGAACCTTAATGGAATGCTGAAAAAGTGCAAGATGCTTGTATGTGGTGAAGACCTTGGCATGATACCTGCATCGGTACCGATGGTGATGAAGAGACTGCAGATACTCGCATTGGAACTTCAGAGAATGCCAAAGCTGAACTGGGAGAGATATGGCAACTGTGCGAACTACGACTACATGTCAGTATGTGCTACATCGTCACATGACATCTCGAGCATCAGAGGCTGGTGGGAAGAGAACAAGGATGAGACACAGTGGTACTACAACAACGTGCTGAAGATGGAAGGCAAGGCACCAGTTGCAGCAAGCGGCGACATAGTAAAGGCAATAATAGAGATGCACATGAAGTCGCCTTCGATGTTGTGTATCAATCCTATACAGGACTATGCAGGAACCGTGGACCACATGCCGCACTTGCTGCCAAGAGAGGAACGCATCAACGAGCCATCGAACGCCAACAACTACTGGAGATACAGAATGCCATTCTGCATAGACGAAGCAGTGGAGAAATATCCATTGATGCATCAGAAGGCAAAAGCGATGGTAGAAGAGAGTGGAAGAAATTGCTAATAGGATAATAAAAAGATCCATTACATAAATAATAAAGAATAATGAACAAGAAAACATTATTAGCAGGAATGGCAGCCATGATGCTTGCAGCCTGCCAGACAAAAGCGCCAGAAGTGGAACAGCTTAACGGCCAGTGGGCAATCATGGAAATGAATGGCGAAGCCATCAGCGGAAGTGACGAGATGGCCGAGATGACAATCGATGTAGCATCGAAGAGATTCTCGAGCAAGGTGAGCTGTAACATATTCAATGGTGACATAACACTTGACGATGTGAAGAAAGATGCATTGTCGCTTGCGTTGGTAGGTTCGACAAGGATGATGTGTCCAAATATGGAGCAGGAAGAGACTCTTCAGCAGGTGCTCGGACAGGTCAAGGCATTTGAAGTGGTGACAGTCGGTGAGGAGACTGTTGTAGTGTTGACAGACGAAAACGGCAAGGCTCTGATAAAGATGAAATATGTGAAAGCACTGGAGAGCGGTGAATGGAGCATAGAGGGTGAATGGTCGATAATGTCAGTAGGCGAGAAGTCGACAACAGGTACAGAATCGGCAACAACAATGACATTTGACCTTGAGAACAATGTAGTAGGTGGCAATGTAGGCTGCAACAGCATCAGCGGTCAGCTTGAACTTGGCGACTACACAATGAAGATCACCAACGTAAGCAAGACAACAGCCGAGTGTGACCCTAAGTCGATGGAAATAGAAGAAGAGATATCGGCAGCACTTGACAAAGTGGAAAACTGGTCAGTAGAGAACGGCGAAGTAAAGCTTCAGAACGGTGACGGAGTGACATTGATAACCCTTAGCAGATAAAGACGGGAAAAAATGATACAGAGAAAGCAGACATTATTCATACTGGTAGCAATGATTCTGACAGGATCATTGATGTTTCAGAGTCTTGGAAACTTTTCGGGTGAGAAGGGATTGTTTGAGATGGTCTTCTATGCTTTGAGAGACATCACAAATGCAGATCAGCCAACAGTGGTATATTACCTTGTGCCATTGGCCTCGCTGGTGGTATTGACAACAGTATTGAACCTGATAACAATATTCCTATACAAGAACAGACCATTGCAGATGCGAGTATGTGGCATCAACGTCGGAATACAGCTTGGTTTGGCAGCGATAATGCTCTATTTGCAGATGCAGTTGGCGTCGGACATAGAAGTGGAGTGGGTGTTCAACTACACAATGCTGCTTCCGGTATTGGCTGCAGTGCTTGACTATCTTGCATACAGAGGCATCAGTGATGACGAAGCATTGATACAGAGCTTGAACAGACTGAGATAAAAGAAGATTTATAAAACTCAAGAGCCTTGGAACTATAAGTCGTTTAGTTTTAAGGCTTTTGGTTTTTTTATATAAAGCTATAAAATAACACAAAAAAAGGAACAGAGATGGTAAGGGGATTTTTGAAATCGGTAGCAGATTATCTGCTGGAGCATGTTGACAGCAAAGATTGGAAAGACTTGAACGTAGTCTTCCCAAGCCATAGAGCATGTGTATTCTTCAGGCAGACATTGCGTGAGAGCATAGGTGAGAGGACCATCTTTGGACCAAACATAGTGACAATGGACGACCTCATAGCTGAGAAAGCCATGAGGCTGGAGAAGCCGTTGAGGAAAGCCGACAACCTGGCACTGGCATTTGAACTATACATAGCGTATAAGGAGATAATGGCGGACACGGGAATGGCAGAGATGGAATTTGAGAGATTCTACAGCTGGTCGGCCATGTTCCTGGGTGACTTTGACGACATAGACAAATATGTGGTTGACGCACGGCAACTGCTGACACACGTAGCTGAATATGAGAAACTTGGTGACAACCTTGAACACCTGACAGACGAGCAGAAGAGAGTGATAGAGGCATTCTGGGGAGTAGTATTCTCGAAGATCAGGATAGAGAGGATGGGAGCCAACGGACAGGTGGAGATAGAGGAGAAGAACTATCACGAGAGATATTGCGAGACATACGACAAACTGCTGGAACTATATGAGCGGTTCAACGAGAGGCTGAGCCGTGAGGGAATGGCATATTCGGGCAAGATATATAGGACAGTAGCCGAACAGATAGACAAGCTGGACAACAACCCGAAAACGAAATATGCCTTTGTGGGCTTCAATGCGTTGACAAAGTCGGAAGAGCTGATACTCAACTACCTGCAGAAAAAAGAGGGTAGGACGATGTTCTTCTGGGACTATACAGACAATATGCTGGAGAACCTCACCAAAGACGACAATGCCGATGACCCATCGAGCCAAATTGGTCCGGGTCGATTCATCAGACAATATTGCTGTTCGCAGCGAGGCAACCTTACACTAAGAGGTAAATATCCTGCACCGAAAGACTATATATTGCCCCAGCCTGACAAAGATGAGAGGCAGATAACCATCAAAAGCTATGCCTATCCGCAGGGACAGATGGCCCACATCGGTCAATTCCTGAAAGAGACATTGACAAGCGGAATACATGAGGGAGAAGTAGACATAGAAAACACCAAGACAGCCATAGTGCTGACAGACGAAAACATGCTGATATCGACAATCTCGGCACTACCATCGGAAGAGGAGATGAGCGGAAGAGAGGGTGGCTTGAAAGTGAACGTCACGATGGGTTATCCGATGAAATTCTCACAGGCATACGGACTTATGGACCTGCTGGTGAGACTGCATAGCGGAGCGAGGAAGATGAATGGCGAGACAGCATTCTATCATAAGCAAGTGATACAGATACTGCAACATCCATATATCGTTGGGTTGTGCAATGAGAAGTCAACAGGAGGCAAGGACAGCAAGGGAGTGGAAGTGACGGAGACATTGGCGGCAAGGATGATAAGGGAAAACATAATCTACGTGACCGAAGAGATGGCACGGGAATATGGTGGAATCGAAGAGAAGATATTCAAGCAAGTGGAAGCACGTGAAGTGGCAAAATATGTAGCAGAGATATTTGAAGAGATACTGACAACTGAGAAGCGGAAGATAGCAGAAACAGAGATAGTTGCGAGCGAAGACGCCGACTCGGCAATAACACAGGAGAGCATAGGGAAGGCAATAAAGACAGCGAGACGATTTGACGGACTTATAGAGAAATATGTAGAGGGTGGCGATGGACAGGTGGCCGTGAGCGACCCAAGGATGGTGATGTCGATGCTTGGCTGCATGATGCAGGGACAGACGGTGGACTTCAAGGGTGAACCTCTGAACGGTCTTCAGATAATGGGTATACTTGAGACACGAGCGCTTGACTTTGATAACCTCGTCATACTCGACCTTAACGAGGGCGTATTCCCTAAAAAGAACTCATCGATGACCTTCTTCCCATACGTCATCAGGAAAGCGTATGGACTGCCTACACAGGAGTATCAGGACAGCATCTTCTCGTACTACTTCTTCAGGCTCATCAACAGGGCGAAAAGGGTAGACCTGCTCTATTCGGCCAACACGGATGCGGACAGACAGGGAGCGAGCCGATACATACATCAGATAAAGTTTGAATACCAGATGCCATACGTTGAGAAAATCGCAGTTCACCAGCACACGAAGCAGGAGATGAGCGAACTAAGGATAACCAAGACGGAGGCAATAAAAGAGGAGCTGAAAAAGAGATTCACCTGCAAGAGATACCTCTCGCCATCAGCAATATCGAACTATCTGAAATGTCCGATACTGTTCTATCTGCAGAACGTGCTATCGATAGACGAAGCCGACGAAGTGGTAGAAGAGGCTGACTCGCGACTGATGGGAAGAATATTCCACGGAGCGATGGAAACACTCTATGGAGAAGTGAAAAACGGAGTTGTCGACGAGGCGGCAAGAAAAGCGATGTTGGAAGACGGAGGGAAGATAGAAAGCGTGATAATGAGGCAGTTTGACATAGAGATGTTCAAGAAGATAAGGATGAACGCGGAGGGAGAAATGGTGCCTGTAGAAGGTTACAGACCGACGAAAAAGAGTGAGCTGGAGGGACGAAACATACTGACATACGAAGTGATATATGACTTTGTGAAGAAGATGCTGGAAAACGACCACGACGTAGTGATAAAGGGACTGGAGAAGATGGTAGATGGTGAAATAGAGACAAGTGACGGAATGAAAGTAAAGATAGGTGGAATAATAGACAGATTGCACGAAGAAGAGGGTAGTACATGCGTCATAGACTACAAGACAGGCAAGGTAGGCGACATGAAAGTGGCTGCTGAAACGCTTGATAAAGTGGTAGATACGGTGTTTGATATAAAGAAACAGGATAAGTACAAAGCCATACTGCAGACATTGATATATGCGAAGATACTGCATGACAAGGAACCAGGTAAGAAATACAACGTGGGAGTGATCTACATGCTTGACCTGCTGAGAAACAGTGGGAAGCTGGACTATCTGGCAAAATATGGAGGCAAGACAGAGAGCTACGGACTGGAATATGGCGAGATAGACAAGGCATTCACCGAGAGGCTGAGAGCGCTTGTGGACGAGATAATGGGTGGCGAGGAATTCGTAGGTCAGCGAGAGCATTGTGCTCCGGTATTTGGGCAGCCTTGCAGATTCAACATGCTATGCAACAAATGTGTCGAAAGAGACGTTGAGAGTGAATAGTTGGATGCGGAGAAGAAAAAAGGGTTCGGGCGTTCCATTTAATGTATGAAAATTTGCTAAATAGCAAAAAAATGTCTATTTTAGCGCGATATTTGCGTTTAGAGGTAAAATTCGACATCCCCCCGATAAGAGGAGTGGAATTGAAATAAAGGCAAATAAAAAGAAAAAGGAATATAAACAATCAAAATAATGGCAGACGAAAGAATAATTTCCGTCAAGATAGAGGACCAGATGCAGACGGCCTATATCGACTATTCGATGTCGGTGATAGTGTCGCGAGCATTGCCTGATGCCCGAGACGGATTCAAGCCAGTCCATCGCCGAATATTGTTCGGAATGGACAAGCTCAACAACACTTACAGCCAGCCTCACAAGAAATCAGCGAGAATCGTAGGTGAGGTGCTTGGTAAGTACCATCCACATGGTGACTCGTCAGTGTATGGTGCACTGGTGCACATGGCTCAGCAGTGGTCGATGCGCTACACATTGGTAGACGGCCAGGGTAACCTTGGTTCTGTGGACGGTGACCAGCCAGCGGCAATGCGATACACCGAGGCTAGAATGCAGAAGATCGCTGAGGACATGCTTGTTGACATCGACAAGGAGACAGTCGACATGACAAAGAACTTCGACGAGACCCTTGATGAACCAACAGTATTGCCAACAAGGATTCCAAACCTTCTGGTGAACGGATCGTCGGGTATTGCGGTCGGCATGGCAACAAACATGGCTCCACATAACATTGTGGATGCGATAGACGCAATCACAGCTTACATAGATAATAAGGACATTACCATCGAGGAGCTTATTCCAATCATCAAGGCTCCGGACTTCCCAACAGGTGGTACAATCTATGGCTATCAGGGTGTGAAGGACGCATACCTGACAGGCAAGGGCAGAATCGTTATCAGGTCGAAGTGCGAATTTGAGGTGATAGACGGTCATGACTGTATTATCGTGACTGAGATACCTTATATGGTAAACCGTTCGGAGATGGTGAGCCGCATTGCACAGCTTGTCAACGAGAAGAAGATAGAAGGCATCTCGAACATCCAGGACGAGAGTGATAAGAACACACGTATAGTAATAGAGTTGCGTCATGACGCGATGCCACAGGTGGTGTTGAACCACTTGTATAAGAACACGTCGATGCAGTCGAGCTTCTGTGTGAACAACATTGCGCTTGTGCATGGTCGTCCGAAATTGCTTAACCTCAAGGACATCATCACCTGCTTCGTAGACCACAGACATGAGGTGGTAGTGAGAAGAGCAAAATTTGACAAGGCAGAGGCTGAGAAGAAGGCTCACTTGCTGGAGGCTCTGATCATAGCATCGGACAACATCGACGAAGTGATCAGCATCATCAGAAGTTCGGCAAGCACAGAGGCTGCGAAGCAGAACTTGATGGCTCGCTTTGGCTTTGACGATGTGCAGGCAACATACGTTGTCGACATGCAGTTGAAGAAGCTGACAGGTCTGGAACAGGACAAGCTGAGAGCACAGTATAAGGAACTTGAAGACCTTATCAAGTATCTCGAGGAGTTCCTTGCGAGCGAGGAGATGCAGATGGGCAAGATCAAGGAAGAGCTCATAGAGATAAAGAACAAATATGGCGACGAGCGTCGTACGATGATAGAGTATTCTGCAGGTGAATTCAACCCAGAAGACTTCTATGCAGACGACGAGGTAGTCATCACAGTGAGCCACATCGGCTACATCAAGAGAACATTGCTTAGCGAGTTCAAGGCTCAGAGCCGTGGTGGCATGGGTTCGAAGGGAACAGGTACACGTGACCAGGACTTCGTTGAGCACATGTACTTTGCGAAGATGCATGACACGATGATGTTCTTCACAAAGATGGGTCGTTGCTTCTGGTATAAGGTATATGACATTCCTGAGGGCAACAAGCAGTCGAAGGGTCGTGCTATCCAGAATCTTCTGAACATCGAGAAGGAGGATCAGGTGAAGGCATTTATCACCGTAAGAGGTCTGAACGACAAGGAGTATACCGACAGCCACTACATCATCATGGCTACACAGAACGGTGTGATAAAGAAGTCGCTCTTGACAGACTATTCACGTCCACGTCAGAATGGTATCATAGCAATCACAGTTAAGGATGGCGATGAGTTGCTGAAGGCAATATTGACAGACGGCAAGAACCAGTTGATGCTTGCGACACTGAAGGGTCGTGCGAACCGCTTCGAGGAAGAGACAGTAAGATGTATCGGTCGAACAGGTGCTGGTGTGAAGGGCGTACAGCTTGACGGCGACGACGACAGGGTAGTAGGCTTCATAGGCTTGGCTCCGGGTGAAGAGTCGAACATCTTTGTATTGTCGGCAAACGGCTTTGGTAAGCGTTCGATAGTTGATGACTATAGAATGACAAACCGTGGCGGCAAGGGTGTGTTGAACTTCAGAATTACTGAGAAGACAGGTCAGGTGATAGCAATCGACAAGATTACTGACAACGACGACTTGATGCTGATAACTCGTTCGGGCATAACGATACGTCTTGTAGCGAGCGACATCAGAGTGACAGGTCGTGCGACCCAGGGCGTCAAACTCATTAACCTCACTAAGCGCAATGACACATTGGCATCGGGTACAATAGTGCCTCATGACGACGAGGAAGAGCACGAGCAGGTAGATGGTGAAGTGATAAACGAGGAGGGTGCAGAGAACACAGATGCTGCAGACTCGAGCGAGAACACAACACCTCAGGAATAGTTTGGCCTGAAAATTGCAAATAACAAAACAAGGACAATTGGTGAGAGCCGAAAGTCGAAAGAAATAAAAAAGAATAATAACAAATAAAAGAACAAGAAAATGAAAAGAATCGCATTGGCATTCGTTTCGCTTGGTTTGAGCTGCACAGCTGCTATGGCACAGTCTGCATCATCAGCAGAAACCAAGTACTATATGAATGATTTTGATGGTGCCAAGAAGGAAATCGACGGCGCTATCGCAAAGATCAACCCTGCAAAGGATAAGCCTTCGAGCCAGATCAAGGTTTACTATGTAGCAGGTAACATCTACGCAAAGCTTGCTGAGTCGTTGAAGGACTCGACAGGTGTTGTAAAGGCACGTGAGTTCTACGAGAAGGCAATGGAGATTGACGCAGTGCCAGACAAGAAGGGCAAGACAAACACAAACGCAAAGACAATCAAGCGTGAGTTGAAGCAGCCTTTCGCACGTGACGCTTTCAACGCTGCAGCTAAGTTGTATGACAATGGCTTGTACCAGAATGCACAGAAGGCATTTGAGGCAGTAATCTGGGCAAACAGCCAGCAGGACGGCTACACTGAGTTGAGCGACTCATTGGCATACTTCTATGGTGCTGCATCGGCTTTGAATGGTCAGAACTATGCAGACGCAGCTAAGCTCTTCACTAAGTGTATGGAGCTCGGCTATGAGGGTGCACAGTCATGCCTCATGACACACCGTTGCTACCAGAACCTCAAGGACTCGGTTAAGATGGAGGCAAACTTGAAGCAGGGTCTTGTTAAGTATCCTGAGAACATCAACGTATTGAACAGCGTGATTGACTACTACATCGCAAAGGGTGATCCAAGCGCTGCATTGTCATACGTTGACGAGGGTATCAAGAAGGATCCAAACAACGCTATCTACTACTACATCCGTGGCTTCCTCGATGAGACAATCAACAAGGAAGCTGTAGAGGCAGACTACAAGAAGGCTATCAGCATGAACCCAAAGCACTTCGAGTCGTACTACCGTCTTGGCTACTTCTACTTCGAGAATGGTGCGAAGTATATGGAGGCAGCTCAGAAGGACTGGAAGAACAAGAAGCTTGCTGACGAGGAAGAGGCTTCAGGAAAGGCTCTCTACAAGAAGGCTATCGAGCAGTTTGAGAAGGCAGCTGAGAACACTGACAACAAGGCATACAAGAGCGAGATGTATAACAGACTCAAGGGTCTTTACTATCAGCTCCAGGACTACACTAAGTCACAGGAGTTTGCTGACAAGTACAATGCTTTGCAGTAATCGTCAGAGACTGAAATAATAAAGCCCTGCTTCAGTGATGGAGCGGGGCTTTTTTTGTACCACGAGTCACCGATTTGCACAAAAAAAACTAATTTGATATATTTGCAAAGTTATTTTGTGCATGTTCACAATTATTGAATACACATAAATCATTAATTAAATGCATAACAAGTTGATATACAATGTGTTAAATGGGGGGGTAATTTTGCTCTGCTGAGTGTTTGTATATCAAATAATCATAGCCTTCTGAGGATGCGAGAAACATCTTCGGAAGGCTTTTCTTGTTTTCAGTAAATTAATTATTAATAATAAACCATATGAAAAAATTACTTATTCGATTCTGTTTTAAAGGTATGCTTCTCAGCATCATGATGATGCTCT